>JAFAPC010000008.1 GCA_019247305.1 Pseudonocardiales bacterium
GATTGAAGATGCTCATCCCGTGCGCTGGCCGAGTGCCGGAGACTGCAAGGGTCACCTGCACGGGTTTTCGGAAATGATGAATCGGACCGTCCGGGCCTAGAGCAAGCACGTCGAAAGCCGCGCTCGCCGCCGCCATGCCGGCCGGGAGAGACCCCGGATGACTGTTGAGGCGCGTAATTCTCACGGTCGTCGGTCCCCACAACGCCTCCGCTGGGAAAACGACGTGAGCACTGCCGTCCGGCAGCGCGATAATGCCTCCGCGCTCGTCGATGACTGTTTCGACAAGATCTCGCGATCTCCGCGCAGATGCTGCGATGGCGGGTCGCGCGGGCGGGATAGGTGGTGTCTCAACTTTCGGCTGAGACGCGCTATCCGCCGCGAGCGGCTGGCCAGGGGGCGCCATTGGCGGCACGCTGCCGGTGGCGGTAACAACCGCGTACGCAAAAGAATTTGCACCCTGTCCACTGACGGCCGGAACTACATTCACGTAGGCCGATGTATGGCCGACGCACGTGAGACCGAGAGCTTCTGCTTTGCCGTCAATCAGCTCCTGGAACCCGTAGGCTGTTAGCTGGTTGAACGTAACTTGCGCGGATTGTTGAGAACGCCTCTCCCAGACCCAGCATTGAATGGAGACCCGGTCGTGTATGACGCCTCGAGCTATCCAGGCGAGCTCGAGTGTTCTGGTGGTCGCGGGCTCGTGCACAATCGCGGCGGACGGGTCAGCTTCGTCCTGGTATACCTGGGTGCCTCCGCTCGTGCCGGGATTGTCGAAGCGCCCTGTCGATGCTTTCCACGTCGCGTAGTACCGGCCCGCCTGGCTGAGCTGAACATTGAAAACGACCCGCCCCTCGGGCTCAACCGACTGGTTCTGAGGGATGATGGAGAGGAGTGTGTCCTGGGTCATTTCGTTCCTCCTACGAAGCCATCAACACGGGTACTCGAGCCGGTAAGGACGGGGGTCGAACAGGTACGGCACACAGTTCGGCGAAGTCGAGCGTGCTCTTCAGCGCCCACTGGGTGATCAGTTGGCCAAGCACTCGGTCCTCCTGTTCAGGAGTCAGTTGCCCGGTGATGCGTGCACGCCCGAACACCGCGAAGACGAGGGACGGGGGTGCAACCCACATCCGCGCAGGGTCGGCCTTCCAGCGGTGGAACGTGGCGCTGAGATGGTCCGCCATCCGATCGTGCAACAGCATTGCCTCGGCCAGCGACCGACCTGCGAGCCGGGCCGGCCGGTGGTCCAGCAACACATCCACCACGCGGGGTATGGTGCGAGTCAGCATCGTGATCAGGCCGCCTCTGACTGCATCCAGTCCAGCCGGCGGGTAGAGGGACGCCCAGGTCTCGGCGAGCTGGCGCCATTGCGGGTGCGGGTAGAGTGCGTCACCCAACGCGCAGCTGAGCCGGACCCTGATCCACGGAAAGGGGTGCGGATCGTTGCGCCCGATGCGAAACACGAACGGACGGGGCAAGCTCACGATCCCGATCAGCCCCAGTGTTGAGCTGATTCCAATTTTCGACAGTGCCCAGAAATCAGCAAGGATCTCGGAGATCCAGCGCAGCCACAGCCCCCAAGCCGGCTGGTCCGCGGACAAAGATCGTCGTTGGACGTCCGCCAGTTCGCCACGCAGCGAGGGCACCAGGTCAAGGAGGGCGGATGCCTGGTGGCCCACTTCGTGCGCGAGTGAGGACGCGATACCGAATCCAATCATGCGTTCCCGAGGGATGCGGATAATGGCCGCGGGACTTTTTCCGCCACCAGGTAATCGTGTCCGTGCCCGCCGGATCGCACCTCCAAGCCCGCGGTGCAGCAAGCAGATCGCGGGCGGTGCCTGATAGTACCCTCCGGGTAGATCAAGCAGGTCTTGAGCGGCCACGTCAAGACCTGATAGCCAGACTCCATTTTCGCTCTCGCTGCGCTGGGTGATGGCTTCGGAGAACAGATCCAGTTGTGAAAGTGCCGTATTGAATCCCAGTCGCACTGAGGTGAACTGACGCTGAAGCTCAGCAGGAGTCGTGTCGGCACCGTATGTCCGTAGCCATTCCAGCCACCGTACAACTCGGTCGCGA
>JAFAPC010000016.1 GCA_019247305.1 Pseudonocardiales bacterium
TGGCATGGATTTCCGATCCCATCGACGGCAACAGGCACGACAGCCACTGCCTGGCCGAGGCAGCCGTGCTCACCGGCATGAATGCCGGGAACTGGATGGGCGACAAAGGCTACACCGGCAACAATATGATCACACCCATCAAGAAACCACCCTATCGCGATCTACTGGACTGGGAGAAGGAATTCAACACCCAGGTCAACAAGATCCGATGGATAATCGAGCAGGCCATCGCCCACCTCAAGACCTGGCGAATCCTGGACACCGATTACCGGCGACCGATCAGTACCTTCCCCGAAACGATCTCAGCCGTTATCGCGCTCCACTTCTGGCGCTCCGCGTGAATAAGCCTCCGTAGTACACCGGTATCCAGGAATGACAGCCGGGTGTTGGTCTGGGCCACAACCGCGTCCATCACACTCAGCCATACCTAGAGTCGGGGCATGACCATTCCCACCCGCCAGCTCGGCACCTTGGGCTTGACCACTTCCGCGGTTGGCCTCGGCTGCATGGGTATGAGCTACGCCTACGGCTCGATCGACCGTGACTAGGCCACCGCGACGCTGCATCGCGCGGTCGACCTCGGCGTCACCCTGTTTGACACCGCCGATATCTACGGTTTCGGCGACAACGAGCAACTCCTCGGCCGGGTCCTCGCCTCGGTCCGTGGCCAGGTCAGTATCGCCACCAAGTTCGGCATCGTCCGCCGTCCCGACCACGACTGGCGCAGCCCCAGCCCGGCCAATGGCCGCCCGGAATACGTCCGAGCGGCCATTGATGCGTCGCTGATCCGGCTCGGCATGGACCATGTGGATCTCTACTATCAGCACCGCGCCGACCCCGACGTGCCGATCGAGGACACCGTGAGCGCGATGGCTGAGCTCGTCGTGGACGGAAAAGTCCGTCACTTTGGGCTCTCCGAGGCAGCCCCGGACACCATCCGCAGAGCCGCAGCTGTCCACCCGATCACCGCGGTCCAGACCGAATGGTCGTTGTTCGCCCGCGACATCGAGGACGAGGTCGTCCCCACCTGCCGGGAGCTCGGCATCGGCCTGGTCGCCTACAGCCCACTCGGGCGCGGCATGCTCGCCGGCTCGCTGACCAACCTCGACCAGCTCGCCGCCGCGATGACTATCGCCGGCTGCTGCCGTGGTGGCAGGATGCGAACCGGGCCAGCAACCAGCGGCTCATCGACGTTGTGCGCGACATCGCCGCCATCCGCGGCACGTCCCCATCGCAGATCGCATTGGCCTGGGTACTCGCCCAGGGAAACGATGTAGTTCCGATCCCCGGCACCAAGCGCCGCCGCTACCTCGCGGAAAATCTAGCCGCCCTCGACGTCGAGCTCAGCGACGACAAGCTAGCTCGCCTGAACACTCTGCAATCCTCCGGAAGCCGCGTCATCATCGAAGCCGAGATCCGACGCACCACGGTGCCGGCGCATTAACGATCAGAACATCCGGTAGGGTAGGAACTTCCCGTCCAGCACCAGGCGCACCTGGTCGCCGTGGGGGTCTTCGCGGCGCTCGAACGAGAGCTCGAAGTCGATGGCGCTCATGATGCCGTCGCCGAACTCCTCACGGATCAGCTCGGCTAGCGTGCTGCCATAGACCTGCACTATCTCCTGCAGCCGGTACACCACTGGTTCGGTGGTATCGACCATGTCCGCGCCGCGCACCGCCGGCAGCTGCAGGGCATCGACGACGTCGTCGTCCAGCTGCAGCAGCTGCCCCAACGTGCGAGCTTGCTCGGCATCCAGCGGCTGCTGGCCCAGCACGGCCGAGGTACTCCACACCAGCGACCGGCCCAAGGTCTTCGCGATGGTCGCCCAGGACACTTGGTGGCGGTGTTTGGCGGCTAGTGCGGCGGCTGCGGCTTCCCGGCGTCCCAACGTGGGCAGCGGAACGATCGTCACGGTGAATCTCCTCCAGGGGGTACACGTCGATCATCCCCGCTGCACCCGGTCGGCGCCACTCAGCCGAGAGTGAACAGCCCTCCGAGGGTGGTCAAACCCGGCGTCCAGCAGCCGCATCATCGTGTCGTCATGGTCTCCAGCTCACCCCCCGCACCCAAAATGGGTGTACATTAGGTGCATGCCCAAGGTCATCCAGATCAGGGGCGTGCCCGACGACGTGCACGCCGAGCTGACCAGGCGAGCTGAGGCGGCTGGGCTGTCCCTGAGCAGGTTCGTGCTACGCGAACTGGAGCTGACCAGCCGCCTCGGCCGTAACGCGGAGATTTTCGCCCGGCTGCGGGAGCTGCCTGCCACCAGCATCACCGACGAGGAGATTGTCGAGGACATTCGCGCTGAGCGGGACCGCGCCGGGTGATTGTCGTCGATGCCTCGGTGATCGTTGCGGTGATTATCGGATCGGTGGGCGCAGCCGACCGTCTTGCTGACGAGCGGCTCGTAGCGCCTGCCATCGTTGACGGTGAGGTGGGTAGTGCCGTGCGCCGGCAGTGGCGGCACGGATCACTCAGCGATGAGCGGGCCAGCATTGCAATCGATGCTCTCGGCGCCCTGGAAATTATGCGCTTCGAACACCGTGCCCTACTCCGGCGAGCCTGGGAACTGCGGCATAACCTAACTTTCACTGACGGCCTGTACCTCGCGCTGGCCGAGCAACTCACAATTCCGCTGGTCACCCTCGACGCCCGTATCGCAGCAGCACCGCACATCACGGCTGACGTCGAGGTGCTCGCTCGAAGCTCCTGATCGCCTGGACCGCTAAACTGTTAAACTGTCGGTGATCCGGGGGTCGGCGCCACGAGAGGCAGGCACGGCCCTGGCGGCGCGGGTGCCCTCGATGCGGCGTGCGACCATGACGTGATCCCTGCTGCCACCCGAGGACTGCTGAGTGACCACGTTCGCTGACCAGACGTTCACCCCTCCCGAGCTGATCCGCAACTTTTGCGTCATCGCGCACATCGATCACGGTAAGTCCACCCTGGCTGATCGCATGCTGCAGCTCACCGGCGTGCTCGATGAGCGCAGCTACCGTGCGCAGTACCTCGACCGGATGGACATCGAGCGCGAGCGGGGCATCACCATCAAGGCCCAGAACGTCCGGCTGCCCTGGCAGGTCAACGGCGTCGACCACGTGCTGCACTTGATTGACACCCCCGGTCACGTGGACTTCACCTACGAGGTGTCCCGCGCGCTGGACGCGTGCGAAGGCGCTGTGCTGCTGGTGGACGCCGCCCAGGGCATCGAGGCGCAGACGCTGGCGAACCTGTACCTGGCGCTGGAGAAGGATCTCCGGATTATCCCGGTGCTCAACAAGATTGACCTGCCGGCGGCCGAGCCGGACCGCTACGCCGCCGAACTGGCCCACATCCTCGGCTGCCAGCCCGACGACGTGCTGCGGGTCAGCGCGAAGACCGGCCAGGGCGTGCGGGAGTTGCTCGACGTGGTGGTCGAGCAGGTTCCGGCCCCGGTCGGGGACTCCGCGGCACCCACCCGAGCGATGATCTTTGACTCGGTCTACGACTCCTACCGGGGTGTGGTCACCTACATCCGGGTGGTGGACGGACGGATCGTCCCGCGGGAGCGGATCCGGATGATGTCCACGGGCGTTACCCACGAGCTACTTGAGGTCGGCATCATCTCACCTGATCAGAAGCCGTGTGACGGCTTGGGGGTGGGCGAGGTCGGCTACCTCATGACCGGGGTGAAGGACGTCCGGCAGTCCCGGGTTGGGGACACGATCACCAGTGAGCGGGGTGGCGCCACCGTGGCGCTGCCCGGCTACCGCAGCCCGAAGCCGATGGTGTTCGCCGGGCTGTACCCGATGGACGGCTCGGACTACCCGGAGCTGCGCGATGCGTTGGACAAGCTGCGGCTCAACGACGCCGCGCTGAGCTACGCGCCGGAGACCTCCGTCGCGCTGGGGTTCGGTTTCCGCTGCGGGTTCCTCGGCCTGCTGCACTTGGAGATCACCCGGGACCGGCTGCAGCGCGAGTTCGGCCTCGACCTCATCTCCACCGCGCCGAACGTGGTCTACCGGGTGGTCCGCGACGAGGGTAGCGAGCAGATCGTCACCAACCCCGCGGACTGGCCCGACGGCAAGGTCGCGCAGGTGTACGAGCCAGTGGTGCGGTGCACCGTCATCGCCCCCGCGGAGTTCGTCGGCACGATTATGGAGCTCTGTCAGGGCCGCCGAGGCACCCTGCTGGGGATGGACTACCTGTCGGCCTCGCGGGTGGAGTTGCGCTATACCCTGCCGATGGCCGAGATCGTGTTTGACTTCTTCGACGCGCTGAAGTCCCGCACCCGCGGCTACGCCTCCATGGATTACGAGGAGGCCGGCGAACAGATCGCCGACCTGGTCAAGGTGGACATCTTGCTGCAGGGCGAGCCGGTGGACGCATTTTCCGCGATCGTGCACCGCGAAGCCGCCTACGGCTACGGCACCTCAATGGTGACCAGATTGCGCGAACTCATCCCGCGCCAGCAGTTCGAGGTGCCGATCCAGGCCGCGATCGGTTCCCGGATCATTGCCCGGGAAACCATCCGCGCCATGCGCAAGGACGTGCTGGCCAAATGCTACGGCGGGGACATCACCCGCAAGCGCAAGCTGCTGGAGAAGCAGAAGGAGGGGAAAAAGCGGATGAAGACCATTGGGCGGGTCGAGGTCCCTCAGGAGGCTTTCGTCGCCGCCCTGTCCACCGACACGCGCAAGTAGCTGGCCATGCGCGGAAGTGTCGGTGGGACCTGGCAGGGTTGGCGCGAGGACGGGAGGAGGGGACCATGAGGCTTATTCAGGACAGTGTTATTGATCTTGTGAGACTCATCCTGAGCTGCAACGATCAGTCGTCGATCAAGATCGCTGAATAAGCCTCCATGAAGGCCATGAGCGCTCAACAAGAGGCAACCCAGAAAGATTCAACCCAGAAAGATTCAACCCAGAAAGATCCAACGCAGTCGGGCTTCGCTGGGTTCGCCGCCGGTCGTCCCTTCACGGTGTATGACCTGGAGGCGATACCTGATGATGGCTACCGCTACGAACTCATCGACGGGGCGCTCATCGTGACCCCGGCGCCTAGCTGGCAGCACCAGGAGAGCAGCGGGGAGCTGTTCGTGCAGCTCCGCAACGCGTGCACACCGGAGTTCCGGGTGCTCTCAGCGCCCTTCGCGGTCCGCACCTCGATCCACAACGAACTCCAGCCGGACATCCTGGTGGCCCGCTACGTCGATCTCACGCTAAAGGATCTGCCCGTCGCGCCGGTGCTCGCGGTCGAGGTGCTCTCCGAGAGCACCGCGCTCAACGATCTGAACACCAAGAAGGCCGCGTATGAGCGGATGGGGGCCGCTTCGTACTGGGTGATCGACCCCGAGCCTCCCGGCGGGCTGACCGTTTTTGAGCTTACCGCGCAGGGTCGCTACCGGGAGGTGGCGAGTATCAGCGGGGACGAGAAGTTCGCGACCGACCGACCTTTCCCGATCACTGTCGTGCCCGCTCGTCTCCTAGACGGCCTGCGTCCGCTCACCGAATGAAGACAATCTTGCCGGCGGTGTCGCCGTCGCGCATGGCCGTGAAGCCCCGCTCGGCCTCGGACATGGGCAGCTCGGCGCCGATCTGCGGGCGCAGCCCGGTGATGTCCAGAAAGGACAAGAGGTCGCGCAGTTCGTCGCGGGTACCCATGGTGGAGCCGACCATCCGCAGCTGCCGGAAGAACAGCCGTTGGAGCTCAGCGTGCTCGGCGTCGCCGCTGGTGGCGCCACTGCAGACGATAATGCCGCCCGGCTTGAGCGATTTGACCGAATGTGACCAGGTAGCCTTGCCGACGGTCTCGAACACCGCGTCCACCCGCTCAGGCAGCCGAGCCCCGGGCTCAAACGCCTGGTGCGCGCCCAACGAGCGAGCCAGGTCGCGCTTGGCCTCGGTGCGCCCGGTCACCCAGACTCGCATCCCAGCGGTCCGGCCAAGCTGCACCAATGCGGTGGATACCCCGCCCGAGGCGCCCTGCACGAGCATGGTTTGCCCAGCCCGCAGCCCTGCTTTGATGAACAACATCCGGTAGGCGGTGAGCCAGGCGGTGCCCATGCAGGCCGCCTCCGGGAAGGTCAGAGACGGCGGCTTGGGCACCACATTGCGGGCGGGCACCACGACGGTGTCAGCGAAGGTACCCGACAACTTCTCGGTGAGCAGCGTACGGCCCGGGTCCAGGGTCTCCTCGCCGATCCAGCCTGGGCTGGTCACCACCGGGTAGATCACCACCTCGGAACCATCCGGCAGCACGCCGGCGCCATCACAGCCCAGAATCATCGGGAACCGATCGGGCGTGATCCCCACCCCGCGCAACGTCCACAGGTCGTGCAGGTTCAAACTGGCCGCGACCACGGTGACCGCCACGGTGCCCTCGGGTGCTTCTGGGTCGGGGCGGTCACCGATGCGCAACGAGGACAGCGGGTCCTGGAAATTCGGCTCGGCGGCGTAGACGGCGAACATGGCGCCCAACCTAGTGCCGGCCACGGGCGGGTACCTCTGGGCAGGTTACCCTGCAGGTGTGCTGTGGGACGCGGTGAGCCGTTGGTGGGACGGGGTGGAGCTGTGGCTCACCCAACTCGGGCTCGCGTGGCAAGTGGCCCTGCTCATGCTGGTGTTGCTGCCGGTCTGCTGGTGGGCCGTTCGGGCGCTGGACCGCGCCTCCTTCCTGCTCTTCGAACGGTTCGGCCACCGCTACGCTCTGAACTCAGAGGATAACCAGGAGCCCCGGTGAGCTCCCGGCAGCGGATCAGTGCCGCCCTGATCGGCCTGCTCGTGCTGGTGGCTGGCGGCGCCGTGGGGCGCCATCTGCTGTCCGCCCCACCTGTTGCTGACCGGCCCTCGGTGGCCGCCTCAGCGGCTGGTCTGCCGGTTCGGGCCTTATCGCAGCTCCCGCCGCAGGCTGCGCAGGTGTGGCAGCTGATCCAGCACGGCGGCCCGTTCCCCTATCGGCAGGACGGGACGGTGTTCAGCAACCGGGAGGAGCGCTTGCCGCCACGGCAGTTCGGCTTCTACCGGGAGTACACCGTTCCGACGCCGGGCGAGCACGACCGCGGCCCTCGTCGTCTCATCACCGGCGGGGCCACCAAGCTGTACTACACCGGGGACCACTACCTGTCCTTCGTTGCGGTTGATCCGAAGCGGTAACGCCGTGCTGCGTTATGTCCCCAATGCCGCCCGCGCCCTCGCGCAAGCTCGGGATCAGGGTGCGCTGGCGCATCTGGCGGGCCCAGTGACCAGCAAGGCCGAGGCGCTGGACGCAATCGGCGGCGCCTTGGATTTCCCGGCCTGGTACGGCCGTAACCTCGACGCGCTGTATGACTGCCTGGTCGACCTGTCCTGGCTAGCCGCTGGTGAGCACGTCCTGGTTTGGGCCGGCCACCGCCAGCTTGAGGCCGCTGATCCCGAGGGCTACCGCGCCGTGCTGGCGGTGCTCGACGACGCGACCGCCGCCAGCTCGGGGCGCCCTCTGTCGGTGCTGCTTGCGGAGGAGTGATCAGCTGGTGGGAATCCAGGACGCGGGGCGCTTCTCGGCGAAGGCGCGGATCCCTTCCCGGCCCTCCGCTGAGGCGAAGCGCGCTGCGGAGAGTTCGAGCATCGCCGCGAAATCGTGCACCATAGTCGGCCCGCAGCTGCGGTGCAGCAGCTGCTTGGTCAGCGCCAGCGCCTGCGGTCCACCCTTGAGGAGCATTCCGATGTAGCGGTTCACCTCGGCGTCCAGCTGGTCGGCCGGGACCGCGCTGGTCAGCAGGCCGATGGCGCTCGCCCGGGTGGCGTTGAAGGTTTCCCCAGTGAGGAACAGCTCGTTCGCCGCGCGGGGCAGCAGCCGGGGCAGCACGGTCACCGAGATCACGGCGGGCACCACCCCGAGGCGCACCTCGGTGAACGCGAACGTGGCGTGCGCTGCCGCGACAGCGATGTCGGCGGCCGCGACCAGGCCGATCCCGCCGGCCCGGGCATGCCCAGCCAACTTGGCGATGACCGGTTTGGGATGCGTGCAGATCCGCTCCAGGATGGGGGGCAATCCGTTGACCGCCTCCGGAGGCTCGGTGAGGTCCATCCCGGCGCAGAACACCGGCCCGGTGTGCGCAAGCACCACCACCCGCACCGAGTCGTCCTCGGCGGTGCGCTCCACGGCATCCACCAGTTGAGCGCGCAGCGGTGTGGACAGCGCGTTGCGGTTGGCGGGGGAGTCCAGCGTGACGGTGGCGATCCCGGACTGTACGTTCAGGTGCACCAGCTTGGCGGTCATGGTGCCGACCGTAGCCGTCTGCCGGGATCCGGCTTACTCGATCACTATGGTGCGATGACCTGGACCAGGCGTTCAAGCCCAACAAAGTCACCTGGGTTTCGCGTCACCAGGATCAGATCGTGGGCAAAGGCGGTAGCTGCGATCTGCAGGTCGAACCGACGCGGCCTGGGGTTCCGGCCGGCGTCGATCACCAGGGCGTACAGCTCACCGTAGGCGCGCGCCGCAGCACCGCCGAACGGCAGTGTCTCGATCGTGTTTTCTAACGCTTGGAGGCGGGACAGCCGCCGGGCCCGCTCGGTTGCGGTTCGAGCGGTGTGGACGCCAGCGGCCAGCTCACCCAAGGTGATACTGCTGACGAACGACATCGTCACTGTTATCGAACCTTTGTTCGATATACTGGTTGGTAGGTGCCACGAGTGGGAGGTCGATGATGATCGCCATCGTTACCTCTAGGCTGCACCGGATGCCGCCATGGGACGACCGGGAGCGGGCGACGCTAGTCGCCCTCCTGCAGGAGCAACCGCAGGCCGCATCATGGCCAGGAGTCGCCGCCGAGATCATTGAAGCGGGCAGCGCGCGGTCGGTGTGGGACGCGCGCCATGAGCAGTCGCTTTTCGACCCCGAGACTCCTGCGCCGATTACGCAGGCCGCTCGCCAGATCGCCGGCTGGCGGGCCGCCGGGCTGGGCGTGCATACCTTCCGTGACGTGTCGTACCCGGCGCAGCTGCGCGAGATCCATCAGGTGCCACCCGTGCTCTTCAGCCGGGGCACGCTGCGCCCCGACGAACCGGCGGTGTCAGTGGTTGGATCCCGGCGGGCCTCTAAGCACAGCATGGACTGGGCATCGGAGGTGTCGGCAGCATTGGTGGCAGCCGGGATCACCGTTGTCTCCGGTCTGGCGGCAGGCATTGACACCGTCGCTCATACCGCGGCGCTGGACGCCGGAGGGCGCACGGTCGCGGTGCTCGGCACCGGGATCAACCGGGTTTATCCCGCCGCAAACCGGGACCTGCAGGAGCGCATCGCCTGTACAGGCTTGGTGCTGTCCCAGTTCTGGCCCGATGCCCCGGGTACCAAGAAGTCATTCCCGCTGCGCAACGCCACGATGAGCGGTTACGGTCGAGCTACGATCGTCGTCGAGGCGGGTGAGACCAGCGGCGCCCGAATCCAGGCGCGAATGGGCGTCGAGCATGGTCGGGCAGTGATTCTCCACGAGGGTGTGATGCGGGCGAACGAGTGGGCCGCAGCTCTGCAGCGCCGGCCGGGCGTGCACGTGGTGTCCGGCGTGGATGAGGCGCTGGGTGTCGTCGCCGCGCTGCGCCCCGATCTCGATGACCTCCTCAGCGGCGTGCTCGCCAGCGACGGGTGAGCCTCGGGGGCCGCCTGTCCGCCGCCGGGCGCAGAACGGTCTGCGAGCGGCTGGTCGCTGAGGTCGGGGGCTATCTGCGCAACGCGGTGCGCGAGCCGCACGTGACGTGTGCCGTGTGCGCGACGCCGATCAAACCTGCCTTCGACCTGTGCCTGCGCTGCCGACGCGACCAGCAGGAGTTCGGTGACGCTCTGGCGGATCTGGTGGTTCCCGTCTGCTACGGGATCCGGGGACGCCAGTCCGGGTACCTCATGCACAGCTACAAGGACCTCGAAGCGCCCGCCAGGCACACCAGACTCTGCTCAGCCTGCTGCTGCTCGCTGCGTTGGACCTCCATGGAAGGTGCATCGAGCACCGGTTCGGCCACGGCGTCGATGCCTGGGCGTTCGTGCCATCCGTCCGCATCGGACCGGACCGGCAAGCATCCGCTGCATGTGGTGGCCCAGAGGGCGAGCCTGGCGCTCCCTGAGATCGAGCTTGTGACCGGTTCGCGCTCGCCGCAAACCGCCCTGTGCAAAATCGTCACATCCTGCTCATCGAGGACACCTGGGTCAGCGGCGGCAGCGCCCAGTCCGCGACCCTGACGCTGCGAGGTGGGGGAGCGGCGAACGTGACGATCCTGGCGCTCGCGCGCTGGCTGAAACCGGACGAGCCACCCACTAGTGATTTTGTGACGAACCGGCTCACCGAGGACTACAACCCGCTCGTTTGTCCAGTCAACGGCCGGGTTGTACCGCCCACAGGTAGTGACTACCTGCGCAGGGCGCCCCCGGCGGCGTGCATGAGCCGCTCGTTCTGTCCTGAGTGTGCATGTCCACTCAAACCGTGTGCCAAGGTCTTACGCACGAGACCGATTGTGTCCCTGGACGGCGGCTGCACCAAGTGACGGAATATAGATACACGCTCGTACCATTGGCATGTCAGCTCCGAACTCATCCCACATACCCATCCTGCAAGTACCGCACCTGTCCTGTGCGCAGCGCCTCTAGCGCCACGGATACCCGCCGCCAGACGTAGGGGCGGAGTCGTTCCGTGGCCTGATCCTCGTCACAAAATTCGTACGTCCGCAGCTCGTCGTCAACGAGGCGCAGAGTCGCTATCTCAGTAGCACTCAGCACGCCGCCGTCAAAGATGAAGTTCAGCATGTCATCCCACGGGCCATGGGGTGCAACCCAATCGACGCACAACAGGTCGCCCACGTGAACTTCAAGGCCGAGTTCTTCTCTAAGCTCGCGTCGTGCGGCGTCAGGCAGCGGTTCGTTCACTTCAACCATGCCGCCGGGCATATCCCAATCCGGCTTGTACTTGGGATCGACCAGGAGTATCCGGCCGTGCTGATCACGCAGCAGCACATCAACGCTGACACGTTTGCGGGCCTGCTTGGCGTTGCCTTCGGCAAGGTGGGCGTTCCATGCCTCGGGATCACGCTCATAGAGCGCACGTTCAGGACTCACTGGGGCATCTCCTAGTGACCGCTGGTGAATCTCCGCCGATCTTTGGTCAGCCACTGGTAAAGCCACTGCCGCTCATGCAGGGCTTCGGCCAAGCACGTCAGGAACTCACTAACGACGCTGTTGGCGCGGTGGGACTGAAGAAGCCCATATCGAAGCGGCTGATCCACGGCGAGGATGGTTCGGTCGGTGACTTGTCAAGCGCCTCCTCAGCACGAATCAGCAGCTTTACGCACTCTCTGGATTCCTGGCGCCCAGCGAATCCACGTGCCTCCATTGCTAGCAAGCGTGCTTCCAAGTCAGGATGGGGGGCGGCGTTCTGAAGCACTGCCTGACCTTGCCGAGCGAGGGCAATCGCTTCATCAGGCTGGCTTAAGTGGTTCGCCAGATGGCTCATGCTACCGAGCACGTGTGCGCCTAGCTGGTGGTCACCGCCGATTTGGACAAGTGCCAGAGAGCGGCCAAAGTGTTGCTTGGCCGCTTGGCCACAACCGGCATCATGAGCCATCCATCCGGCCATCTCGGTCAATGCGGCGGCTGCCGTGAAGACCGTGCCGCTCTCCGTACCGTCGTCATCGCCAAACAGCCGGGGGATGCCGCTCGGGCCGTAGACAGCGTGGTGGTACGGGTGGGTGCGATAGGTCCGGGCCACCCAGCCCATGTGCTGGGCAGCGAATGCTGCTGTGAACTGCTCGGTCTGCCAGAACTCGGCAGGTACCTCGGGCGGGGCGATGAGCTTGTCGCGGGAGGCGCGTTCACACCGGGCGCACTGAAGGCCGGGGTTGTCTGCGGCCAGGTGGGTGCCACAGCGGCAGTAGCGGTGCCGTGCTGGCCGGGATGTCACGCGCGAACCTCCGTTCCGGAGTCTACCGGGCGTCCGGTGTCCATGATCCATCTTCCTGACCAGCCAGGGTACCCTTGGCCGGTTGGTAGGTGGATACGCCTACCCGCTGTCCGACATATCCGAGGACAGGTCTGCCCGCTTGGCTGCTCTACGGCCCCAGAACCGGGTTGAACGCTGGGCTGGTTGTGCGTCCCTCGCCTCGGACGCATCCCCCACTTCCATCAGCTCTTGCGTTCCCCGGTCCTGGGTGCCGTCCAGCAGAACGAGAAGAGCGGGATTGCCCGGACATGGAGATTCAAGACTGGTAACCAGCCATGGGGCTTGGACGAAGCGTCCGGCGCGTTACCCCGGCGTCCAGCAGGAAAAGGCGGGCATGAGCGATCTGACGAGTACAACGACCGGTGAGCGCGTCGGACACTGTCCGTTTCAACGGCTACGCTCGGGACATGCTGCTGTCCCTCGCCACCGCCCCGCTCACGGGGCTGCGACACGACGTGTCCACGCTTTGTGACAGGGTAGGTGTCCGGCCGTAATCACCACGGGGGCACGGAACGTACCCCCGTGGCTGACCATCCTTCTTACGCTGTCCCAGTGGATTAGGAGGTGATCCAGGTGTCGTTCGAGTTCAACGCTGTGCCGTACTCGGAACGGCGGCCCTTCGTGTGGGTCCCGCTTGCCGGTCAACGGCACGCTGTCCACGGGCGGGACCGCGCCGTGCCGTTGGGCAGTCCAATGCACACCCTCTGCGGGGCCGCCCACCCGCGAAGCTCTGCCGGCGACCCGGAGTGGCTCTGGCCTACCTGCGAGCCGTGCTGGGAGGAGGCATGCAAGATCACCGGAATTCATCCTCGCCAGTGATTGACCCACCGGCCCTTAGTGCGCGATGGCGTCGATGAGCGCTCGAGCGCCCTGACGGAGCAGGTCGGCGCCGACGAAGTACCCCAGGGCTGCGGGGTCGTCGGCCACGCCCCATTGGTGGGAATCGAGCCACTGGCTGCCGTCCAGGCTGAACACCTTGGCGCGTAGCGAAAGCTTGCCGTTGGGCTCGGTGCTGGCGTAGCCCGCGATGGGTGAGTTGCAGTGGCCCTGCAGCGCGTGCAGCATGGCGCGCTCAGCGGTGGCATGCCGGTGGGATTCGGCGTCGTTGAGCGCGGCGCCCAGCGTCCGGACCTCGGTGTCGGTGGCGCGGCACTGCAACGCGATGATGCCCGCGCCGATCGCCGGGCACATCGTCTGCAGCGGCAGGATCTCGGTGATCCGGTCGGCCTCATCGACCCGGTACAGGCCGGCTACCGCGGCCACGATCGCGTCGAAGTGGCCTTCTTCCAGCCGCATCAGGCGAGTGTTGACGTTGCCTCGCAACGGTTTGATCTCCACGTGCGGATAGTGCAGCCGGAGTTGGGCGCCACGGCGCACCGCGCTGGTGCCGATGACGGCACCAGCAGGCAGATCAGCCAGCGGAGCACCGGTGCGGGAGATCACGGCGTCGCGGATGTCTTCCCGGGGCAGATAGGCGGCGACGGCTAGCCCTTCGGGCACGGGAACGTCGCCGGGAATGTCTTTGAGGCAGTGCACCGCGAGGTCGATCGAGCCGTCGAGCAGGTTACGGTCGATCTCACGGACGAACGCACCCTTGCCGCCCAGCTTCGCAAGGTCACCCATCCACTGGTCACCACTGGTCGTGATCTTGACCAGCTCGGTGGTGACCGTGGGGTCCAGCGCTTCCAAGGCGGTGACGACCTGCTCGGCTTGGTGCAGAGCCATCGGGCTCGAGCGGGTGCCGATTCGCACGTGCGGCATGTCGGAACCTTACGCGCACGATGCCCAAGCATCCGTAAGACCCTGCGTGGATGGCCCGCACGGTGCCCAAGCATCCCTGAGACCGTGCGTGGCGGCTAGGTAGTGCCCGGCTGAGTTTTAGGGGGCGATGCAGGTTTTCCTGCGGCGTTCTGCTGGTCAGAGTAGGGGTAAGCCGAATCGGCAGGCAGTCGGTGAGGTGTTTTCGTTCCCGGCCCATCGCGGGCCATGGTGAGGAGGATCTGGATGTCTGACGCACTGAGCTTCGCCGAGCTCCACGGCCAGCACGCGGAGCTGCTTTCCCCCCGTACCGTGCTCTCCCTGCTCAGCACCGGCGTCGGTGAGGGCGGCGACGGCGGTCATGCTGGCGTTGGCGGCCCCGGTCGGGGTGGCCTCGTGGGGCTCAACGGGGTGAACATCGACGCGCTGAGCGGCGGCTTCAACAGCGCTGCCGACGGCGTGGGCAGCGCCGGTGGCAGCGCTCACGGCAGCCGCGCCTGAGCCAGCGCCAGGTGAGAGGGCGGCTAGAGGTCAAGGACGATCCGGCCACCGCGGCTTCGGGACACGCAGATCGTCATGGTGTCGGTACGTTCACGGTCGGTCAGCACCCGGTCGCGGTGGTCGATCTCCCCGGAGATCACCCGAGTCCGGCAGGTTCCGCAGAAGCCCTGTTGGCACGAATAGGCGATGCCGGGCACCGTGTGCCGGATGACGTCGAGCGCGGACCGGTCGGCGGGCACGGTGAGCACGCGATTGCTGTGCCGCAACGCGATCTCGAACGGCACGCCGTCCAGAATCGGCGGCGCGGAGAACCGTTCGACGTGCAACTCTCCCGCCGCGCTGGTCGCGAAGTCCCGACGGACACTGGCGATCATGGGGGCGGGGCCGCAGCAGTACACCGCGGCCCCGTTCGGCGCATGCGCCAACAGTTCGGCACCCGAGGTGGGAAAGCCGTACTGGTCGTACGGGCGGATCCGCACCCGGGTCGGGTCCAGGGCGGTGAGCTCGTCGAGGAAGGGCATCGACTCCCGGGAGCGCCCGGTGTACACCAGCTGCCACGGCGCAGCGCCGCCCGCCGCGTGCTTGACCATGGGCAGGATCGGTGTGATGCCGATCCCGCCCGCGAGGAACAGGTACCCGGCTGCGGGCACGTACGGGAAAGCGTTGCGGGGACCGCGAACGGTCAGTGCGCTGCCGATGCGAACCGATGCGTGCAACTCCCGCGAACCACCAGCACCCACTGGGAGATGTCGCACCGCGATCCGGTAGGAGCGGCTCTCGGCCGGGTCGCCGCACAGCGAGTACTGGCGACGCCGCCCGGAGGGCAGCAGCACGTCAAGGTGACTGCCCGGTTGCCAGCGGGGCAGCTCCGCACCCCCGACGGCGGCCAGGCGGAAGCTGAGGACGCCCTGCGCCTCGACGCGGACGTCGTCCACCACCAGACGCAGGTCACGATCGACCTGCTGGATCGGGGGGCGCCGCCGGTAGGCGCCCTTGGTGAGCAACTCATAACCGGTGATGACGGCACCGATCGCTTGGAACAGCCGGTCGGGATGCTGCCGGCCCCGCAAGTCGGACGGGGCGACCCAGGTGGCACCCATGTCAGGCCGCCGCTGCGCGAGCCGCAGGGGAGGTGGCGAGGTAGGCGAGCGCCTGGCTGGTGGAGTACTCCTGCGACGGGTGGTATGCAGGTCGGGCATACTGGAGAACCTGCCAGATCACCCAACGCGCTGAGGGCAGCAGGCGCCGGTGGGTGGCGCGGAAGAAGTGCCGCCAGCGGGGTGGGACCCGGCCACCCAGCTCGGGGTCCAGGCGCATCAGGAAAACCACCCCGCGCACCCACAGCCACAGCATGATCGGCGCCGTGATCAGCATGGCGCGCACTCGCCGCAGGTACCGGCCGTCGAGGTGGCTGAACAGGTCAAAGGCCACCGCGCGATGGGTGACCTCCTCCGCGCCGTGCCAGCGCAGCAGGTCCATCATGGTGGCGTCAGCCTGGGCGGCATCGAGCGCGGTGGCGTTGAGCGCCCAATGCCCCAGCATCGCCGTGATGTGCTCGATCGCCGCGATGATCGCCACACGCTCGATCATCCATTCTTCGCCTCGCCGGGCGGGCAGGTCGCGATCGCCGAGCGCTTTCTCGAACATCCAGCTGATTTGCTGGACGTAGGGGTCGGTGTCGATGCCCATGGCCTGCCAATGATCGAGCACGCCCTGGTGGGAGCTGGCGTGAATCGCTTCCTGCTCGATGAAACCCAGAACCTCCTCCTGCAACTTATCGTCTTTGATCAGGGGAACGGCCTGCGTGAACACGTCGACGAACCACCGCTCGCCCGCGGGCAGCAGCAGGTGCAACACGTTGATGGTGTGCGTGACCAATGGCTCGTTGGGCACCCAATGTGTGGGCAGTTCGGCCCAGTCAAAAGTGACGTCTCGGGGCTGGAGCACGAGGTTTTCGGGTTCGTCCCACCGTGAGACAGTGCCGCGATGACCAAACATCCGCTGATCTCCCTTCCGGGTGATAAAAGCGTTATCGGGGGGCTACGTTGGTGCGGGCTAGGGCGCGCACCAACCCGGGAGTCAGCCGAGCAGCCAGCAGGCCGGCCTTGGCTTCGACGGTGACCGGGGCGAGGGCGGCGTTGCGCTCGATCGCCCGCACGATGTCTCGCGCGGCCCGTTCCGGGGTGAAGTTGCGGCGGCGGTACAGCTCGGTCACCCGCTGCTTGACGGTGCGCTCCGCAGCGGCATCCAGGCCGACGAACCGGGCCGTGCTGACGATGTTGGTATGCACGAAACCAGGGCAGATCGCCACCACGCCGATGCCGGCCTCAGCCAGTTCCGCGCGCAGGCACTGGCTCAGCGCCAACACTGCGGCCTTGGTCGTGGCGTACGCCGGGAGCACCCGGGTGGGCAGATACGCGGCGGCGGATGCGATGTTGACGATGGTGCCGCCCGCGCCGCCGGCCACCATCAGCCCACCCAGCACCCGGCAACCATGGATGACGCCCCACAGATTGACGTCGATGATCCGTTCCCAGTCAGCCACTGTGGTGTCGAAAAACGGCCCCGCCATGCCGATGCCGGCATTGTTGATCACAATGTCCGGGATTCCGTGGTTCTCAAGCAGCACCGCGGCGAACTTCTCCACCGCGCTGCCGTCGGATACGTCCACGGAGTAGGCGCTCGCGGGCGGGCCGAGCGTGCTGGCCAGCTGCGCGGTGCGCTCGGCCGTCTGCGCCTGGATGTCGGTGGCCACCACCTCAGCGCCCTGCTCAGCGAACTCGAGCGCGGTGGCCCGGCCAATACCGCTGCCCGCCCCGGTGATCACCACAAGGATGTCCGCGAACCGCCGCCGGCCCAGCCCGGTCTGGCGCGCGCGGCGTAGCGGGCGCGCTTCCCGACCGCCTTCGGCGTGGTCGATCAGCTCGCTCGCGCACCGCGCCACGGTGTGCGGGTGGCTGCGGGGCAACCAATGGCCGCCCGGCAGCTCGCGGAGGGCGAGGTGGGGCACCCACCGCTTGATGTCGGTCTGGAGTGATCTCGACACGAACGGATCCCGCCTGGGCGCCAGGACCTGCACCGGAACGTCAACCGGCTGCGGCCGGGGTCGCGCGAGCTGGGCCAGCATGTTCGCCCGATACAGCTGCACGCCGCTCACCCCGTCGGCCACCGCTGGGATGCTGAGGTAACCCTTGCGGGCCAGCGCGCGCTGGGGGAGCCCGGCACGCCAGAGCAACTCCGGCAGCAGCGGCAGCTGGAAGGCTCCGATGTACCAGCTTGAGGCTAGCTGGGTGATCAGCTCGCGCAGCGCTCGCGGTGTCGGCCGGTGCAGCCGAGCCCGCCACCAGGAGGCCACGTAGTCCAGACCGGGCCCAGAGATCGACGTGAAGGAGCTGACATGGCCGCGCAGCCACGGGCCGCTCAGCGCATGCCAGACCTGGATCGAGCCCCAGTCGTGGGCCAACAGATGGACCGGACGGTCGGGGCTGACCGCGTTGATCACCGTGGCCAGGTCTTGGGCGAGCTGCTCGAGCCGGTACGCCCGGCGCTCGCGGGGCTTGCCCGACTCACCGGCTCCCCGGACGTCATAGCGCACCAGGTGATACCGCGGCGCCAGCTCAGCCGCCACGCCGTCCCACAGGGTGTGGTCATCGGGGTAGCCGTGCACGCAGACCACCGTGGGTGCGCCACGCGTTCCTGACTCGTACACCCGCAGCAGTACACCATCGGTGCTGCGCACGTCGCGCGCCATCACGCGGCCAGCGCCCGGTGCCAGCGGCGCACGTGCGGGAGATCGTCGTCAAGCCAATACGCGCGACCGACCTCGGGCACCACAAGGATCTCCTCGAATTTCACGCCGACATCCCGGAAACCGATATGTGGCTCGACCGCCCATAAACCAGGAGTTGCCGGATGGTTGGAAAGCTCACCATCGGCCCACAGCGGCGAGCGGTGGTGCATCCGCTCGACGATCAGGTCACCGACCAGGGTCTGTATCGAGCGAATGCCGAAGCCAGCCGCGACGACTTTCGGCAGCCGCGAGCGCACCCTGCTGACCTGGTGCGCGATGACCCGCCCCGGGTAGACGCGGTGCCGGTTGTCGTAGCCCTGGCGGGCGATCAGGGCGTCGACGTCGCGATAGATCTGCCGCAGCGGCACGCGGTCGTTCACTCTTGTGAGGATCAGCGCCCGGTACTCGGCGAGATCGCCCATCAGCTGCTCGTAGAGCCGGTTGGTGCCCAGACAGCCGGCGTAGCCGATGTCGGCCACATATCCCTCGCGCACCGGCGCGCAGTCGAGAATGAAGGGCATTCCCTCGGTCAACCTACGGCGGGTGGGGAAGAACTGGAGCGGAGTCCGGAAACCGCGGAATGCCGTGCGCTCGCCAAACCACGCGAACGGCGTGTGGAACCAGTCCTGCACTCCTCGATCGAGGAGGTAGGCGCGGACCCGGCGCGCGGCCTGCTGCTCCGTCACGCCCGGCTCCAGCGTCTGCGCGACCGACTGCGCTGCAGCATAGGCCAACTGCTGCAACTCGCGGAACTTCGCCAGATCGGCGGGATCGGCTGCCCCTGCGCTGACCATCCGCCACCTCCTCCAGGCCGTTTCCTACTCTCAAGTAGGAACTTCCTACGTCATGGTAGATTTGTCAAGTGCCGAAACCGAAGGTGGTGACGTTGGCGGCGAGCAGGCCGCGTCGGAGTGGACGCGCTCGGGCTGCTCATCTCGGCCCCGAACGCCGACGTCCGCTGATCCTCGACGCGGCGTTGGAGGTCTACGTCGAGCGGGGTTATCGGGGCACCTCGATGCAGGCGGTGGCCGACGCGGCGGGTGTGACGAAGCCCGTGGTCTACGAGTGCTACCCGAACAAGGACGAGTTGCTGCTCGCGTTGCTGGACCGCGAGGAGCGCCGCCTGCTGGACGCCATCACCGACGCGTTGCCGAGAAACCCGGCGTTGGACAATGTGGAGGCAGTGCTGGCGGCGGGGCTCACCGCGTTTCTCACCGGGGCAGCTCAGGCGACGAACTCCTGGCGGGTGGTCTTCGAATCCCGCCGGGGTGCTGAGTCTGTGGTGACGGCCCGGGTTCGGCGAGCCCGAGACATGATCGTGGGGCAGCTTCGTGAGCTGGTGCGCTTGTACCTGACCTCGGCCGAGGTCGACGACGTTGAGCGCAAGGTACCGGTGGTCGCCGAACTGCTCGCCACCGTGGCCGAGTCCTGCGTCCGCATGCTCGTCCTGGAGCACTACCCGTGGACCGCGGTCGAGCTCGCCACCTACGTGTCCCGCCTTATCACCCGCGGCGTCCGCCCAGTCTGACCAGTCTGGGCGCTCTGGCGTCGGCGGCGGTGGTCAGTCCGCGGCAGTCGACGCCTCCGTCGCGCGGTTCTCTGAACGTGCGATCCGGGCGGCTTTGTGCCGTTCGACCTGGACGAGTTTCTGCGGTTCTTCGCCGAGACCTACCCCTCGGTGCCGAGCCGGTTCGACCTGGGCTCGCCGGTCGGCTAACCGGCGGCTACCAGCCGGCCTTGCGGGCGCGGGCCTCGTACAGCAGCACCGACACCGACACCGACACGTTCAGCGAGTCCGCCTCGCCGAGCATCGGCACGCCGACCCGCTTGAACCCGTGCTCGTACCACGGTGTGGAGATGCCGTAGCGCCCGCTGCTCACCATGATGGCGGTCCGGCCGCCGTAGTCCACCTGCCGGTAGTTCACGCTCTCGTCGGTGTCGGCCAGCTTGACCGCCCACAACCCCTCAGCCACCACCAGGCCGAACCGATTGGGCGCGGTGTTGCCCACGTTTCGCGGCTGGCTAAGGGGTCTGCCGGATGAGATTACTGATCATGATTCGTTTGGTCAGCGGGGATCGAATCGGCCTCGCGTGATCTCGCGGAGAAATGCCGACATCCCGCCGACCAGGAGTACCGGGCCAGCGGGGTCCTTGCTGTCCCGGATAGCGCCAGGCATGTGTGTCACCTCGACGCAGTTGCCTTCTTCTCCGCTGCGGCTGGATTTCCGCCAGCGCATCTCGGTCATGTCGTAGCCTCCACGTCATGGGCTACCTGGGTGATGAGGGTGAGGGAGTCGGCCGGGCTCATCGCTAGCTGGTAGATCTTGTCCACTGCGGACTTGTATCCGGCCACGTCGTCCGGTTCGGTGACAAACGCGCCGGTCCGGTGGTGTTCGAGCAGGACGATGGACGGCGCGCCGTCGAAATCGTAGAGCACGAACGGGCCGATCAGTCCGGGGTGCCAGCCCTGGTAGGACCGGACGACCTGAACGGTGATCGTGTCCGATTCGGCGGCCTTGACCAGGTGGCGGAGTTGGTCGGCCATCACGTGCGAACCGCCGATCATCTCGTGGAGGGCGGCCTCGCCGAGGTAGGCGGTCAGCCGGACCGGGTTGCTCCGCGTGATGACGTCGCGTCGTCCCATGCGTACGAGGACCCGTGCCTCGACCTCGTGGGCGGGAAGACTTCCGCCGCCGATGATGGCTCGGGCGTAGTCAGAGGTCTGGAGCAGACCGGTGACGAGGTGCGGCGACCAATCGGTGATCGCGCTGGCCGCCCGCTCGCACTCCATCGTCCCGGTGAGCTGCTGGGAGATGCCGGGGATGCCCACCGCAAGCCAGTTCTGGGCGTCGGCGTCCCGACCGAGGGCGAGGATGGCTTCCCGGGCGTCGCCGGTCACGCCGATCGCGGTGAGGTAGCTGGCGATGTCTTCGATGCGCGGCACGCGCTTGCTGGTCTCCCAGTACGAGACCACCGAGTGTGAGATACCCAGTCTGCGGGCGACCTCGCGCACGCTGATCTTGGCATCTTCGCGCGCTTGGCGAAGCGCTCCAGCCAGGGCGCGAGCCCGCGGAGCACCACCAGGTTCGATCACACCACAACACTAGTCACTAGTCGCTGACGGTTACCCACAGTCCCTCGGCCGGCCGGTTGCAGAGTGGTCGCGACCATTGCATAATGGTCGCGACCACTTACCGGCACTGGGTTACGCGCAGTGTGGCGCTGGGTTGGGCGGGCCGTGGCCGGCGGCCGAGTTGGGGCGTGGGGGCACATGAGCAGGGTGCCCTTCCACATGACGGTTCGAGTATAGGGAGAGTGGCGTGGGATCGCGGGTCAGAACTGATCAGGCATTGGTGTACGCGAACGTCGGTATGCATGCCGATGTGGAGATCACGCTGGCCATGAACGCCGAGGGTGGCGAGGGAGCGGCGATCTACTTCGGTCACGACGGCCCGGACGTGATCATGGACTTCGCCGATGTGGACAGTCTGGAGCGGTTGGCGGCCGTGGCGACTGAGGGCGCGCGACAGATGCGGGAGCGGATCGCCGCGAATAGCCGGACCCGCCACGACGAGCGGTGACGCTAACCGCGTCGCATGCCAGGCAAGGCTCGCCGTGTCGCGAGGCCTTCACCGACTCGACATCTGGGCCCAGTGTGCTTCGGCGACGTCCAACGCCTGCCGGATTCGTTGGTCTTCACCGCTGCCCGTAGTCGCCAACCGCAGCAAAGGCATCTGGTAGGCCTGGAGGATCTCGTCCTTGATCGCGTCCCGCTCTAGCTGGGTCGGGTTGTTCTCGTGAAACGCGAAGCCGTCCACCTCGATGGCCAGCTGCGGATGGTTGGTCACCCGGTTGTAGACGACGAAATCGACCGACGCTCGATGCCGCACGAAGGTCTCCTGCCTTGGCGTCAGCCTGCTGAGGTCGAAGAGCAGGTTGCGCACCAGGACCTGGTTGCTCACGGTCAGGTGCGCGTACCGGTCCTCAGCGAGGATGTCGTGAAGCGCGGTCCAGATGATGTCTTCGGACTTATACTTCATCTCGTTCTTCAGCCGCGCGGCCAATGGTCGCAATCGTTGGTTGTACTCGCGGTAGAGCAGATCGAACATCGAGATCACGGCGCTGTCGACGACTTCCTCGTCGGGGTTGTGGTAGCGGATGTAGCCGATGAGGTCCCGGATGTAGCGGCTCGTGGGCAACATGTCGTGGTTCGTCACAAGGATGAACTGTTTGACCGCTCGCGACACGGCCACGTTGATCAGGTGCGGGTCGTCTACAAATTTCAGTTCGGTCCGCCCGCGCCAGCCTTCGTCCAGGACCGTGGTCAGGATGACCACCTGCTTCTGCCGACCCTGGAACTTGTGGACCGTGTCTGCCTGGATCTGGTCGATCAGCGCGTCCGTCACCTTGTCGACCTGGCGCCGGTATGGCGTGGTGATGCCGATGTCGGTGCTGAGGACGCCCGCGCAGTGCGCCGGGATGACCTCGTTGACGATGACGTCCACCTCGCGCTGGTTCGAGCGACCCCCTCCTCGGTGCTGGCGCATGTGGTTGCCCTCGACCGTGCGCACCACGATCATCGGCCGCTGCGCGTCACTGCTGGTGAAGGGTATGAGTGCGCCCTCGTAGAACGCCTTGTTACAGAACCCGATGATGGCCGGGTCGCACCGATAGTGCTCACGCAGCAATGTGCGCGGGAGGTGGAAACACTGCCGCTGCGGATGGCTGCATACGTCGCGAACGCTAGAGCCGTTGCCGAATGGCTCGCCGCCGATCCTCGGGTGTCCTACGTCCGGTGGGCAGGGCTACCGGACCACCCGCACCACGACCGGGCGCGACGTTACCTGCCACTCGGGCCGGGTGCAGTATTCTCCCAGGACGCTTACGACGCCACTCGTGAACTGTTCTTCTTCTCAATCACATGGGGTTTTGAATAACCTACCTTGTCAAGCCTGCCACCGGAGCACTGTGCTTCGATATTTCTCGAGTATGGCAAAAAGATCCTCGCTGCCGTACCCGAGAAGTATTCCACCCGTCGGTCAGTCAGTCAGTCAGTATCGGGCAGCAACGGCCGAGCCCCGCCCACTCGTGGGCGCGATGTGAGGTATCTAGCGTTCCGCTAGATACCTCTCAAGGTCTTCCACCTTCCTAGTGAGACTGTTGGTGACACCTGTCCTAATATCGGCCTTTAGTACGAGGCTGACTCGATTGGTCTTCTGTGCCACGACTTCCACCGCCTCTTTGATAATGGCCATTACTTCATCCCACTCACCTTCAATGCTGGTGAACATTGCATCGGTGTGGTTGGGCAGGCCGCTCGCCCGAACAACTCGCACCGCATCGGCTACCAGTTCTCCAACACCTTCACCAACGCCGAGTGGGGTAACGGAGAAAGCGACAATCATGACCGGCGCCTTTCTGTCACAGTGACTCGCCTAACACCATAGAGCGCCTACGACCCTGATCGAGCTTCGCCTGCTGCAGCCCGTGCTGAGCGCGATACGCGAGAACTGCACTGGTCCCGGCTAGGAGGGCGGTGACAACTGTGGGTTGCACAAGCGCCCTCCGGGGAGGTCAGCCGACTAGTCTGAGGACATCCCTCAGCTCGTCCGGCCAGTGTGTCAGCTCCCAACGAGAGCACCGAGGCCCTCGCGCGAGCAGTTCGGTCAGGCGCGATGTAACACCACGGGTGGATGCGTGTCCAGGGATAAGCGAGTTCGGGAGACCTGCTGGTTCGCGTCATCCGCTCATCGGCATGGCCGGACCCTTGGCCTGGGTGCTGCTCGCCCGTATGGTCCTCGACGCCCGTGGACGAAGTGACTGGGTCGAGATCACTGCGTGGCCAGCGTGTTCCCGATGCGGGGTACGATGCATTTCTGCTGGTTCGTGTCTAGTTGTCTGATGTCTGCCTCCGTTTCATGGGGGTAGTCGCAGCAGCGTCCCGGTGTGGGTCCGGGGCGGTGTCGAGGACAACGGGGCCGACGGTGACTTTTCAGGGATGAGCCCTTGAGCAGTTCTGAGTAGGTTTGGACCCATGGCTCGTTCTCTCGTGTGGATCTCTGGAGCGTCCGGTGGCATCGGAGGTGCGCTGGCTAAGACCGTCCCATGGGATAACGCTCGGGTGATCGGTATCAACCGGGAGCGTCCCGCAGCTGCTATCGAGCACCTGAGGGCGGATCTGGCCGATCCCTCGACGTGGCCCACAGTCGGTGCGTCGTTCCGCCGGGAAGTGGAGGGCTTCCACGGCGAGCACGTGGCGTTCATCCACGCCGCCGCCCCCACCGATCCCATCGGCTTCGCTGGCGACGTCGAAAGCGAGGCATACCTGCGCAACGTGCTCTTGAACAGCGCCGCGCCGCAGGTTCTCGGTCAGCTGTTCCTCGCTGCTGTCCGATCGCTGGCGGCCTGCTGCCATCTCATCATGCTCACCTCGGGTGCTGCGCAGAGCGTGTATCCGGGATGGTCGTCCTATGGAGCGGGCAAGGCCGCGATCGATCACTGGGTGCGTAACGTCGGCGCTGAGCAGGATCAGCGGGGGAGTGTGCAGGTGTTGTCGGTCGCGCCGGGCACGGTCGACACCGCCTTCCAGCAGCGACTTCGCGACACGCCGGAAGCGGACTTTCCCCGTCGGCAGAAGTTCCTGGATCTGTATGACCAGGGCAACCTCAGCGATCCTCAGGACGTCGCCGCTCAGATCTGGGCGCTGACCTCTCTCGACCTGGAGAACGGAAGCGTGATCGACCTCCGCAAGCTGGACCTTCCGCAGTCGGAAAAACCTGTCTAGCCAATTGTGCGGTGGGTGGTGCGACCGCGTGTCCCCCTGATTATAGGGCTCGATGGGCGAGTAGAGCTCAACCATGTCCTGGCCCTTTCCTCAATCTCTACGACAGCGACATCAAGTAGCGTTCATTCAGAATCGTCGCGACACGACCCTTAGCTCGACGTTGCCTGGCCGGTGAAGGTCGAGCCTGCTGCTGATTAGGGGATTCGACCATCACCGGCCAGGCAACGTCGAGTGAGAGGCGCTATCAGGCAGCAACGTGAACCCCACAGAGTTTTTCGGCGCCGCGTCTTAGGGTTAGCCGGCCAGTGCGTGCAGTCGGCGGAGCACTTCTGCGGTGCCGAGTGCGTGGGTGATGGCGTGCAGGTCGGGGCTGCGGGTGGAGCCGGTGAGGGCGACGCGGATGAGTTGGGATGCCTCGCGGATTGATCCGGGATAGGCGTCGGGGTTTTTCTTGTATTCTTTGGCGTTGGGTGCGAAGCCGTGTTTCGCGGTGAGTTCGCGGATCTGGTTGAACCATTCTTGGGGGTCGTTCAGGTGCTGGTAGCCCTTCAGTGAAGTCAAGCGCGAAGTTCGCGGCGATGGTGGCACTTACACCGAGTGGACTGAGGCGTTCATCCGTGGGGTCGGACAGCGGGGTGAACAGTTGCGGGAAGAAGAAGCCGTACGCGGGCCGGAAGTCCGACTACTTACGGAGGTCCTTGCGGGGGTTGGCCACACCGTCGCGTTCCACGGCCAGCGCGCGCAGGGCGAGATCGTGTTCGGCGTCCAGAATGGCGTCCAGGTCGGGGTCGAAGTGGGCTGCTCAGCTGCGGACGGCGTCCAGGATCTGGAAGCCGGGCAGGGTGGCGATGTAATTGGCGCTGATGTCCTTAAGTTTGACCAGGTCCACCAGGGGACCGGCGACGCCGCACTGGTCCAGCCGGATGGGGGTAGCGAGTGCTTCGTGGAGTGCAAGCTCGGCGAGCCGCCCGTTGGCCAAACCCCGCAGATAGTACAGCACGGCCTCGGCAGGATAGCCGGCCTGGATGTAGAAATCGACGCTGGCTTCGGGGTCGGGGCGCTTGGACAGTTTACGTTTCCCACCGGAGATCTGCTTCATCAGCGGTGCGATGTGTGCGTGAACATTCAGCCACCTGACCCCGTGCACCCACCAACCCCAACACCACCGGAAGCCACAAGCCCGACCGGCCTCACACAATGCCACCATACGGAACCTTCACCTCGTCCGGCTGAATGTTTGCGTGAACTCGACGTCACCGACATTTCAAGGGAGCGTTTTAGGTCGGTCTCGTCGAGTTCACGGCTTTGAGCCTCACCGGCCCGCATGCGTCTACTGGGCAGGGCCGGTCACGACTTGTTTAGGTGCCCGGCAAGCACGCGCGCCACCAAACGCGGGCTCACGCGTAACGATTCCGCGGAGAGTTTGTTCCGCGCGCCCGGGATCGCGATCGTCTTACCCTTCAGCATCGAGCGGTAGCCATATCGCGCGACCGAGGCCGGGTCCGCCGAGCTGGTGAACAACGCCGAGTTCTCGACGCCGGCCACGTGCGCGAACTCGGTCGCCGTCGCGCCTGGACAGAGCACCGTGGCGGTGACGCCCGTGCCGCGCAGTTCATAGGCGAGTGCTTCGGTGAAGTTAATCACATACGCTTTAGAGGCGTAGTACGTCGCCATGAACGGCCCCGGCAGGAACCCGGCCAACGAGCCGACGTTGAGGATGCGGCCACTGCGGCGCGCGATCATCGCGGGCAGAACTAGGCCGGTCAGATGGGTGAGGGCCTTAACGTTGAGCTCGATCAGATCCAGCTCGCGGGCGAGGTCCAGCTCGGCGAAGGCTCCGCTGGTCCCGAACCCAGCGTTGTTGACCAAAAACTCCACCTCGATACCGGCCCGCATAAGCTCCTCGTAAAGGTGCGGCGGTGCTTTCGGATCGGTCAGATCGGCGGCGATGACGGTCGTGTGGATCCCATACATCTGGCGCAGCTCGGTGGCTAGCTGATCGAGTTTGTCCTGTCGACGGGCGACGAGGACGAGGTTGTGACCGTCCTGGGCGAATAACCGCGCGAAGTGGGTGCCGAGCCCGGCTGAGGCTCCGGTGACCAGAGCTGTCTGTGCGGTGCGTTGCATGTCGAGTTCCTCCTGTGTGGACCGAGAGCTCCCGCTTCTGGATCACGGATCACTGGTCGGGCAGGGCTCCGCGTACCCGCCGGATCGCCTCCGCGTTAGCTTCCGGGTCCCGGCTCAAGGCCTGCACCTCGGAGACGATGCGGTCAACCTGGTCGAGTGCCGCCTGCTCCTTGACCGCCTCGATCCGCTCGGCGAGCTCGTGGAGCTGGTCCAGCGCGTGGATGTCCGCTTCGTCGAGGTCGCGCCGAGACTGCTGCCGGGCTAGCACCTCGACAGCCTCGAGGAGCCAGCCGAGCTGGCGGCCGTAACTGGCCACCTGGGTGATGATGCGGTGCTCCAAGCCTGGGTCGCCGGAGCGGGTAGCGTTGATGTTGATTAGGCCGAGTTGACCGCCGATCGAGGGCGCGATGTCCTGGGTCACGTCACCGGACAGCGGCGTCCGGATGCCGAACATCGACAGCCACGCCTGCCACGGAGTCAGCGGCGGAGCACCGCGGCGATCGTCGGGCATGGTTGTGTACTCCCCTCGCGTGGTTGGCCCTCGCCAGTATCTCTCGCCATCTCTCGGCTCTCCGGAGTCGAGGTCGGGATAGGCCCCTGCGCCGCGAAGCGGCATGACTGTCGTTGTGCATTGTTAACCTCCCGGCGTACCCGGTGTGACCTCGGGCCGCGACGCTGACCAGGTGGAAGGCGGCCGCCGTGATCTGGCGGGGTGCCGCGACGTGGCGGGAAGGACCGTCGGGTGTACGACTTCGACCTGGTGGTGATCGGCTCAGGGCCCGGCGGCCAGAAGGCGGCCATCGCGGCCGCCAAGCTGGGGAAGCGCGTGTGCCTGGCTGAGCGCCGCAACATGGTGGGCGGGGTCTGCGTCAACACCGGGACGATCCCGTCCAAGACGCTGCGAGAGGCCGTCCTTTACCTCACCGGATTCGCCCAGCGGGACCTATACGGCGCCAGTTACCGGGTCAAGTCCGAGATCACGATCGCCGACCTGCGGGCCCACACCCAGCACGTCGTTGGCCGTGAGGTCGAGGTGATCCGCAGCCAGCTGCTGCGCAACCACGTCGAGCTGCTCTGGGGCACTGCCCGGTTCGAGGACCCGCAGACGCTCACGGTGCAGGGCGAAACCCGCGGCGACCACACGACCGTCACTGCGGAAAAGATCGTGATCGCCACCGGCACGAAGCCGGCCCGACCGGTCGAGGTCGAGTTCGACGACGAGCGCGTCCTCGACTCCGACGGCGTGCTGCGGATGCAGCGCATACCCGGTTCGATGGTCGTCGTCGGGGCCGGCGTGATCGGAATCGAGTACGCGTCCATGTTCGCTGCGCTCGGCACCCGGGTGACCGTGGTCGAGAAGCGCCCGCACATGCTGGAGTTCTGCGACCCCGAGGTGGTTGAGTCGCTCAAATTCCACCTGCGCGACCAGGCCGTCACGTTCCGCTTCGGTGAGGAGGTGGCCAAGGTCGAGATCGCCCCTAAGGGAACGATCACGAGCCTTGCCAGCGGCAAGCGGATCGCGGCGGACATGGTGATGTACTCTGCGGGTCGCCAAGGCGTCACCGACGAACTCGACCTGGAGAAGGCGGGGCTCGCCGCCGATCAGCGCGGGCGAATCACGGTGGATGGGCAGTACCGTACTGCGGTACCGCACATCTTCGCGGTCGGTGACGTGATCGGCTTTCCCGCGCTCGCCGCCACCTCCATGGACCAAGGGCGGCTGGCGGCGTACCACGCATTCGGTGAACCCGCTCGCCAGCTGCAGGAACTACAGCCGATCGGGATCTACACGGTGCCCGAGATCTCCTACTGCGGCAAGACCGAAGCCGAACTGACGCGCTCCGCCGTGCCCTACGAGGCAGGGATGTCCCGCTACCGCGAGCTTGCCCGCGGCGCGATCGTGGGCGACTCATACGGGATGCTGAAGCTGCTCGTGTCGACCGAGGACCGCACCCTGCTGGGTGTGCACGTGTTCGGGACAAACGCCACCGATCTCGTGCACATCGGGCAGGCCGTCATGGGTTGCGGCGGCACGGTCGACTACTTCGTCGATGCTGTCCTCAATTACCCGACGCTCTCGGAGGCCTACAAGGTGGCCGCGCTGGACGTCACGAACAAGATCCGCGCGTTGAACGCCTTCACGGGCGGGGATTAGGCGGCGCTTTTCGGGACTGCACGGCCTTTCGGGCGGGGCCGTTGCAAGCGTCCTGCGGGTCAGAACAGATGGGAGATCTCGTGGAAGACTTCCTCGGGCAGGTACTCAATCTTTTCGAGGCCGTGCTGTCGCCCGGCCGATTCCACTCTGAGCGTGCCGTAGTTGAGGATCCGCCCGAGCACCGGGCGAAGGAAGGTTATGTCAGTCACGCTCCTGATCGGTATGATGAAGTTTTCCTTCTCGAAGATGCCGCTATTGACCATGAGTCGCTTATCGGTAACGATAATGATTTCATTCCACCACTGCAGTGCTTTCCAGGCGAACCGCAGTACAGTCCCGACTGCGATAAACCCGAGCACTACCTGTGACTGCCAGAGGCCATACGCCACGCCATTGATCAATCGGGATAGCAGGAATACCACGATCAGGATCCCGACGGTCTGCAGCAGCACCGTGAGCAGCACCGCCCAGTGCTGCCGCACTTGGATCACCAGCCGCTCCGCGCTGGGCTCGATCATGTCCTCGTCGGATGAGCTGAACATCTCAGCGGCGCCAGAACGTCGTCGGACTCACGGTGACCTACCTGTCTCGCCCCTGTCTCGTCGTTGCTGGCGACGAACGTAGCTTCTGTCACGCACCGTAGTCATTGATCCTCTGTGTCGCACGGCACTGGAGCGGTCGGTGCGTCTCGACACTGACGAGCGTACGCCTGCCGTCGGTGTCACTACCGTCACTGCTGATGACAATCTTGTTTGTCACCCTAGCGTCGGACCGGTCGAGTTTCGCGGTCATCTGCGTGGCGAAGCCCACGGCGAGAGAACACGCGCTTAATCGGTTGCCCACGGGGCTACTGGCGAGTGACACTGTTGGTAGCAAGTCGATAAAAATTAGACTGATTTTTGTGTGATATCAGGTGAACTTTCGGTCTTTTCGTGACTAAGTGTAGTTAGATAGTCACTCGGTAGAAGTAGAATCGACCTGAAGGGGTGTCGAATGGCTGAGCATGGCATCGACCATGGTTCAGACAGCGCACTGCGAGATCTGGTTCTGGTTGTTGACTCGGAGACGGATGTAGATCCAGATGTGCTCGATCGGTCGGTCCGGCAGTTGCGCGCCGAGCTCAAGGACCTGGACGTCGAGTCCATCGTGCCGCTGGCCGCGGAGAAGGCGCCGCCGGACGCTAAGGGCGTCGATCCATCCAGTCTGGGGGGCCTGCTGATCACTCTGCCTGCCACCGGTGGCGTCGTCACAGTTCTGATCGAGACCGTGCGGGACTGGCTTGCCCGGCATGCCGCTGCCCGGCGGATCTCGGTGACCATTGATGGCGACACGATCGTGTTGGAGACGAGCTCAGCGCAGGAGCGAACTGCGTTGGTTGACGCCTACCTGCGCCGCCACGAGGTGAACTAACGTGCCGCCGCGGCGGCTGGCGTTGCTGGTAGCCACCTACCGCTACCAGGATGCCGGGCTGCGCCAGCTGACAGCTCCTGGTCACGACGCCGAAGCGCTGGCGGAGGTCCTTCGAGACCCTGAGATCGCCAACTTTGACGTCACCATTTTGATCAACGAGCCGCATCACGTCGTAGGGAACGTTATCGGCGAGTTCTATCGCAACCGGCGCAGCGACGATCTCACGTTGCTGTACTTCACTGGGCATGGCCTGAAAGACGATCAAGGCCGCTTGTATTTGGCCACGACGAACACCAGACGTGACGACCTTCTCTTCACGGCCCTGTCGGCCTATCAGATCGACTCTGCCATGGAGTCCTGCTCGTCGCGGCAGAAGGTACTCGTGCTCGACTGCTGCTATAGCGGAGCCTTCCCGGCCGGCCACCTCTCCAAAGCCGGCGGACAAGTGAACACTCTTGAGAAATTCCAAGGCAAGGGGCGCGTCGTGCTCGCCGCATCCGACGCCACCCAATACTCCTTCGAAGGAGACCGCATCATCGGCGAAGGAACCCAATCGGTGTTCACTCGTTTCCTGGTCAAGGGATTAACTACTGGAGAAGCCGACCTCGACGGTGACGGAGACATCTCCATTGACGAGCTGTACAGCTACGTACACGACCGTGTCATCGAGGAGATGCCCCACCAGCGGCCCAAAAAACAAGAAAACATCGAAGGGTGCATCGTCGTTGCCCGAAACATACACTGGAACCTGCCCGCATCCGTTCGCAATGCAATCGAAAGCCCGTTCGCGCGAGACCGGATAGCATCCCTCGAAGTCCTCGCCCACCTGTACCGCGTCAGCAATGACCTCGTCCGAACTGAGGTCATCAACCAGACTCGCCGACTGATCTGCGATGACAGCAAGGCGGTGTCAGCGGCCGCGATGAAGCTCATCACCGCTCTCAATCCCGAAATAGCCCTGCGGAAAGCCGAGGAACAGCCCCGGCAGGAGGAAGGCGAGAGGCAGGTTGTAGCCTCTTCAGCTGGATCGCTGCCGGTAAAGGGCATGACTGCTAAAAGCGACCAACTGGAACGGGACGCTCGGAGCAACCAATACACGCAGACTGGAGCTGCGACCGAGAAACCGATACTCCAGCGCAAGGCCGACAGATGGACGGCGCCAGCCTGGTTACTGAGCCTACGGCGTCGGCAGGCCCTGATCGGCGCCGGCGCGGCGGTGGTCCTGGCTGGGGTGATCGCCCTCGCCATATTATTCGTCGGCATAGGCTCAACGCCCCCACCCACCTCGGTGGCGCCCGCCGGACCGGAGGTCGCGATACCCGCTGTCGGTACCACCATCGCGGTCGGCCAGACCCCTATTTTCGTCGCAGTCTCCCCGAACGGTCGGCACGCCTACATCGCCAACCGGGACGCCCAGGTCCTCACTGCGGTGGACACTGCGATCAACCAGGTGGCCGCGACCGTCCCGATCAAAGCTGGTCCGCCCCAATTTCTCGCCTTCGCACCAGACGGCCGCACACTCTATGTCAGCATTTTTAACGATCAGCAGACCATCCATATGATCAATGTGGTCGACACCGCGTCAAACACCGTGGTCGCCATGATCCCGCAGCCCGCGCAACCATACCTCCCGGCGGTCACTCCCGACGGGAAACGCCTCTTCGTCCCGAACCACGACGTCGCGGCGGTCTCGGTGATCGACACCGCCACTAACAAAGTCATCACACAGATCAAGGTCGCGCCCAACCCACATTGGGTCGCGTTCTCCCGTGACGGCAGCCGGGCCTACACGGCCAACCACGAGTCCAACCTGGTCTCGGTGATCGACACCGCCGCCCTCAAAGTTATTGCGACCATTCCGGTGGGGACCAGCCCGCATAGCATTGCGGTGAGCCCCGATCGTCCCCTAGTCGCTAGCGCGAACTATGACGGGAACTCCGTCTCGGAGATCGACACAAATACCCTCAAGGTTGTCGCGACTATCCCGGTTGGGAAGAACCCGCAGGATATCAGTTGGGCTCCGGACGGACGGTTCGCCTACGTCGTCAATGAGGGCAGCAACACCGTCTCCGTGATCGACGCCACGACCAACCAAGTCACGGCGAATATCCCGACCGGCGGCGGTCCCACCAGCATCGCGGTGCTGCCCAACGGCCGGCAGGCCTATGTGAGCAACCTCGACGGCGGAACGTTGACCGTCCTCGCGCTCACTGGCTGACCAGGACTCGTGACGCTGTCAGCTCACAGACCTAACTACTTACCCCCGTGGCCCCAGCCCAGTCGGGATTAATGTCCCAAAACCGAAGGACCAGATTGTGCTTTCCGGGCTCGGCTGCCGCATCGGGGAACTGCTCGCACTCCGACTGGACAAAGGTCGATGTGGAGGCCGGCGCTCTGAGCATTGAGGGCACGGTGACCCGAATTCCCGGAGCTGGGCTGATCGTGCAGTCGCGCACCAAGTCAAAGGCGGGCATGCGCACAATCCTCCCGCCGCCCTGGGTCCTGGACCTGCTCAAGCGGCGGCACCTCGAGCCGCCCTGTCGGCGCGGGAAATCGCCGACTACCTGGGGCACGAGCGCGTCTCGATGACGCAGGACGTCTACATGTCATGGGGAACGAACGGGGTTGCTGCGACTGCGACGCTCGACCGGCTGGGGCCTCCGCAATGAGGTGGGAAGGGATTTTTGATCTTTCTCTGATCGATTCACAAGCCGTTGACCAGTGCCGACGCGCCCCCGGCAGGACTCGAACCTGCGGCCTAGCGATTAGAAGTCGCTTGCTCTATCCGGCTGAGCTACGGGGGCAGGTGAGTAGCGTAGCGCGCTGGTATCCGCATTCAGCGGGCTGAGCGGGGTTATCCAGCGGGTCGTAACCCCGCTGAGCCCGCTGAATGTCTCAGGGCCCCTAGGTGTGGTGGGGCGCGTGCGTGGGTGGGCGTCGGAGTGCTGCTCGATATGAGGGTCGGCGGCTTGCCGGCACCGCCGCGCGGGGTAACACCGACCCCTGACAATCTCGGGTGGTGACCCGGGTGCGCCAGCGCAGTTGTGCACATCTGCCCCAGCTATCCCCATCTCGATCATGACTGGCTACCGGAGGTACTCCTGGTCGCGCAGCCTGGGTGGCGTCGGCCGAGGGGCCGGCATCCCGCCGGAAAGGCGGGACGGCAGCGCAGGAGGGCATGTGACAATGAGAGAGACACCGGTGACCGTGGTGGGAACACTGGTCAGCGACATGCGACCGCGCCGGGTGGGTCCCGATGGGACGCTCGTGCTCAATTTCCGGGTCGCCTGCAACGAGCGTCGGTTCGACAAGGCTTCCGAGTCGTGGGTGGACGGGGAGAGTTTGTACCTGTCGGTGAGCTGTTGGCGTCGGCTTGCCGAAAATGCCGCTTCCTTGGTCAAGGGTGACCCAGTGATTGTCAGGGGGAAACTGCGCACCCGGGAGTGGAGTACCGAGCAGGGTGAACGCCGATCGGTCGTCGAGCTGGAGGCCACCGCGGTCGGCCCCGACTTGGCTCGTTGCGCCGCCACCCTGCGCAAGCAGCGCCGCGAGGAGCCTGCCCGTGGCGGAGGCGAAGACGTCCTGGCATCGCCCGGTGAGGACCCGTCAGACCTACTGGAGAGCGCGGATCCTCCGTATGGAGTGAGCTTGTCGGAGCTAGCCGAAGCGGCCCGCCCGCTGGTTCCCGTCCCCGGGTGAGCAGTGCGCCCAGGCCGGGCAGCGGTCGGCCGCGCTGCCCGGCCTGGGCGCTCCCCTCTATGATCGCTGCCGTGGCCGAGTTCATCTACACCATGAAGCAGGTGCGCAAGGCGCACGGCGACAAGGTCATCCTCGACGGTGTCACCCTCGCGTTCTTTCCCGGCGCGAAGATCGGTGTGGTCGGACCCAACGGAGCCGGCAAATCCAGCGTGCTGAAGATCATGGCTGGGCTCGATCAACCGAACAACGGGGAGGCATTCCTAGCGCCGGGCGCAACCGTGGGCATCCTGCAGCAAGAACCCACGCTCGATGAGGATAAGTCAGTGCTGGGCAACGTCCAAGAGGGCTTGGGGGAGATTAAGACCAAGCTCGACCGGTTCAACGAGATCGCCGAGAAGATGGCCACCGACTACTCCGACGAGCTCATGGAGGAGATGGGACGCCTGCAAGAGGAGCTCGACCACGCCGACGCGTGGGATCTCGACTCACAACTTGAGCAGGCCATGGACGCCCTGCGGTGCCCGCCGCCCGACGAGCCAGTGGTCCACCTATCCGGAGGAGAGCGGCGTCGGGTCGCCCTGTGCAAGCTGCTGCTGTCCAAGCCTGATCTGCTGCTGCTCGACGAGCCTACCAACCACCTGGATGCCGAGAGCGTGCTGTGGTTGGAACAGTTCCTGGCGCGCTACGCGGGTGCGGTGTTGGCTGTCACCCACGACCGCTATTTCCTGGACAACGTCGCGCAGTGGATCCTTGAGCTCGACCGCGGCCGGGCCTACTCCTACGAGGGTAACTACTCCTCCTACCTGGAGAAGAAGGCCGACCGCCTGGCGGTCCAGGGCAGGAAGGACCAGAAGCTACAGAAGCGCCTGCGCGACGAGCTCGCCTGGGTGCGGTCGGGTGCAAAAGCCCGGCAGGCCAAATCCCGAGCTCGACTGCAGCGTTATGAGGAAATGGCAGCCGAAGCCGAGCGCAGCCGCAAGCTGGACTTCGAGGAGATCCAGATCCCAGCAGGCCCGCGGCTGGGCAGCGTGGTGGTGGAGGTGTCGCACCTGGACAAGGGCTTCGACAATCGCCTCTTGATCAAGGATCTGTCCTTTACGCTGCCCCGCAATGGCATCGTCGGAGTCATCGGCCCTAACGGGGTCGGTAAGACCACCTTGTTCAAGACCATCGTCGGTATCGAGAGGCCCGACTCCGGCATGGTGCGGGTGGGCGAGACGGTGAAGCTGTCCTACGTGGACCAGGAGCGCGCGGGCATCGATCCGAGCAAGACAGTCTTCGAAGTGGTCTCCGACGGTCTGGACTACATCCAAGTCGGTAACACCGAGATGCCGTCCCGGGCGTACGTCAGCGCCTTCGGATTCAAGGGCTCCGACCAGCAGAAACCGACTCGAGTGCTATCCGGTGGCGAACGCAACCGGCTCAACCTGGCGCTGACCCTCAAGCAGGGCGGTAACCTGATCTTGCTCGATGAGCCCACCAACGACCTTGACGTCGAGACGCTGGGCTCGCTGGAGAACGCGCTGGAACAGTTTCCCGGTTGCGCGGTGGTGATCTCCCATGACCGGTGGTTTCTGGACCGGGTGGTGACCCACATTCTCAGCTGGGAGGGCACGGAGGAAAATCCGGCCTCCTGGTTCTGGTTCGAGGGCAACTTCGAGGCCTATGAGCAGAACAAGATCGAACGACTCGGAGCGGAGGCGGCGCGACCACACCGCGTGACGTACCGCAGACTGACCCGGAAGTGACCGGGCAGGGGCGTCCAATGACCGGGAACATCGAGGGGGGTGAGAGGTGAGCAGCACGGCACGTGACGGAGTTTCGACCGGCATGCCGGCCAATGGAGGTGAGGCCGCATCTTTGGTGGAGTCGGCGATGCTCTTGCGCTGGCGAGCGCCAGAGCTGGCACTGTTGCTGGCCGATCGGGCGGTGACCATCGCGCAGGACGACAAGATGGCTGTCCTGCGCGCAGACCACCTCGCGGTGTTCGCGCTGAACCGTCTCGGCCGGCACGGGGAAGCGGCGCACCGACTCTTCCCGGCTGTTCGAGACGCGGACACTCCACCAGGGCTGCGGCACGAGCTGCACGTCGAGCTAGCGCACTGCGCGGTCGCGCTAGGTGAACCCACAACCGCGCTCAGCATGGTGTGCGCCGTGCTGGCCGCAGGCGACGACGTCGCTCCGGTGCTGAGGGGTCGGGCGCTTGTCGCTGCAGCGGAAGCGTCGGTTCTGCTCAACCGTGACGACCTTGTCACTTCTGCGCTCGATGAGGCCGATGAACTTTATCGGGAGGACCCAAGCCTTGACCACGACACCGCGCTGCTGTTGCGGGCCACTGCCCGGGTAACGGACGCAGTGCGTCATCGTCGCCGTGCCGTGGCCGCCGAGGCGGAGGCGGAGGCTAGACAAGGTTGCGAGCTGCTGACCAGGCTGGCCGATCCTGAGCACGACAGCGGCGAGGTGAGTGCGCGGCTGATGCTTGAGGTAGTGCTCGCCCTGCTTGACCGTGGCGCAGCAGAGGTTGCAACGCAGGAAGTGCGGCCCCTGCTGCGGCGGCCGGTCCGCGCCGCCGCCGCCGGTCCGGTCGGCAAGCTGCGGCTGGCGCTGGCGACCCGGGTGCACCTGGCGGAAGGCCGTCACGAGTCGGCGCTGACGCTGCTTGCCGATGCGGTTGAGGGGGCCCAGCGCCATGGGATGGACGCCGTCCTCGCGGAATGCCTTGAAGGTTTGTCCCACGTGCACGAGGCTCGTGGCGAATTCGTCGACGCCCTCCATTGCATGCGCGCGGCCCGCGCAGCTGAGGGCCGCCACCGCCGTGACGTGGAAGCCGTGCGATCCATGCTGCTCAAAAATTGCGGAACTGCGCGCCGCGAGGAAGAACGCCTGCTCGAACAGCTCGCCGTGCTGCTCGGCAATGCCGAAACGGGAAGTACTGGACTCGACTCGGACATCAGTCCGCTGAATGCTGAGATTGCCAGCGGCGTTGCGGCGCACCAGACCGCCGAGCCGGAAGCCGGTGAAACGGAACCGGTCGACTCTCCGGCAGTGGCGAAATCGGTGGTCGAAGACCCGTTCCCGGTATCGCAGGAACCGGCTGAGGTGCCATCCGCCGAGTCGACGAGCTGGCTCGATCCGTGGCAGTCCGAGGCACGGCACCGCCGCGGTGCTAGCACCCTGGTGTCTGTGAGTGACTTATTGCCTGCCTCGGCGTTGTCGTCGGGACGCTCCGGCCGGCGCCGCGCTGTAGAGCCCGCCGAGGACCACGTTGCGGAGACACCCGATGAGGCACCCGTTGCTCAGGTGTACCAGACCGGGGGCGATGGGGCTGAGGCCCCCGTGGCGAGTGAAGCCACCGACAGCGTTTCGTCGGAAGACACCGAGAATGTCCCATCGACCTGGCAAGAGCTTCCGGTCTCCGGGCCGCCGCCGGCTCCGACGCCACGGGCATTGGACTGGGAACCTGCGGATGGGGACTCAGCAGACGAAGAGGAGACTCTCCAGATGGGCCTCGGTGATCTGTTGGCCGAGGCGCTCACCGCGTACCAGGAAGGCCGTGACATCCACGCTGACGCCCGCTCGACCGGAATGCGCGCCTGCGCAGATGATGGCCGCGCCGCAGCTGATGCCGAAACCAGCCGCGATGTGCCTCGCTACCGTATCCTGGGAACGCGCTGGGCAGCCGGCTTGGCGCTGGCCCCGAAGTCGATCGACGGAGACAATGGTGATCTCTCTGCGGCCGTCACCAACCCTCTGCTGCGGCTGCCGGATCTCACCGCCGAACCACAGTGGGTGCCGCCGCCCGAGACGCCTCGCCGGTCCGCTGTCGGCGACTAGTGGCCAGCCCTGAGTTGCGCAGCGAGCTCGCCGAGCTCATCGCGCTGTACTACCGGCTCGTCCCGGCTGAGGAGCTGGCCGGTGCCGAGCCCGCCGAGCTGGCGGCAGCGGTCCAGTCGCATCTGATGCTGGCCACCCACAGGGTGCCCGGTCGGGCACTGGCCCGGCTGCTTAACCCTGATCCCGCCAAGGATGGCTGGAGTTCCCGGGACACCGTGGTTCAGATCGTCACCGACGACATGCCCTACCTGTTGGACTCGGTAGTCGCCGAGTTGACCCGTCTCAAACTCTCAGTGCGCCGGCTCGTGCATCCGATCGTCGTGGTCCGCCGCGATCTCACCGGAAACCTGCGGGAGGTGCTGACGGACTTTAACCCCGACGAAGCGCCCACCGATGCTCTGGTGGAGTCCTGGATGGTGGTGAACGTCGACCGCATTGCCGATCCCGACCGGGCCCGCGAGGTAGAGCAGCGGCTACTCACGATGCTGACGGATGTGCGCGAAGTGGTCGAGGACACCCAGCGCATGGCAGGCGTTGCCTATGCCCTCGCCGACAAGCTGGATGTCGCGCCGCCTCCGCTGCCCGCCGAGGAGGTAGCTGACGGCGCTGCGCTGCTGCGCTGGTTGGCTGATGGACACTTCATCTTCCTCGGCTACCGGCGCTATGAGCTGGTGTGGCAGTCCGCTGGGGGCCCGGGGAACGGCGCCACTCCCGGGCTGCGGGCGGTCCTTGCATCCGGGCTCGGCGTGCTGCGCAGGGACAGCGTGGCGGCCAGAAGCTTGAGTACTGGACCTGACGTCGATCCGCTGGCTCAGACTCTGCTCGTCCTCACCCAGGCCAGCGTGCCCGCCACCGTGCACCGTGCGGTCTATCCGCACTACATCGGGGTCAAGACCTTCAACGAGCGTGGTGAGGTCTCCGGCGAGCACCGCTTTTTGGGGGTGCTCGCCACCACCGTGCTGCACGAGGACGTACTGCGCATTCCAGTGATCAGCCGTCGGGTCCTGCAGGTGATCCACCGCGCTGGCGTCCCTCTCGATTCCTACTCGGGCCAGCGGATACTGGAGGTGCTTCAGACCTACCCGCGGGCCGAGCTGTTCGCCACCGATCCAGACTCGCTCTACCAAGTGGTGACCGGGGTGCTGTTCCTGACCCAGCACCGCACGTTGCGGCTGTTCTGCCGGCGCGATCCCTACGGCCGGTTCTTCTCCTGTCTGGTCTACCTGCCGCGCGATCGCTACACCACCGCCGCGCGGCTGGCGATGCAAGGCGTGCTACTGCGTGATCTGCGCGGCACCGGTGTGGAGTACAGCGCCCAGGTCGGTGAGTCCGCACATGCTCGGGTGCACTTTACGGTGCACACTGACCCTGGCGACTCCGGTGTGCCCACTAAACCAGACGTCCGAGTGATCACCGAACGGCTTGAGGACGCCATCTGCACGTGGGACGACCGGTTACTCGACGCCGCCCAGACAAGTGGCGCAGCGACCGCTCGCCTCGCGCAGCGCTACCTGGTGGCTTTCCCGCAGGCCTACAAGGAGGACTTCGACGCCACTACCGCCCTGGCTGATATCTGCCGGCTGGAGGCGCTCGCCGCGCAGGATGGTTTGGACGTGTGCTGTGATCTAGTGCGGGGGGCACCGCTGGGGGAGGGGCGGTTGAAGCTCTACTTGGCGGGGCTGCGGATCACCTTGTCCCAGGTGCTTCCGGTGCTGGCGCAGATGGATGTCGAGGTCGTCGAGGAACGGCCCTACGAGGTGGTCCGTGGTGACGGTGTGCACTGCTGGATCTACGACTTCGGGCTGCAAGTGGATGCCACCGTACTGACACAGCTAGTTGGCCAGGGTATCGAGGACCTACAGCGGCGATTCTGTGACGCGTTCGTGGCCGCCTGGCAGGGCGCCTGCGAGGTCGACCGCTTCAACGCTCTGGTGTTGCGCGCCGGGCTGGACTGGCGACAGGCGGCGGTGCTGCGCGGCTATGTCCGCTACCTGCGGCAGGCCCGCAGCCCGTACAGCCAGCGCTACGTCGAGGACGTGCTGCTTGCGCACAGCAGCATCACCGCGACCCTGGTCGCCCTCTTCGATGCCCGCTTCGACCCGGCGCTGGATGCCACCACGCGGGACATCAAAGACAATGGACTGACCGGGCAGATCGCCACCATGATCGACGAAGTGGTCGGACTAGACGCTGACCGCATCCTGCGCAGCTTGTTCACCCTGATCCGTGCCACGGTGCGCACTAATCACTACGTGTCCGACTCTGACGGTAGCCCCCGGCCTTACCTGGCGCTCAAGCTCGACCCGAAGACGGTGCTGGAACTGCCCGAGCCGCGACCAGCGTTTGAGATCTTCATCTGCTCCCCACGGGTGGAGGGCGTGCACCTGCGCTTTGGCCTAGTCGCCCGTGGTGGGTTGCGCTGGTCGGACCGCAGGGAGGACTTCCGGACTGAGGTGCTCGGATTGGCCAAGGCGCAGGCGGTGAAGAACGCCGTGATCGTGCCGGTCGGAGCCAAGGGTGGGTTCGTCCTCAAGCGCCCGCCAGCGCTGCTCGGCGACCCCGCGCTGGACCGAGATGCCCTCCAGGCCGAAGGAATCGCCTGTTACCGGATGTTCGTATCGGGGTTGCTCGACCTCACCGACAACCTCATCGAGGGTGTGAGTCGGCACCCCGACCAGGTGGTGTGTCATGACGGCAGTGACAGTTACCTGGTGGTCGCGGCCGACAAGGGCACCGCGACGTTCTCCGATATCGCGAACGACGTGGCCGCAGCCCACCAGTTCTGGCTCGGCGACGCGTTTGCCTCCGGTGGCTCGGCGGGCTATGACCACAAAGCCATGGGGATTACTGCCCGGGGGGTGTGGGAGAGCGTCAAGCGGCACTTCTGTGAACTCGGCGTCGACACCCAGACCGAAGATACCACCGTCGTCGGAATCGGGGACATGTCCGGCGACGTATTCGGCAATGGGATGCTGTGCTCTCAGCACATCAGGCTGCTCGCGGCATTTGATCACCGGCATATCTTCGTGGACCCCGATCCAGACCCGGCCAGCTCATACACCGAACGGCGCCGGCTGTTTGAGCTGCCGCGCTCATCCTGGGACGACTACGACCGTTCGCTGATCAGTGCGGGCGGCGGGGTGTGGCCCCGCAGCGTCAAACGGATTCCGGTCAGTGCGCCGATGCGCCGGGCCTTAGGCATTTCTAGGGGCATTTCGGGGGACATCACCGAGCTGTCCCCGCCGGAACTCATCCGGGCGATCCTGCTCAGCCCGGCGCAGCTGTTGTTCAACGGCGGAATCGGCACCTACGTCAAGGCCGCCACTGAGACCCACGCTGAGGTCGCGGACAAGGCCAACGACGCGGTCCGGGTGGACGGCGCGCAACTTCGGGTACGGGTGGTCGCCGAAGGCGGCAACCTGGGGCTGACCCAGCGTGGCCGAATCGAGTTTGCCCAGGCCGGCGGAAGGATCAACACTGACGCCATCGACAACTCCGCCGGGGTGGACTGCTCCGACCACGAGGTCAACATCAAGGTCCTGCTGGACCGGCTGGTCACTGATGGCGTGCTGAACACCGTGGAGCGCCATGCGCTGTTGGTCGAGATGACCGATGAGGTTGCCGCGTTGGTGCTCGCCCATAACGCCGACCAGAACACCCAGCTTGGCGTCAGCCGGGCGCACGCCGCGTCGATGGCGTCGGTGCATGGCCGGTTAATGACGTATCTGGAGGAGCGTCACGGGCTGGACCGCGAGTTGGCGATCCTGCCGACCCCGACGCAGTGGCGGGCACGGGAGTCCGCGGGTGAGGGGCTCACCTCGCCGGAGCTGTCCACCCTGATGGCGCACGTCAAACTCGGGCTGACCGGTGAGGTGCTGGCCAGCGGCCTACCGGATGCCGAGGTATTCCGCGCCCGGCTACCGGAGTACTTCCCCGCCCCGCTACGCGCCCGGTTCGCCGACGCTATCCGCGAACATCCGCTGCGCCGCGAGATCACCACCACGTTGCTGGTCAACGAAGTCGTGGACCGAGGTGGCATCACATATGCCTACCGATTGGCCGAGGAACTGGCGGTCTCAGCCGCTGACGCGGTGCGGGCATACGCGGTGGCGGTTGCGGTTTTCGACTTGGGGGCGAGCTGGCAGGCGATCGCCGCGCTGAGCAACGCAGTGCCGATCGCGATAGCCGACGCGATGATGCTCGCGTTACGGAGACTGCTGGACCGGGCCAGTCGCTGGCTGCTGCTCAACCGGCCCCAACCGCTTGCGGTCGGTGTCGAGATTGACCGGTTCCGCCCGATCGTGCAGGCACTGGCACTGCGAGTGCCGGACTGGCTGGCCGGCCGCGAGGCGGACAACGTCACGGTCGCCGCCCACCGGCTCACCCAGCAGGGAGTGCCCGATGAGCTGGCGCGCCGGGTAAGCGCGGGATTGGCCAGCTTCGGGTTGCTCGACGTCGTTGAGGTGGCCGAGCTGGCCGAACAAGACGCTGAACGGGTTGCGCGGTTGTACTACGCGCTGTCCGCCCACCTGGACCTCGACCGGATGCTGAGCTTGGTGAGTGAGCTGGCACGCGGCGACCGCTGGCACGCCCTTGCTCGCCTGGCGCTGCGAGATGATCTCTACGCGGCACTGCGAGAGATCACCCTGCACGCCCTGTACATCGGTGATGTCGGAGCCGCCCCCGCGACAGTGGTCGCGCAGTGGGAGCGGGAGAACTCCTCGCGGCTGTCCCGAGCCAGGGCAACCCTCCATGAGATCTCCGATGCCGCGAGCCTGGACCTGGCGACCCTGTCCGTCGCGGTTCGGGCGCTGGCCCGCTTGTGAGCGAGACCGGCTGACGCGTCACCTACCCCCCACGGCAGGATGAGTCCATGGACCAGGTAACCATCACTACGCAGCGTGTGGTCAACGGGCCGACCGAGCAGGTGCGCGCCGCACTAGCCGATTACCGCACCACCCGGCCGAAAATTTTGACCGAACACTTCAGCGACTACCAGGTGCACGCTGGTGGCCAGGGCGCCGGAACCCAGGTGCACTGGAAGTTCGCGGCCACCAAAAAACGGGTCCGCGACCAACTGATCGACGTCAGTGAACCGGGCGACGGCCCGCTAGTGGAGACCGATGCCAACTCCAGCATGGTCACGACCTGGACGGTGCGACCGGCCGACGGCGGGCGCAGCACCGTCACCGTGCGCACCACGTGGAACGGCGCGGGCGGTGTCAGCGGGTTCTTCGAGCGCACATTCGCCCCGATAGGCCTACGCCGAGTCTACGATGGCATGCTCGGCAAGCTCGACGACGTCCTTGCCCGGTGAGTTCCGCCCATCAGGAAACCTTGACGAGGGGTTGCGGTCCTGACGTGTCCCGGGTGACCGTAGGGGAGGGGACCAGCAGCTCCAGGTCCAGCCCGTGAGGATGTATCGGCGCCCGCGAGCCATCGCTGAGGCGCCATGCCAGGGGGGCGGGGGCCGTGCGGCTCGCAGCGACCGCACGGCCCCCGGCGTGAATGCCACTGTCAGCGATGAGCTGCTCGGCAGCGAGCTTAACCAGTCGGGCAGGTCCATTCGGCGAGTGCGCCTGACAGAGGGCTACCTTGCTCGTACACCAGAGCGCTTCCGATGTTCTCACGTGAGTGAGCCGGAGCTTTCGGCCGGCTAACGATCTGCGGCTGCGTATCATCCTCTGGCCGAGGCTTACCCTTATCGAAGAAATCCCGGCACAGCTGTTCGAAGATTGGTGTGGCTGAGGTCATGGCGGTCCCTCCCTACTGTCCTGGGCGAGACTCGTGAACGGTTCGGCTGTTGTCAACACCTGATTATCGCTTGGCGCAGATGAGACGGTGAGTGGTATTCTAGGAGCGATCAACGGTCACCGTCGGTGACGCTCTTGCGCGAAAGAAACCCATCCACAGCGGGGGGTAATGTCGGCACCGTCCGGTGCAGTCTCCAGGAGTGAGGTCGTCGTGGGCACGCTGATCACGGTGGTGGTCCTCATGCTGCTGATCGGGGGTGGCGTGGCGTACTACCTGCGGTACCGGCAAGCCGCCCAGCAGCGTGATCTTGAAGATGCGAAGGCGGAGGCACGCCGTTGGGTGGAGCGCCTCGGCGGGCAGGTCCTCACCCTGGTCGGCACCGACGAGCCGGCTAAGCAGGCGTTGGCCGACGCCGCGGAGCGCTACACCGCCGCCAGCTCCCAACTAGACTCAGCCCGCACCGCAGCACAAAGCCGCCTGGTGACCCACACGGCCCTGGAAGGGCTGTACTACGTGCGGGCAGCCCGCGCCGCGATGGGAATGGACCCGGGCCCAGACTTGCCGCCAGTGCCGGGCCAGGGCGGCGCCGGTTCGGTCACCGAAGACCGAGATGTCAACGTCGACGGTCGCGAATACGCCGCGTCACCGCATCCCAGCGATCGCACGCCGCACTATTACCCGGGCGGCCGGATCGCTGGGCGGCCGGTGCCCCAGGGCTGGTACAGCGAGCCCTGGTGGAAACCGGCGCTCATCGGTGGCGTCTGGGGTCTGGGCTCGGCACTCCTGTTCAACTCGTTGTTCTCGGGAATGGGCGGAATCGCGTCAGCGGACACCTGGGAGCGGGGCTATGAGGCCGGGCAGGACCATGCCCTGGCCGGCGGTGGGGACTGGGGTGGCGGCGACTACGCCGCCGGGGACTATGGCGGTGGTGACTATGGCGGTGGTGACTACGGCGGTGACTGGGGTGGCGGCGACTTTGGCGGTGGTGATTGGGGGGGTGGGGACTTCGGCGGTGGCAACTTCTAGAGCACTGGCCGCTGCTGGCACTCCCGCTGCTGGCACCGGGGGCACCAATACAGGTTGCGCCCCCCGTGCCGCGCCGTGACCACCGTGGTGCCACACACCAAGCACGGCGCCCCGGCTCGACGGTAGACGTAGACCTCGCCGCCGTGCCGGTCCTGCCGGGGAGCGCGTCCGATGCGAACCGGGTCGTGCTCGGGTCGAACGGTATCGATCCGGCCGCGACGCACCCCATCACCCATCAGCTCGACAAGGTCTGACCACAGCGCCGCCCACTGATCGGCGCGCAGCTGCGCGCCGGGCCGCCACGGATCCAGCTGGTGACGGAACAACAGCTCGGCGCGGTACACGTTGCCGACCCCGGCAAGCACCGACTGGTCCATCAGCAGCGTGGCCAGCGGAGCCCGGGACCGCGAGATCCGTGCCCAGGCCCGATCTGGGTCGGCGTCGCGACGCAGCGGGTCCGGTCCCAGTCGGGCGCGCAGCGCCTCCACCTCGTACTCCGTGAGCAACTCGCAGGCCGCCGGCCCGCGTAGATCTGTCCAGTGCGTGGAGCCGACCAGACGCATGCGCACCTGCCCACGGGGCGGCGCCACCGGCAACGTCGCCTCGGTAAAGGCGCCGTACAGGCCTAGGTGAATGTGCACCACGAGATCGGGCTGGTAGACGTGGAACAGGTGCTTGCCATGCGCGTGCGCATCCTGCAGCACCCGCCCGTCCAGGACTGCGGCGGCTGCCGCGAAGCGACCCTGCGGGCTGGACACCGCCACCGGTGACCCGCCGTAGCACCGCTGGTGCTGCTGCGCCAGCCGGTGCGTGGTGTGACCCTCCGGCATGAGGGGTTCAGCTCGCCGAGATCGGGGGTAGTTCCCCGGTGGATTCGAAGTCCGAGATCTGCCGGATTCGGCGGCAGTGCCGCTCGCCACCGGAGAACGACGTGGTGAGAAACGTCTGAACGATCTGCGCCGCCTCGGCGGGGGTGTGCATCCGAGCGCCGATCCCCACCACCTGCGCGTCGTTGTGTTCCCTGGCGAGCCGGGCGGTCTCGGTGTTCCACGCCAGGGCGGCCCGGCAGCCGGGAACCTTGTTGGCGGAGATCTGCTCGCCGTTGCCCGAGCCGCCGATCACCACGGCGAGACTGCCCGAGTCGGCGACCACCCGGCGCGCGGTCTCGATGCACCACGGCGGGTAGTCGTCGTCCGGATCGAAGACGTCGGGACCGACGTCCACCACGTCGTGCCCCAGACTGCTCAGGTGCTGCACCAAGAAGGCCTTGAGCTCGAAACCAGCGTGATCAGAACCGAGATAGACGCGCACAGCGTGCAACACTGCCATATGACGGCCCATATGACGACACAGTGGATCGAGCTGGCTGACGGTGTCCTGGTGCGCCGGTACGCTGAGCTGGATTTCTCGGTGGGCTTGGTGATCGGGGAGCACACTGCGCTGGTCATCGACACCCGCAGTGATCCCGCTCAGGGCGCGCAGCTGCGCGCCGCGGTCCGCGAGGGCACTCAGCACCCGTGCACCGTGGTGCTCACCCACGCGCACTTCGATCACTGCCTGGGCACCGCGGCCTTCCTGCCGGCCCCGGTGTGGGCGCATCCCCGGTGCCGGGATGACCTGGCCCGGGGCGGCGCGGCGCAATACGCCGAGGCGCTGGCCTTCTCTCGCGCCCAGCGGATGCCGCGCGACCCCGAGCTGGTACGCCCAGTGGTGCCCGATCACCTGGTCACCGAGCCGGTCGAGATTGATCTCGGCGGTCGGCGGGTGCTGCTGACCCATCCCGGGTTGGGGCACACTGATCACGACATCGCGGTCTGGTCACCCGACACCGGTGTGCTCTTCGCCGGGGATCTCCTCGAGCAGGGCGCCGACCCCGACTTCACCGACGCCTACCCGCTGCACTGGCCCGCCGCGGTGACCGAGCTCCTCCGGCTTCGCCCACGCATCGTGGTCCCCGGGCACGGCAACCCGGTCGACGCGACCTTCGCCGCCGCCCAACGCGACGATCTCGCCACCCTGGCCAACCTGTGCCAAGCCGTGCTAAACGGCGAGCTCGACCCTGAGGACGCGGTGTCGGCCTCACCGTTTAGTTCTTCAACCACCCTCACCGCACTGGCCAGACTCCACCTACCCGGGTAATCGGCGACCGGTCACGAGAAGTGCGGATTCCTTAGCTCACCCACAGCCATTCCGTCAGCATGTTGCGCAGCGTGTTAGCATCCTCCGCCTCAAGGGACATCACGCAGGCACCCGTGACCTGTGGATCAAGCACAATCGACCCGCCCTGCACGCTCACCAGGAGATGAGTGACACCCACCGGGCCCCGATGCAACGAATACGTCGCCAGAATCTCCCGACGACGACCCCTGCTAGCCCCAGAACCGGTCATGCCACCACCCTCCCGCTGATTGACCGAATTTCCAAAAATACAGTGCGTATGAATCTCTCGTGGACCTGCACGGATGAGCTGGTCACATACGTACACGTCACGAATTCTTGATGCGCTACACTCCGCGCATACGCCAGTCAGGACAGGAGCACCCATGAGCGATCACCACGCACACCCCGACGGTGCGTCGTGTCGCGCTGCCCGCGCAGTGGATGACCTCAGGGATGACCAGGGCGGGCCGTGCGCGAAAGCCACGCAGGTCGCGCCGGTGTTCCCCGCTGATTTCTGGGAACAACCCGCCATCAGGTCGGCCCCGCTCAGCCGGCATTTTGGTCGCTTCCTGCGCACCTACCGGACGGTTCAATCCCCGGCGGTCAAGCAGACCCAGCTGGCTCCCTGGCTCGGCATCACCCAAGGCCAACTCAGCCGCATCGAACGATCCACCACACCCATCCACGACCTCCACAAACTCCAGACCTGGGCACGCGCGCTGCACATCCCCGCGTACCTGTTGTGGTTTGACGTGTCATCCGACCCATCCGATACACCCGCCTCACCACCCGTCCGAACCGTGGAGAGGCCAGAACAAGACGAGGAGAGCGACGTGCGCCGACGCGAACTCTTCACGACCACCAGGGTTACCGCCGCCGCTGCCGCCGGCAGCAAGCTTCTTGTGGACACGCCATGGCACCGGCTGATCGACTCGGTAGACACGGGACGACCTGTCGACGCGGCGACCGTTCAACTCATACATGATCAAACTGCCGATCTTTTCTACGCTGAGGAAACTACTCCGTCTCGCGAGCTGCTCGAATCAATGATTCAACATCGAAAAACAATTAAGACACTACTTTCCAATTCGCGTACCGAATCGATTCGAAACCCTCTCATGGTAGCCATGGATGAGACCGACGTCTTGAGGGGCTGGCTGTTGTTCGATCTTGGTCGAGGAAAGGACGCGGTCGATGCTTGGCGTTCAGCGCTGAGCGTCGCCAGAGAAACAGGTGATGGTCCGTTAGCTGCTTGTGCGCTCAGCTATTGGAGCTACCTGGCGGCATCACGTAACGACACCGCGCCCGCAGTACGACTGTTGCAACAGGCGAGGGAATACGTTCCCGGCGCCTCCGCGCCGGCCACACGCTCCTGGCTTTCCGCACGTGAGGCAGAAGAACTAGCCCGCCTGGGTGACGAGACTGGGGCACTACGCGCCCTCGAACGCGCGCTCACTGCCTTCGACTTCGCGCGCCCCCGGTCTGAGCGGCCGTGGACTGCGTTCTTCAGCGCTAGCAGACTCGGAAGCATGACAGTATCGACATGTACGACCTTGCGTCACCGGGAAACTACCGCCGCAGCCGACTCATTGCTGGCTTCTCTGCCGCCCATACGTAACAAAGTTCGCGCCATTGTCCTTTCTGATCTCACGATCAGCGCCGTTGAGATGAACGACTACGACCGGGCAACCACACTGGTTTCCGATGCTATCAAGCTAACCACACAGACGGAGGCCAGCTTGGCCAAGCACCGACTCTTGGCTCTCGCCGCCACGCTCCCGCCAACGAGCAGCACCGGCCCCGCCAGTGTTGTGCGTGACCAAATTATGTCAACTCTTCGACGTTAGCGCGCCAGCGCGCTGGTCAGGCAAGCTGGGCTTGGCGATAAAAGCCTGGCAACGCGGGTTTACGACGGGCGCTCGGTCGCCGCGGAAGTTGCCGGACTCGCGGTGGTGTGTCCGGCCAACTGGTCTTGCAAGATTGCGTGTCGGAACTGGTGCACAGCTCCGACGGTGCGCAAGACGTCCCGGTTCCGGGCATCTTCGAGGAAAGGCATGAGCTCAACGGCGGGAACCTGACCGGAACGCCGTAGTTGGCGCCAGGCCAGGGTGGTTGGCCACGTCGCCGAGGACGTCATCCCGTACATGATCGCCACCGGCAATCCACCCGCGAAGAGGTTCCCAGGCACGGCTGCGGGCTCCTTGGACCCATACCAGTTCGCGAGCCCGTACCCGAGTCCGAACCCGACCCCAAGCAGGAGCCCGACCCGGCGCCTGAATACTCGGTCATGACGCCAGCTCTCAATCGGCCCCTGGGGACTGCCCCCGCCATCGGCGACCTCGACCGCGAGTCCAGCGACAAACTTACCCGCAAGCCAGGGCATCAGCCCGACCACGAGTGCGACCACGAACGGGAACGGAAACCTATATGTATACCAGGCATCGATCCCGGCCATGAGCCCCCATACGATTCCGAAGATTCGGCCCCTACGCCGGATCTTGACCAGCTCGATAGCGTCCTGGCCTTCGCCGTGCCAGACCGACAGCGTGAGCAGGAACCCCGCGAGGAGCCCACCAACAAGCTGAACCTCGAGCCAGACACGCCAGTCCGAGATCGTCGTGACGTGGAGCGCCAGCCCGATCGAGAGGTCGCCCGGGACCTCGGTCAGGAGAACGCCGACGAGCCCGTAGATGAGCCCGGCGGTGAGGACTGAGGGCACGTTGATGGCCCGCCAGGTTCTCTGACTCGTTTGGGCTCGCGGCCGCCGCGCCCGAACCAGATGCCGAGGGAGAGCCCGACCCCTAACCCAAACGCCAGCCCTTGTACGAGGGCGTACCAGAGTACCGTCCAGAGGCTCTGCTTGACTCCGTGCGCGCCCACCACCACGATGACGTCGAGCACGAACCCCAGCCCGCCCAAGATCGCGCCTAGCAGCCCGCTCGCGAGCATGCTGGCCAGCATGCGAGGCCCGGTGGAAGCCCATCGGGGGATCTGCCACCAGGCCAGATCGCGGGTGTGGTCCTGGTTCATCTGGCGGGCGAGGAAAGCCAGCGCCTGGCGGCCCTGTTGCTCGCTGAAACGGGGCTTTGGCCTGCCCGGTCGCGCGTCGTAGGCATGGGGCAGCACGCGGGCGATGAGGTACTGCTCAAGGTCAGCCATCAGCACTGCTCCAACTGGTGGTAAGCAGACTACTGACGTCTTCGTCGGGCCGGTAGGTGTCGCGGATCAGGGTCAAGTTCAACGGGGTGCACACCCCCCGGGTGAGCGCGCTGTCAGGGTTGTCTCGCAGGTGGGAGAGCAGCTGGGTCCACCCGGACGGTGAAGGCCTGGTGCGGGCTCGTTGGAGGTAGTCAGCAGCTTGGGACCCAGTGACGGGGTGTAGCTGTACCGCGACAGCACCGACCAGCCACGCAGTACCAGCGGCCTGGACCATCTCGCTGCTGCGGGTCAGCACCACCACTCGGAAGGGCGCACAGCTCAGTGCCCGCAATGCAGCTGGGCGCCGCGCCAGGTCCATCTCGTCTAGCCCGTCAAGAACCAGCGCGACATTCCCGGCGGCGACTAACGCAGCGGCTTCGGCCGCACCGCCGCGGTGCGCAAACATGCTGTAGGACGCGACCAGGTGGCCAGCCAGCCACTCCTGCACCGAGCAGGTGACTGGGTCCCAGCCATAGGAGGTCACCAGCACCGGTACCGGCACCCGGGCCCGTTTGGCGTCCTCAACACCCGACCGGTGTTCCAGCGCGTCGAGCACCAGCAACACCGCAGATCCGGTCTTGCCCGACCCCGGTGCGCCGACCACGACCATCCGACCGGAGGCGATCCCGGCGTACACGGTGAACAGCTCACGGCGGGTCCCACCAGCCCGGAGTTGTTCCTCGGTAACCCGGGACTGGCCAGGCAGCGGAGGAAACGCCGGCGCCCCATCGACGGAGCCGACTGCGGCCTCTACTGGCCCCCCAACCGTCAGCTCGCTCAGCGACCAGCCAACCGGAATCGGCTCAGGCGCCAGCAACAACCGCTCAGCCGCCTCCTGACGCCACTGCGCGTACACCGCTTCCGTCAACAGGTCCGCCAACGTGCCCACTGGCCGGGGATCAGCCGGCCGACGCGCCCGCCAAACCCCCTCCACCACCTGACCGAGAATCTTGACCAGGGACTCGGCAACCGCAGCGACAACCACCGAGCTCACCTCGCGGGAGGACAAAAAGCGGCACCAGCCCCACGCCGACAGCCAAGATCGTCACCGTGCGCACAGCGACGAGCACCAGGTCCCTCCACCTGCCCATACCCCAGTAATCATGACAGCCCAACCCGCCCGGGCAACAGGCCACGGCACCTGACCACGCACCAGGCGCAGCCTTCGTAACCGGATTTCACAGGCGATCACGAACCGCCGCAGTCTATCCGAGGCCCATGCGAGGGCGGAAAGAGGGCTTGCGTGCCCTGGGGATCACAGGATCGCCCTGATTACCGTCAGCGGAAGCGGCGTGACAAGTCCGCACAGGGCGATACGCATCGGCGCATAGCGCTGCCTAGGCTAGCTAGTCGAGCGCGGGAAGGAACCGAAGCAGGATCACCAGCCGTGCGTTCTCCACTATGCCATAAATGATCCATCCCTTGTCATCGCCGATCGGGATCGACCACTGATCAAACTGCGAGTCGTACTGCTTGTCCGGATTGCCGGTAGGGTTTTCCAGCAACTCTTGGATGCGCCGGTCAGCCAGTCGTCGCATGTCCTCGGGAAGGTCGGCGTACTGTCTGTCAGCCTCCGCAACCGACTTGAGCGTGTAGCGCGGCATCTACAGCCGAACCCAGGTCCCATTCTCGTCCTGGCGCCAGGTGAGTAGTCCACTGAAGTCACCGGACTTCGCGCGCTCGATCTGTTCGCGTTCCTCGTCGGTGAGTGGGTTCGCTGCCATCATGGCCACTGTCTGCCAGCGTGCCAGTACCGCCTGCGGCCCCGATAGGTCGAGGTTCTCCGCGGCCAGTGCAAGTGCGGAGCGAAACTCTGCCTCAAACTGCACGCACCTCTCGGGTGCATGCGCGAGCAGAGCCGCCCGGATCGCTGGACCCGATCGCTCCACCACCGCCGGCAGGTAAGCGGGTGTCTCGGTCGCGACTTGCCTGCCCTGGTTACCGCTCACAGTCAAGCAACGACGGTCACTGCTGGCGGGAAACGGTCGGTGAGTGACTGCTCAGCGAAGGCGCGTTCTGCAGTACCACCACGGTTCGCTTCTCCGGCCGCACTCCGGGCGCCTCCAGCTGGATCGACGTGGTGGCTGCCCGAGTGAGCGCCGTAACCCTGAACGGACAACAACTGGGAACCACTACCGCCGGACGACTGGCCGGACGCCCGCCACCCACGGTCCCGACGAGCTCCCGAGCTGCAACGCCCCGTAACTCGCTCGGCCTCGTATAGACCCACGAGCATCGACATGAACCTGCCGGCGACCTGATTCTTCGATCATCCTGAGAAGGCTTGCCGCCTCAGAGCTGATGTGGTACTTCGTCAGCAGCTGATCGATCTGGACTTCGGTCTCAAGATCAAGAAACTCGATCCCCACCACAACGTCGAACTCGTCTAGATCGACCATCGTCACATCGTCAAACTCTTCGGTCCGCTTGACCGGGTGGTCCAGGAAGCGCAGGTAGGCGGTGCCTGCGGTGCGATCCACGTCGGCGGCGATGATTAGCTGAGAACTCACCTAGACCTCCCATGCGACCGACTTGACAACTTCGACCGAACTCCCAGACCCCTTCGGTACCAACCAGACCTTGAGCATCCGTCCGTCAGTCCCCGGGCCCTTGTAACGTCGGCCGCCTCTCCCGTCAACGCTCTCAACGTACTCCGTGAGGACTCGTTCCACATCAGCTTCCGTGACACCTCGCTCCCGCATCCTGCTGCGAGCGTGGTGTGTGTACCTGAGACGCATCATGCATCAGGCAGCGTTGACAATACGTGCACCACGAAGGGTAGCTGGCTCGACGATTCACCGTTGACAGTGATCTGAACTTCGTAGCGGCCATCGACTGGCAACGGCACTCCCACGCCTGTGGCCAGCATCACCCCTATCTCCCCCTTGATTGCGCTTGCATTCACCGGCCGTTCGACCGCTCCTGCAAGATTGATCTTGTACCGCCCATCCGGTGGACGCACCGTAAACGTTACTTCCGCACCGTCCTCGTTGGCAGCCAGCAGCAGTCTCATGGCCACGTACAACTGCCGCTGAGCGGGCAGGCTGGTCACATTGACCTGCGTAAAGCCGCCCCCAACCACGGTCAGTAGGCCACCATGATCAACTCTGGCGAACTCCGCCAGCAGCGCGTAGTCCAACCTAGCCAACGTGGAACCTCCCCACGGATCACGACCAGTTGAGCAATAGTAGTCACTTGATCCACTCCGTAGCTCGACGCCCGCGCCCACGGCGACCTACCAGAACAACCAGTCCACACCTACGTCCGGCCAACCGAGATTCGCCACCCCGTCACACAGGGGACCTCGGAAAGTCGGAAGATCGCTAGATCTGTCGTTCTATTCCGGATCCATCTCCGAATTTCCTCCAGACCGTGGCATACGCCTGGATCGACGAAACGATAAATCCTGTGATCACGTCTTTAGCGGCTGGGGTGCCCAACATTCCCGTAGGCCATAACGAGAATAAACCGGCAGCTCAGGGCAGGTCTGCCGGCCGAGCGCCGCAGGCATGCTTGCCAGGTCAGGAGAAGTTGGGTTTTTCGTGGCGGGTTCGCTTGAGTTCGAAGAAGTGAGGGTAGCTGGCCAGCAACAGGGTGCCGTCGAAGATCTTCCCGGCTTGTTCGCCGCGCGGGATCCGGGACAGCACCGGTCCGAAGAAGCCTACCCCGTCCACGTGGATGGTCGGGGTCCCGACGTCCAGCCCGACGGGGGCCATGCCGGCCTCGTGACTGGCGCGGAGCTCCTCGTCGTACTCGGTGCTCTGCGCTGCCGCCGCCAGCTCGGCGGGCAACCCCACCTCGGCCAGCGCGGCTGGGATCACCTCGTCGAAATCCTTGTTGCCCTCATTGTGGATTCGCCGGCCCAGCGCGGTGTAGAGCGGATCGAGCACCTTCTCCCCGTGCTCGCGAGCCGCGGCGATGCACACCCGCACCGGCTCCCAACCCTTGGCTATCCGGTCCCGGTACTGCTCGTCGAGCTCGCGACCCTCGTTGAGCAACGACAGGCTCATCACCCGGAAGTGCACGTCGATGTCCCGCACCGTCGCGACCTCAAGGATCCATCGTGAGGTGATCCAGGCATACGGGCACAGCGGGTCGAAGTAGACATCAACTCGCGGTGAAAGGGCTTCGGTGCTGGGGCCGGCGGGTACCGTCATCGCGCTCTCCGTTCCTCGTCACGGGGTACAACCCATCCGAGTGGTCCCCTCTTCCCCGGGACTTACCCCCCTGTGGGCCGGCCCGCACCCGTGATTGGATGCCAGGGAACCCTGATTCCGACACCCGAGGTGATCCGTGGCCGTCCCCAACCTCACTCAGAAGCAGGCGCGGGAGCGCGCCGCCCTGCTCGACGTCGACTCCTACACCGTCGATCTTGATCTCACCGACGGTGCCGGCAAACCGGGCGAAGGCACGTTCCGCAGCACCACCACGGTCCGTTTCTCCTGCCGCACCCCGGGCGCCTCCAGCTGGATCGACGTGGTGGCTGCCCGAGTGAGTACTGCGACCCTGAACGGAGCCGCGCTCGACATCACCGACTACGACGAGGCGAACGGGATCGTGCTGCCTGCCCTGGCCGCCGACAACGAGGTCACCATCGAGGCGGACGGCCGCTACATGAACACCGGTGAGGGGCTGCACCGCTTCGTCGATCCCGTCGATGGGGGGGTGTACCTCTACAGCCAGTTCGAGACCGCTGATGCCAAGCGCATGTACGCCTGCTTCGACCAGCCTGACCTCAAGGCGGTGCACCGCATCCGGGTCGTGGCGCCCGCCGACTGGATGGTGATCTCCAACGCGCCATGCCAGCGCACTGAGGCCCTCGCCAGCGGGGCGGTCCGCCATATCTTCGCTGACAGCGCACGGATCAGCCCCTACATCGTGGCGCTGGTCGCCGGTCCCTACGCGCAGTGGACCGACGAGTACACCGACGCGGAGGGGACGATCCCGCTGGGCATCTACTGCCGCGCCTCGCTGGCCGAGCACATGGACGCCGAGCGCCTGTTCACCCAGACCAGGCAGGGTTTCGACTTTTACCACCGCGCCTTCGGGGTGCGCTACCCGTTTGAGAAGTACGACCAGTGCTTCGTGCCGGAGTTCAACGCCGGAGCGATGGAGAACGCCGGCTGTGTGACCTTCCTGGAGGACTACGTCTTCCGCAGCCGGGTCACCCGCTATCTCTACGAGCGGCGCTGCGAGACGGTGCTGCACGAGATGGCGCACATGTGGTTCGGCGACCTGGTGACCATGCGGTGGTGGGATGACCTGTGGCTCAATGAGTCCTTCGCCACCTGGGCCTCGGTGTTGTGCCAGGCTGGGGCCACCGAGTACACCGGTGCGTGGACCACCTTCGCCACCGTGGAGAAGGCCTGGGCCTACCGGCAGGACCAGCTGCCCTCCACCCACCCGATCGCCTGCGACATCCCCGACCTGCAGGCTGTCGAAGTCAACTTCGACGGCATCACCTACGCCAAGGGCGCCAGCGTGCTGCGCCAGTTGGTCGCCTACGTCGGCCTGGAGAAGTTCCTCGCCGGGCTGCAGATCTACTTCACTCGGCACGCCTGGGCCAACGCCACCCTCGCTGACCTGTTGGCCGCGCTGGAGGAGGCCTCCGGCCGCGATCTGTCGACCTGGAGCGCGCAGTGGTTGGAGACCACCGGGCTCAACACGGTGCGACCCGAGTTCACCGTCGGCGCTGACGGGGCGTTCGCCTCGTTCGCGGTGCTTCAAGACGGTGCCCGCCCCGGTGCCGGTGAGCGGCGCACGCACCGCCTCGCTGTCGGCGTCTACGACTCCTCGACTGACTCCCCGACCGGCAACGGGTCTAGCAAGGCGCTGGTGCGCACGCACCGGGTGGAGCTTGACATCAGCGGGGAGCGCACCGAGGTCCCTGAGCTGGTCGGGGTGCCGGCGGGCCAGCTCGTGCTGGTCAACGACGACGACCTGACATACTGCGCCCTGCGGCTCGACGAGAAGTCGCTGGCGACGCTAGTGGAACGGATCGGCGACATCGCGGAGTCACTGCCCCGCTCGCTGTGCTGGTCGGCGGCCTGGGAGATGACTCGCGAGGCTGAGTTCAAGGCCAGAGATTTCGTCGCGGTGGTGCTGGGCGGGTTGTCCGCCGAGACCGAGGTCGGTGTGGTGCAACGCCTGTTGGCGCAGGCGCAGGTTGCGCTGTGCTCCTACGCTGATCCGACCTGGGCCAGTGAGGAAGGCTGGCCTAGGTTTACCAGCACGCTGATGAACCTCCTCAGCTCGGCCGACCCCGGCTCTGATCATCAGCTTGCCCTGGTCAACGCGCTGACCGGGGCCCTGCTCGGCAAGCCGGAACTGGATGCGATGGCCGGCTGGCTGGCAGGAGACGGCGTGCCCGAGGCCCTTGCGGTGGACACTGACCTGCGCTGGCGGTTGCTGCAGGCGCTCACCGCTCATGGTGTGACGGGAGAAGACGAGATCGCCGCCGAGGAGGAGCGCGATGCCACGGCGACCGGGCGCCGGCAAGCCGAGCGGACCCGGGCCCTGCTGCCCACCCCGGCCGCCAAAGAGCGCGCCTGGCAGCGGGCCATGCACGACGATGAACTGCCTAACGCCATCAGCGAGGCGGCCATCGGCGGCTTCAACCACCCCGCACACAAGCAGCTACTGGCTCCCTACCTGGAGCGGTACTTCACGGAGATTGCTGAGGTGTGGGACCGTCGGACCTCCGAGCGCGCCCAGCCCTGCGTGCTGGGCCTGTTCCCGTCGTGGGTCGTCGACCAGCGCTGTGTGGACGCGGCGAGCGCGTGGCTTGCGGCCGGTGAGCACCCGCCTGCGCTACACCGGCTGGTTTCTGAGGGTCAGGCCAATGTGATCCGTGCCCTGGCCGCCCGCGCGTTCGACACCGGTCGCTCGTGAGGGGTCAGGCCCTCACGAGTCGGTGTGGTCCGCGAGCATCCTCAGTCCCGAGGTCAGGCCTCCGGCGAGATCGCCCTCCTTGAACGAGGAGACCATGCTCTCCACCGCGAGCTTGCACCCTTGGTCGGGAAGCCGGTGGGCGGCCTTGCTGCCGGTGACCACCTCGATCACCCGCTGGCCAGGCGAGACGGCCACCAGCACCGCGTCGTCGGCCCACGCGCCCATCAAGTCGTGGATCTGCTCGGCCCGGGTTCGGGTGTCCTCGCCCAGATCGCCCAAGTAGATCCCGAAATGCAAGCGCGCGCTGCGGCTGGTCCGGACCAGCGCGTCGTCGAGCGTCGCCAGCTGCGAGCGGGTGAAAGGCAACGTACGCAGCACGGGCTTGATCTGCCGCGCGGCGGAAATCCGGCCGGTGCCGACAACAGCCTCTCCGGGGGCCTGACTAGGAGCAGGGGGCTGCGGGTACCCGTCGTGCTGAGAGTCCGCGCGCCGCGCGGGGTCCCGATGCTGCTCATCACCAGTTGCCACGAGCACCTCCGCGGGCTCCGCCAGATCCGTCCCGGCTGTGCGGGCGCGTCACTCCGTCGCGCACGGCCTCGGGGTTCGCCGTCCATAACACCGGTGGGTGATTCCATTCCTCACCGGGACGGTAGCGGCGGGTCCGAGCAAAGTTCGGCCGTAGCGTCAGCAAGCCCAGGACGATCATAATGGCCAGCGGGACACCCACCAGGGTGAGAATGACCTCCAGCGACGTCACCGCATCACGGTAGCTGACCAGAGCCAGGCGCCGCCGCACCAGGTGGGTGATCGAGGGTCTGCGGAGGCTGGCAGCGGCGCCTCAGGCGACCTCACCGAGGTAGGGCAACCACTGAGGGTCGGCGTCGAGCACTGTGGCCAGCAGCCGCCAGTGCTGCCCCCGCGGGGCGCGCGGCGCCACCCGCAGCTTCCACCCCAGTTCGCTGAGCAGCCGATCACCCTTGCGATGGTTGCAGCGCGAGCAGCAGGCCACGCAGTTCTCCCAACAATGCTCGCCGCCGCGGCTGCGCGGGACCACATGGTCGATGGTCTCCGCGCGGGCTCCGCAGTAGGTGCACCGGTGGCGGTCCCGGTGCATCAGCGCCGCCCTGGTCATCGGCATCCGCCCCCGGTGTGGCACCCGCACGAAAGTGCACAGTTTGATCACCGAGGGGGCCAGGATGCTGGTCGTCGCGGAGTGCAACACCAAGCCCGCGGCGTCACCGTGCACCACATCAGCCTTGCCGCATACCACCAAGACAATTGCCCGGCGCAACGGCAGCGCCGTCAGCGGCTCGAAGCTCGCATTGAGCAGCAGGACCCGTCGGCGTCCCCAGGCCGGCGCTCCCGGAGCCGGGGACTGGTCCGCGACGACGACCGTGGTTTCGAGAAGCCCGGTTGAGGTTCCTGAGCGCGGAGCGCTCCGCTGGTCCGCTCCCGCTGGGTGACCCTCCGGGCTGGGTTGTCGGTCGTGCATGCGACCACCTCCGCCAGTGCGCGGCACTAGTTCACCACACGAAGCGGCGATCGCGCACGTGTCTGGAGCGGACTCGTCGGTGACTACTGGCCGAACTCCCCCAGCGATGCGCCAGGCGTGGCTGGCCCATGATGCGGATACAGTCCGGCGGATGACCGTTGTTTCCCAGCCGGCCTGCTCCCGGGACGAGGGCTCGTGGTGCGCGCGCATCTACCACCTCACCCACAGCGACGCGCTGTCTCGCTACGCCGATGCCACGGTGGGGACGGGGCTGCGAATCCTGCTGATCCTGGTGCTCGCGGTCCTGATCCGGTTGATCGCGCACCGGATGATCACTCGGTTGACTCAGGTCACCGCGGAGGGATCCCCGTCTGGATTGCTCCGGCCGTTGCGGGAGCGGGCTCCGGAGTCCTGGCGCGGCACAGGGGTGCTGCGGCAGCGGCGATCGCAGCGGGCCCGCACGATCGGCTCAGTGCTGCGGTCCGGCACCACGTTCGTGGTCTACGGGGTGGCGGGCACCCTGGTGCTGGGCGAGCTCGGTATCGATCTTGAGCCCATCATCGCCTCGGCCGGCATCCTGGGCATCGCGCTGGGCTTCGGCGCGCAGAACTTGGTCAAGGACTTCCTGTCCGGGATGTTCATGATGGTCGAGGACCAGTACGGTGTCGGCGACGTGGTTGACCTTGGTGAGGCCAGCGGCACCGTGGAGGGGGTGGGGCTGCGGGTGACCACCCTGCGGGACGTCAAGGGCACTGTGTGGTACGTCCGCAACGGTGAGGTCATGCGCGTCGGCAACTCCAGCCAGGGCTACTCGGTGGCCGTCGTCGATGTGCCCATCGGACATGACGCGGACATTTCGGTATCCACCGAGCTCGCCGGTCGCACCGCCACTGAGCTCACCGCCGACGGCAGCGAATTGGCCGCCGATGTGCTCGAACCCCCCGAGATGCTCGGCGTTGAGTCGATCAGCTCGGAGGCCGTGACCCTGCGGATCACCACCAAGGTACGGCCCGGGCGGCAGTGGACGGTGCAGCGGGCGCTGCGGGCCGCCGTCAAGGAGGCCTTCGCCGACGCTGGGATCCCGCCGCCTTCGCCAGCTGGTCTCACCACCCCGCCCTCCGGTGGCCTGCTGCCCGATCAGCTCGCTGACAGGGCAGGATGAATAGGTGGCTGCACCGGAAAACTTCTACCAGGCCGTCGGCGGCGAGCAGACGTTTCGCCGGATCGTCGGCCGCTTCTATGAGTTGGTGGCGAAGGACGAGATACTGCGCCCGATCTACCCGGAGGAGGACCTGGGGCCCGCCGAGGAGCGGCTGCGGCTGTTCCTCATGCAGTACTGGGGTGGGCCGCGCACCTACTCCGCCCAACGGGGACACCCACGGCTGCGGATGCGCCACGCCCCGTTCCGGATCGGGCTGACCGAGCGTGACGCCTGGCTGCGGTGTATGCGCATCGCGGTGGATGAGGCCGACCTTGGTGCGGCCTACCACGCCGTGCTCTGGGACTACCTGGTGATGGCGGCGAACAGCATGGTGAACTCGTTGACCTGATTGACGTCCCTCGCGGCGGATTTCCCTGGCAGGATTGATCCCGTGCGACGCGCCGAGTACCGCCGCCTGGACCCCAACGACGAGACCTGGTGGCGCAATGCCGTGTTCTACCAAGTTTACGTCCGTTCATTCGCCGACGCGAACGGTGATGGCATCGGTGATCTGGAGGGCGTGCGCAGCCGGTTGGGCTATCTGGAACTGCTCGGGGTTGATGCGCTGTGGCTCACTCCGTTCTTCCGTTCCCCGATGGTCGACCATGGCTATGACGTTAGCGATCCGCGCGACGTCGACCCCCTGTTCGGTGACCTGGAGACCGTCGATCGGCTAGTCGCTGACGCCCACCAGCGCGGGTTGCGCATCATCATTGACCTGGTGCCCAACCACACCTCCGACCGGCACGAGTGGTTTCAGGCGGCCATCGCGGCCGCGCCAGGCAGCCCCGAGCGGGACCGTTACCTCTTCCGGGACGGCTTGGGCTTCGGCGGGTCACGGCCGCCCAACAACTGGACCAGTACGTTCGGGGGACCGGCCTGGACCCGGCTACCCCCCTCGCCGAACGACGCCGGCCAGTGGTACCTGCATCTGTTCGCGCCCGAACAACCCGACCTGAACTGGGAAAACCCGGAGGTAGCCGCTGACCTCGCGCGAACCCTGCGGTTCTGGCTTGACCGGGGGGTGGACGGGTTCCGCATCGACGTGGCCCACGGGATGGCCAAACCTGCTGGGCTGCCGGATATGCCGGAGCCGATCAGAACCTGCCCGGGTCTGCTCGAAAGCGGTGTCGTCGATCCCCGCTTCGACGCCGACGGTGTGCACGACATCCACCGGATGATCCGCAAGGTGCTCGACGAGTACCCAGCCCGAGTGGCGATCGGCGAGATCTGGATACGCGACGACGCCGCGTTCGCCCGCTACATCCGCCCCGATGAGCTCCACATGGGGTTCAACTTCCGGCTCCTCGCGGCCGACTTTGACGCCGACAGCGTGCGCGCGGCTATCGAGCACTCGTTGCTGGCGGTCCGGGACAGCCCAGCCCCGGCTACTTGGACGATCTCCAACCACGACGCGGTTCGTCCGGTGACCCGCTACGGCGGCGGCCAGGTGGGCTTGGCGCGGGCCCGGGCGATGGCGTTGGTGCAGCTCGCCCTGCCCGGTCCGGTGTACCTGTACAACGGCGACGAGCTGGGCTTGCCCAACGTCGAGCTCCCCGACTGGGCGCTACAGGACCCGGTGTGGGAACGCTCCGGGCGCACCGACCGCGGGCGCGACGGCTGCCGGGTTCCGTTGCCGTGGGAGGGCAGCACCGCGCCGTACGGGTTCAGCGCAACGCCGGGCACCTGGCTGCCGATGCCGAGCAACTGGGCCGGCATCACCGTGGAAGCTCAGCTAGAGGAACCGACCTCGACGCTGTCGCTGTACCGGCAGGCGGTGGAACTCCGCCAGGAGCATCACGCGGTCACCTGCACGGAAGTGGAGTGGTACGGCGCACCCCCCGGCTGCCTCGCGTTCCGCCATAAGGGTGGCGGGCTAGTCTGCGCCCTGAACGCCTCCGGTGCGCCCGTGTCGCTGCCGCCCGGGCAGGTGCTGCTGGCCAGCGGTCCGTTGCTGCCCGGCAGCGACGCCCTCCCCGCCAATACCGCCGTCTGGCTGGGCGAGTGATGATCGCGTGGATCGACAGCGGGGCGATTTCTAGTCATACTTTTGGCCATGACGACGATGCCGCTCGCCGATGTCAAAGCGCGCCTCTCGGAGCTGGTAGGACGGGTCCACGCTCATCACGAACGAGTCACGGTGACGGTGCATGGCCGACCGTCTGCAGTGTTGATCGCGGTAGAGGATCTGGAGGCGTTGGAGGAGACGTTGTCGGTTCTGTCTGATCCTGACACGCTGCGGCGCTTGGTTGCCTCCGATGCCGAGCTGGCGCGTGGCGAGGTCGTGGGTGCTGAGGAGTTGGCAGAGTCGATGGCGGCACGACGCCGGCACTCGGCGTGAGTCACGGCTCGACGGAGCGCTTCTCGCTGCGGGTGACTCCCGCTGTTCGGCGGGCGCTGGCTGAGCGGCTTCCCGAGTCGGTGGCGTTTGCCGCGTTTGAGTTCATCAACGGACCGCTGCTGGACAATCCGCACCGTGTTGGCCGACGTCTCCTGGCACCGCTGGATGATCGGTACAGCGCTCGCCGCGGCAGCTACCGGATCATCTACCGGATCGACGAGAAGACACGGACGGTCACGGTCGTAGACGTTGATCACCGGAGCGGTGTCTACAAGCCCCACTGAGTCATGTGGCCCGACCCATGGGGACTGCCGACAACGTGAATGCCATCCATCACCCAGCAACGGTAGGACGCTGGAGGTCGTAATACGGTTGGGTATCGACGTGAGTCAGGAGTGCGGGCGGAGGCATGGTTCGGTGCGGGAAGAGACGCGGACTCATTATGATCATTTGGCGCCGGTGTATGACCACAACTGGGCCTATAACCCGGATTTTCTGGAGTGGATGAGTGGGTGCATCCTCACTCGTCTGCGGGTGACGCACGGCGATCGGGTCGTGGATGTGGGGTGTGGCACGGGGTTGTACGCGCGTCGGCTGGTGGAACGCACGGGGTCTGTCGTGTGTGTTGATCCCTCGGCGGGCATGTTAGACCAGATTCCGGATGATCCGCGGCTGGTGGTTGTGCGAGCCTCAGCGGAGGATCTGGCGTCAGGGTCGGTGCTGCTGCCGGAGGGTCGGTTCGAGGCGATTCTGGTCAAGGAGGCGATCCATCACGTCACTGATCGCGGAGCGGTGATCGGTGGGTTGGCGACGCTGCTGGCTCCCGGCGGTCGCCTGCTCATCGTGATGTTGCCGACTAGTATTGAGTATCCGCTGTTTCAGGCCGCGCATGACCGGTTCCGTGAGTTGCAGCCTGACCCCCAGGCCATTGCTGCGATGATGGGTGATGCCGGACTGGCAGTAGAGTTGTCCTACGATGACTTCCCGTTGGCGTTCCCGACCCAGCGGTATGTGGCCATGGTGGGTGCCCGTTACCTGTCGTTGCTGTCGATATTTAACGATGAGGAACTGGCCGCTGGGATAGCAGAGATTCGTCGCCGTTATCCGGGTGAGTGGGTGGAGTTCCGGGATCGCTTCGCCTTCGTGGTGGGGATCGCGTCGTGAGCGCGACGATGAGCATCAGTCCTGACGCGGGGCCGCGCGCGGAGGGATCAGTGCTCGATGGAGAAGGTGTAGACGAGGCCGGCACGATCGGCGCGGTGGACAAACCGGGAGACCTCGAAGGGTTCACCGCGTTGGTCGAGGCTGGTGTGCAGGACGTCGAGGACGGGCACCCCAGGAGGCAGCTGGAGTGTGTGCGCTTCGGTGTGGCTGGCCATTCTGGCAATGATTTCGTCTCGTCCGGTGGTCATGGTGTAGCCCCGTTCTTCGAGCCGTCCATAGATGCCGCCGGGTCCGGTCTCGGGTTGGAGCAGCGGGGTGCCCTCGGCGTCAGCCCAGCGGATGTAGGTGGTGACCACCTGCAGCGGCTCGTCGTCGGCGTAGTAGATGTTGCACCGCCGCAGTGTCGAGAGCTCCTCAGGTGAGGCCTTCAACCGCTCGGCCACGTCGAAGGGCGGCGTGACCTGCTCAATGGAGGTCACCTCGACGCGGGGGGTCTTGCCCTGGCGCGCCATTTCCAGCCGGAATGGGGTCAGTCCGGTCTCGCGGTAGGTGCGTCGTGAGTAGCGTTCGCTGCCCCAGCGGACCATGCGCTGTTTCTCGCGGACGAACACTCCACGCCCGTGCCGGGCGGTGACCAGGCCTTCCTCGGCCAACAGCCGGATGGCCTCGCGGGCAGTGTTGCGGGCGGCGCCGAAGCGCTGGGCGAGCTCGCGCTCGGAGGGCAGCTTGTCCCCGGGCGCTAGCTCCCCTGCGGTGATCAGGGCGCGCACCGCGTGGGCGATCCGGCGGCTCGGTAGTTGGCCCTGGGCCGGGTCCTGGCTCATGCCACCCAGTCTACAACTGGTTTAAGCCAGTTGCTTGACGAGGGAGGCCACGTGTGCTTAACTGGCTCAAGCCAGCACTGGCTTGAGCCAGTTGTCGATGACTGCATACAAGGAGATGAGGATGGCCGTTCCTGATGGCAAGCGGTTCCCGATGGAGTTCGACGAGGTGTTTCCCGAGAGCGCCTCCGTCGTCGGGAAGCCATGGCAGTGAGGGAGTCCCAGTCGCCGGACGACAAGGCGCGGGACCGGCCAGTGATGTTGGACGGGCTGACGGTCCAACCACGGGCTGAGATGCCCAGGCAGGCGAAGTGGATCACCTGGGTGGTCCGGGCAACCGGCATGCCTGCGGTAGGCGAGCGGGCATGGGGCAAGGGAACCCTCGGGAAACCCGCCCGTGTCGGGTCCGCAGACACCCCCTCCGCTGCGGCATAAGGGGCGGGGTGGGGATCGTGGCATTCACAGTGACCTGCTCACCGGGCCGGGAGGCAACAGCTGGAGTGAGGCAGATCGGTCCCGGCTGGGCCTCGCTCGTGCTGTCCATGGACCCGGGTCGGGTCGTCATCGACGTGCCCTCAGTCAGCGGTGGCGGGGCGATGCTGGCCCGATTCTGCCGGCAGCTGGCCCGCGAAGCATCCCGCATCGCCTCCGACCTCGACCCCATCGAGGGCATCACCACGAGCGGTGAGTCATGACCCATATCGAAGGCGCGACGACGCCGAGGGTCTGACGGAAGGCCGGGATGCGGCTTTCGCACAATCAGGGAAACGGAGTCATGATGGACTGGCACAGTTATTATGCTAACGGCCCGGATAAGCGCCGTCGTAAGGCGTTCCCCTCGACGTGTGGACTGCACCGAGGCCCGATGGGGTTCGCGAATCTTTTGGTGAGCATGCAGGGTAGGTCGGTTGTGTTCGATCCCCATGTCACGGGTTCCTCTGTGTTTTGCCTTAAGGAGGAGGGCGCCAGGGTGCTGCGCGATATTTTGACGGAATGGCTGGGGTGAGCGGGAGCGGCGAGGAGGGTGGTCACCCCGAGGCACTGATCCCGGTAGCGCGTCATGGCACGTGAATGGCACGGACCCGAGACGGCGACCCTTCTCATGATCGGGAGGGGCCGCCGTCTCGGCTGGTGGAGGGCGCGGAGCGGGCGACGGGAATCGAACCCGCATGGCCAGCTTGGAAGGCTGGGGCTCTGCCATTGAGCTACGCCCGCATGCCCCGCGGTGGCGGAGCGCACCTAGCGTACCCGCTGCCGCTCCGCCGTGGAACGTGTACGCCAGCCGACGCGGGGGTCCTGGTGGTCGCGTAGGCTGCGGGTGCACTAACCGGTGCACGGGGTGTGGCGCAGCTTGGTAGCGCACTCGCTTTGGGAGCGAGGGGCCGTGGGTTCAAATCCCGCCACCCCGACCAGGTAAAACGAGTCTAATCAAGATCAAAAACTGGCCGCGTGCAGCTAACGACTGCTCACAGGTCCACGAGTACGGATCGGTCCTCGAAGGACAGCGGAACGAGGAGTAGCGCTGGGCGAGAGGGCACCGCAGGAGCCGTGGGTAGAGGTCGTGTAGGTGGGCTTGGGTGCCGAGCCCTGAAACCCCAGCATCCGGTACGATATCTTGTACCAGTAGGAGGTGGTCATGGCGATCACGGCATCCGAGGCGCGGAAAAACCTCTTCCCGTTACTCGCACAGGTCAACAACGATCGGGCGCCGGTTGAGATCATGTCCCGGCACGGCGACGCCGTGCTGATCTCCCGCGAGGAGTATCTGGCGCTGGAGGAGACCGCCCACCTGCTCCGGTCACCGGCCAACGCCCGTCGGCTCTTGGACAGCCTCGCCCAAGCTGACCGCGGTGAGCGAGAGGAACACCCGCTCGCCCGATGAGGCTTGTCTTCACCCCAAACGGGTGGCAAGACTACACCTACTGGCTCTCAGCCGACCGCGCGATCCTCAAGCGCATCAACCGACTCATCGACGACGTGCTGCGCGATCCCTTCGAGGGCATCGGCCAACCCGAACCGCTGCGCCATGCCTTAGCCGGTTGCTGGTCCCGACGCATCAGCGAAGAGCATCGGCTCGTTTACCTCGTCGACGGTGAGGATGTCGTCATCCTCCAGGCCCGGTACCACTACGGGTGATCGCGACACGAGTGAGAGGATCCCGCGGGTGCGTTTTCATGCCGATCTGCACATTCACTCAAAGTACTCCCGGGCGTGCAGCAGAGACTGCGACCTGGAACACCTGAGCTGGTGGGCGCGGCGCAAGGGCATCAGGCTGGTCGGTACCGGCGACTTCACCCACCCAGTGTGGTTCGATCATCTGCGCGAGAATCTCGTGTCGGCGGAGCCGGGGCTGTTTCGGCTGCGCGAGGATCTGGACCGGGACATCACCTGCAGGTTGCCGCCAAGCGTGGCCGCAGCCGACGTGCGATTCATGTTGTCCGTGGAGATTTCCACGATCTACAAGCGCGGTGAGCGCACCCGTAAGGTCCACCATTTAGTGTATGTGCCCCACTTCGAGGCAGCTGCGGAGTTCAATCGCAGGCTTGGCCGGATCGGCAACCTGGGTTCTGACGGGCGCCCTATCCTCGGCCTGGACTCCCGTGACCTACTGGAGATCACTCTGGAGTGTGGCGAGGGCGCCTATCTGGTGCCAGCGCATGTCTGGACGCCGTGGTTCGCCGTGCTGGGCTCGAAGTCCGGGTTCGATGCGATCGAGGACTGCTATGGTGACCTTGCCGACCATATCTTCGCGCTGGAAACGGGGTTGTCCAGCGACCCGGTGATGAACTGGCGCATCTCCGGCCTTGACCGCTACCGGCTGGTGAGTAACTCTGATGCGCATTCACCCCCCATGTTGGGCCGCGAAGCCACCGTGTTCGATACCGACCTCGATTACTTCGCGATCCGGCGGGCACTCGAAACCGGCGTTGGGCACGCAGGATCAGTTGAGTTCTTCCCTGAGGAAGGCAAGTACCACGTCGATGGGCATCGCAAGTGCGGTGTGCGGATGGAGCCGCAGCAGACCCGCGAGCACGGTGGGAAGTGTCCCGAATGTGGCAAGCAGCTCACGGTCGGCGTGCTGAGCCGAATCGAGGAACTGGCCGACAGACCGGAAGGTATCCAGCCCAAGGGCGCCGCCGACTTCCGCAGCCTCGTCCCGCTACCGGAGATCATGAGTGAAATCCTCGGCGCGGGACCGAAAAGCAAGACGGTGTCCGGACACATCGATAAGCTCACCGCCGCATTGGGGCCTGAGCTGGTGATCCTTCAGGACGTGCCACTGGAGGACATCGAGGCCCACTCGCCGCTCCTTGCGGAGGCCGTTGCCCGGCTCCGCCGCGGTGAGGTGACCCGGGAGGCCGGATACGACGGCGAGTACGGTGTGATCAGGCTTTTCGGACCCGGTGAGCTGAAGCGGATGAGCACGGTCACCGCCCCGGCCCTATTCGACGACGCGCTGTTCGACGACGCGCGCTTCGGCGCGAGCGAGCCCATCTCAGCCCCGCCGGAACCCGCGGTACCCGCAGGCGCGGCTCGGCTCGACGAGCCAGCTCCCTCCGCCGAGACGCCACCGCCGCCGCAGATGCCGGTGCGCGCCACGGGGTCGCTCCTCGACGGGCTCGATCCCGAGCAGCGAGCCGCCGCCGAGATCACGGACGGGCCGCTGCTGATCATTGCCGGCCCAGGAACTGGCAAGACCCGCACGCTGACTCACCGCATCGCGTCCCTGGTGACGGTGCACGGCGTGGCACCTGAACACTGCCTGGCGATCACCTTTACCCGCCGCGCGGCCGAGGAAATGGCAGAACGGCTCGCCACGCTCACCCCCGAGCATGCGCCCAAGCTGACCATCGCCACCTTCCACTCCCTCGGCGTGCGCATCCTGCGCGAGCAGCACGAGAGAATAGGGCTGAGCCCGAACTTCGGAATCGCTGATCAGGCCCAGCAGCTAGCCATCGCGACCGAGATAACCGGCAACGAGAAAAAAGCTCGCCACTTCCTCACCGACTTCTCCCGGCAGCGCCGAACTGGCGAGCCAGAAATGGGCCGAACTAGCGAGCCAGGAATGGAGTGTGCTGACACCGCAGACCGGTATACTAGGGCGCTGCGCCAGCGGGAGCTGGTTGACTTTGACGATCTCATCGCGCTGCCCGTCACTCTACTGGAGTCCAACCCGGACCTGGCTGCCCACTACAGTGATCTGTACCGGTGGATCTCAGTCGATGAGTACCAGGACATCGACGAGCAGCAATACCGGTTGCTGAGCCAACTGGCAAGCCGGCACGGCAATCTCACCGCGATCGGCGACCCGGATCAGGCGATCTACCGGTTCCGGGGCGCCGACGTCGGGTTTTTCCTGCGTTTCCAGCAGGATTTCCCAGACGCTCACACGGTGGCGCTCACCCGGAACTACCGGTCCGGCGCGAAGATCCTCACCGCGGCCCTGCAGATGATCTCGCCAACGACCCTGGTGCCGGACCGCACGCTGCGGCCGATGGGTGCCCACGGAGACTGCCTGGTCGGAGTCCATCACGCGCCTACCGAGCAAGCCGAGGCGTCGTTCGTCGCGCGCACGATCGAGCAGTTACTGGGCGGGGTGTCGTTCCACTCCCTCGACAGTGGACGAGTCGACTCCACCGGCACTCCAGGATGGGGATCGGAGGGATGGGGTTTCTCCGACTTCGCCGTGCTGTACCGGACCGACCGGCAGGCAGGTGTCGTGATGGACGCGCTAACCAAGGCTGGCCTGCCATTTCAGAAACGCTCGCACGACCGGCTGGCCGATCGGCCGGGGGTGCAACACATTCTCGGTGAACTGACGTATGCACCGACCAGCGGTACGGATCCGATGCCAGTTCTGGAACGTCTTGGACACGCCGCACGCGCTGTCCTGCGCCGTCTCCAGGCCGCCACCCAAGAAGACGCCGAACGAGACGACACCGCCACCGAAATCCATGCCGCCGTCGATCTGCTCAAGCCACTGGCCGACCGATGCGGCGACGACCTGGAGCGGTTTCGCACCGAGCTGTCGCTCGGCGTTGAAGTGGATACCTGGGATCCCCGCGCCGAGGCGGTCTCGCTGCTAACGCTGCACGCCGCCAAGGGACTCGAATTTCCGGTGGTGTTCGTGGTGGGCTGTGAGGACGGGCTGCTGCCGTTGCGCTGGCCGCCAGCGGCGCCGGACGAGGCCGACGAGGAGCAGGTGCGCGAGGAGCGCCGGCTGCTGTTCGTCGGCATGACTCGGGCGCAGCGGCGCCTTTACCTCAGTCACGCCGCCCAACGCCTCCGCCACGGCACCGCCCGGAAGACCAGCCGGTCCCCGTTCCTGGCCGACCTTGATGCCGCAGTGTGGGAGCAGATCGGTGAGGCTGCGCCGCGCCAGAAGCCCCGAGACACCCAATTCCGCCTGTGGTAAAACGGCGGTGGGGGAGGCGGGGATGCTCCCGCGCGGTGCGGCGCCACCAGGGACCGGATCGGCATGCTCGCCTACACTCGGTTCACACCTCGCCTCCGGCGGCGATGACTCAGCCGGCGCGTTCCCGTCTTTCCGTGAGGAGTACTCCGTGAAGAGCACCGTCGAACAGCTCAGCCCGACGCGGGTGAAGATCAACGTCGAGGTGCCGTTCGACGAACTGAAGCCTGACTTCGACCGCGCTTACAAGAAGATTGCCCAGCAGGTCAGCATCCCGGGATTCCGGCCCGGCAAGGCGCCGGCCCGGATCTTGGAGCAGCGGCTGGGCCGCGGTGTGGTGCTCGAAGAAGTGATCAAAGGGGTAGTACCGGCCAAGTACGCCGAGGCTGTCTCCGCTGGTGAGGTTCATCCGCTCGGCCAGCCGGAGATCGAGGTCACGAAGGTCGAGGACGGGGACCACCTCGCCTTCACCGCCGAGGTTGACGTCCGGCCAGAGATCGAGATGCCGGCGTTTCATGAGCTCGTGGTGTCCGTCGACGACGTCGAGGTGACCGACACCGAGGTTGAGGAGCAGCTTGACGGGCTGCGCTCTCGCTTCGGGACCCTCCTGCCGGTTGAGCGTCCCGCGCAGCAGGACGACGTCGTGGTACTCGACCTGTCGGCTACCGTCGGCGGCGAGGAGGTCTCGGAGTTGGCGACCACCGATTTGTCCTACCAGATCGGTTCCGGTGACCTCATTGAGGGCATCGACGAGGCGTTGGTGGGGGCCGCCCAGGGGGAACAGCGAGTGATCACCACCGTCGTGGCTACGGGAGAGCATGCCGGGCGCCACGCCGAGGTGACGGCGACGATCCAGGTGGTGAAAGAGCGCGAGCTGCCTGCGGCTGACGACGAGTTCGCCCAGCTCGCCAGCGAGTTTGACACGCTGGAGGAGCTCCGCGCCGATCTGCGCACTCGGCTGTGCCGGGCCAAGGCACTGCGGCAGGGCGCTCAGGCCCAGGACAAGGTGCTCAAGGCGCTGCTTGCCACCACCGAGATCCCGCTGCCGGAGTCGATCGTCGACTCTGAGTTCGAGACCCGCAAGCACGGCGCCCTGCACGCCTTCGAGCACGACAAGCAGCGTCTTGGCCGCTGGCTGGAGCAGCAGGGCCAGACTGCCGAGGAGTTCGAGACCGACCTGCGCCAGGGTGCCCGGGACACGATCAAAGCCCACCTCCTGCTCGACGCCATCGCCGACGCCGAACAGCTTTCGGTCACCGAAAACGAGCTCAGCGAGCGGATCATGTATCAGGCGCATCGCCACGGTGTCAGCCCCAACGAGTACGCCCGGACGATTCACGAATCGGGCGAGTTGAGTGCCCTCTACGCCGACGTCCGCCGCGGTAAGGCACTGGTCACGGTGGTGCGCCAAGCCACCGTCACCGACGCCTCCGGCAACCCCGTCGACGTCGCCGCCCTGATTGACTCAGCGACCTCGCAATAGGCCGCGTTCGCCGGATGACCCACCCGGCGACTGATGTAACGCTCTGAGCGAACGGCGGGCGCGCCAGGAAGTAGACCAGTGGCCGCCTTCGTTAGGGTCAGCAGTGTCCGCAGTGCCGGAACTCAGATTGATCTGGCGAGCCGGACCCTCACCCACCACAGGTGGACTTGATGACAGAAGGCAGGCATACGTGAGCTCCGACCACATCGCCTCGGCTGTGCCGCTGCGGGACGCCCCCGTGATGCGGGCCGCCGCGGCTGGCCTCAACTTGACCGATTCGGTGTATGAGCGGCTGCTGCGTGAGCGCATCATTGTGCTCGGGTCCCAGGTCGAGGAGAACATCGCCAACCAGATCTGTGCCCAGCTGCTGCTGTTGTCCGCAGAGGACCCCGACCAGGACATCCGGCTCTATATCAACTCGCCGGGCGGCTCGGTGACTGCCGGAATGGCGATCTACGACACTATGCAGCTGATTGAACCCGATGTAGCGACCTACGCGATGGGCTTGGCGGCCTCGATGGGGCAGTTCCTGCTGTCCGCCGGTACTCGCGGCAAGCGCTACGCCTTGCCGCACGCCCGGATCCTCATGCACCAGCCCTCGGCTGGCGTGTCCGGTACCGCGGCAGACATTGCGATCCAAGCCGACATGTTGACCAAACACAAGCGTGAGATGGCCGAGCTCATCGCCGAGCAGACCGGTCAGCCGGTGGAGCGCATCATCGCCGACTTCGACCGCGACCGCTGGTTCACCGCGGAAGAGGCTCGCGAGTACGGTTTCGTCGACTACGTCTTGACCCGCGCCAACTCGCTGCCCAACGTGAGACGCTGAGCCTCGAGGAGCCCCGATGAACCACCTGCCTGGAGGCGCTATGCCCCACGACCGGATGCCCCACGACCAGATACCACAGTCACGATATGTCCTGCCCTCGTTCGTGGAACGCACCAGCTACGGGATCAAAGAGTCCAACCCCTATAACAAGCTGTTCGAAGAGCGCATCATCTTCCTCGGTGTGCAGATCGACGATGCGTCCGCCAACGACGTCATGGCTCAGCTGCTCGTCCTGGAATCCACCGATCCCGACCGTCTCATTACCATGTACATCAACTCACCGGGCGGGTCGTTCACTGCGATGACGGCGATCTATGACACGATGCAGTTCGTCCGGCCGGAGATCCAGACTGTCTGTCTTGGCCAGGCCGCATCGGCTGCCGCGGTGCTGCTCGCCGCGGGCACGCCAGGCAAACGGATGGCGGTGCCCAACGCCCAGATTCTCATCCACCAGCCGGCGATGGAAGGCGCCTACGGCCAGGTCTCCGACCTGGAGATCCAGGCCGCCGAGATCCAGCGCATGCGCCGTCTGATGGAGTCGACGCTGGCGCGCCACACCGGCCAGAGCGAGGAGCGTATCCGCGCTGATATCGATCGGGACAAGTTCTTGACGTCGGTCGAGGCCAAGGAGTACGGGATCATTGACGACATCACGAAGGTCCGGAAACTCTCCGCAGTCAGACCCTGACTCTGCGTTAAGCGACACGCCGAACGAGCAGCGCAGCCGTGTCTACCAGTCAACGTTAGGGAAGCTAGTCCTCCCCGCAGCGGGGTCGGACGAGTACCGTCAAGCACACACGCAGCTAGGCGCGCTGCACCCCAAGCGCCGGGAAGGACGAGAGGCCAGCGCCCATGGCACGGATCGGTGACGGTGGCGACCTGTTGAAGTGTTCCTTCTGCGGGAAAAGTCAAAAGCAGGTCAAGAAGCTCATCGCCGGACCCGGCGTGTACATCTGTGATGAGTGCATCGACCTCTGCAATGAGATCATTGAGGAGGAGCTGGTCGACGCAGGTGACGTGAAGCTCGACGAGCTGCCCAAGCCCAGCGAAATCCATGATTTTCTTGAGTCATACGTCATCGGCCAGGACGACGCCAAACGCACGTTGTCAGTTGCTGTCTATAACCATTACAAACGTATTCAGGCCGGCGAGAAGGGTCGCGATGACGAGATTGAGCTGGCCAAGTCGAACATTCTGATGCTCGGCCCTACCGGCTGCGGAAAGACGTACCTGGCCCAAACTCTGGCAAAATTGCTCAATGTGCCTTTCGCCATCGCTGACGCCACCGCCCTCACCGAAGCCGGCTACGTCGGCGAGGACGTGGAGAATATCCTCCTCAAGCTGATCCAGGCCGCAGATTATGACGTCAAACGAGCCGAGACCGGTATCATTTATATTGATGAGGTGGACAAGATCGCCCGTAAGTCGGAGAACCCCTCGATTACCAGGGACGTCTCCGGTGAGGGCGTCCAGCAGGCACTGCTGAAGATTCTGGAGGGCACCACGGCCAGCGTCCCGCCGCAGGGCGGCCGCAAGCACCCGCATCAGGAGTTCATCCAGATCGATACGACGAACGTCCTGTTCATCGTCGCCGGTGCGTTCGCCGGCCTGGACAAAATCATCGATGATCGGATCGGCAAGCGGGGCCTAGGCTTCGGTGCCGAGCTACGGTGCAAGACCGACATCGACACCTCCGATGTGTTTGCTCATGTCATGCCGGAAGATTTGATCAAATTTGGGCTGATCCCGGAATTCATCGGCCGGCTTCCGGTGATCGCCAGTGTGACGAATCTGGACAAGTGCTCTCTGGTGCAGATCCTCACCGAGCCTCGCAACGCTCTGTCGAAGCAGTACTGCAAGCTGTTCGAGATGGACGGCGTGGAGCTGGAGTTCACCGGCACCGCGTTGGAGGCGATCGCCGATCAGGCCATCCTCCGCGGTACTGGTGCCCGTGGGCTGCGCGCCATCATGGAGGAAGTGCTGCTGCCGGTGATGTATGACATTCCTAGCCGCAACGACGTGGCAAAGGTGGTCATCACCGAACAGACCGTGCGGGAAAATGTGAACCCGACCATTGTGACCCGCCAACCCACCCGCCGCGAGCGCCGCGAGAAGTCCGCCTGAGCGCCCGGGCGCAGCGCACGACCACGGGTATGAAGCTCGGCGGGCCAGAGATGGAGGGTGGGAGTGCCACACCTGCTGCGCTACGAGCAGTCGAGGTCGAGCTGGACCGCCGTTGGCCAGAAAGCCGGATTGACCCTTCGCTGACCCGGATTGCGGCGCTGGTCGACCTACTTGGCTCGCCGCAGCGGAGTTACCCGGTGTTGCACATCGCCGGCACGAACGGCAAGACCTCGGTGGCCCGGATGCTGGATGCGCTGCTGTCCCGGATCGGGCTGCGGGTAGGCCGCTACACCAGCCCGCACCTGCAGTGGGCCACCGAGCGGATCAGCCTGGATGGAGCGCCGGTCAGCCCAGCGCGCTACGCCGAGGCCTATCACGACATCGAGCCGTACGTGGCCCTCATCGACGCTAGATCGCCGGTGCCGATGAGCAAGTTCGAGGTGCTGACCGGGATGGCGCTAGCGGCCTTCGCTGACGCTCCGGTGGACGCCGCCGTCGTGGAGGTCGGTCTCGGCGGCAGTTGGGATGCCACCAACGTCGTCAACGGCGCGGTGGCGGCGATCACGCCAGTTGCCGTGGATCACGTCAACTATCTGGGCAGTGACGTCACGGGCATCGCTGCGGAGAAAGCCGGAATCATCAAGCCTGGTTCGGTGGCGGTGCTGGCGCAGCAGTCGCCCGAGGTAGCCCGGGTCATCGCGACCCGCAGCGCTGAGGTGGACGCAACCGTGGTGAGCGAGGGCGTGGAGTTCGGTGTGCTTCAGCGTGACATCACCGCCGAGGGGCAGCAGCTGAGGTTACAAGGTCTCGGCGGCGTGTATGACAGGGTCTTTCTTCCGCTGCACGGTGCGCACCAAGCCCGCAACGCCGTGCTCGCGCTAGCCTCCGCTGAGGCGTTCTTCGGTGCGGGCGCCAGCCGGTCGTTGGATATCGAGGCGGTGCGGGACGCCTTCGCCGCCGTGACCGCCCCGGGACGGCTGGAACGAGTCCGCACGGCGCCGCCGGTCCTGCTCGACGGTGCGCACAACCCCCACGGGGCGCGCGCCTTAGCGGCTGCCCTGCGCGAGGATTTCAGCTTCCGCAAGGTGATCGCCGTGGTGGGGGTGATGCGGGACAAGGACGCCCACAGCATTCTCGTCGACCTGGAGCCGGCGGTCGACGAAGTCGTGGTCACTGCCAGTAGCTCGCCGCGCGCGATGGACGTCGACGACCTCGCCGCGGCGGCCCGGAAGGTCTTCGATGAGTCTCGGCTGCGCCTCGAGCGCCGGTTGTCCAGCGCGATCGAGACGGCCATCGCGTCGGCAGCGGGGGACGATCCAGCGTTTGACGGTATCTCGGGTACTGGAGTCGTGATCGCGGGTTCGGTCGCGACGGTCGGCGAGGCGCGGGCCCTGTTCGGCCGGCAACCGCAGTGAGCGATCGGACGGTGGTGGGTGGGCTGCGGACCAGGCCCCAGCGCTGACGGTGGCTAACCGGGGGCCACGCGGGAGCCGACGGCGGCGTCCAGGGCCGCGCGCATCGGGGCGATCGGCGGTCGGCGGCCGGTCATGAGCTCAACCTGCGCGACCGCCTGATGTAACAGGACCGCCAGACCGCTAACGGTCGGGCAGCCCGCGTCGATCGCGGACGCCGCCAGTGCGGTGGGCCACGGGGTGTAGACCACGTCGAGCACCACCGGTCGCATCCTCCACTGCGCAGCGCCCCACTGCTCGCCCAGCGCATCGGCGGCGCCCGGAGGCAGGGTGGAGATGACGACGTCGGCCGACGGCAGCTCCACGCCAGGTAGCCCGCCGGAGATCTTTGGCTGGACGCCGAGCCGCTCGGCTGCCGCGCCGAGGTCCGTCGTCCTCGCCGGATCTCGCACGAGAACCCTCGGCGCGCGCTCCCCAAGCTCGCGCAGTGCGGCGAGCGCGGCTTGGGCCGTGCCGCCGGCGCCGAGGATCACCGCGGCGCTGACCTGGTTGACTCCCGCTTCGCGCAGCGCGGTGAGGATGCCGGTCACGTCGGTGTTCTCGGCCCGACGGGGCTCACCTGGCTGCCCGAGCACCAGGGTGTTCGCCGCACCGACCGCGCTGGCCAGCGGGGAGATCTCATCGGCGACGCTCAGGGCCACCCGTTTGAGCGGCATGGTCAGTGACAGCCCGGCCCACTCCGGACCGAGCTGCTCGATGAAGGTCGGCAGAGCCGCCTCACCACAGTCGAACGCCTCGTAGCGCCAACCGGTCAGACCCAACGCCGCGTAGGCAGCTCGGTGCAGGCTCGGCGACAGTGAATGCCCGATCGGGGAACCTAGTACCGCCGCCCGCCGCCTCATCGTCCCACCATCGGCCATTGATCGACTTTCCTGCCTGTATACCTGGTGTTCACTACCCGGCCCACACCGAGGAACCAGCCGACAGTACTCGCCTACAGTACTTGCCTGAGGCGTTTCCCGTCTGTTATTGAGATCTCATGGGGTATGTCCAGGTCTGTGGTCGGTAACTTCCGGCATTCAGCGTCGTCGACACCAGTAGGAGGGTGACCGATGGAACACCCGCGCTGGGCGTTGGACGACGTGGACGTCGAGCATCCCAGCCCGGCCCGGGTGTATGACTATTACCTTGGCGGCTCGCACAACTTCGTGGTGGACCGGCAATTGGCTCACCGGGCAATGGACCTGTGGCCGGAACTGCCCTTGATCATGAGGGCCAACCGGGCGTTCCTGCGCCGCTCGGTACGCTACCTCGTCCAGCAGGGCATCACCCAGTTTCTGGACATCGGCTCCGGCATCCCCACCCAGGGAAACGTGCACGAGATCGCCCAGGCCGTCTCGCCCCAGTCCAGGGTCATTTATGTGGATCGCGACCCGGTGGCCGTCGCGCACAGCCGAGCGATGTTGTCCGGAAATTCGCTTGCCGACGTCATCCCGGCCGACCTGTGCGACCCGGAGGCGATCTTCAATGACCCGCGGACCAGGCGACTGCTCGACCTGGACCAGCCGATCGGTCTGCTGATGGTGATGATGTTGCACTTCGTCCCGGACGAGGCTGCTCCGGCGAACATCGTCGCTCGGTACCGCGAGATGATGGCACCCGGAAGCTGTCTCGTTATCTCGCACGCTTCGCACGAGGGCCGCCCCGACCAGGCCGGGCCGCACACCGAGCTCTACCGGCGTGCCGGCACACCGATGATCATGCGGTCGCGGCAGGAAGTCGAAGCGTTATTCGACGGGTTCGATCTGGTACCTCCCGGGGTGGTGTTCCTGCCGCAATGGCGTCCGGACTCTCCGGCCGACGTCGATGACCATCCCGAGCGGTTCACGTGCTACGCGGCGGTAGGTCGACGAGGATGACTGTCCATCACGAGGAGTTCGCCCAGCGTTGGGCCGAGGCGATTATCAGCACGAGCTACGTGCCGATCGGACGCCGTGTGCTTGATGAACGCCTGCTGGGGTTCGTCACCCAGATGGTCGAGGCGGCGTTGGCCGTCGAGTTCGACCCGGCAGCTGGGCGCCAGCTCGGCGTCGATATGGTCGCGGCGCATTTCACCGGTACCGAGACGCTCCGAGAGAGCCTGGCGCTGATCGCTGAAGAGTTGCCTGCTCTGCTGGGTTGCGCACCACCAGGGGTCGACGCCGCCGGTCGGGTTGCCCAGTTGGTCGCCGGCATCGCCGCCGGCTATGCCAGTGCGTTGCGCGAGCGCAGCCTTGATGAGCAGGACGCGATCTATCGGGCAGGGCTGCGGGCGCGCCGGCAGGCCGAACAGGCGCTGGCGGACAGCGAGGCGAAGTTCCGCGCGACGTTCACTGAAGCGGCGATCGGAATCGGGATCGCCGACCTGGATGGCAACATCCTCGACGCCAATCCGGCGATGCAGAAGATGTTCGGCTACACCCACGAGGAGTTTACCCAGCGCAACGTCTACCAGACGATGGTCCACCCAGACGACGCGCCCAGCGTGTGGGAGACCAACGCGGAGATGATCCGCGGCGAGCGGGACCATTTCCGCCTGGAGAAACGGTACTACCGTTCCGACGGCGATGAGATCTGGACCAATATCAGCGTGTCGCTGGTGCGCGACGAGGACGGAGCGCCCGCATACCAGGTGGCACTGTTAGAGGACGTGACCGAACAGCGTCGCCTGCGGGACAAGCTGGAGTACCAGGCCTATCACGACCCGCTGACGGGGCTGGCCAACCGGCAGAGGGTCACCGAACGGCTGGGACAGATATTCGCCGGGCCAGCGGGTCAGCGCCGGGTCGGGCTGTGTTTTCTGGACCTGGATGGGTTCAAAGTGGTCAATGACAGCCTAGGCCACGACGTCGGCGATGAGTTACTGAAAACCGTGGCGTCGCGACTGACCCGCTGCTGCGGTTCAGGGCCGTTGGTGGCCCGGATGGGTGGCGACGAATTCGTCATCATCATTGAGGACACCACCTGCGTGGCGGATGTGGCCGCACTGGCCGATCAGGTTCAGGCCACCATGGCGGAGCCGATCCGAGTCGGCGATCATGAGCTGTCCGTGACGGCAAGCATCGGCGTTGTTGAGCAGCGGGTGGCCGATACCGACCCGGACGCGCTCCTCCAAGCCGCCGATATCACTATGTATCGGGCGAAAGCAGACGGTAAGGCTCGCTACGCAATGTATGACCAGCGCCGTAACGACAACGTGGTGACCCGTTTCACGCTGTCCGCCACGATGCTGGCCGCGGTGGAGCGCGGCGAGTTCTTCCTCGAGTACCAACCGCTGGCCGCTCTGGCGGATCGCTCGCTGTGCGGCGTGGAGGCGCTGGTGCGGTGGCGTCACCCGACATTCGGCGTACTCGGGCCCAAACGGTTCATCGACCTCGCCGCGGAGAGCGGGACGATCGTGCAGCTTGGGCGTTGGGTGCTCGCCCGAGCATGCCAGCAGGTTCGGGTCTGGCAGGACGCCTTCGGTGCTGCTGCGCCGTTCGTCAGCGTCAATCTCGCACCCCGGCAGCTTCACGAGCCCGCCCTGGTGGGCGATGTCACGCAGATTCTCCTCGACAACGGGCTCGAGCCCTCCAGCCTGCAACTTGAGCTCACCGAGCAGGCTCTGATGGGCGATGACACGGGCCCGCTTACGATGCTGACGAAGCTGCACGGCCTGGGCGTGCGAATCGCACTCGACGACTTCGGCACCGGCTACTGGAACCTTCCTCACCTGCGCCAGCTACCTTTGCATGAGCTCAAGCTGGCGAGCTCATTCGCGGTGGGTTTGCAGTCTCCCTCCCATCTCGTGGACCAGCGGATCGTGGCGGCGCTGGTGGATATGGCGCACGCCCTGGAGCTGACGGTCACTGCGGAAGGCATCGAGACGCCGCTGCAGCTTGCGCGGTTCGGCGCGGTGGGCTGCGACGCTGGTCAGGGCTCGTTGTTCGCCCCACCCGGTACCGCGCAGCAGATTGATGCCTTGCTGCAGGCCGCCAGCCCGTTCGGCGGCCTCAGCGGGGAGTCGCTATGACGGCTGCGGCGGTCGACACCGCGATAGTGGTCGACACTGCGGTGGTGCTGTTGCGCGTGGTCGTGGGACTCACTCTGGCCGCGCATGGCTACAACCACCTGTGGGGCCGCGGCGGGCTGGTTGGCACCACCCGCTGGTTCGGCTCGCTGGGTCTGCGCCCGCCGAAGCTGCACGCCGTGCTGTCCGGTGTGGGGGAGCTTGCCGCCGGGTTGGCCCTGACGATCGGGTTATTCACCCCGCTGGCGGCGGCGTTCATTGTCGGCGCCATGGTGATTGCCGGGGTCACCGCGCATCGCCGGAACGGGTTTTTCGTCTTCAAGGACGGCTACGAGTACGTCCTCATGATCAGCGTGGTGTGTGCGGTGATCGGGTTGCTCGGACCGGGTACCGCGTCGGTGGACCGGCTCCTGGGTATCGACATAGCAGGTCCGGTGGGGCTGACCATCGTAGTCGGGCTGGGCGTCCTCGGCGCCGCGGTGCTCCTTGTCGCCACCTGGCGGCCCACTCGGTCACTCAGCAGCTAAGAACATCCGCCCGCCCGGGCCCGGGTCCTGGGCACAGCTTGGCACGGGCGCGCAACCGATCCGGCGCACAGACGTCTTGTTACACGGCTACCAATCGGGCCACCGCCTCACTGATTGCGTAGCGTTGACGTTTGTGCGCGCTGCGTGTTCACTCCTTGCAGTGTGTCCTGGTGTCCTGGTGTGCTGGGTAAGGGGAGGGTTGATGGTTCGGCGGGGTTTGCTAGCTGGTGTGGTGGTGGGTGGGCTCGTTGCGGGGGGGTCATTGCTGACGGTGCCGGCGGGTGCGGAGCCGGCGCTGGTTCCGCTGTCGCCGTCGCTGGGGGAGCAGTTGGTGGGGGTGGGATCTGGTCAGGTCCTGGTCATGGTGCACGGTGCGACGCTGGCGGATGCGCAGCGCGCGGTCGCCGTCACCGGGATGCAGCGGGTCACCACCTTCCGCAAGATCGGGGTGGTGGTTGCCCGGGGGAGTAAGCAGCAGGTGCAGGCGGCCCGTGCTCAGCCTGGGGTGAGGTATCTGGAGGGTGACGAGCCCCTCGTGGCGCATGCCGGCGGCTCGACAGTGGCGACCCGGTCGACCTCGTTGGTGGCGACCCGGGGCCTGGAGGCCCGGCAAAGTCTGGTTGGGGCGGATGGTGCGGCGTTGGATGGCACCGGGGTGAGCATTGCGGTGATCGATTCGGGGATTGATCCCACGCATCCCGCGTTCGCTGGCGGCAAGGTGGTGCGCAGCCTGAAGAGTGTGTGTGTGGATGAGTCCACCACGGACACCAACTGCATCATGGATGTACCTAACGGGGTTGACACCGATACCCTGTCTCTGGGTGGCCACGGCAGCCATGTGTCGAGCATTGCCGCGGGTCGTAGTGTGACGTTGAGTGATGGCAGCACGGTGTCGGGTGCCGCGCCCGGAGCCAAGATTGTGTCGTTGTCCACCGGCGCGGCGGTCGTGATCCTGAGCGCAGACGCGGCGTTGGAGTGGGTGCTGGAGCACCACGCCGCGCCATGCGGGCCGGCGGTGCCGGCCGCGCAGTGCCCGCCGATCAAGGTAGTGAACAACTCCTACGGCCCGCAGGGTGGCGGCACGTTCGATGCGAATTCGGCGACGGTAAAGCTGCAGCGCCAGCTCGTTCGGGAGGGCGTGGTCATGGTGTGGGCTGCCGGCAATGACGGTGGTGACGGGTCGAAAAGTCTGACTAACCCTTCGGCCCAGGATCCCACCGGCGGAGTCATCTCGGTGGCCTCCTACAACGATCAGGGCAGTGGAACCCGCAGCGGGCCAGTGTCCAGCTTTTCCTCGCGCGGTGCGCGGACCGACCCGGCGACCTGGCCGGACATCTCCGCGCCGGGGCAGAACATCGTGGGTGCCTGCCGGGCCTACTTGCCGATCTGCTCGACCGGGCTCAAGCCGCAGAACGGCCCCGGAATCCTCGACGTGGGCAGCTACAACACTCTCAGCGGGACGTCGATGGCTGCGCCGCAAATCGCCGGGATCGTGGCTTTGCTGTTTCAGGCTGACCCCGCCGCGACGCCCGCCGAAATCGAGAACGTGCTGAAGTCAACCGCATTCCGGTATTCCGACGGTGCGCCTTACCAGCGGGTCGCTGGCTACTGGACATCCTTCGACAAGGGCACCGGGCTGGTCGACACCGTGGCCGCCGCCACAGCACTGGGGGCCCATAGCCGCTGATCTTGCTAGATGGGTCGGTCGCGTCGGTGCTGGAAGAATTTATCCGGCGCGACACACGGTGGCCGCTGGCGTACCAGCGGCCACCCAGGCACAATGTGTGACGGTGCGTCAAGGGATCACGAGGACGTAGGGGAAGACGCTCCTCGTCGATCAGCGGAGGCACCACATGAGCACCAGTGGGATGATCTACGTCCACTCGTCGCCGACTGCGGTATGTCCGCACGTCGAGTGGGCGGTAGCAGGCGTGCTGCAGGCCAGAGCGGATTTACAGTGGATGGCACAGGCGGCAGCACCTGGCCAGTTGCGGGCTGAATGTGACTGGTCCGGCAAGCCGGGTACCGCCGCGGCGTTGGTCGGCGCGCTGCGCGCCTGGCCGATGCTGCGGTTCGAGGTGACCGAGGAACCCAGCCCGGGGCTGGATGGCGAACGGTTCTGCTTTGTTCCTGGGCTTGGTTTGTGGCGCGCCCGAACCAGCGCCAACGGTGACATCGTGGTCGGTGAGGACCAGCTGCGGGTGCTGGCCGCCACTGCCCGCGACGCGGAGTCTTTTGCCCATCAGCTCGACCAGCTCCTCGGTGCGACGTGGGACGACGCCCTGGAGCCCTTCCGTCGCGCCGCCGAGGGCGCCCCCGTGACCTGGCTGCATCGGGTGGGTTGACGGCTGGTGATTGGCATGTGCTCGTCGCTGTCCGTACCCGCCGCGCCGAGAGCTTCTCTAGGTGCCGCACCGGCCAAGTGGCCTCCGATGCCGGTGCGGAGGGGTCCGCCACGCGTTACCGCTCACCGCCGAGCCAGCTGTCTTCACGGAGCGTGGTCGTTCGTGTACGCAAAGTTATCGTTGCACTCCCTACTGCCTTGGCCTATTTTCGACCTTGCGCGAACACGGAGAGTAAGGAGGTGGTCGGCTCGGGTCATCTGAAGGCTGCCGAGTGCGGCCGGTTGACACGCTGCCGTTGCGGGCTCCCGGGGCAGAAGTCCGCTATGACGCTGGGCTGCGTCGACGATTAGGGCATCGTGTCACGAAACGTTTTCCGGAGCGGGCCTACCATCAGATAACAACCTGACCGACAGCACATCGATCCGGCAGTCTAAGCGTCTGTGCATAACTTTCCTGGGTTGCTTTTGTGTCCTTTTGGCGTGCATGGCTCCTCTATCGACCGGAAAGAAAGGGAAGGGAGTATCATGAGGATCTCGGAAGTTTTTACAATGTTTGCGCTGGGTGGGGGCTATGGGCAAAGCGGCGGCAGCTACGGCCCTGGTTGCGAGAGTAGTCGTGGTCGCTACGAGGGCTGCATCCCATTCGACGATCCCCGGTACACTCGTAGGGGACTCGCGGAAATCATAGGGAGCTCTCGCGATAGAAGTGGGCTCCTCGGCATCCTGTCATAACTCAGGACGATCGGCGGTGGCCTCAAGTCCCGGTGGGGTAAGGCCACCGCCCGCCGCTGCGGCCCGCTTTACTGCGGAGGTGTCTTAAGTTGGAGCGCGGTATCTAGCATCCAGGAGGCTTATTCAGCGATCTTGATCGACGGCTGATCGTTGCAGCTCAGCAGGTGTCTCACAAGATCGATAGTGCCGCCCTGAATAAGCCTCCAGGGCCTCACAAGCCGCACGAGGCCATCACCGGCGTAATCTGCCCCGGTGGCGCGGTATATCGCCCGACGCGGGTGGGCTCTCCTCGTGGTGGTGATCGTGGTACTCACCGGCGCGGCGGGAGCCGGAGTGCTGCTGCGCGGCCTGTCGCGCTCCGCTGCAGCGGCTCGGATCAGCTCAAGCGGCGGCACCCAGGCAGGACCGAGACCGCCGGAGCCCGGGCCGGCCACCGTCGTGCTGGTCGAGGATGTCGCGCTGCATCCGGAGGCTGATCGGATCCGGAAAGTGCTGCAGAAGTATTTCGATGCGATCAACGCTGGCGACTACCCGCTGTGGCGCAGTGCCGTTATCCCGCAGTGGGCGCGGGATGTCGGGGAAAGCGCCTGGCATAGCCAATTCCGGTCCACTCTGGACGGTAGTATCGTGGTGCACCGGCTGGAGCCCCGAGTCGGCGGTGGGCTGCTCGTGCTGACGTCGTTCACCAGCGTGCAGAACCCCGCCGACGCCCCGCGTGAGCTTCCGGTGAGGTGCCTGCGGTGGTGGGTGTCCTACCCACTGATCGGCGAGGGAGACCAGTTACGGTTGGCGCCGAACTCGCCGAGCGCCGATCTGCGTGTGGCCTGCTGAGACCGTGGCCTGCTGAGACTACAGCGGGATGTTGCTGTGCGCGCCGCGGCCTGCGGGTGCCGCGGCCAGCGCTTCGGCCAGGCGTCGCCGGGTCTGTGCCGGCTTGATCACCTCATCCACCACTCCGATCGCCACAGCACGGTCGATGCCGCCGGTGATCTGCTCATGACGCTCAGCAAGGGTGGCGTGCAATGCCTCACGCTCGTCGTCCGCCGCCGCCGCCAACGCTTTGCGGTGCAGGATGCCCACCGCAGCCTTAGCGCCCATCACGGCAACCTGGGCGTCGGGCCAGGCGAAGACCTGGGTCGCGCCCAGCGACCGGGAGTTCATGGCGATGTAGGCACCACCGAAGGCCTTGCGGGTCACCAGGGTGACCCGGGGGACGATCGCTTCGGCAAAGGCGTGCAGCAGCTTCGCGCCGCGCCGCACCACGCCGTCCCACTCCTGGCCGACACCGGGCAGGTACCCAGGTACGTCGACCAGCACGAGCAGGGGCACCCCGAGCGCGTCGCACATTCGGACGAAGCGCGCCCCTTTCTCCGCCGATGCCGAGTCTAGGCATCCCGCCAGCCGCAGCGGGTTGTTCGCGACCACCCCGATGGTTCGCCCGGCGAGCCTGCCGAGCCCCACCACGATGTTGGGCGCCCATTTGGGTTGCAGCTCAGCGAACCCGCCGGTGGGATCGGGCACCTGCGTGTCGGGCTCGTCCAGCACGGCATGCAGCAACGGGCGGACGTCGTAGGCGCGGTGACTCGCCTCTGGCAGGTACTCGGATAAGTCGAGCTCCTCGCGAATCGAGTGCAGGTCGAACATTCCCGGGCGGGCGAACAGGCCAGCGATATGACGGGCCTGCAGCAACGCGTCGGATTCGGAGGAAGCGACCACGTGCGCCACCCCGGATTTCTTGCCGTGTGCGCTGGGACCGCCCAGCGCCTCCATGTCGATCTGCTCGCCCGTGACGCTGCGGACCACGTCCGGACCGGTGACGAACACTCGACCCGCCGGCGCCATGATCACGATGTCGGTGAGCGCAGGGCCGTAGGCGGCTCCACCCGCCGCGGCGCCAAGCACCACGGAGACCTGGGGCACTCGCCCGGAGGCCCGGACCATGGCGGCGAACACCTGACCGACGGCGTCGAGAGCTTCCACCCCCTCGGCCAGCCGCGCCCCCCCGGAATGCCACAACCCGATCACTGGTGACCGTTCTCGGAGCGCGGTGTCAATGGCCTCCACGATGTGCCGGCAACCCTCCGCGCCCATCGCACCGCCCATCGTGGTCGCGTCGGTGCAGTAGGCGATCACCTTGGCCCCGTTGATGCGGCCGCGGGCAGCGAGGGCTCCGCTGCTGTCCCGTGGTCGGAGCGTGACCAGCGTATCCGGGTCGAACAGGCACGTCAGCCGCAGTTCTGGGTCCCGCGGATCAGCTGCCTCGCCAGTGCTGGACCGGCCATCTGCGGCGAGAGCCGCTGGGTACCGGGGCGCTGTGCGGGCACGATGATCCAGAGTTGTCATGAGTGATCTCCTTGCGATGGTCTTGCCGCACCTGCGATCGGTCAGACCGCGGTGAAGGCGAGCGCGACGTTGTGCCCGCCGAACCCGAACGAGTCGTTGACGGCGGCGTGCAACCTCACCTCGCGGGCGGAGCCGGTCACGACGTCGAGCGCTACCCCCGGGTCGAGGTCCTCCAGATTCACCGTCGGCGGCACGACACCGTCCCGCAGCGCCAACACACAGGCCAGGCTCTCGACCGCGCCAGCGGCGCCAATCAGGTGACCTAACGCCCCCTTGGGCGCAGTGACCACCACATGGTCGCCGACAGCGTTTCGGATCGCGGCCGCCTCGGCGACGTCGCCAACTGGGGTGGCGGTGGCGTGCGCGTTGACGTGCCCGACGTCGGCTTTGTCCAGTCCTGCGGTGCGCAGCGCAGCCGAGATCGCTCGGCCGGCTCCGATACCTTCCGGTTCGGGCGCGGTAATGTGGTGGCCGTCGGAGCTGGTGCCCACCCCGGCCAACCGACCGTGCCGGGTGGCTTTCCGAGCCGCCGCGAACTCCGCCCGCTCGAGGACCATGATCCCGGCGCCCTCGCCGAGTACGAAGCCGTCCCGCGCGATATCGAATGGACGGGAGGCCCGTTCGGGTTCATCATTACGGGTGCTCATGGTCCGCATCTGGGCGAACCCGGCCACCGTGATGGGGACGATGCACGCCTCGGCGCCGCCGGCTACCACCACGTCGACTTCCCCGGCCCGCAGCATCCGCCAGGCGATGGCCAGCGCTTCGGCGCCGGAGGCGCAGGCGGCGACCGGGGCGTGTACACCGCCCCGTGCGCCCAGGTCCAGACCGACCTGCGCGGCCGGGCCGTTGGGCATGAGCATCGGGATGGTCAGTGGCGAGACCTTGCGTATCCCCGCACTCTCGAGCAGGTCGTCCTGCCCGAGCAGGGTCAGCGCACCGCCGATGCCGGTGCCGATCACGACAGCCAGCCGCTCCGGTTCGACCTCTGGTGCGCCAGCGTGTTGCCAGGCTTCTCGGGCGGCGATGATCGCGACCTGCTCGCAACGGTCGCAGCGGCGGGCCTGCACCCGCGGGAGTGAGTCGGCCGGATCGACCGCCAGCTTCGCGGCGATCCGCACGGGAAGGTCGAAGTGATCAACCCAGTCCTCGGTCAGCGCGACGATGCCGCTCTTGCCGGCGCGCAGGGCGTCCCAGGTCGACGTGACGTCCCCGCCAAGCGGGGTGGTCGCCCCGAGTCCAGTGACAACGACTTCAATCATGTGGTCTTGGCGACGTAGTCCACCGCGTCACCGACGGTCTTGAGGTTGGCCAGCACATCGTCCGGCACCTTGACGCCGAAGTGGTCTTCCACCTGCACGGCGATCTCCACCATGGACAGCGAGTCGATGTCCAGCTCGTCGACGAAGGACTTCTCCGGGGTGATCTCGTTCTCCTCGATGCCCGCCACCTCGTGCACAATCGTGGCGAGGCCACTGAGGATTTCCTCATTCGTCACTGGCCTATGTCCCTTCTACTCGATCACTGGCGATCGGGGCCGACGGCCCCGCACTGCGAGGTATTCTCTCGATGCACAGTCTTGGGTTCAGGGCACCACCCGTCACGGCAGGATCACCGCCTGGCTCGCGTAAGACAGTCCCGCACCGAACCCGACTAGCAGGGCGAGGTCTCCGGAACGAACTCGACCTTCGGCTCGCATGTGGTCCAGCGCGAGCGGTATCGACGCCGAGGACGTGTTGCCCGAGCGGACAATATCGTCGGCCACCACCATGTCCTCGCGGGCTCCGCCGGCCCACAAGCGCTTGGCGATGGACTCCACGATGCGCAAGTTGGCCTGATGCGACACCAGCACATCGACGTCCGCCGGAGTGAGTCCGGCCAGTGCCAACGCCCGCAGCGCCACTGGCGCAATCTCCGTGATCGCCCACCGATACACCTCCTGACCCTCCTGGCGGATGAAGGAGTTGCGGTCGGCCACCACGATGGTGTCCACCAGCTCGCCGGCGCTGCCGGCGGCAACCGGGCCGATCCCGGGCCGCTCGCCAAGCTCAACCGGGCCGAGAACCGCCGCGCCCGCGCCGTCGGCGAAGATAATGCACGTCGAGCGGTCCATCGGATCCACCCAGTCGGACAGCTTTTCCGCGCCGATCACCAGCACGTGCCGCGCAGAACCAGCGCGGATCATGTCGGAGCCGATGCTCAGCCCGTAGCAGAAGCCAGCGCAGGCGGCGTTGATATCGAAGGCGGGGGCGCCTGGTATCCCGATCCGGTCCGCTGTTTGCGCGGCCGCGTTGGGGATGTGCGAGGGCATGGTGCAGGTCGCGATCAGGACCGCGTCGATATCCGCCGGGCCTAGCCCGGCGTCGGCGAGCGCCTTGGCGCCGGCATCAACCGCCATGTCAACCACTGACTCGTCGTTGCGGGCGAGACGGCGTTCGACGATGCCCACCCGGGTGCGGATCCACTCATCGGTGGTCTGCACCCCGCGGGCGGCGATGTCGGCGTTGGTCACAATCTGCTCGGGTTGCTTGCTGCCCAAACCGAGGATGCGCGCACCAGCAGTCGGGACGAGCTGCCGCAGACGTGGGCTCATGCCAGCGTTCCTGAGTGAGTACAGATCAAATCGGCAACCTTGTCGAGGTCCTCGGGCGCCTTCAGCGCCACCGTGACGGTGCCCTTGAGGTCTCGTTTGACCAGGGCGGAGAGCGTACCAGCGGGTGGAAGCTCCACCGTCGCGGTGACGCCCAAGGTGCGCAGTGTCGCCATGCAGGAGTCCCAGCGGACCGGCTTGGTCAGCTGCGCGACCAGCCGGCGGAGCATCTCTGCGCCCTCAGTCACCACCTCTCCATCGGCGTTGGACAGTAAGGGGCGCGCGGGGTCCTTGGCGGTGAGCTGGGCGGCGTGCTGCGCCAGCGCGTGCTCGGCGCAGGCCATGAACCGGGTGTGAAACGCCCCGGCGACGGGCAGCGGCTTCACCCGTGTCCCAGCAGGTTTGTGCTGCGCCAGTGCTGCCAGCGCGTCAAGGTGGCCTGCGGCGACGATCTGCCCGGCGCTGTTGTGGTTGGCCGCGTCCAGCCCCAGCTGGGCCAGCGCCGCGGTGACGTCCGCAGGGTCGCCGCCGAGCACCGCGGACATCCCGGTCGGCTCCAGCGCGCACGCGGCGGCCATTTCCCGGCCACGAACGGCAGCGAGCGCGACGGCCTCGTCGGCGGTGAGCACCCCGGCCACGGCTGCTGCGGTGAGCTCACCCACCGAGTGCCCGGCGACCGGGGCCTCGGTGGGCAGAGTCACCCGCCGGGCCAACTCCTCGGCGGCCAGCAGCGACAACGCCACGGTCAGCGGCTGGGTCACCGCAGTGTCCTTGATCTCCTCAGCCTCCGCCACGGTGCCGAGCAGGCAAAGATCCAGTCCGGTGGCCTGCGACCACGCCGCGATTCGCTCGTGCGCACCTGCTAAAGCCAGCCAGGGCGTCAGCATGCCGGGGGACTGGGCACCTTGTCCGGGTGCGAGCAGCGCGATCATTCCGTTTACTGAACACCTTGTCCGGCCCGAAGGTGATGCTGCCGGACACGAAGTCCACCGGCGCAGTCTTGTAGAGTATCTACAAATTCACCACAAGCCGCGGGAACGGGCCAGCCGTCCGACCGCCAGACCCACCCGCAGCACGAGCCCGTCCCGTGGGTCGCCGGGCGCTCGCCCGGTGATGTCAGTGATCCGGCGCAACCGGTAGCGGACCGTGTTGGGGTGCACGAACAACCGGCGGGCACAGGCCTCCAGCACTCCGCCGGCATCGAAGAACGCGTCCAGTGTTTCGACCAGCTCACTGTTGGTGGCCGCTAACGGACGCATCACCTGGTCGACTAGCAAGCGTTCGGCCTCTGGGTCCCCGGCCAGCGCGCGCTCAGGAAGCAGCTCGGCGGCCGGTACCGGGCGTGGCGCCGTTGGCCAGGCCGCGACCGCACGCAGCCCCGACAAGGCGTCGGCGGCACTGCGGTGTGCCTCGGCCAGCGACGGGGCCGTCGGCCCGACCACGACTGGACCCGCGCCGAAAGCCTCGATCATCCATCGATGGTCTTCCGGTGGGTCGAGGCTGCCGCTGACGACCAGCACCAAGCGCGATCCCTGCACGCCGACGAGCACTCCGCGGCCGCTGTGCACGGCGATACCCCGGATGTGAGCGAGCAGCTCCGGCGGCTCGTCCGGCGGTGGATTGCCGACGAGCACCGTTGCTGGGGCCGTGGGTTCCAAACCCAGCGCCGCCGCCCGGGACAGCAGCGACTCCTCACCGTCGCCGCGCATGATGCCATCCACCACGAGCGCTTCCAACCGAGCGTCCCAGGCGCCGCGGGCCTCGGCGGCACCGGCGTAGGTGCTGGCGGCGGCGAAGGCCACCTCGCGGCTATAGCGCAGCGCGGCCTCGGTGAGCATGGTGCGCTCGGCGTCGTCCGTGGCGAGCTCGGGCAGCCGCTGCTCGAACACCAAGGCGGCGACCCGGACCAGCTCGACGGTCTGGCGCAGGCTGACCCAGTGGGTCAGATCGGGCGGGGCGGTGCGAAACGCGTCGATGGTGAGCCTGCTCGAATGCTGGGGGTCCTTGAGCCACTCGACGAAGTTCGCCACGCTGGCCTGGGTGACCAGCGCGACCTCGGCCCGCTGGTCGGCCGGTAGCCGACGAAACCAGGGGTACCGCCGCTCCATCTCGGTCACGCTGGCGGTGGCGAGCCCCCCTGAGGCCCGGGCCAGCCGGCGCAATGTGTCGGCCGGCAGCAGGTGGGAGCCCGCCTCGATGGTCATGGGGCCAGCATTGTCGACCTCAGGCCACGCCGGGGTCGGAGGTCTGCGGACCGGCGGCTTGGGGGTCGTCGATGCGGTAGCGGCGGGCTGCCTGGGCGACGATGGGCGCCGCCACCTCGCCGCGGCGGGCCAGCGCGGCCAGCGCGGCGACCGTGATCGACTCGGCGTCGACGAGGAAATGCCGCCGCGCCGCGGGGCGGGTGTCAGAAAAGCCGAAGCCGTCCGTGCCGAGGGTGACTAGGTCGATGGGTACCCACGGACGGATGAGGTCGGGCACTGCGCGCATCCAGTCGGACACCGCGACCAGCGGGCCCGCCGCACCGTGCAACACCCGGGTCACGTGCGGCACCCGGGGCTCGGCTTCGGGGTGCAGCAGATTGTGCCGGTCCATTTCCAGCGCCTCGCGACGCAGCTCCGTCCACGATGTCGCCGACCACACGTCGGCCTGCACGCCCCACTCCTCAGCGAGCATCTGCTGGGCCCGCAGCGCCCACGGCAGGGCCACTCCAGACGCCGCCAACTGTACCGCGGGCTTCCCAGGGCCCGGCGCGGGTGCCGGTGCGTACCGGTACAGGCCGCGGAGCAGGGCCTCGACGTCGAGGTCCGCGGGTTCTGCCGGTTGGCGGTACGGCTCGTTGTAGACGGTGAGGTAGTAGAACACGTTCGGATCGCGGGTAGCGTCCTCGCCATACATCCGACGCAGCCCATCGCGGACGATATGAGCGATCTCATAGCCCCACGCCGGGTCGTAGGCCACCACGGCGGGGTTGGACGCGGCGAGCAGCGGCGAGTGCCCGTCGTTGTGCTGCAGCCCCTCACCGACCAGCGTGGTGCGCCCGGCGGTCGCGCCGAGCAGGAACCCGCGGGCCATCTGGTCACCGGCTGCCCACAGGCCATCGCCGGTGCGCTGGAAGCCGAACATCGAGTAGAAGATGTAGACCGGGATCAGGGGCTCGTTGTGCGTGGCGTAGGAGGTCCCCACCGCGGTGAACGACGCGGTGGAGCCCGCCTCGTTGATGCCTTCATGCAGGATCTGGCCCTGTTCACTTTCCCGGTAGGCCAGCATCAGCTCGGCGTCCACCGAGGTGTAGAGCTGACCGTGTGGGTTGTAGATCTTCTGCGTGGGAAACATCGAGTCCATGCCGAACGTGCGTGCCTCGTCCGGGATGATGGGCACGAATCGCGGCCCGATCTCGCGATCCTTGATCAGTTCGCGGAGCTGCCGGACGAATGCCATTGTGGTGGCGACTTCCTGCTTACCCGACCCGCGGCGCAGCACGTCGTAGACCTTGTCGCCGGGCAGCACCAGGGTCTTGGACTTGGTCCGTCGCTCGGGGAGGAACCCGCCGAGCGAGCGGCGGCGCTCGCACATGTACTGGATCTCTGGCGCGTCCGGTCCCGGGTGGTAGTACGGCGGCAGCGCGGGGTTCTCCTCAAGCTGCGCGTCGGAGAGGGGGATGCGCTGGGCGTCGCGCAGGAGCTTGAGGTCCTCCAGGGCGAGCTTCTTCATCTGGTGGGTGGCGTTGCGGGCCTCGAAGTGTGGGCCCAGGCCGTAGCCCTTGATGGTCTTGGCCAGGATCACCGTGGGCTGGCCGTGATGCTGGGTGGCGGCCTGGTAGGCGGCGTAGACCTTGCGGTAGTCGTGCCCACCACGCTTGAGGTTCCAGATGTCGGCGTCAGACAGGTTCTTGACGAGCTCCTTGGTGCGCGGGTCACGGCCGAAGAAGTGCTCCCGCACGTAACCGCCGTCGTTGGCCTTGTAGGTCTGGTAGTCACCGTCGGCCGTGATGTTCATCAAGTTCACCAGCGCGCCTTGGCGGTCGGCGTGCAACAGGCTGTCCCATTCGCGGCCCCAGATCACCTTGATGACATTCCAGCCGGCGCCGCGGAAGAACGACTCCAGCTCCTGGATGATCTTGCCGTTGCCCCGGACCGGACCATCGAGGCGCTGCAGGTTGCAGTTCACCACGAAGGTGAGGTTGTCCAGCCCCTCGATGGCCGCGACCTGGATCTGCCCCCGGGACTCCGGCTCGTCCATCTCACCGTCGCCGAGGAAGGCCCACACGTGCTGATCGGAGGTGTCCTTGAAGCTGCGGGCGTGCAGGTAGCGGTTGAGCCGGGCCTGGAAGATCGCGTTGATCGGGCCCAGGCCCATCGAGACGGTGGGGAACTCCCAGAAATCCGACATCAGCCGCGGGTGCGGGTAGGAGGGCAGGCCGCCGCCTGGGCCGGCGTGGGAGAACTCCTGGCGGAACCCATCGAGCTGGGTCGCGGACAACCGGCCCTCCAGAAACGCCCGAGCGTAGATGCCTGGAGAGGCGTGGCCCTGAATGAAAATCTGATCTCCGCCGCCGGGGTGATTCTTGCCCCGGAAGAAGTGATTGAAGCCCACCTCATAGAGCGCGGCCGAGGAGGCGTATGTGGAGATGTGCCCGCCGACGCCCACCCCGGACCGCTGCGCCCGATGCACCATCATCGCCGCGTTCCACCGGATCCAGGCCCGGTAGCGTCGCTCGGTGTCCTCATCCCCGGGGAACCACGGCTCGTTCTCCGTGGGGATGGTGTTGACGTAATCGGTGCTGGTCAGCGCGGGCACGCCGACGCCGGTCTCGCGAGCCCGCTCCAGCAGCCGTAGCATCAGGTACCGCGCCCGCTGCTTGCCCCCGGACAGCACCGCAGAGTCGAAGGCTTCCAGCCACTCCGCGGTCTCCTCCGGGTCGATGTCCGGCAGGTGCGCCGCCACCCCGTCGCGGATCACCCGCACCCGAGCGGGTGCGCGGTCTTTCTGCGTGGCCAAGGGATCTCCTCGCCTCATGCTGTCGTGGTACACCGGTCCCTGCGCGGTAGCGCCTGACCGGCTGCTTGTAGCCATCGTGCCCCATGGCGGACCGGCCGCGCGATGGTGTACCCCTCTCCACCGGTCATCCAGCTGGGTCACCCCAGATCGGCGTGTCTGGCCGCTGGCAGTTGCGCTCCAGCCGGAACGCAGTGTTCGCTGAGACGCTATCGAGATAATCGCCGGGCGGCCACCGCCGGGCTGGATGTTGTGGAGGGGTGAACACCGTGGTCGCCGCCGCGGCGGGAGATACCGGCAAACTCGGCATTGCTGAGCGGCTCGGGATCGAATCGGACATGGTTGTGCAGGAGCTCGGCTGGGACCGCGACGTCGACGACGACGTGCGTGCGGCGATCGAGGAGGTGATCGGTGCCGATCTGCTCGATGAGGACTCCGACGAAATCGTCGATGTGGTGCTGCTGTGGTGGCGCGACCAGGACGGCGATCTCGTGGACACCCTCGTCGACGCCCGGGCGCCGTTGGCTGATAATGGAGTGATCTGGGTGTTAACGCCCAAGACCGGCCGGGACGGCCATGTCGAGCCCTCGGACATCGCCGAGGCGGCCCCGACGGTCGGTCTGGCGCAGACGTCCAACATCAGCGTGAGCGACGACTGGACAGCCACCAGGCTGGCCACGCCGAAAGCGGCCAAGTCCAAACGCTGAGCCGGGGACCCAGAGTGGGGAGACCTCGCGCCACCCGGCGCGAGGTCTCAACGAGTCGAGGAGGGTCGAGTACATGCCGCTGCAGGTCGGGGACCAGGCGCCGGACTTCACCCTGATAGATCAGAACAATCGGGAGTGGACGCTGTCGGAGTTCCGCGGTGACCGCAACGTGCTCGTGGTGTTCTACCCACTGGCGTTCAGCCCTATCTGCACCGGTGAGCTCTGCCAGCTCCGCGACGACCTCGCGGAATTTCAGAACTCCGATGCGCAGGTGCTGGCGGTATCGGTGGACTCGACGTACACGCTGAAGGCCTGGTCAGACCAGCAGGGCTACGATTTCCCCCTCCTGGCCGACTTCTGGCCGCACGGCAAGGTCGCGCAGAACTACGGGGTGTTCAACGACACGGCGGGCATCGCTAACCGGGGTACCTTCCTGGTGGACACGGACGGCGTGATCCGCTTCGCCGAGATGAACCAGCCCGGCGAAGCCCGTGACCAGACCGCCTGGAAGCAGGCCCTGGCCGCGCTGCCAGCCTGAACGCCCTCAGCAGGAACACCGTGCCGCCCGGGTTCGTGCGGCGCGGGCGTCGGGCGCATAGCTCAGCGGAAGAGCGCTCGCCTTACAAGCGAGAGGCCGCAGGTTCGACCCCTGCTGCGCCCACCGTCTTGACCAGCACAAACAGCACCCGCCGGGCAGCCCGGCGGGTGCTGTGGTCTCAGTTTTGGTCTCAGTCGGTCTTCCACAGCAGGGTTTCGACCTGCTGTGCGATGCCTGTGACGAGCTCGGGCGGGATGTGCTGATACCGCGTCGTCATGGATATCTGTGACCAGCCCATGAGTTCCATGACCGCGCGGGTTGGGACGCCGAGCACCAGGAGCATGGTCGCTGCCGTGTGGCGTGCGTCGTGCAGCCGGGCATCGCGTACCCCCGCCGACCTGAGCAGCGCTTTCCACTCGTCGTGATCGGCCCGTGGATCGATAGGGCGGCCGTTGGGTTGGGTGAAGACCCAACCACCTTCCTGCCACAGCTCCGCAGCGCGCTCACGTTCCGTGGCTTGGGCTTCTCGATGCTCGCGTAGTGCGCGGAGCAGCGGACCGGGGATGCCCACCGTCCGCTTGCCAGCGCGTGATTTCACCTCGACCTCGACTAGTCCGCCGCCCCGCCGCAGAGGGCAGCTACTTGCGTGCCGCGTGCAGTTCGACGGGCAGGGTGGCGGGCACTTCGTGTGACGCTGGCAGTCCTTCGGGCACGGCTTGGTCTTGTGGAGCCGGGCACCACAGGCGTGCGGGTCCGAGCAGCCGTGCTCCCACTTGTGCCGCTGAAGCTGTTTCGGTGTACGCAGCAGGCCGTTATCAAGGTCCAATCGGTGCCACTTCAACCCGAGTGCCTCACCTTTTCGGAGCCCGAGTGACAACGCGATCGCGAATCGGACACCGTTCCTCCGGTTAGCGGCGGCGGCTAGCAGCCGCTTTGCTTCCTCGACGGTGAAGGGCTCGATTTCTTCCTCCTCCACTCGTGGCGCCTTTGCCAGTTGGGCGGGGTTTCGTGTGATGTGGCCGCGCCGGACCGCCTCGTTTAGCGCGGTTTTGATGGTGCGATGCGCCTGGTGCGCCGTACCGGGAGCGCTGCCGGTCGCGACCATCCGCGAGTACAATTTCTCTAGATGCTCCGGCTTGAGTGTATCCAGGCGGTGAGCGCCAATCTTCGGTATCAGGTGCTTGTACACCGCTGCGCGATACCCAACCAGTGTCGTAGGTCGGACCGCCGGTCTCGCGATCTCTTCTACCCAATGCGTGAGCCACGCCTTCACAGTCCAACCACCCGCCCTACGCACACGGCCGGTATCGCGCTGTTTCTCTAGGTCCTGAACCTTACGCGTGACTTCCGCCTCGGACCTACCGCGTACGTGGCGCCGGTCGGGCTTGCCGTCATCCCGGACACCCATCGTGACACGCCCGTGCCAGCATCCATCGTTGCCTTCGTAGATACTCGAACGGCCGTTCGGCTTACGAGTCTTTTTCTCCATAGATGTGGAGCCCCCTAAACGACGTTCTGTTCAGCGATGAGGCGGTCGGCGTAGTCGTTCACCGCGTCGATGTGGATACGACGCAATCGGCCAATTACCACGGACTCGACATCGCCGGTTCTGATGAGCTTGCACATGAGAGTCCGGCCGATCCCGAGCCGCTCAGCGGCTTCCTCGATCGTCAGCAGGACGCGCTCGGGCGTCACGCGGGGTGTGGGTACCTCGGGTGCTGGCTGGTCGGCCACGAGCGCAGTGAGCCGAGCGAGGATGTGGGCGATCTCAGCGGTCCGTTCGTCAGCAGTCATGACGCACCCTCTAGGTCGGTGATATCCGCGACTGCCGCGACTTGGCTGCTCAGGTGGGTCGCGGCTGTGGTGGTGGTCGCGGATGTATCCGCGACCTCGCCTGTGTCCGCGACCGGGTTGAGCTGCGCGGTCGCGGTGGTCGCGGCAGTCGCGGCTAGGGGCAGGTAGCGGCTCCAGGCGTCGGTGAGTCCGTCGGCTCCGTCGGCGCGGTAGCCTTTGAGGGCATGCCCGTTGATCTTGATGTCTTTAGATCTGACGCCGTATTTGCTCAGTTCGTGGCTGAGTCGGCGCGCGTCGAGGGGTTTGCCGTGGAGATCAGTCCAGTCGGACTCGTCGAGATTGTGGAGCGCGGTGAGGATGTCGGTGGTGGTCATGCGGTCGGTGTCGTGCGTGGTGAAGAGGTGTCGCAGGTCGGCCAGGAGCCGGATGCCGGGTGAGGTGATCTGTGGTCCGGTGTCCAGGACGAAGTGTCGGCAGGCACTCCGGGCGGTATCCGCCCAGTGGCCGCCGGCGGTGTCGGCGAGAGCCAGCAGGGGCTCCCAGATTTCGGCGGGTCGGTCGGTGACACCGTCGGGCAGGGTGGGTTGGGCGTCACCGAGTCGAGCACTGATGGAGTCGATCCAGGCGGTGAGGTGGTCTCGGAGGGGGTGGGCTTCGCGGGCTATCTGGCGTTCTCGGAAGGGTTCGACGGGTTCATCACGGCGGCGTCGGCGCATATGGATGGTGATGGCGCGGGTGGTGATGGTGGAGGGCATGGCCCCGGCGATGCCGGCAAGGGCGGCGGGGGCGTAGACGGGGAACCGTTCCACTTTCATATTCTTGGCGTCGCCGACGCAGCGGGCGATAGTGGCGGATCGCTTGTAGCCGGCGTTGAGCAGGCCCCGGAGGTCTTCGTGGTTTCCTCCGTTTTTGGGGTTGAAAATCGCGTCCACCTCATCGAACAGCAGGGTGATGGGTCCTTGGGCGACGAGGCGGAACAGGGCAGCAGGGGTGGCGGAGATGGTCATCTCCGGTGCGCGGACCAGGTATTGGGCGACTTCGAGGACGCGGGTTTTCCCCGAGCCGGGTTCGGCGGAATCGAGGATGAGGCGGGGGGTGACGTAGAAGTGCTCCACCGCGTGGGTGTGGGCGTACCACAACGCCAGGGTCGGGGCGCAGTGCTCATGGGGGAACACCGAGAACCGGGTGATAAACGCGTTGATCTCGTCGAGGATCTCGTGACCAGCCCGGACGGGAGTGCCGGTACGAGATAGGTGCAACCAGGTCAGTGGCCGGGCCGGGGTGGCCTCGGGCCGTGACTCATCCGGGCCCCCGCCCTGATCAGGTAGTGGTGGTACGGCTCGCTGGGTGTGCCAGGCGTGTTGGCAGGTCTCCGAGCAGAACTCATCAGAGACCGACGATCCCCGGGGTCCTCCGCAGTGCTGGCACGGGGGGGTGTCGAGCATGTGGTCGATGGTGGTGAGGGTGGTGGCCAGGTTCGGGCTCATGCGGCCCTCCGCGGACGGGTGCGGCGGGGGTTCGCGGCCCCGGCGCGCAGGCTGGTGGTGATGACCCGGGTCACTTCGCGGGGTGTGCAGTCGCACTCAGCGGTGATGAGGGCCTGGGCGGCGGTGGTGAGCTCAGCCTGGGCGGTGGTCTCATCGAGGAGGCCGGCGCCGACGAGTTGGCCCAGGGCGTAGGCGGCGCGGCACAGCACCGCGTTGTGCTGCCCTGGGGGCGCTGTCCGCACCCGGTGGCACTCACCAGCCAGGCGCAGCGGCGATGTAGCCGTGGGGGTTGGTGGTGGCC
>JAFAPC010000107.1 GCA_019247305.1 Pseudonocardiales bacterium
TGGCATGGATTTCCGATCCCATCGACGGCAACAGGCACGACAGCCACTGCCTGGCCGAGGCAGCCGTGCTCACCGGCATGAATGCCGGGAACTGGATGGGCGACAAAGGCTACACCGGCAACAATATGATCACACCCATCAAGAAACTACCCTATCGCGATCTGCTGGACTGGGAGAAGGAATTCAACACCCAGGTCAACAAGATCCGATGGATAATCGAGCAGGCCATCGCCCACCTCAAGACCTGGCGAATCCTGGACACCGATTACCGGCGACCGATCAGTATCTTCCCCGAAACGATCTCAGCCGTTATCGCGCTCCACTTCTGGCGCTCCGCGTGAATAAGCCTCCAGATCACCGGTTCCCGCTGAGCTTCCGCGAGATCGAGGAGATGATGCTGGCTCGCGGCGTGGTGGTTTCCCACGAGACGAGCCGGCAATGGTGTGCCACGTGTCGCCAGGCCCGGCGCCAACGCGCGCTGCGTCGGAGCTGCGGTGTTAGGTGGCGGTGGTGGCCAAGCGGCCGCGGAGCTCGGTGACGCCGGGGCTGGTGGCCAGGGGCGCCAGCGTGGTGTTCAGGACGCGTAGCTGGTCGCAGGCATCGGGAGAGTGCAGCGCGGTGACCGCGTCAATAGCCTGGTGGCCGAGGGCGACGGCGGTGTCGATATCTCCGGCGAGCGCGTGAGCACCGGCGAGGTCTGGCAGGTAGTACGCCCGGAGTGAAGCGTAGTCGGGACCGAAGCCGTCTATGGCCTGGTGCAACAACGACACCGCTCGCCCGGCAGTGCGCGGGTCGCGGCTGGTGAGGGCCAGCGTGTAATGGGCGGCACCCTGGTGGCCGGAAATGCCGGTGTTGCTGATGTAGGCAGTCCAGGGCGGGGCGGTGGCGGGGTCGATGGCGGCGACCTGCTCAAGGGCCTGGTCCAGCGCCCGGTCGCAGCCTGCGGCGTCGCCGCGAACGGCTAGGGTGCGGGCCTCGATATTGGTCAGCAGGCTGAGGGTGGACGCCGAGACGGGATGCGGGCTGACGGCGGCGGTGTGGCCGAGGCGGACCAGGCGCAGCGCCTCCTCCGGGCGGTGCAGACGCAGCGCTTGCAGCGCCATGTCGGCCAGCAGATACACGACGAGGTCGCTGCTCTGGGGATGCTCGGCCTCCCGGGCAAGGCCCACCCCGATCATCCACAGCCGCCGAGCCGCGTCATCATCCTTCACGTCATAGCTCATCCAGCCCGCCTGGGTGGCCAGGTGCGCGGTGGCCAAGAACAGCCGAGGCCGCACCTCAGGGCTGGCCTGGGCCCGCAACAGATTTTGATGCCTCTGGTGTGGCGCTCGCGGGTCGGTGAAACTGGGGGCGCGTCGGCCGCTGACGTCGTGTGGTCTTGGTGCGGGTTGAGCCCGTGCAACAGATTGACGCTGGAGCCCGTCCCGGTGGGTACTCCGGGTTGCCGCCTGGTCGAGCGCGAGTCTCAGAGTCGTGATGTTCCTGCGGGTTCCGCGGTCGGCGCGTCTGGTGAGCTGTTCCGAAGGGAGCCAGGTGTGGAGATTGTCTATGAGCGGGTCGCCGCGATCGACGTCGGCAAGAAGATCATCGCGGTGGCGGTCCGCACTCCGGGTGAGCACCCCGGGAAGCGTCGCGGGCAGGTGCGCAAGTTCACCACCTACTACCGGACGCTGACCGAGATGGTGGCCTGGCTGGTCGCCGAGGGCCTCACGCACGTGAGTATGGAATCGACGGGGGTGTATTGGCGACCGGTGTTCCACGCCTTGTGTGAGGCCGAGGCCCCGCTGGAGGTGCTGCTGGTCAACGCCCGCCATGCCAAAAACGTCCCGGGCCGCAAGAGCGATGCCCTGGATGCGGTGTGGCTGGCCGAGTTGACCGAGTGCGGGTTGCTGCGGGGCAGTTTCATCCCCCGGCGGTGATCGCGGCGATCCGGGAGCTGACCCGCTACCGCAAAAAGCTCGTTGAGCAGCGCACCAGCGAGCTGCAGCGGCTGGCGAAGGTCCTGGAGGACGGCGGGATCAAGATTGACTCGGTGGCCTCGGCGCTGACCACCCTCTCGGCCCGGGACATGATCGAGGCACTGATCAACGGCGAGCGTGACCCTGCCGTGCTGGCGGATCTGGCGCGCGGCAGGATGCGCAGCAAGATCCCCGATCTGACGTTAGCGTGCGCGGGTCGTTTCGGTGCTCAGCACGCGTTGATGTGCACCCTGCATCTGGAGCACATCGACCACCTTACCGACATGATCGCCCGGCTGGAGGACCGTATCGAGGAGGCCAGCCTCCCTTTCGCCCAGCAGACCGGGCTGCTGGCCACGATCCCGGGGATCAGTAAGCGCGCCGCTCAGGTCATCATCTCCGAGATCGGTGTGGAGATGGCCAGGTTCCCCACGGCGGCGCATTTGGCCTCGTGGGCGGGCTTGTGTCCGGGCAACAATGAATCCGCCGGCAAGCACCGCTCGGGTAGGACCCGCAAGGGCAACACCGAGCTCTGCACCCTTCTCACCGAGTGCGCCTGGGCCGCCGGGCGCACCAGCACCTACGTCGGTGCCCAGTTCCGTCGCTTCCACCGCCGCTTCGGCAAACAGGGCGGGAAGAAAGCCGCCATCGCCACCGCCCACACCCTGATCGTCATCATTTGGCATGTGCTGGCCCACAACAGCGCCTACCGCGACCTGGGCTCGGACTACTTCACCCGACGCATCGATCACCCGGCAGCACGGAAACGTCGGCTCATCCGCGAGCTCGAAGCCCTCGGACACAAGGTCACCCTCGAACCCACCACCGCGTAACCGGTCACCACATATCGATCACCGACCAACCCGGCCCAGGTGCCGGGTCACCGACCCCTGCGTCCAGAACGTGCCTGGTCACCGTAGTTACGTCTCAGATGGACACGTGGCGTGCAGGCGAGCGACGGCGACATCGCGGGCCCGCCCGCTGCCGTGAGCGAAATCCTGACGGACGAACTCGGCGGTCGCCTGCTCAATAGTCTCAACATCAGCGGCCCCGAGGTGGCGGGTGCCGGGGGGCTCAGCTTGAGGCAACAGGGCGGTGAGCCGATCCCAATCCAGCTCGCTGAGGCCCAAACTCAGCGCGATGACGTGGTCCCCGAAGTCTCTGCGCTCCACCCAACTGCCCTCCTGCTCGGTAGTTCCTACCGTAACCCCGAAGCGGAAGCCGAGCTTGGATGCGGGGATGCCCAGGACGTTCGCGACTCTGATGATGATGGTCACTTCGGTGAGTCGGCGTCTGCCGTTCTCGATTTTGGAGATGGCGGCTTGGTCCAGGCCCAGCAGCCCGCCCAGGATGGTCTGGCTCCAGTGTTTCTCGGCGCTGACCCGGCGGAACACCGGACCGAAATCCAGTCGCGCCAGCGCCGCGGTCAGCTGCGGGTCGTCGTAGAAAGCCGCGGGCAACGCTGGGCCGCAGACACCGGTGATGTGGTGATGGCGCGCAGCCCCGCAGTCCGGGCAAGGCCGATCCCCCAGATTAGGCACGTGATCACTGTAGCCGCGCGCCGTATCACAGTCGACGACCTCCCCTGGACCAGGCTGAGTGTCCTGCGATGTGGGGTGCAGTCCCGCGACGAGCTGGGTAGCGCCCTGGTCCGCTTCGTTGAGCCAGGTCCACGTCGCGAGCGGTTCTGGTTTATGGGCGCTGCGACCAGGGAACTCCCTAGCGGCTGGTCACATGTCGCCGTGAACCCGGCACGGGAAGGGGAAGGACGATGGAGTCTATTGCTATCTCGGGCGAAAAGATTCTGCCACCAGTGGGACCGCATTCACAGGCTATTCGACGTGGGAATATTCTAGCTATCGGAGGTCAAGTGGGTACGGACCCTCGGTCCGGCATCCTGTGTGAAGGATTCCGCGAGCAGATGCGGCAAGCGATAACAAATGTGCAAGAACTCCTCAAAGAGGCTGGCTCATCTTTCGCTGATGTGGTAATGCTGCATGTTTACCTCACCGATACGGGCCACTTTAGGGAGATGAACACGATTCTCGGTGAATTTTTAACGGAACCGTTCCCTGCTCGCACGACCGTTTATACAGGATTACCACCAGATATGCTTGTGGAGGTCGATGCTCTTGCTGTCGTCCAGTAGCCAGTAGTAGGCGAAAATCGACGGGCGGTGGGTGTCCCTAGTCGTCCGTGCCCTTAAGCCCGGCTGGTACCCGACTGAGGTGAGCACCGACCAGGCAATCCCGGCGATCTGCAGCGGCGGATAGTCGGTGCCTGGGTGGCCGAGGTCACCGTTCTGGGTGGTTTGTCGGCCTAGCCTGCGGGCAGGCGACTGAACGACCCTCGGGAAATTTTGAGATGAGAGTTCGTCTGTTTGTAGGATGAAGTTCTCCCAAATCGGTATGTGCGGGTCAGCGGAGGAGTAAATGACCACGACGAGCACGCGAGAACCGGGGCATGAGCTGCCGCCCACCGCATGCCGCTAAAATCCCTGCTTGACGTCGCCTCCTGGGCCGCCAGTCCGGTCACGGGACTGGTCCGTGCGCTGGTCAACCCCCCGGTAGACCGCCGCCTGTGGAGCTCAGGTGAGCGCACTCACCTGGAAGTCCGCGGGGTGCACCAGACCGGCAACGCCGCCGCGGCCCGCGAGGTGGAGCAGCGGCTCGGTGCGCTTGAGGGGGTCTTCGCCGCCGAGCTCAACGCCGTGCTGGGGCGAGTCGCGGTGAACCATGATCCCGCTCGGATTAGCCCTGCCGAGCTGGCGCGAGTTGTCGGTGAGGTGGAGAGCGCGCACGGGCTGGACACCGCGCCCTGCGCTCCGGCGAGCGTGGTGCACCCGGCGAATACCGCACCGCTGGTGCGTGAGCTGACCGCGCTGGCCACGAACGTGGCGGGCCTGGGGTACTGGGCTACCGGTCTGGTACTGCCGTTGGCTCGCATCCCGCCGCTGGTACCGGCGCTGATGTCGCTGGCGGACTTCACTCCCCAGCTGCACAGCGAGGTGCAGGCACGGCTTGGTCGCCCAGCTACCGACACGGTGTTCGCGTTAGGGGGCGCGCTGTCCAACACCCTCGCGGGCAGCCCCATTATGCTGATCACGGACGCGGTGCGCCGGTTCTGCTTGCATCGCGAAGCCAGTGCTCGCCAGCAGGCCTGGCTCCGGTGGGATGGCGAGCGGTTCGCGGGGCAGGCAGGAGCCTATCGGGCGGAACCGCTTGAGGTCGAGTCCCGACCCGTCCCGCTGCCGGAGGGCCCGATCGAGCGAGTGTCCACGTCCTCGGCCGTGCTGGCTGTCGCTAGCTACGGCGCGGTGCTGGTGGGCAGCCGGAACTCGGCACGCGCGCTGGCGATGCTGAACGCCGGGGTGCCCAAGCCCGCCAGAGCCGGCCGGGAAGCCTTCACCGCCCAGCTCGGCACAGATCTCAGCGCCGAGGGCGCTCTCGTGCTCGACCCGGACGTGTTACACCGGCTCGACCGGGTGGACACCATCGTGCTCGATAACCATGTCCTGCTCACCGGCCGTCGGGTGGTCGATGAGGTGTTGGCGCTAGACACGGACATCGACAGCGTCGAGTTGTTCCAGCGGGCGCACGACGTGATCGACCTGAACCAGACCGACCTGGGCCGGGCCGGGCGCCGGAGAAACCAGGCTGGCTGGACCGCCCTTCCCTGGGCCGCCAGCCCCACTGATGAGAACCCCACCGATGAGAGTCCTGGCGGCGGAAGCGCCGAGGGCGCAAGCCCAGGTGAGCGGGCAGCCCAAGCCCGACGCACGGCCTGCGAGTGGTCTGCCCGCGGCGCCACCGTGTTCGTGCTACTGCGCGGCGTGAAGCCAATGGGCCTGGTCGCCGTCGTCACCGAGCTCGACCCGCTCGCCGAGGCCATGGTGGCCGCTGCCGGGAGCGCTGGGTTAGTGCTGGTCGCTGAGACCACCAGTGGTCTGCACCGCAGGCTGGAGGCCGATGGCGCGGTCGAAGGCGGAAGCCGGCTGACCAGCTCGGTGCGCGCGTTGCAGGCCAGCGGGCACGTGGTGGCCGTGCTCTCCGCGCGCTCCCGATCAGCGCTCGCGGCTGCCGACGTCGGTATCGGAATCCCAGACCGTTCAGGCACGCTGCCCTGGGGTGCGCAGGTGATGTTCCCCGGCCTGGCCGAGGCGAGCGTGCTGCTGTACGCTGTGGCCGCAGCCCGAGACAGTAGCCGCACGAGCGCGACATTGTCCGTCGCCGGGTCGTCAGTGGGAGCGTTGTTCGCCGCGCTGGGCCCGGCGCTGGGTGCGGGTGCTCGGGCGGCTTTCCCGGTCCACCTGGCCACCTTGTTCGCGATCGCCGCTGGGACCTGGGCGGGTGCCGGTCCAGCTAAGCAGCCACCGCCGGTGTCAGTCGAGCGGACCCCGTGGCACGCGATGTCCCCGCAGGTCGTGCTGGCGCGGCTAGGCAGCCACCCCGGGGGGTTGGACCAGCGCGAAGTCGAACGCCGCCGAGCTGAGCAGCCCGGTACCGACGGCGAGCGTGAGCTGAGTCTGGCACGGGCATCCATGGAGGAGCTGGCCAATCCGCTCACCCCCGCGCTCGCCGGCGGTGCCGGGCTTTCCGCCAGCGTCGGCTCGATCGCTGACGCGGTGATCATCGGTGGTGTGCTGGGGCTCAACGCGCTCATCGGTGGGGCACAGCGGCTCGGTGCGAACCGGGCACTGCGGGCACTGCACAGCACTAGCGCTGGGGAAGTCCGGCTACGCCGGGACGGCAGCGAGCGCACTGCCTCGGTGGGAGAGTTAGTGCCCGGCGACGTCATCGAGCTGCACGCCGGTGACACCGTTCCCGCTGACTGCCGGCTGATGGAGGCCACCGCGTTGGAGGTTGACGAGTCCAGGCTCACCGGTGAGTCAACGCTGGTCACCAAAGCGGTGCCGGCCACCGCGGCGGCTTCCCTCGGCGACCGGCAGAGCATGCTCTACCAGGGCAGCGCCGTGGCGGCGGGGCAGGCCGTCGGCGTCGTGGTGGCTACCGGGGATCGCACCGAGGTGGGGCGCATCGCGCGGCTGACCGGAGAGGCGCCGCCGCCAAGCGGCGTGCATACCCGGCTGAAGGCGTTGACCCGGCAGACGTTGCCGCTTTCAATCGGCGCCGGCCTCGGGTTGTTAGGCATCGACCTGCTGCGAGGCAGCACGGTTGAGCAGGCCTTGGGTCGTGCGGTGAGTCTGGCGGTGGCCTCGGTTCCCGAGGGACTGCCGTTCGTGGCGACCGTTGCGGAGCTCGCGGCCGCGCGCCGGCTGTCTCAACGCGGGGCGCTGGCACGCAACCCGTCCACCATTGAGGCGCTGGGCCGGGTGAACGTGTTGTGCTTTGACAAGACCGGCACCCTCACCAAGGGCCGCATTCGGCTCCGCCAGGTCTCCGATGGCCAGCGCGCTGCGGGGCTTGACGAGCTCGACGAGCACCTGCGGCAGGTCGTCGCGGTGGCCCTGCGCGCCAGCCCCTGGCAGAACCAGCAGGTGCCGCACCAGACCGACCGGGCCGTGCTGCGCGGCGCACGGAAAGCTGGCGTCACTCCCGATGAGGGCCTGGAGGAAATGCGCCAGCTCGATGAGCTTGTGTTCGAGCCGTCCCGCGGTTACCACGCGGCGCTGTGGCGCTGCCGGGCCACGCACCGCCTCAGCGTCAAGGGCGCGCCCGAGGTGGTGCTGCCGCGGTGCACCCAGTGGCGTCGCGCCGAGGGCATCTACCGGCTCGATGACACCACGCGTCGCCAGATCGAGCACGAGGTCAACCAGCTGGCCCGGCGCGGCTACCGAGTACTGGCTGTGGCCGAGCGCACCGCCTCCGAACGCCCCGATCTCGATGAGTCCCGGCTGCGCGACCTAGAGTTCTACGGCCTGCTGGCGCTGGCTGACCCGATTCGACCCACCGCCGCGGAGTCCCTCAACACCCTGCAGCGCGCCGGTGTCGAGGTGACCATGCTCACGGGGGATCATCCGAGCACGGCCGAGGCCATTGCCGTGGAGCTAGGTGTGCTCAACGGGCGGCGGGTGCTCACCGGTCCCGAGCTGGACGGCATGGACGACAAGCAGCTCGCCGCGGTGCTGCCTACTGTCTCGGTCTTCGCCCGGGTAGATCCCACACAGAAGGCGCGGATCGTGCGTCAGTTCCGTCACATCGGTCGGGTCGTCGCGGTGACCGGTGACGGTGCGAACGACGCCCCAGCCATCCGGCTCGCCGACGTGGGCATCGCGCTTGGCAAGAAAGCCACCCAGGCCGCTCGGGACGCCGCCGATGTGGTCGTCACCACCAACCGGATCGAGACGATCACCGACGCCATCGTGGAGGGCCGCATGATGTGGTCCTCGGTCCGCGACGCGCTGTCCATCCTCCTCGGTGGCAATCTCGGAGAGATCGCGTTCACCGTCGGGGCGGGGTTGTTCAGCGGCCGCGAGGCGCTCAATGCGCGGCAGCTGTTGCTGGTCAACCTCCTCACGGATGTGCTGCCCGCGATGGCGGTGGCCGTGCGCCCGCCGCCGGACACCACCTCAGAGGAGCTGCTCGCTGAGGGGCCGGAGGCCTCCCTGGGATCGCCCCTCACCCGAGACATCTACCTGCGCGCGGCCACCACAGCCGGGGCCGCCGCTGCCGCATGGCTGCTCGCCCGGCCCGTGAGCCTGCCCAGACAGGCCAGCACCGCGGCACTGGTCGCCCTCGTCGGTGCCCAGCTGGGGCAAACCATCGCGGTGCGGGGTCGCACCCCGCTCGTGATCGCTGCGGTTCTCGGGTCCGGGGTGCTGCTAGCGACCATCGTGCAGGTACCCGGGGTGAGTCAGTTCTTTGGCTGTCAGCCGCTGTTACCACACCAGTGGGGCCTCGCCCTCGGCTCGGCCGGGGCAGCCACCGTCGCAGCGCTGCTGTGGCAACGCACGAGCCAACCGACCGCGGCCTGAACTCTGGGTGCTGGCCTTCGCACGAGGGCAGGACGCGACGTCACAACCAGCCGATGCGGGCACTGGCCAGTTCCTCCTCGCCCGGTGCGAGCGCCAGTCGCCCCTCCTTCACCCCCGCAAGCAGTCGTCCCAGCGCGTCAGTGATCTCGGGGATGGCCTGCCGAAGTGCCTCGGCGTCGCCGGCACCGACGTCGGTCGCTGCCATGCCGGCCTGGTCGAGGAGGGCATCAAGATCGGACAGCTGGGTGGCCACCCAGTCGAACGGGTGGGTCGACAGGCCGTCGACGAAGCAGCGCGGTGTCGGCTCCCACTCTGAGAAGGCCGGGTGGTGATGAGCCCGGTTCAAGCTGCCCGGAGGGCTCGTCACCGCTTCCAAGAGATCGACTCTCCAGATGGGCCGGTCGACCACGATCGGCCGCGCCGAGTAGATCGAGCCCGTCAGCTCGCCCGGCTTGAGCAGCCGGACCTCCAGGCGCACCCCGCGCTCGGCGCCCTCCTGGCCCGGCAGCGGGTTGGGATCGATGAAGTACAGATCACCCATCACGACAGCGACCCGCTCGAACCCAAAGGCGTAGAGCATGACGCCCTCCCTGGTCTCTGATTGTGCCGTTTTCACCATAGAGCGGTCTGCCTCACCCGGGCGGGTTTTCACACCGTGGCTGGAGAATCGCTTGTATCTGGGGATCGTTGATGTTCCGCTGGGTGACGAAGGCGACGCCGGTGTCCTCGCTGGGCGCAATCCGGCCAGTCCGCACTGTCTTCACCATCGCGGTGACCGCGTCGAAACCCATCCGGAACGGGTTCTGGACGACGAGCGCGGTAATCGTGCCCGATATGACACCTTTGACCTCATCCGGTGCGGCATCCCAGCCGATGAGCTTGATCTTTCCAGCCTTGCCCGTCTGGTTCAGGGCGTTGGTGGCGCCCACCACGCCAGGTTCATTTGCCACGAAAATCCCGTCCAGGTCGGGGTTGGCGGTCAAGATATTTTCCGTGACCGACAGCGCGGTGGTGGGATCGCTGTTGCTGGACTGCTCAGCCACCAGCTTCAGGTTCGGGTGCTTCGCGAGCCCCTCTTTAAAGCCTATGGTGCGCTGGTCGTTGGTCACCGTTCCGGGCTGAAACGGAATAAAAGCGACCCGATGATCGCCCGGACCCAGTGCATCGGCAAGCAGGTCAGCCGCCTTTCGTGCTGCCGCGATGTTGTCGGTGGCGAACACGGGCACGTTGGCTGGCTGCGGATTCGTTCCGGAATCAATATTGATCACTGGCACGTTCCGGCTCAGCGCGTCCTGAGTGAGCTGGACAAGGACCTTCGCGTCGGTGGCCGCGTAGACAAGACCGTCCACCTGCCGGGTCAAGATATTCTGCAGCAGGTTGACCTGGCCGGTGACGTCGGTCTCCGCAGTGACGCCGTCCCACCGGATTGTCACGTCGGTCATCTTCGACGCTGCGCACTCCGCCCCGTTGCGGACGCTGGTCCAGAAATCGAACCCAACGGCCTTGGGGACCACCGCGAGGGTGAGCGGACCGCTGGCCTTCACCGTCACCTCGCCGCCAGCGCCCGAGCCCTGCACGGTGAGCGCTCCGCAACCCGAGGTCAGCAGCAGGACAGCGGCCGCGCAGGCCAGTGCCGCGGAGAACCTGACACGCATGGCGCCTCATCTTCCTCAGGGGTTTCTCAGGGATTTCTCGCAGCACCTGAGATGACCTCCGACGCTGCCCGCCGCCGGTACTGGTCCCAGAACACGGCGATCCAGATAATCACTCCGATGATGACCTGCTGGTAGAAAGTATTGATGTCCAAGAGCACGGACCCGTTGCGGATCAACGCGATCAGCAGGGCCCCGAGCAGAGTACCGATCACCTTTCCCTCACCGCCAAAAAGACTGGCCCCGCCGATCACGGTAGCCGCGATCACGTCAAGTTCGAGCCCGATCCCGAAGTTCGGCTGCCCGGAGTTGACCCGGGACGCGGCGATCATGCCGCCGAAGCCAGCAAGGATGCCAGAAATCACGTAGACGATCGTGAGGTAGCGCTTGACCGGAATACCGGACAGCCGCGCGGCCTCACGGTTCGACCCCATGGCGTAGGCGTATCGCCCCAGTTTGGTCCGGGTCAGGATGAAGTGTCCGGCCAGGGCGACGACGACGAGAGCCAGGATCGGGATCGGTAGCGGCCCGAGCTTCCCCTGACCCAGCAGCTTGAACTCTGGCGGCGCACCGGAGACGGCGACGGAATCGGTCACGATGTACACGAGGCCACGGGCCACGCTGAGCATCCCTAGCGTCGCGATGAACGGCGCCATTCCCGCCTGTGTTATGAGTAAACCGTTGACCATGCCCGCGAGGGCTCCGATCGCCGCGCCGAGCATGATTGCCAACGGAACTCCGATGCCGTACCGCACCACCATCATCGCGCCGAGCACGCCCGACAGCGCGGCCACCGAGCCGACGGACAGGTCGATCCCAGCGGTGATGATCACCATGGTCATGCCGATCGCGATGATCGCCACTACCGCCGACTGGACACCGATGTTGAACAGATTGTTCGCGCTGAGGAAGGCACCGGAAGCAAAAGACAGGTACCCGAAGAGCACCACCACCGCGCCGGCCGCCGCCAGCTGAGACACCGCGGCCCGAATCCGGTCACGCCATACGTCGGACAACGGGATACGACGGCGCTCCGATCCCATCGCTTCCGCCTCGCTCATGAGCGCTGCGCCTCCCCCGCCGTTGTCGTTTCCGCTGACCAGTGGGGATCACACCGCGATTCGGCGGCACTCCCGGTGGCCAACTGCATGACCCGCTGCTCGGAGAACTGCTCACGAACCAACTCCCCGGCGATTCGTCCAGTGCGTAAGACAATGATGCGATCACACATGGTGAGCAGCTCCGGAAGGTAGGAACTGATGAGGACGATCCCGCGCCCCTCGCTGGCCAGTCGCCCCATCAGATCGAACATTTCAGCCTTGGCGCCCACATCGATGCCCCGCGCCGGCTCATCGAAGAAGAGCACCTGGCCTTTGGTCTGTAGCCACCTCGCGACCATGACCTTCTGCTGGTTACCACCGGACAGCACCCGGACCGGACGTTTGACCGACGGCGTCTTGATGCCCAGCTGATCTCGCCGAAACAGCGCGATCCTCCGCTCCTCGCGCAGGTCGATGGCGCCGAAGCGAAGCGGAACGTTCGCCAGAGTGATGTTCTGATCAATCGGGAGCGCCAAGGCGAGCCCCTCGCCCTTGCGATCCTCCGTGAGGTACCCGATTCCCGCCTCGATCCCCTGCTGAGGCGAACAGATGTGGACCTCGCGTCCCCGCAGCAAAACGCGCCCGGCATCCGGAATATCCGCACCGAAGATAGCCCGGGCGAGCTCGGTCCGGCCGGCGCCGACCAAACCGGCGAACCCGACGATCTCACCAGCGCGGACCTCAACCGTGCACTCGACGAGGTCGACAACCCTGCCCCGCCGAGAGATGCCTTCCGCCCGGAGCACAACGTCCCCGACCTCGGCTCGTGGTTTGCGATAGAGGTGGTCAATATCCCGACCGACCATCAGTTGGATCAGGTGTTCTGGTGACACCTGCGCCGCGGGCAGCGTCTGGACAACCCGGCCATCACGCAGCACAGTGACCCGGTCGGCGAGATGGGCCACCTCGTCCAGGCGATGCGAGATGTACACGATCGCGATGCCGTGCGCCTTCAGCTGCGCGATCACCCCGAACAGATCACCGATTTCCGCCTCCGTGAGCATCGCGCTCGGCTCATCCATGATCACGACCCGTGGAGTTCCGCTCAGGGCTTTCGCAATCGCGACCCGCTGCCGATCGGCGAGGGGCAGCGTGCCCACGAGACGGCCCGGGTCCACCGCGAGGTTGACCCGGGCCAGCAGCGCGCTGGCCCGCCTACGGTCGGCGCGGCGAGACACCACGCCTAGTCGCGCCGACTCCTCGCCCAGACACAGGTTCTCCGCCACGCTCAGGTGCGGAGCTAGCGCCAGCTCCTGGTGCACCATCGACACACCCAGCACCCGCTGAGCAAAACGTGGGCCACGGAACTCCACCGGCTCGCCCCCGATGAGAACAACACCGTCGTCCGGCCGCTCGACCTGCGACAGCAACCTCATCAAGGTCGACTTGCCAGCACCGTTCTCCCCCGCAACAACGTGGACTTCACCAGGCAGCACCCGCAGGCTGACCCGGTCCACCGCAAGCACTCCCGGATAGCGCTTGGATACCCCGCGCATCTCCAACACCGGCTCGACCATAGCGACGCCCACCAATCCCGCACGAAAACGGTTTCCAAGGACAGCGGCAACGTTCTCGACGCCACCGCGCTACGCCCTAGGTCAGCTGCTGAACAGGGCCGGAATCTTGATCACCAGCCACCGGCTCCAGCCGGGTGGTGCGACAATCCGTGCACGTCCGAGGTATCCGGCAGCCACCGACGGCTCTCCTCCCCATGAAACCTTCCTCGCCGCTACCGGCATGACGCTACCGGTGGGAGACGGCCATACGTCCAGGCGATACTCATCCGATCAGCACGCTAGGCGGAAGAACTGGGGTTAAAGGGATGACCAGCGCAGAGGAGGCGGTGCCCGCCAGCGCGGGGATGCGCCGGGTAGCGGTCGCAAGCTGTGTGGGCACCACCGTCGAGTTCTACGATTTCTTCGTCTACGGCACAGCCGCGGCGCTGGTGTTCCCCCGGGTCTTCTTCCCAGGGTTGGGTGCGACCGCCGGCACCGTGGCCTCGTTTGCCACCTTCGCGGTGGCGTTCATCGCCCGACCGCTCGGGGCGGTGAGCTTCGGACACTACGGCGACCGGATGGGACGCAAGCGGACGCTCGTCTCAACGCTGCTGCTGATGGGCGTCTGCACCGTGCTGATCGGGCTGCTGCCGGGCGCGGCCACGATCGGAGTCAGCGCCCCCGTCCTGCTGGTCGCGCTGCGGTTCACGCAGGGTTTTGCGGTGGGCGGGGAATGGGCCGGGGCGACACTGTTCACTGCGGAATACGCACCACCACAGCGACGCGGGTGGTACGCGATGTTCCCGCAGCTCGGGCCGGCGATCGCGATGGCGCTATCCAGCGCGACATTCCTGGTCACCAACCTCACCCTGGGGAGCACTGACCAGGCGTTCGTCGACTACGGGTGGCGGATCCCGTTCCTGACCAGCATCGTGCTGGTGGCAGTGGGCCTGTACGTCCGGTTGCGGATCGAGGAGACGCCGGTGTTCCGGGCCGCCCAGCAGCAAACGCCGACGACGCGTGCTCCGCTGCGGGAGGCGTTCACTCAGGCGCCGCGGGAGATCCTGCTGACCGCCGGCACCATGACGATCATGTTCGCCCTGTTCTACACCGGCACGACTTATCTCACCAGCTATGGCACCAGTCCCACCGGCGCGGCACTGAGCCGCACCCTGGTGCTGTCGCTGGAGATCGTCGTCGGGGCGGTGATGGTGCTGAGCACCGCCCTGTCGGCGGTCTCCTCGGACCGGTTGGGCCGGCGAACCCTGATCATGGCATTCTGCGTCGGCGCGGCGGTCTGGTCGCTGCTGCTGTTCCCGCTGCTCGACACGCGCTCCCCAGTGGCCTTCGGGGTCGGTGTGATCGTCACCGTGGGGCTCCAGGGCGTCGGCTACGGTCCGGCCGGAGCGTTCCTGCCGGAGACGTTCCCCACCCGGTACCGCTACACCGGAGCCGGTGTGAGCTACAGCCTGGCCGGTATTGTGGGCGGCGCGATGCCACCGCTGGTAGCCGCCCCGCTGGCGGCTGCCTGTGGCAGTTTCGCCATCGGGATCCTGCTGTGCGGGCTTGCGCTGCTCAGCCTGGCCTGCACGAATGCCCTCCCCGAGACGAAGGGCCGCGATTTGCAGCAGGCCCAGCCGAGTGCGGCAGCCCTTCGATGAGCCATCTCGACCGGGTTTACACTTCCGGGTGAGGCAGCCAGGCAGAGGAGGCCCACAATGGCGACACCCGTGCAGACCGATATGAACCTCGCAAGGGTCGCCGATCGGGCGGTTAGCGTGGCGCAGATGTTTTGTGACCGGGCCGCCCAGACACCGGATCGGGAAGCATTTCGGTACGTAGTAGGCGACCGTTGGGTGTCTCGGACCTGGCGGGAGACCGCCCAGGAGGTCACCCGGTTCGCCGCCGGGCTGGTCGCTCTCGGTGTCACCGCGCAACAACGGGTCGCGATCGCCTCCGAGACGCGTTACGAGTGGATCCTGGCCGATCTCGCCATCATGTGCGCCGGAGCGGCCACGACCACTGTCTACCCCTCGGCGATCTCCGGCGATGTCGCGTTCATCCTCGCCGACTCCAGCAGCACGGTTGTCTTCGCCGAGAATGACGACCAGATTGCCAAGCTGCGCGAGCAGCGGGGCGCGCTGCCATCGCTGCGCACGGTCGTCACCTTCGAGGGCACACCCGACGATGACAGCGACCCGTGGGTGATCTCCCTGGACAGACTGGCCGAACTGGGCGCCGCCTACCTCGCCGAGCACCCCGGCACCGTCGAGGAGCGAATCGCCGCGATTCACCCGGAGCACCTCGCCACGCTGATCTACACCTCGGGCACCACTGGCCGGCCCAAGGGCGTGCGGCTGCTCCATTCTTCATGGACCTACGAGGGGGCCGCGTTCGCGTCGCTGGGTGTGCTGCATGTTGACGATCTGCAGTACCTGTGGCTGCCGATGTCCCATGCGTTCGGCAAAGTGCTGCTGACCACGCAGCTACAGGTGGGTTTCGCGACCGCCATCGACGGGCGGATGGACCGGATCGTGCCCAACCTGGCGGTGGTGCGCCCGACGTTCATGGGCGCGGTTCCGCGCTTTTTCGAGAAGGCACACGGCCTTATCGCCACCACGGCACACTCGGCGGGTTGGCCCAAGGCCAAAATCTTCGACTGGGCAGGTGACGTCGCGCTCGAGGTATCCCGGCTGGCCAGGCAAGATAAGCCGGTGCCGTGGCGGCTAGCTGCTGCGCACAAGCTGGCCGAGCGGCTGGTCCTGGTCAAGGTGAGCGAGTTGTTCGGCGGCCGGGTGAGGTTTTTCATCTCTGGCGCCTCAGCTCTGTCCGAACAGATCGTGGAGTGGTTCCATGGCGCCGGCATCCTGATCCTCGAAGGCTATGGCCTCACCGAGACCTCCGCCGGTGCGGCGGTCAACCGCCCAGATCGTTTCAAGTTCGGCACCGTGGGACTGCCATTGCCCGGTACCCAGATCACGATCGCGCAGGACGGCGAGATCATGATCAAAGGCCCTGGTGTCATGGACGGCTACCACCACCTGGACCAGGACACCGGCCAGACGCTCACCAGCGACGGGTGGCTGGCCACCGGCGACATCGGAGAGATCGACGCCTACGGGTTCCTGCGGATCACCGACCGAAAGAAGAATCTATTCAAGACCTCCGGCGGCAAATACATCGCGCCAGCTCAGATCGAGAATCGCTTTACCGCGATCTGCCCGCTGGCCAGCCACATACTCGTACACGGTGACCAGCGCAACTACTGTGTGGCACTCATCGCGCTCGCTCCCGACGCGGTAGCGGACTGGGCTCGGCACCACGACATGGCAGGACTGCCCTACTCGCAGGTAGTGACCTCCCAGGCCATGCGTACTACCGTGGACGATTACGTGCACACGCTGAACAGCCAGCTCAACCACTGGGAGACGATCAAGAAATTCATCATTCTCGATCACGACCTCACAGTGGACTCCGGCGAGCTGACCCCCAGCATGAAAGTACGCAGGCCTGTCGTGGAGGCCAACTACCGCGAGGCCCTAGACGCTCTCTACACCCAGTGAGCTTGGGCTTACACGGAAGCCCTTGCGGAGCCGCCGCACAGCGTGGAACAGTCTGCGACATGGCCGATGCTGAGAAGAAGCCACCTACGGCGGCACTGTGCCCGAGCTGTTTGGGCACCGGCGAGGTCATCACCCCTAAGGCTGCGGTGATGGGCGGCGTACCGACCACCCTGGCCGTGTCGGCGCCGTGCCTACCGTGTCGCAGAACTGGTTGGGTGCCGTTCCAGGCACCCGCCTGACTCAGCGCCGTTGAGGCGTGCGCAGCCGGGGCTCACTGCACGTCGCGGTATAGGGAATCCCGTAGAATAGGGGGTTAGCGTATGGTCCATTCGTTGGCGTTCCAGGTGACGCCATCCGAAGCACGGCGGTAGACGCTGTCGATGTTGCTGGTGTAGGCCCACATGAGGGGAAGCTGAAATAGTGGCAGCGACACCAGATCCTCAGCAAGGAGACGGTCGACTGTGACCAGGGCGTCCGTCTGGGCGGACTCGGAAGAGGCCGTCTCGGCGACACCCAGCGCAGCATCGAGGGCAAGGTTGCTGTAGTGCTGGTCGTTGAGCTCACCCGTGGTCGCATAGCGGTCAGCCAGGGACCATACTCGGGACGTACGCGAACTCGTCGTCAGGGCGACGTCGAACCGGTCCCGGATCCCAGCGTTACCCGGATGGCCCGGGGGGGCACCGTCAGCGATCTCCATTCCGGCCTGTCGACATTGCGTCCTGATCAGTTCCACTGCCCGGGAGTGGGCCGGCGAACCATCGTGGCTGATCGTGAAGGACAGTCGCCGGCCAGCACGGGAGTATACGCCGTCGGAACCCAGCACCCACCCGGCGCGCTCCAGCGTCACCTGCGCTTTCCGGGCGTCAGCGACCATTGTGTCGGAGTAGAGGTCACTGTAGGCCGCATCGCCCGGGAGAAACGCGAGACTTCCGAGCGGCTGAGCGTCTGGGCGTACCCCGCGGACCAGCTCGTCAACCAGTTTGTTTCGATCGACGCACTGGGCAAAGGCGGTCCGGACGACTGGATCCTTGAACAGTGGACTGGCTAGGTTAAGATCCAGGTGCTCAACGGTAGAGCCGCCCCGCGCCTCGAATATCACGCCCCGACCCGACAGCGCCCGCAGCCGATCGGCCAGTAGCGGATCAGCCGCCGGTTGCACGACATTGAACTGCCGATTCGCCAGACCCGCCACCGCGGTAGCGCCGTCCGGGACGAACGTGAGAACGATCATCGCCGGACCTCCGGGGTTACCCACCCAGGCTTTGTTCCGAATCAGCACGGTCTGTTTGCTCGATGTTGAGCGGTCGAACTGATACGGGCCCGATGCCGGCATCGTCGTGGCGTTGAAACCGATCCAGGCACTGTTCCAGAAGTCACCGGCCTTCTTCAGGTCGGCTGGCGCGGACGTCGGGGTCAACGCAGTAATGTCAGCGATTCCGGTCTCCCGCTCCAAGATATGCGCGGGAAGAATAGCGCGATGAAGGTAGTTCTGGCGCCAGTCGGCGTAAGGTGACCGGTAGGTCTCGACGAATGTATTCTGGTCACGGCACTTGGCGGTGACATGATCTAATCCCCGTGTGGTCGCCGGCGTGAAGTATGGCGTTGTGCCGCTGCCGGCGAGCCAGGCCAGGTAGAAGTCGTGGCAATTCCATGGCTGCCCATCCGACCAGGTGACGTTTGGCTTGATCTTGTATGTGACGATCTGAGGGTCCTTCGAAGTCAGCTCGGCTGACACCAGCACGTCGGAGTTGAGCAGGATCCTGCCGTCCCCATCGATGACGAACGGGTCGACGAGCACCTGACTGAGCACCAGGGCATTGTCCGGGTTGTTGTTCGTCTGCGCCGTCTTGTTGTTGTAGGCGACGAACGGCGCGGTGTGCGCGACGACGACGGCTGGGCCAGGGGACACGATCGGAGCGCGATAGGAGCCGTCCCCCGTGTCACCACGGGCCCGGGTGTTCGCCAGCCCGCCGCCGTCGGGGCGGTCAGGTCCATTGGCCGCCCCACAACCGGTGACGGTGGAGATAAGGCAGGCGCTCCCCAGCAGGAGGTTGATGAGGAGCCGAATGCGCCTTGACTTTCCCATCAGACCTCCCGGTGTCATCGGCGAAGCTGCCAGCGGGCAGCGTCGTCGAACGGACCCTCCAACGGCGTACCCGGGACCACACCGGAGAGCTGACTGGTGGTGATGAGCAGCGAAGCCGGCTGGTAGAGGGGAATTGTCACGGCGCGGCGCCACAGCGCCGACTCAATCTGGGCCGCTTCAACGGTCGGCGGGACCGGGCCTTCCGGGTCGTCCTGGGTGAGCGCCCGCTCGATCATCGGCTGTAGGGCCAGGTCGCAGAATCCCGCCGGGTTGGGCGGCGCCGGGGCCAGTCTGGCCGGCACGACCAGCGGGCAGCCGGACCAGGACGCCAACGCCGTGGCGGGGTGACCAGCGGCGGGTTGCGGCAGCACAACAATGTCAACGCCGGACTCACCCCTCCCCGGATGGGCTAGCCCGGCATCGACCACCGCTGGCGTGGCCGTCTGAGCATTCTCGCCACGAGCTGGCACCGCGTCGGCACTCGGGCCGAGCATGCTGGCATAGAGCTCGTCAGGGTCGAGCTCACGCAGCTCGGCATCGATTCCTGCGACCCGAAGCTGATCAGCCACCCGGGCCGCGAGCGTCCCGTACGGCTCACGGTCCGCCGCCGCCGCGACCACCAGCCGCAGTGGCTGACCCACTCGTTCCCAACCCGCCGGGCCACGGGCGTACCCGGCGTCGGTGAGCAACCGGCGCGCCGTGTCCGGATCCGGCGTCACCGGCACACCGGTGACCGGTGCGGTGGCGTGGTAATCCGGTGCGGAGGGGGCGAGCACCTCGGAGTCGGCGCGCAGGGCGGCGGAAGGCCCGCTGGCGACTCCGGTGGCAATCAGCGCGGGGCGGTCCAGTACCGCGGCCACCGCGGTGCGCACCCGCTGATCGCGCAACACGGGGCTGGCCGGGCGCAACAGCACGGAGACGACCACCGGCTGCGGCACGACCGTCGGGCTCCCCCCCACGTTGGCCGCGCGCAGCAGCGACTCGGTGATGGCGTTGGGGCGGCTGAACAGGGCACCTTGGGCGCCACCGGTGTGCAGCGCTTCGACCAAAGCCGCTTCGCTGCCCTGGCGGAACCGGATCCGGTCCACCTGCGCCGGGATGTCCCAGTACCGGTCGTTGCGTTCCAGCACCATCTCGCCGCGGGACCGATCCACCGAGGTCATCGTGAACGGACCGCCGGACACCGGAAGACCAGCGTCGAGCGCGGTACGCCAACCACCTGGCGCATCCTTGAGCAGATGCGCGGGCAGCAGGTGGTCGAACAGCGTGCGCCAGCCGGCGTAGGGCCGGAGAAAGATCACTTCGACGGTCTTGCCACCGTCCCGGGAGACCACCTGGTCGATCAGCTGGTAGCCAGCCGAGTTCACCACACCAGGCTGGGTACGCATCTGCTCAGCGAGGTAACCGAAGTCCTCAGCGGCGATGGGCGTGATATCCGACCACTGCGCGTTGTGCCTGATCCGGTACGTGACGGTGAACGGTTCAAGCTTCGTGACCTCGGCGGAGGTCAGCAGCGTGCGATCAAGCACCCACTGCCCGGTCGGGGTCTGGTGGAACGCCGAGGGCAGCAGCAGGCTGGCGAGCGCCTCCGAGACGGGCGTCAGGTCGGCCAGGGTGTGCGGGTTGAAACCGCCGACCAGCCGGTCCACCCCGAACACCACCTCCCGCGTGTTAGGCGAGGCCGCTGCGGAGCTCGTAGCGGGGTGGCGCGGTGGCCCTAGCGAGGAACCCAGCGAAGGCCGCTGCGGGGCGCACGCCACCAGCACGGTCCCGGCGATCAGCGCCGCCAGCACCCTGCACGCGCCGCGCAGCGTTCTCACGAGGCGACATGCTGCCGCAACGCGATCTCGCGGGGTATGACCGGGGTCGGTGAAGCCCCCAGCTAGGCCCGCGCCGCCCGATCCCGGGCACGCTGCCGGCCACGCTGGGTGGCGTCCAGGATGACCTTCCGTACCCGCACCACGTCCGGAGTCACCTCGACGCACTCGTCGGAGGCGCAGAACTCCAGCGCTTCCTCCAACCCGAGGATCCGCGGTCGAGCCAGCCGCTCCAGCTCCTCACCGGCGGAGGAGCGCATATTGGTGAGCTTGCGTTCCCGGCACACGTTGAGGTCCAGGTCCTCGGCGCGGGGGTTCTCGCCGACCACCATGCCGGCGTAGACCGCCGCGCCGGGCTCCACAAAGAACGTGCCCCGGTCCGCCAGCTGCGCCAACGCGTATCCAGTGACCACCCCGGACCGGTCGGCGACCAGCGACCCGGAGCGACGGGTGCGCAGTTCACCGGCCCAGGGGCGGTAGCTGTCGAAGACGTGATGGACAACGCCGGTGCCTCGGGTGATGGTGAGGAACTCGGTACGAAAGCCGATCAGCCCCCGGGAGGGCACCAGGAATTCCAGCCGCACCCAGCCGTCCCCGGAGGTCGCACCCAGCTGTTCCACCCGGCCCTTGCGAGCGGCCAGGAGCTGGGTCACCGCACCGACGTGCTCCTCAGGCACGTCTATGGTGAGGTGCTCAAACGGTTCCTGCTTCCTGCCGTCCACCAGGCGAGTGACGACCTGGGGTTTGCCGACGGTGAGCTCGAAACCTTCCCGCCGCATGGTCTCCACCAAGACGGCCAACGCCAGCTCACCACGGCCCTGCACTTCCCAGGCATCCGGCGATTCGGTCGGTAACACCCGGATGCTGACATTGCCGACGAGTTCGGCCTCCAGCCGGTTGCGCACCAGCCGGGCGGTGAGCTTGCGCCCCCCGCCGCGGCCCGCTAGCGGGCTGGTGTTGGTCCCGATCGTCATCGCGATCACCGGCTCGTCCACGGTGATCCGGGGCAGCGGGCGCGGATCGTCGAGGTCGGCGAGGGTGTCCCCGATGGTGATCTCCGGAATTCCTGCGATGGCGATCAGGTCACCGGCCTTCGCGCTGGCGGCCGGGACCCGCTCGAGCCCCTCGGTGCGCAACAGCTCGGTGACCCGAACCGGCCGGATCGACCCGTCGTGGCGGCACCACGCCACGGTCTGGCCCTTGTGCAGCCACCCGGCACGCAGGCGGCACAGCGCGATCCGGCCCAGGAAGGTCGACGCGTCGAGGTTGGTGACGTGCGCCTGCAGCGGCGCCTGGGCATCACCGGCGGGCGGCGGCACATGCGTGAGGATGGCCTCGAACAGCGGCGTGAGGTCCTCGGCGTCCGGCAGCTCGCCATCGCGCGGGCGGGTTAGGCTGGCGCGGCCGGCTCGGGCGCTGGCGTAGAGCACCGGCATGTCCAGCACCGCCTCGGCGGTGCCGGCTTCGAGGTCTTCCAGGTCCGCGGCGAGATCCAGCAGCAGGTCGTAGGTCTCCTTGACCACCGCCTCGATCCGGGCGTCCGGCCGGTCCACCTTGTTCACCACGAGCACGACCGGCAGGTGGGCGGCTAACGCCTTGCGGAGCACGAAGCGGGTCTGCGGCAACGGGCCCTCGCTGGCGTCGACGAGCAGCAGCACCCCGTCCACCATGGACAGCCCGCGCTCCACCTCACCCCCGAAATCGGCGTGCCCGGGTGTGTCCACCACGTTGATGGTCACGGAACCCTCAGGTGTGGAGTAGGTGACCGCGGTGTTCTTGGCCAGGATGGTGATGCCCTTCTCCCGCTCCAGATCACCGGAGTCCAGCACGCGGTCCACCTCGGCGCGCCCGGCGACGGCGCCGGACTGGCGCAGCATGGCGTCAACAAGCGTGGTCTTGCCATGGTCAACGTGCGCGACGATGGCGACATTGCGCAGGTCAGTGCGCACGCGAGCGGGGGCGGCGATGGGCACGCGGGAACTCCTCGATGGATGCGGGAAGACTCCATGATACAAGGTCACGGTCACGCTCCTCGCCCGCCCGCGCTGCCGAACCTACCGGGTGTCTCACCAGCCCTAGCCGGTTCGGGTGGGGTCTTGCTTGGCCGACCCATCGGTACCACGCTGACCAACGGCGCGAGAAGATAGGGGCATGACGACACTATGGGACGACGAGCAGGTGACGGGCGCTCTGAAAGGGCTCACCGACTGGCAGCGCGACGGTAACGAGATCGTGCGCACCGCGAAGCTGCCCAGCTTTCCGGCGGCCATCGAAGTGGTCCGCGCGGTGGCCGAGATCGCCGAAGCCCGCAACCACCACCCCGATATCGATATCCGCTGGCGCACCGTGACCTTCCGCTGCAGCACGCATTCCCAAGGCGGGATCACCGGTCTGGACATCGAACTCGCCGGGGAGATCGATCGGGTGCTGGCCGGCGCGATAAGCTGAGCGATCCTCGGCCGCTGGCACAGGGGCTACCCTTGCCAGATCTCGTCCAACGCCAGAGCAAACTCCCGAGCAGCCTCGTCTGGATGCAGCCGTAGCCGCGAGAGCGCCAGGTGATAGACCTCCTCATCACTGCGTCGGCCGATCACCCACACCACGACCGCTGACCCGTCCGAGTCAACCCGGTAGACGATGCGGTAGTCGCGATCACCGACCACCAGCTTTCGGAACGTCGTGAGATTGCCGCTGAGCTTGCTACCCAGCGGTGATCCGCGCTTCTCCGGTTCGCTCTGAAGCTTCTTGAGGCCCTTCAAGACGACGAGGCGCGCGGCCCCATCCAGGTCGTGAAGGTCCTCGCGGGCATCCTCGGTCAGCAGGACTTTGGCCATCCTCCGCTGCGGCTCAGTCGTCCGCAAGGCTGTCAAGGTCGACGCCAAACTCGGCGGCGACCTCATCCAGGCTGTACCGCCGGCCGCTGTCCGCCACCGTTCGGGCGAGTGCCACGCTCAACAGGCGCAGGTCACCCTCCAGCTCCTCCAGCCGCGCAAGCCGCTCCACGGCGGCGATACCGACCACGGCGGCGACGGCCTTGTTGTTCCGAAGCAGGACCTGAGTTCGCCCCCGTGCAGCATCCTGAACCAGCCGGGACACACCTCTGTTGCTGGCCTCGGTTACACTGATCAAGTCTCGAGTTTCGACGTTCACCGCTCATCCCTCCCGCAATGTACCCAGAATACTACCCAGAAAGTACAACGGCACGGCAAGCAGGTGCGCGGCCTAGCCACGCCCCGTCCTGGGGACGCGCCGGGGGCCGAGCGCTGATCGACACCGCGAGCTCTCCGGCGCAGCTGGCCGAATGATCACCGGACGGGCGGAAGTAGTAGCGCGCTAATCAGAAGGCCCGTGACCCGGCACAAGTGATCTGGCTTGCGCCGAGTCATCCCGCACGCCAGCAAGCCGATCTTGAAGCTGGGCGTGACGGAACTGATACACCTGACCGACAGTGCGGAGAACCTGACGTTTACGGGCATCTTCAAGAAACCGCACCAAACGCAAAGGAGCCTCGCCCCGACGCCACAGCTGTACGCTCGCAAGCGTAACCTGCCACGTCGCCGGAAACACCAACCCCACCGAGAGCCCGAGCGCGAGCCCGGCTACAACCGAAACCACAATCCAGGATGCGAGCCCGACCGCGAACGATTCACCGAGCCCATACATGAGCGCGATCATAAGCCCGACAACGAGCCCGAATTGGCGATTTCGGTGCCACGATGAGCGAGGATCGATTGGGCTCGTAGCTTCTGTTGAAGGCCGTCCGAGTGTGAGAGCGAGCCCGACCACGAGCCAAATTACAATACATATCACAAGCCCGGCCCCGATGCCGTTGCCGAGACCGTTATCTAAGCCATTCCTGGCCACGAGCCCAAACATAAGCCCGGTCACGAGCCCAACCATGAGCCCGACCGCAAGGTTTATGAGAATGTCAGTCTTGCTCCACCGTGGTCGACTCAAATGCTGAGGAGGTCTTTCACCAAAGGCACCTACGAGCCCAACTACGGACCCGGCCACGAGCCCGACCGAGACCCCAAACACGAGCCCGTGCGTGAACCCGTTCACGAGCCCATTCACGAGCCCATTCACGAACCCGCCCACGAGCCCGAACGCAAACCCGTACACGAGCCCGATCATGAGATTCGTACGGCTGTCGGTCTTGCTTCGCCGTAGCCGACTCAAATACCGAGGTGGTCTTTCACCAAAGGCACCCATGAACCCGACGACGAGCCCGACCGTGAGCTCGAGCCCGAGCCTGCTCACCAGCGTCCCAGGGAACCCGACCCCCAACTCGATCGTAACTGGGAGCCCGAGCTTGCTCACTAACTCCCTGGTGAATACGAGTCCCGAACTGATCACAAGCCCGACCACAAGTTCACACGCAAGTACGGTAGCGAGGGGACGGGGCCAGGCGGGGACCCAATGCGGGATCTGCCACCAGGCCAGGTCTCTGGTTCCCTCATCGTTCATGTGGCGCGCCAGATGCCCCAGCCAGCGTCGAGCCTGATTCAGGCTGTACGCCGGAGCCGGGTGGCCTAGGCGGCGGGTGTAGGCGGCAGGAAGTACCCGGTCAAGAAGACGATCTTCAATGGCCTCACGACTGGCGAACCGTTGACCATCGGTCAGTTCGTCGACCGGATCACTACCGGGACGTAGGTGTCGCGGACCAGACTCACCATCAGCGGGGTCTCCAACGCCTGCGCAAGAGCACCGTCGGGGTGATCACGCAGATGCTTGAGCAGGCGCTGCCACGATGCGGGGGCTGGGTCTGTCTGGGTACTGGCGAGATACTCCGCCGCCTGCCGAGCCTGCACCGAACACAACTCCAGCGCCGCCGCCGCCCGTAGATGACCGCCACTGACCGCAGCCACCATCTCCTGGCTGCGCGTGAGCACGACGAGCCGGAAGGTGGCCTGCTTATCCAGTGCCCGTAACGCTACCAGGCGCAGCGCCTCGGCCATTTCGTCTAACCCATCGAGGATCACGGCGATATAGCCGCCGTCGATCAGGCGTGCCGCCGCATCCCGGCCATATTCTCGGGCCCGCAACAATGCATAGTCTCCGGTGAGCCGGCCCGCCAACCAGCCGGCTATGGGCTCGCTGTCCGGATCCCAGCCGTGAACAGTGAATAACACCGGCACCGGAACCCTGGCCCGCTCCTCGGTCATCTTGAACTTTGCCCGGTGGCTCAACGTGTTGAGAAGCAGGAGAATTGCCGCACCGCTTTTGCCCGCACCCGGCCCCCCGTGGATCACCAGCCGCCCGGAGCCCAGCCCACCGTACACACCAAGAAGATCTTTGATCGTGCCGGAACGCAGCTTCCTCGCCGTGATCGCCGACATACCGGGTAAGGGTTCGAAACGGGCCCCTCCCACAGCCGCCTTTACCGGGCCGGTGACCTGCTGGCGCGACCACTGCCACCACACAGAAATCGGCTCCGGGGACCTCAACCCGCGTTCTGTCGCGGCCCGCTCCCACTGCCGACGCACCTGTTCGGCCAACTCGTCTGCCGCGCGTTCCAACAGCGATCGCGAAGCCCCGGTTGGCCGCGGGGACTTCCCCAGCCACACAGCGACGCCCGTCGCGGTGCTTGCGACGCTCAGGAACGTCGCAACCAGCTTGCTGGCCGAGTCCCGATTGGAAGCATTGAGAACATATTCCACGACCACACCTGTGCCCGCAACAAGCAACAATAGCCCGATCCACCGCCAGATGCGTCGTTGTTCGACCTCCACGGCTACAGTCTGCCATCACACTATGACAGTCCGTGGTTCACTACCATGCTCGATCCGCTCCTGATGGCCGTGTGCACAGTGCGGTTGCGCTGGACGGATCAGGGGTGAGCGGGCAACGCTGCGTGCGGTCAGCAGGCCACTACGCTGGGATCTTTCTCCCGGGGAGGAGTCTGACCGCCGTGGCAGGGAAACGCCGCAGGTTGGCTGAGCGCCGCAGGGTGGTCGGTCATGCGCAGGAACAGCTCGCCGCGCTGCTCGGCGTGGAGCGGTCCACCGTGCAGCGCTGGGAAGCAGGTGAGACAACACCGCAGCCCTGGTTGTGGCCGAAGCTAGCCGAGGCTCTGGGCGTGTCACTGGACGAGCTTGACGCCATGCTCGCCGAAGGACAGACGGGTGACGACGACCGTCCCACTAGCTCGGAGCCACTGGGGAGCGGCGAGCTGTTCCCCAGGGAGGCGGATGACGAGTTACCCGATGACTCCGAGCACGACCCAGTGCTCGTCGCTCCCTGGAACCATCGAGGTACCGTCGAGGCGGCAGCTGCGCTGAGGGGTGGTGAGGAACGGGTGAAGCGCCGAGTGATCCTGTCCCTGCCTAGCGCTGCGCTGACTGCTCCCGCACACCAGTGGCTGGTGCACGAGCCGGAACCGCTGGTGTCCGGGCTGGCTGGACGGCGGGTGCCAGCTGAGCTGGTTGACCGGCTCCCAGCCATGATCGCCGAGTTGCGGGTGATGGATGAGGTGGCTGGCGGTGGCGATGTGCTGGCCTTGGCCCAATATCATTTCGACTGGGTCGCTGGTCTCCTCGACCAGGCCTCCTATGATGACGCTACGGGCCGCACCCTCCATGGGGCGCTCGCCGAACTTGGACTGTGTGTCGGGTGGCTCTGCTACGACACCGGTCAGCATGGGCTGGGGCAGCGCTACAACATCGCGGCCCTGCGCGCTGCCCATTCTGCTGACGACCGGCAACTCGGCGCCCACATCCTAGGCGAAACGGCCTACCAAGCTGCCCACCAAGGGCGAGCTGCCGAAGCCGTAACGCTCACCGAGACCGCCGTGGCCGGCACGCGGGGTCAACAGACGCCACGATTCCTCGCCCAGCTGTCCATTCAACAGGCCCATGCCTTCGCGGCCAGGAAAGACGCCTCAGCCTGCACTGCGGCGATCTCCCAGGCTCTTACCCACATCGAGCGGGGCACGACTCACGATGACCTGCCCTACTTGTACTGGGTGCGACCGGCCGAGATCACCGCCAGCGCCGGTGAGTGTCTGCTGCGGCTGGGCCAGGCTGATCGGGCAGCAGCCCTGATCGATCAAGGCCTTGCCCTGTTCGGTGCACCCTTCGAGCGCGACCGGGTGTACTACCTGACCCACCTCGCCGACGCCGTGGCACGCCCCGGCAAGCAGCGAGACCTGGAGGCCGCCGCTGCCCACGGCATAGCGGCAATCCAGCTGGCCGAGAGCCTGTCCTCGACCCTCATTGTTGATCGTATCCGCGACCTCACCCAGCAGATGAAGCCGCACGCCAAGCTCCCGGCTGTAGGGGAATTCTTGGAGCGCGCGCAAGAGTTCGTGGCGGTGTAACGGGCGGTTCGTGCACGACGAGCAGGCTTCGCGTTGCGGCGGCGCGTGCCAACGTCGAAGGCAACGCCCTGGTCGGCTCCGTTAGACGGCGCGTCGTCCCAGGAGGACGAGCCCGAGGTCAATCAGCTCGTTGGCGAAGCGGACGGTTCCGAGGTTGCCCGTCAGCAATCTTGGCGGATCGGAGATGAGGGTGTCCGCTGCCACGAGTCGAGCAAAGTCGACCTGCTTGGGCAAGGTTGCATCCGAGTGCGCCATGACGGCCAGGGCCTCTTGAGCGAGGATCCCGTAGCCGATGGTGGTCGGGTGTAGTCCATCGAGGGCCACGAGACCCCCCTGAGTCCGCCCGGACGCGTCGGATTGGAAGAACCGCGTGTCCGGCCGGGGGGTGAGCATCTTGAGGGCAGCGGGTAGGTCGTAAGCCTTAGCGTCCCACCAGGAGGGGCGGCTGTCAGGACTGTCGACGTAGCGCCGGTAGGCGAGTCGGTCCAGCAGCCCGCACACGTCTAGGAGCAGCCAGTCTTTGGGTGGCTGGGCGGTACGTGCCGCGTAGACCAGTCGCTTGATCGCGTAGTTGTACTGGTCTATCGCGGAGTCGATCGCGCGCGCTTGTTCCCCGGTCAGATAAGGGTTGACCGCAGGGTCGAATTCGGCGTCCGTGATCCAAGCGTGGGTGTATCGGGCGAAGTAGCGCGAACCGCTGGGCTTGCCCCCAAGTCCGCGGGCGATCGGGGCGACGGTCACGTGCGGCACGGTGGCCCAGATGACGCGGCGAGCATTGACCTTGGCGATGTGGTCGCGGAGCTCCCCCAGGTTGGCCTCGAAATCGGCGGGAGCCGCGACCGTGTAATCCGAGCTGCGTGGACCGCTGCTCCACACCAATTGCAGCTTCACGACGCTCGACACCACGTTGTTTGACCCCAGGGCGACAACGAGCGTGTCAATCCCACCATTGTCCCCGAGCCATCGCGCGGCGTCCACCATCGTCGTGGAATCAGGAGCACCAGGATGCGCCACCACAGGCCCTTGCAGAGTGATCAACATGGCCCGATCTCCGTGGTGAGAGACCAACGGTGAAAACACGGCCCGCACCGTCGACGGCGCCGTTACCGCCGCCAACGCCGCACCGACCGTGCGCGTGTAGGCATCCCGCACATCCCAGCCGTAAATGGCAAGGTTGTGATGATAAGACGCGCTCGCTCTCGGTAGGATACTTCCCGGCCCATGTTCCCAGTAGCTCTTGACGTGGGAAACGGCAGCTGTGACAGCGAGCGCCTCCCGAGCCTGCCGGACGAAAAATGGACGCCCCGCCCCAGCCGCGTCAATACCGCGAACAATTGCCTCCAGGTTCAGCGGCAGACCGGGACAGTCTACCGGACCATCGAAACGCGGGTAGGTAAAGTCGTTCTCGCCTAGACCGAGGGTATGGGCGAGAATAGCGGGCCAGGACAAACCGGTGTCGACGATGGCAAGGCTCTTGACGCCCATCGTGAGCGAGTCGCCCACGGTGACCAGCCGGTGCTTGGGAAGCGCGCCCCCGGCTGCGGCGGCGCGCTCAACAGGGATGCCGAGGTTCGACTCCTCGGCCAGCAGCGGCTCCGGTGCCTCCCACCGGATCTCCAGCTCAGCAGGGGATCCGAGAGGTGCCGCCATCTGCCCGGGCAACCCGTCAAGGGGGGGCGGTTTCAGCGGGATCACCCTGCCGTCCCGGAATGTAGGTTCGGATCTTCCGCCCTCTAGTGGCTCAACCGGCGACACGGTAGCTCCTGGACGACACTGTGCTCCCGGAGGGAATGGGCTCCCGGAGGGAATGGGCTCCCGGAGGGAATAAGCTCCCGGAGGTGATGGGATTGACAGACTGACAATGCGCCACAGTACATCACCATGACCGCAGAAAGGCAAGGTATTGTTCCCTGGCGGGCGGCGCGCTACCGCAGCTCGCGGACGCACGTCAGATCAACGGCCACCGACGTCATGATGTCGAAGTCCCAGTCCTGACGGCCCGGACGTAGCCGTGGTCGTCGCGAAGGCCAGGAGCCGGACCCCAGGCAGCGGGTACCAGTCACGCTCGGACAGCCGGATGAACCCCAATCGGGCATAGAGGCGGTGCGCGGCGTGCATCTTCTCACCGGTGACTAGCACAACTCGGTGCGCACCGATCTGACTCGCCCGCGCGAGCACGGTTCTCACCAGCACCTCGCCGATCCCACGGCGACGGACACCGGGTGCTACCGCGAGCATCCGGAACTCCAACTCACCGGGATAAGACACCTCCGCCAGCGGACTGCCCGGCGTGCACACCGTGATCGTCCCCACTAACCTGCCCTCGGGGTCCACCGCCACCAGCAGTTCAGCGTCATTGGCCCGCTGCGACGCATCGGCCAGCTGCGCCGCGTAGGCACCGGCAGGGTTCACCGTGCCGTCGGCGAGGTATGCGTCCAGGGTGAGCCGACCAACTTCTTTGAGCTCGTCGGGACGGGCCGGACGCACGGTCAGCCAATCGCTCACTCCGTCGGTCATACCACAGAATTGCGTGCCGCCGCGACGCCGATCGCCATCCCGGTGCAGCGCGCAAACTCCGACGCACCGACGCGCCTCCTCCAGGGGACTGACCCGCCACCGGGATGCTGGCACACCTTCCCGACCAGTCCCCGCACGGTCTCATGGATGCATGTGCACCTTCAGAGCCGCCCACCCAGGGTCTCATGGATGCTTCTGCACCTGGGTGAGCTGCTCGTGCCGAGCCACCGGGAATCATGGACAGCTCCGAGATCCCCCACCAACTCAAACAATCCTGAAAAGACCGTATCCCTGCAGCCGGGACCGAGACATGGAGGCTCGTACTGCTCGCGGGGGAATTCTGGCCAGACCTGCTCGTAGCGCGGCATCTACAGGCGAACCCAGTTCCCGTTCTCGTTGGGTAGGCCGAAAATATCGGCGACGCATGCGTAGCGGTCCCCCGCCGTTGCTGCCGATCCTGTGCTCTTGCACCCAGGCAGGTATTTAACGATACTACTACTCAACCCCAATCTTGGATTCACTCAGACTGAGTTAGCCCGCCGGGTGGGCGCCTCGCTTAACAGCGTGCTCGACGAAGTTCGCCGACTGGAGCAGGCCGGCCTGCTGTTCACCCGCACGCTGGGCCGGGCCCGGCTCGTGCGTGCAGGCAGCAGGCCATTGGTGGAGGCCCTTGTCGAGGTCATGGTGCGCGCATTCGGTCCGCCGGTTTAACAGTCCAGCCAATCCGTTACCATTTGCCCTGTGAGCTGCGTAAAAGTAATCATTTACACGTTGAAGCGGAAATCGACCACGTCGCCGTCAGTCATTACGTAATCCTTGCCCTCCATGCGGACCTTTCCGGCGGCCCGGGCCTGCACCATCGACCCGGCCGCGACCAGATCGTCGTAGGACACGATCTCGGCCTTGATGAACCCACGTTGGAAGTCGCTGTGGATCACCCCGGCGGCTTCCGGAGCGGTGGCCCCGGCCCGGATCGTCCACGCCCTGGCCTCCTTGGGCCCAGCCGTCAAATACGTCTGCAGCCCCAGGGTGTGGAACCCGATGCGGGCCAGCGCGTGCAATCCTGGCTCGGGCTGCCCGATCGAGTCCAATAACTCCCGAGCGGATTCCTCGTCGAGCTCAAGCAATTCGGACTCCACCTTGGCGTCGAGGAATACTGCATCGGCGCCGTCGACCAGCTTGCGCAGCTCGGCTTGGCGCTCCGGGTCGGTGAGCACGCCCTCGTCGGCGTTGAAGACGTACAGGAACGGCTTGCTGGTCAGCAGGCTGAGCTCGGCGAGCGCGGTGACATCCAGCTCCGCGCGCGCGGTAAACAGGGTCCGCCCGCTGTCTAGCACTTGCCTGGCGGCCTGTGCGGCGGCCAGCGCGGCGCGCCGTTCCCGGGGATGGGTGCGGGCCTCCTTCTCCAGCCGGGGCAGGGCGCGATCCAGAGTCTGCAAGTCGGCCAGTATGAGCTCAGTCTCCACGATGGCGATGTCACCGGCCGGGTTGACCTGCCCCTCGACGTGCAGCACGTCGGGATCGTCGAAGGCCCGCACGACTTGACAGATCGCGTTGGCCTCTCGGATGTGGGCCAGAAACTTGTTGCCCAGCCCAGCGCCCTGCCAGGCGCCCGCGACGATACCTGCGATATCGACGAACGACACCATCGCCGGCACCGCCTTAGCGCTGCCGAACATCTCCGCTAGCACCGCCAACCTCGCATCAGGCAACGGCACCACCCCGACGTTAGGTTCGATGGTTGCGAAGGCGTAGTTGGCCGCGAGGGCGTTGTTGCGGGTCAGCGCGTTGAACAGGGTGGACTTGCCCACGTTGGGTAGCCCAACAATCCCGACAGTAAGGCTCACGGGACGTCAAGTCTAGCGGGTACTGCCGCACCCCGTTGAGGCCGCGCGATGCGCTGGGGGCGGCGCGCCTCGCCAATTTTGTCAGGGGGGCGTTGCAGACTGCGACGCGTGAGTTACTCCGTGTTTATCGCGTTGCTTGCTGGGCTGGCGATCGGTGCCCTGATCAGCTGGCTGGTGGCCGCTGCGCTCCGCCGTGCGGCGGTGGCCGAGGCCGGCCGGGCGGCGGACGCCGCCAAGGCCGCCACGGACGCTGAGCTTGTCGTCGTTCGTCGGGAACGGGAGAGCGCCGCAGCGGCCTGGGACGCCGAGACAGCCCGGGCGCAGCTGTGCCACCAGCGCGCCGAGGAAGCCGGCGAGCGGCTCGCGGCAGCGCAGGCGGAACTGGCCGGCCTCCGGGCCGCGATGGAGGCCGAGCGGACCGCCGCGGCCGACCGGGAACGGCTGCTCATCCACCGCGAGACCGAACTCAAGGACAGCTTCCAGGCCCTGTCAACTGAGGCGCTCTCGCGCAACAACGAGGCGTTCCTCCAGCTCGCCGAGACACGACTAGCCACGGTTACAGCGGCCCTGTCGGCCAAGTCAGACGACGACGCCAGCGAGCGTCAGCAGGCCATCGAGGCACTGCTCGGCCCGATCACCCAGAGCCTGCACCGGCTCGACGGCCAACTGCGCACGGTGGAGAAGGAGCGCGAGGGCGCCTATGCGGGGTTGCGCGAGCAGGTCGGGGCGATGCACCGCACGTCCGAACAGCTGCAGAGCGAGACCCGGCAGCTGGTCACCGCGCTGCGCGCCCCGCAGGTCCGCGGTCGGTGGGGTGAGCTGCAGCTGGAGCGGATCGTCGAGCTGGCCGGCATGGTCGAGCACTGCGACTTCTCCCGGCAAGTCACCGCCACTGACGCCAGCGGCGACGACAACACCCTGGTCCGCCCCGACCTCGTGGTGCACCTTGCCGGTGGTAAGCACATCGTGCTGGACGCCAAAGTGCCCTTCGGGGCCTACCTGGAGGCCATCGACGCGGTCGACCCGGACCACCGGGCCGACCGCCTAGCTGCGCACGCCCGACACCTGCGCGCACACGTCGATTCGCTGGCACACAAGTCCTACTGGCAGCGCTTCGAGGCCACTCCAGAGTTCGTGGTGCTGTTCGTCCCCGGCGACCCGTTTCTCGAAGCCGCGCTGCAATCTGACCCCGCCTTGCTCGAGCACGCCTTCGAGCGCAACATCGTGATCTCCACTCCGACCACGCTGATCGCGCTGCTGCGGACGGTGGCCTACACCTGGCGGCAGGAGGTACTGGCGCGCAATGCCGCACGGGTCCACGAGCTGGGCCGCGAGCTGCATTCCCGGCTGGCCACCATGGGCGGTCACGTGGCCCGGCTCGGCAAGCAGCTCGGTGGTGCCGTTGAGGCCTACAACCGCACGGTCACCTCGCTGGAGTCACGGGTCCTGGTCACCGCTCGCCGGTTCGGTGAGCTCGGCGTCGTCGCCGAGCAGCTCGACACCCCCGAACAAGTGGAGCGCAGTCCCCGCGCCGTGCAGGCGGTGGAACTCGTGGCGTCGGCGACGGACTCGCTCATCGCGCTGGATCCAGGACAGCGCGCACACGACTTGGGCACACATGACTTGGGCACACCGGACTCGGGCCGGGAGCTGGGCTCCGAGCGCCGCGCTGAAGACTGGAGCTGGGTCACCGGGGCCCTGCACCAGGCGGGAGGCGACAGCCACGAGCGGGCTACGGTGAACGAGTGACGGGCACCCGATCCCGAAGCACCGCGCACCGCGGGTCGTGGGCCGATCAGGCGTTGCTGCCTGATCGGCCCGGAATGCCCTGGTGGGCGGCGGTGTTATGGGCGCTTGGGCTTGCTACGGCTGGTGCGTTCGCGGACATCGAGCGGCTCAACCGGCCGGGCATTATATTTCAGGCTTGCTATTTTCTCGGGTGTCTGCTTGCCGTGGTGGTGGTGCAGCGCAAGGGATTGTTCGGGCCGATGGTGCAGCCTCCGTTGGTTCTGGCGGTGACTGTGCCCGGTGTTGTCCTGGCGGCTGGCTCCCATCCCAGCGGCGAGGGCTTGGTCGCCACCGCGCTCGCGGTCGGCACTCCCCTCATCGACGGCTTCCCGACCATGGCGATCACCACCGGGTGCACTCTTGTGATCGGACTCCTCCGGCTGATCGTCCAGCGACGGCCGACCCCGCGCCATGATCTCTGACCGCTCGTCGCTCACCAGCTTGAGTCACCGGGCGGGTGGCCGCCTACGGCAGGGTCCAGTCGACCGGCTCAGCTCCTAGCTCGATGAGCATGCGATTGGCACGGGTGAAGGGACGGGAGCCGAAGAAGCCGCGATCGGCTGACATCGGCGAGGGGTGCGCGGACTCGATGCACGGCACGTCAGCGAGCATCGGACGCAGCGTGCGGGCGTCCCGACCCCAGAGAATCGCGACCAGCGGAGCGGCTGGACGCGCCGCCAGCGCGCGGATGGCTTGCTCGGTGACCTCCTCCCATCCCTTGCCGCGGTGCGAGCCCGGACGACCCGGTTCCACCGTGAGCACCCTGTTGAGCAGCAGCACACCGCGCGCGGCCCAAGGGCTGAGATCCCCGTTGGACGGGGCGGGCAGCCCGAGGTCGTCGCTGTACTCCCGGAAAATGTTGGCCAGACTGCCCGGCAGGGGCCGCACACCGGGCTCGACCGAAAATGACAGCCCCACCGCATGACCCGGGGTCGGGTAGGGGTCCTGGCCGACGATGAGCACCCGTACCTGCTCGAAAGGTTGGGTGAAGGCTCGCAGAATGTTGGCACCAGAGGGCAGGTAACGCCGCCCTGCGGCGATCTCAGCCCGGAGGAACTCACCAGCGGCGGCCACCTGAGGGGCTACCGGGGCCAGCGCGCTGGCCCAGCCCCTTTCCACGATCTCATCGACAAGTGCTGGCACAGTGGGCGACCCTATCGAGCGGCCCTCAGCAGAAGTGCTCCCACCCCGCTGGGAACAGGTCGTAGGGCCGACCGTCGACGGTCACCCCACGGCCCGGGCGCACCATGCCAAGCACTGTCCACCCGGTGGGCAGCGCAACCCCAGCGGGGAAACACGCCAGCAACGCGTGGTCTTCACCCCCAGTAAACACCCAGTGCCGCGCGTCGGCACCTACCGCCACAGCCACCTCGACCAGCCTGCTGGCGACCGGCACCGCCGCAGAATCGATGTCGATCCCGACGCCGGAGGCCTCAGCGAGATGCCCGGCATCGGCGAGCAAGCCATCCGAGACATCGATCATCGCCGTGGCACCCGCCGCAGCGGCTTGCGGGCCGGCGCGGTAAGGAGGCTGCGGCACTCGGTGGGCGTCGAGCACCGCCAGCGGAGCGTGGAGCCCTCGGCGAAGCACGGCAAGACCTGCGGCGGACCAGCCCAGCCTGCCGCACAGCCCAAGCACGTCTCCGGGCCGGGCACCGGATCTGGTGACCGGCGCCCGGCCCTGCAGATCGCCCAGCGCGGTCACTGACACCACGAGCTCAGTGCAGCTGACCACGTCGCCGCCCACAATGCCGACACCGGCCTGCCCGGCCTCCTCCCACATTCCGGCAACCAGGTCATCCACCGTTGGCACCGGGGTACGCCCGGGCATAGCCAGCCCGACGAGCAGCGCGGTGGGCATCGCGCCCATGGCCGCCACGTCGGCGAGGTTGGCAGCCACTGCCTTGCGCCCGACCTGGTGCGGTGTAGACCAGTCCAGCCGGAAGTGCACCCCTTCGACGAGCACGTCGGTGGTCACCACCACCCGACCGTCCGCAGCGGTGAGCACCGCAGCGTCGTCCCCGGGGCCGAGCACGGTGCCCGGCGGCAGTGCCCGGCCTGCGGTGATCCGGGCGATGAGCCCGAATTCGCCCAGCTCGGCTACTGAGCCGAGGTCAGACGGCGGCGGGCCGGGCGGGGGCTCACCGGCAGCGCACACCCGCACACCCCCGATCTAGGCGGTAGGTTTCGTTCCTACCTGGTGGAGTCGACAAGACGAAGGGCCACGCCGTGGTTCAGGCATACATCCTCATCCAGACCGAGGTCGGCAAGGCCGCCGCAGTGGCCGCGGCGGTCTCGTGCCTACCCGGCGTCACGAGCGCGGAGGACGTCACCGGCCCTTATGACGTGATCGTGCGGGCGGAAGCCATCGACGTGGACCAGCTGGGCCAGCTCGTGGTGGCCAGAGTGCAGACGGTGGCGGGCATCACCCGCACGTTGACCTGCCCCGTCGTGCACCTGTCCTGAGGGCTTAGGGGTGTTCTCCTCCCGCGCCGCGCGGCCGGCCAACGCGCCCCGGTGGCCACTTAGGATCGCACTGGCCCTCGTAGTGGCGCTGGTGGTGGGGGTACTCATCGCTGCGGCGATGGTGCGCAGCCAGACTTTGGGCCCACTGAGGTTAGCCGCCCCCCCCACTCCCGCGGCCAGGTCCGCAGATTGCGCGCGGCTGCTGGCTGCCCTACCCGAGAATCTGGGCGGAGGCGACACGGGGGCCTTGGAACGCCGAGCGCTTGTCCCCCCAGTCCCTGGCGGCGCCGTCCCTGCGGGCGCGGCCGGCTGGGGTGAGCCACCCGTGGTGCTGCGCTGCGGGCTTGACCGGCCCATCGAGCTCACCGCAACCTCGCGGCTGCTGGAAGTCTCCGGGGTGCAGTTTCTCGAAATCGCGAGCCCGGGCACGAGCACCTGGGTTGCGGTGGACCGACCCGTCTATGTCGCGGTGGCTCTGACACCCACCAGCGGCAGTGGGCCGCTGCAGCAGATCGCCACCGTGATCGCGGACACCCTGCCGCGCCGCGACGTGGACGTCTCGCATTGATCGCGCTACAGCCGGTACAACCCAGCCAGCACCCGCTCCATCACCGACAGGCCCGGCGCGTCCCCCCGGCCCAGGGGGTTGCGGTGCACATACAGCAAGCCGATGTCGATCATATCAGCGAGCAGCACTCGGGCTACCCCGAGCGGCAGCGCGAGCAGGGCCGCAACCTCGGCGACCGAGCGGATATCGATGCACAGCTGCGCGATCGCAGCATGCTCGGCGGAACAGATCGCTGCCATGCCTCGACCCTCGTCGGTGGTGGACACCAGCGTCTCGACGGCGAGGTCAGCCACCGGTCGGGTACGACCTCGAGTCCATGTGTAGGGACGGCCGGCGAGGCGGAAATCTTCCGGCCCATCCCCTTCCTCGATCGCCCAGTCGTCGGCTGCCACAGCCGCGATACCAGCGGACGGTTCGACCGCGTCCCCGGCGGCATCGATGTCCTCGCGGGAGGTGTCGAGGACGTGATCGCTTGATTGCGCATGCCGGGGCCGATAACCATCCCGGCCCAGACGCGGCGCCATCTGGCCAGATCCGCCAATCAAGACCGTGTCCTGATCAACGCCAGAATGACCCCTACCCTGTTGCTGCCGAATGAGAGGAGCACTCGCGACACCTCCACGCCGGACGACAGAACCCCAGGGGCTCACCAGCGGATCGCGCGGGCGAGCCCACCTGTTTAACTAGCCGTTCATGACTAGGTCGCTGGAGTTCACTCGATTGATCCAACGGCCCGGATCACGCCAACGGTACCGATCACACCAAGGGCTCAGCGCAGTCCGGTGCCACGGGCAAGGGCGGTGTCGATCAATATGGACAGCAACCTGGGGTAATCCACACCGGTCACCGCCCACATCCGGGGATACATCGAGATTGGCGTGAAACCGGGCATCGTGTTGATCTCGTTGACCGTCAGCGCACTGTCGGGTCCGACGAAGAAGTCAACCCGAGCAAGACCCTGGCAGTCCAGCGAACGGAACGCCGCAACGGCCATCGACTGCAGCTCGGCGGTGACGTCATCGTCGAGCTTGGCGGGGATGTCGAACTCGCACGCGTCGTCGAGATACTTGGCGTCGAAGTCGTACCACCCCGCGGAATCCGGCGCCACCACACGGATCTCCGCGGGCAGCGACGCCTCGATCCGGCCACCGGGGAACTCCAGCACCCCGCATTCGATCTCACGGCCGATCACCGCCGCCTCGACGAGCACTTTGGGGTCGAGCGCCCGAGCGGTGGCGATCGCCGCAGGCAGCGCAGACCAGTCCGTCACCTTGGTGATGCCTACCGATGAGCCCGCCCTAGCCGGTTTGACGAAGACCGGCAGGCCCAGCCGGGAACGCTGTTCCCAGGTCAGAGTAGCGTCATCACCCCGCAGCACCACGGTGTCGGTGACCGGCAAACCCGCGCCACCCAACAGCTTGCGGGCGAACTCCTTGTCCATCGCGGCCGCGCTGGCCAACACCCCGGAGCCGACATAGGGCAGACCGGCCAGCTCCAGCAGGCCCTGGATCGTGCCGTCCTCACCAAAAGCCCCATGCAGCACCGGGAACACCACATCCACCCCGGTGAGCACCTCACCAGGTGTCTTGCCTGCGAGGCGCACCAGTTCCCGTCTGGTTGGGTCAGCGGGCAGGGTCAGGGCCGCTGCGGCATCGTTGACGGTGGGCAGCCTCCGGTCCCGGATCGCCAGCTCGGCCGGCTCGCCGGTGCCCAACGCCCAGACGCCATCAGTGCTGATACCGACCGGAATAATCTCGAATCGGGTCCGGTCCAGGTGGGTCAGCACACTTCCCGCCGACACGCAGGAGATCGCGTGTTCGCTACTGCGGCCCCCAAAGACCACGGCGACGCGCAGCTTGCGATCTGTCATGGCGGCACCCTACTCCTGTGATCTGAGACTCCCGGTGCTCTGCGAGTTTCGATGGCCCTGGCGTCGCAGCGACGTCACTGATCAGGATCGTCACCATGACGCTGTCTCCCACGCCACGCAGCACTCTGCGCCGTCCCGGCTTCTCCCTTCCCCCGACGCACCGCGCCGCCGCATCGTTGGTTTTTGCTGCTTGCCTTGCTACGGGGAGGCAGACGTGTCGACGCCAGGGACTCCGCAGCCCCGGAGGGAGCAACCACGCGTCTCGGGAACGACGCTAAGCGCGATCGCCCCCACAATGCAGGCGGCCATCATGTAGTACGCCGGCACCACTTTGTCACCGGTCAGATTGATCAGAAACTGGTTGGCCGCAGGCGCGGTGCCACCAAACAGAGACGTCGAAAGATTGTATGCGATGGCGAATCCAGCGTATCGGATGTGCGCAGGAAACATCGCTGGAAACATCGCCGAGATGGTACTCAGCTGCGGTGCGTAGAGTAGCCCCAGGACAACGAACCCGATGACAGAGAATGCGAAGCCCCGTGCCATCAGTTGGTACATCGGGATCGCTAACACGAACATGCCTACAATGGACACCCACCACAGCACCTTCCGGCCGACGCGGTCGGAAAGCGCTCCGAAAAAGGGCAGCAATGTCATCATGATGAGCTGGCCGATGATGACCAGGAGCAGCGCCTTATTCGATGTGAGGCCGATCTCGCCCTGCAGGTAGGTAGGCATGTAGGCGAGCAGGGTATAGTGGGTAACATTCAGCGTCACGACCAGACCCATCATCATCAGCAGCAGCAGGCGCCAATACCGCGCGAGTTCGCGGAACTGCTTCTTGGTCTCCTGCTCGATTTCACCGGCCTGCTGCAACTCACGGAACACTGGTGTATCCGCAAGCTTGCTGCGCAGGTACAATCCGACCAACCCCAACGGGGCCGCGATCAGGAACGGTAACCGCCACCCCCACTGGGCCATCGCAGCGGGCCTGGTGATCACCTCAGTCACGAGCACGAGCAGTGCTCCAAAGGTGAAACCGGCGAGCGTGCCGAACTCGAGGAAGCTGCCGCACAGACCACGCTTGCGGTCTGGAGCGTACTCGGCCATGAACGTGGCCGCGCCGCCGTACTCCCCCCCGGTGGAGAAACCCTGGATCACGCGCAGGACGATGAGCCCGATCGGCGCCAGGATCCCAATGGTCGCGTAGCCGGGCAGCACGCCGACGCAGAACGTCGCCCCCGCCATCAAGACAATCGTGCTCGCGAGGATCTTCTGCCGGCCGAGGCGGTCTCCGAGTGGCCCCCAAACCAGCCCGCCGAGCGGTCGAATGAGGAACGACACCGCGAAGACCAACAGACCGCTGAGGGTGGAGGCAGCCGGGTTGTCGCTCGGAAAGAACGCTCGCCCGATGTAGACGGCGGCGTAGGCGTAAACACCGTAGTCGAACCACTCCGCAGCATTTCCGATCGCTGAGGCAGCGATCGCACGTCGCAATGTCTGCCGTTCAGATACGGCGACCACGCCAGCGATCTGCTCCGGTTGGAAAGACATATCTTGCCGGGCAGACATAGAAGTCCTCCGAGGTCGGGTAAGCCTTTCCAAGCGATCGGTGGGCCCGTCGCTGGGTGTGCTTGCCAGTGTGATGATGGGACCAGGGGTTTGCCATGACCTAAAGACCACCGAGTCTGGTTGTGAGCATGGTGATCTCCGCTCTATTGGTCAACTGACACGCCGTTCGCGCGCAGCCCCGGGGGTTCCAGCTGGTAGCGGTTCATCACGGTCCGAGCCGGGGTGTATACGTACACGCTCACCGCGGGGACGGATCCGGAGTTGGTCACCTGGTGAACGTAGTGCGGGCCGAAGGCACGGCAGTGTCCAACGGCCAGTTCGTGGGTGACCTCCGTTGGGAGCCGCCCCGACTTGGCGACCACCCGTTCGGTCAGCGTGCCCGCCGCGACCGCGAAGGCACCCGAGGCCGGGCCGTGGTCGTGCAGGTCGGTGCCCTGGCCGGGCAGCCAGGACAGCAACCACACCTCATGCTGTTCTGTTTGTTCGAGCAGCTGGCACCAGCGCGTGTCGAGGCAGTAGTCCACTAGGGGCCGCCACCACTCGGGGCACGCGGCCAGGGCCATGGCGAGGCTCGTCGGGCCACCGGGACGAGCCATCTCAGGAGCAGGGACGGTGAGGTAGGGCACGGCATGCACAGGGAGGGTCCTCCGCGAGATCGGTGAACCGACCGCGCAGCTGCTAGCTCCCGAGGAGGGGCAAACCGGCACAGGAACGCGGTCGAGGGGACGGGGGCTCACCGAGCGGGACAGAGTGCACTCGCCACCCGGCGCAGATCCACCGGGGACCGCCGGACAAAGGCGACAGTGCTATCCACAGTGGGTGATCGAACCAGCCGATAGGCGTCCCAGTCAAGGGATTTAGATGGACGAACTGCAGTCACGTGACGTCGAGCGCCTGACGGAGATCGGCCAGCAGGTCCTCGGGGTCCTCCACCCCGACGGACAGTCGCACCTGGCCGGGCGCTATTCCGGCCGCCGCGAGAGCGGCGTCGTCGAGCTGACGGTGGGTAGTCGATGCCGCATGGCTGACCTTGGAGTGCACGCTACCCAGCGAGGAGGCGATCCGTACCGCGCGCAACCCATCGCAGAAGGCCATTGCGGCCTCCCGTCCACCACGGATGTCCATAGTGATCAAACTGCCGAACAGCCCATCGCGGAATAGCCAGGAGGCAATGCCGTGCTGTGGGTGTGAAGGCAGCCCCGGATAGCGCACCCGCGCCACCGCAGGGTGACCGGCGAGCTTCGCGGCCAGCACAGCCGCGGTCGCGCTCTGCTGCCGCACCCGCAGCGCCAGCGTCTCCAGCCCCCGGTGCAGCAGGAACGCCTCGTCCGGGGCCAGGCACCCGCCCAGGTCGATCCGGGCGTCCCGGACTGGCCCGAGGTGCTCCCGCCGGCCCACCACGACGCCGCCGGTGGCGTCGGCGTGCCCACCAAGGAACTTGGTCGCCGAGTGCAGCACCACATCGGCGCCATGCTCCAACGGTCGGCAGATGACGGGTGTGGCGAACGTGGAGTCCACCACGAGCCTGCTCTGCGCGCGGTGGGCAATCTCGGCGAGAGCGGCTAGGTCGGGCACTGATAGGGTGGGGTTGGCGATGGTCTCGGCGTAGATCATCCGGGTGCTCGGGGTGACTGCGGCCTGTACGGCGGCGAGGTCCGTGAGGTCGACCAGTAGCGGGCGTATCCCCCACCGGGGAAGCCACCGGGTGAACAGCGACCAGGTGCCGCCGTAGCAGTTCGCCGGGCCGATCACCTCGTCGTCCGCCATGAGGTGCCCGAGCAACGTGGCGGAGACGGCGGCCATGCCCGAGGCGAACGGCTCCGCGCCGACGTCCGCCAAGCCCGGCGCCTCAAGTGCGGCGACCGCCATAGCGAACGTGGTCGCAGTGGGATTGTCAATCCGCGAATAGGCATAGCCGGCGACCTGACCGCCGAGTACCTCAGCGTAGTCGTGCGCATTGGCGAAGACGAAGGCTGAGGACCGCACCACGGGCAGCCCAAGGGGACGTGACATGCCCCAAACGGTACCGGTGATCACCTCAGAGCCCCGCAAGCGCTTAGCCTGCGAGGTCGGCCAGCAGCAGTCCGCTGCGGGGTTTTGGGGTGAAATAGGTGCTCTTGCGAGGCATCCGTCGGCCTTGCCGATACACCGCGAGCACGTCAGCGAACGGCACCGGAGCCAGTTGCAGCACCGCATCGACGTGCGGGCCGACCGGATGCCCAGCCGGCAGCGCACGCACCTGGGGACCTTCCGGATCGATGCCCAGCGCGTCGGCGAGGAGTACCCGCTCCACCAGCCCATGGTCAATCCGGGGTACCGGTTCGCCTGGTTCGGGTTCGGGCAAGGTGACGAGCAGATCGGCGCCCGATGCCCGCACCACCACGCTCCCGGGCCGGGCTGGTGGGCCCAGCTCCCGGGTTTCCTTCACCCCCAGGCCAACGCCGCGCCACGCCTGCGCCAGATCATCGGCGCTCAGCCCGGTACCCACCAGGGCCCGGTGGATCGCGCCGATGCGCAGCGCCGGCCCACCGGTCACCAAAGCGAGCAGGCTAGACCGATCGCTGGCCGCTGCAGCGGCTAACCGGTGATTGCCGTCGGCGACCAGCAGCGGACCACGCGCCAGCGTGGCCAGCACCGCGTCCTGCCCAGTCCCGCGGCCCAGCAACCACAACCGGTGGGTCCGACCGCCGGAATCGATGCTCGACACCGTCGGCGCTCCCAGAGCATCGATGCTACCCAGCACGGCCGCAGTGAGCTGATCACCACCCGTGACGGGCACAAGCATCGCCGCGCTGGTCGCGCAGCCCAGCCCGGTCAGTACCGCGACGCGTTCGACCACCACCTGCGGATAGACCTCTTCGCTGTGTCGCACCCAGGACATCCCGCGCCCGTCCACAGCGGCCGGATCCACCAGACACAACACGCCCACCGCTACCCCGTCCGGGCCGTCCACCCGATACGGCGCCAGCACGTCAACCACGGGACGATACGCGCTGGCCCGCAGCCGATCCAGGGCTTGGCGAGCTGCGGGCAACGCATCGGCTAACGAAAGCCCCCTAGCCAACGCGCGGGGTGTGCGATGCGGGTGCTGCACGGCCAGCAACGTGTCACCGCCGCCGTATGGTCCGGCCAGCGCCGTCACCACCTCGATGGTCTCCGCGAACTCATCGACATCGGGGCCGGGCACGCCATCTGCAACCACCCAGCCGCGCCGGATCGCCCGCACCCACACTCACACCAACCTGCTCAGATCCCCGCGATGGCGGCCACGGCAAGGCCGATAACGAGCAGCGGGCCGGCGACGCGCAGGTGCACAAACGCCAGCGCGGCAAACCACAGCGGCCATACCGGCACCGGGCGCGGTGGCTGCTGCGGCCGGGGCTGGCGCAACCACGGCCACACCGCGACCAGCCGGTAGAGCCCGCCGAGTGCGAGCAACGCCGGCCACGGCAGCGCGCCCACGAGCACGCACCCTACGAGGAGCAGGTAGAAGCCCGTCATCAGGGCCAACGTCACAACTCGGGCCCATCGCTCGCCCATGAGCACCGGCAGCGTGCGGATCCCCAGCGGCTCGTCATAAGGGATCTTGTCAGTGTGCTTGCCCATGAGCACTGACGTGCACAGCAGCGCATAGGGCAGCGATGCCAGCAGGACCTGCCAGGTGATCGACCCAACCGCAGCGTAGTACGTGCCACCGACCATCAGCGGTCCCCATACCACCAGCACGGCCGGCTCACCCAGGCCGCGCTTCTTCAGCCGCAGCGGCGGCGCGGTGTAGGCCACTGACAGCACGAACCCGGCCAGCGCGAACGCCACGATGGGCCAGCCCCGCGCCCACGTGAGCACTACGAGGATCGCCAGGTCGGCAGCGTTGACGCCCAGCACCACCACACCCAGCGCCCGGCGAGTGATGAGCCCGGACAGGATCGGGTGCGGGGCATACAGCGCCCGCGGGTAGCTTGCGGTATCCGACCCGGCGCGGGTGTCGTAGAGGTCGTTCATCAAGTTGTTGGCCAGATGCGCGAGGGTGATCCCGAGGACGGCCACGACGAGCCAGCGCCCGTCGACGCCGGGCGCGCGGACGGCGAGCAGGCCGGCCACCAACCCGGCGACCAGCGTCATCGGCAGTACGGCGGCACGGGAGATCACGATCCACCGGGTCACCGCGTCGATCGGGCCCTCGGGTGGGTTAGTCGTGCTCAGGGCATAGCGCCAGGCGCTTACCCGAGAGCTAGGCGCAGCATCGGTCACACGCTTGAGCCTGGCGACTCCAGCCAGATTGGTCAACGGAACGCGTGCACCACCGCAGCCATGTCGTCGTCCGCGTACCCGGCCTCAGCCGCGGCTGACATGAGGTGGTGGACCGCCTGCATCAGCGACGGGTCGTCGCCGGCCGCACCCAACGCGTCCACAATGAGCCCAGCGTCCTTCACCGCGCCCGCTAACCCGAACGCCGGCTCGAATTCGCCATTGATCATTGCCTTTCCCTTGAGCTGGGCGTAGGGGCTGTCCGTGGCACCGCCGCCGATGGCATCCAGGAACAGCTGCGGGTCCACACCGAGGTCGCGGGCCAGCGCGATGGCCTGCCCTGTGGCGGCGGTGATGGACAACACCCACGAGTTGAGCGCGAGCTTGAGACGGTGTCCGTCACCGGCCTTGTCGCCAACCCAAATCGTCTGATGACCGATCGCCTCAAACACTGGCGCTACCCTGGGCTCCAGCTCGCGCGGTCCCCCGGCGAGCACGATCAGTTCGCCCTGCTCGGCGGGTTGCCGGGTGCCCAGCACGGGTGCGTCAAGGTAGCCCCGGCCGTGTCGGCCGGCGAGCTCGGCGAGCTGCTGCGTGCCGGCGAGGCCGACGGTGCTGGTCTGAGCCCACACCGCGGGCTCTCGGCTTGCGGCCAGTGCCCGCCCCATGACCTCGGCAACGGCGTTGACGTCGAACAGCATCGTCACGATCACGTCGGCACTGGAGACTGCGTCAGCCGCGTCGGCGGCGACCTTAGCCCCGTCCTCGGCCAGCGGTCGGGCTTTTTCCGCGCTGCGGTTCCAGACGGTGACGTCCAGTCCCGCCCGCAGCAGGCTGCGGGCCATTCCGGCGCCCATAATCCCGGTTCCCAGCACAGCCACACTGCTCGCCACGTCGACTCCTTGATGATCACATGCTGTTCGCACTCATCATGAAGCACCTGACGATGATTTGCAGCGCGGCTGGAAAATCCCGCTCAGCTAGGCGGGCTTGCGGGCGGCAAGCCGTTCGACGATCCCTGCCGCGAACCGATCGTGGCGCTCGATCCGCAACCCTGCGGCGCGGACGTGCTCAAGTGGGCGGCGCAGGAAATGCTCCCCACCCAGCGGTACCGTCACCACTTCAAGAACACGCTGGGTGGCCCGCAGCAGTCGGACCGAACTGGCCACATGGTCGGCCAGCAGGAGCACTCCCCCCGGTCGCAGCACCCGGGTCATCTCGGCGAGAGCCTTCCGGTGATCAGGGATGGCGCACAGCGAAAAAGTACAGACCACCGTGTCGAAGGTGGCGCTGGGAAACTCGAGTGCTTCCGCATCGCCCACCCGAAGTGTGACGTGACGGCCGAGAGTGTCCGCACGTCGCCGCGCGATCGCCAGCATGTCCGGGCTGAGCTCGATACCGGTCAAGGCGACGTCGGGCGCGTAGTGCTCCAGGTTCAGGCCGGTACCGATCGCGACCTCCAGCACTTCGCCCCGCACCTGCTGGCAAACCCAGCTGCGGGTGTCCCGGAACAGCACCCGGTCGACGAAGCACATCTCGCGGTCGTACGTCTTCGAATGCCTGTCCCAGTACCGGCGCCACCGTGCACGCCGCGCGCTCTCGGCCACCCCGCCATCATCCCGGATGCCGCCTACGCCGTGGGGATGTGTGTAGCGATCCCGGAAAGTGGGCATCCAGCGGCCATGGGATTTCAGGTCACCGAAGTTCAGAAGTCGCTCAAGGGGTTCGACTACCCGGGGTCGCCAGCCCAGCTGGCCCGTCACGCAGAGTCTCACGGCGGGAGCAAGGAGCTCGTGGCGGCGTTGCGCAACTTGCAGAAGGAGTCCTTTGACGGCCCGAACGCCGTCATGCACAGCCTGAGCGAAGACAACGCCCTCGGCGGGTCAACCACCCGCGATGGGACGGACGGGGAAACGCGATGAGGGCTACTCCCGACCCGCTGGGGCACGACGATGATGTCCTCGCGCAGAGCGAGACGCTCGACGAGGAGAACATGGGCGTTGACCCGTTGGAGGGTGGGATGGATCCCGCTGAGGACTGGTCGGCAGCCAATCGATACGGGACCACCGCGATCGAGCAGGCTACCGACCGGCCCTTGGCCGAGCGGCTGGCCGAAGAGCGCCCGGACATCAGCATTGAGCCGGCGCCGGACCGCCCGATGGCACTGACTCCGTTGGAAGAGCTCAACGAGTCGATCGACGATGAATTGATTCCCGAAGAGCCGGTACACGAGCACGGTCAGGTGCTCGTGGGCGACGAGGTGGACAACACCGGCGAGTCCGCCACCCGCCGCAGCGGGCGCCTTGTGACCGAACCCGATGCACCTGCCACCGATGAGGCCCAGTACGCCCGGGAAGAGTGAGCCGTTTTCGGTGTGAGGAGGTAGAGGTGACTGTCGCAGCTGAGATGATACGAACCTATCCAGCGGACCTTGGGAAGGTGGATCGTGACGCTTTAGTCCGCTGTATCGAGCAATGCGTATTTTGTGCGCAAGCATGCACGGCGTGCGCACACGCCTGTTTGTCCGAACCTGACGACCAACTCCCGATGTTGCGCAAGTGTGTACGTTCGGACGAGGATTGCGCAGACATCTGTGCCACCACCGCGCGCATCTTGTCCCGGCACACTGGCTACGACGCCAACATCACGCGAACCGTTTTACAGACCTGTGTCACGGTCTGCCGCTCCTGCGGCGACGAGTGTGAGCGCCACGCCTCTCGGCATGAGCACTGCCGAGTCTGCGCCGAAGCGTGCCGTCGCTGTGAGCAGGCATGCCAGGAACTGATCACGGCACTCGGCTGAGCGGTACCGGCGAGTTTGCCCGTGAGGAGCGCCGGGTAACCGGTTGTGCAGTGAGGACACAGATGAGGAGATAGCCATGTCGACGACAACACAGTCCTCAGTTGGGGGCGGGTCAAACGTCCGAAGGGGGGGAACCATGACGATGCAGCGCAGCCGGGGCGCGGTGAGCGGTCTCCTGCTCGTACTACTCGGCGTCTGGGGCGCCATAATCCCCTTTGTCGGGCCCTACTTCGGCTACGCCTTCGGCGTCAACGCGCCCTGGTTCTTCACCTATGACCGGCTGTGGCTGAACATCCTGCCCGGTATCGCCCTGCTCCTCGGCGGTCTGATTCTCGGACCCAGCGCAAACCGCGCCAGCGGCGGGTTTGGAGCGTGGCTTGCCCTTCTCGGAGGGATCTGGTTCACGCTAGGTCCGGTGATCAGCCAGTGGTGGCGGGTCGGCGAGCTGAGAGCACCAATCGGGGCGCCGCTTGGACCGAGGTCGCTGCAGGTGCTTGAGCAGCTCGGCTATTTCTACGGTCTTGGCGCGCTGGCCACCGCCCTGGGCGCGTTCGCCCTCGGTCGGCTGACCGTGCGTTCGGTGCGCGACTAACACGACTAAACAGCCCCGGCGGCATTAGGAGGGCTTGAGCGGATCGTGACCCAGCGACATCAAGCGGTGACGCCAACCAGTCCGGCCCGCGACAGACTCCCGGTTGCCTCGACGCCCGAGGTGTACCTGTCGGACTACCCGGCGCATCACTTCAAGATCATCAGGAGTGAGGTCGGTCCGGCGCTTGCTCAGGATCCGCAGCACCTGGTGGCCGGTCGGAGGGCCTGCTTGGTCGGGGAGGTCTTCAGCCTCAGGGTCCGCCGAGCAGGTGCGCAGCCAGTCGGCAAGCTCCCGCGAGGACATGTTCACTACCCGGTGGAACTCATGCCACAGTTCACCTTCATGCAGCACGGTGTCCGCCATCGTCCTGTCTCCCTTCTAACAGTATACGTGATACGGATGCCCTTGTCACGGCGCGTATAAACCCTTGAGTTCATCCTGATTCCGCCAAGAGCGGGCGCAGCGCTGGTGCAGCGGTGGGACAATGGCAGGAGCGTGGTGACGCCAGAAAAGTCCGTGTCCGGTCCCCGGTGTCGGCGAGGGCACCCGCCGCAGACCGGGCCAGCGCGTGGTGGCCACCGCGCCCAGCTCTACTATCCCGCGCATGTCGCCGGTGTCTCGTGGTCGTAAGAGCAAGAAAAGTAACACCACTCAAGGCCTGCGAGGTGCCGCGCGCCGGCACGCCGATGGTATGCAGGAAGGTCAACCACGATCGACGTTCCCGGCGATGCGGTCGCTGCTGGGTCCGCCGCAGCGCCCAGCGTGGTTTGATCTCGCGAGCCAGGCTGTCCTCGATCAGGCTGGCGCCGTCATGTCGGCGCGAGGGCCTCGGGAACTTGAGCAGGTGACCGCGGAGCTGTTGGGCGCCGAACTGCACCGCATCGTGCGTGAGGAACGGAAAGGGCTGTGGTTCAGCCGGTGGTTCGGGGAGCTCGCGGAGGCCGCGGCGACTCGGATCCGGGAGGTGGCGGGCAGCCGGGACGGCGCGTGGGAGCCGCCGTGGCGATTGCTGCACGGTCTCACCTCGATCGGGTCACCGGCGTTGCAGTCCATGGCACGCAACGCGTTGGACCGCGCGAAGAAGGCGTTGCGGAGTGATGCGGCGGTGCGGCAGCAGCCGGGCTGGCTGTGGCAGCTCGCGCGGATCACAGCAACCGGCGAGGTGGGCGAAGAGCGCCCGGCCGAAGCGGGTCGAGACGGCGGAGCGCCTGCTCTGCCTCGCCTATTGCGATTCCGGCGAAGACATTCTTCGGGGAAGCGAATCGCGGACGTTGCTGGATAACTGGTTCCGGGCGCGCCGCCGGGTCCACGACCTCGCGGATGTGCTGCGGAAGCGGGGAATGCCACTGCCGGCGGCGCGATCGTTGTACCACGACCTCGATGCGGATCCGATGGCGGCGGCGTTCACCGACTGGTATGTGCGCCAGCACGGTACCGAACCCGATCCAGAGGCCGTCGGTGCGCTGACACTGGAGTGGATGGAGGGGACACTGCCCGACACCTGGCATGCGATCTCGCCACATCGAGTTGACTTCCAGCTCGCCTTGATCAACGATTGGATTCCTGATCATCCGATCACCGTCGCGGCGAAGGCACTGTTGCCCGAATGGGTGCGCTGGCATGGCGAGCAGGCCGGCCTGGCCGAGCACCTTATCGACCGAGGGGTCGCGGTCGCCCTAGGCGGTGTCCCGGTGGGATCGGACTGCGGGGGTCTTCGGGTTTAGTCACATGGAATGGCCAGACCGACGACTCCAGCTCCGGGTCATCGCCGGTCCGGCCACGACCCTGACATAGGGGCGGTGCACGCTCGGTCAGGGCTGCGCAGAGTCAAGCACCGCACGACACCACGCGCAAGTCGTTCCGCACACTTTTCTCCGCAACGAGACTGTTCTGTTATTTTTGCCAGGAGAGAGTGCGACAATGCTTTCATATCGGATTAAATTTCGCACAATGAGCGGGTGGATGACGACCGAGAGCACCGGAGGGGATCGCCAGCGCCACGCAGGCAGTTCGGTCGCCTGGGAGACCGTCGGCCAGGCTGTGCGCTCCAGCGGCGAGCGCCGCGGTTCTCGATGACAATCGCGGTCCTAGGATCGCCGGATGGCGGTCGGCGACAGCGGACTCGATGTGAGCGATGCCGGGCGGGTACTGCGCCGGGTGTTCGGTTACGACTCGTTCCGAGGAGCGCAGCAGGAGATCATCGACCATGTCACCGCAGGTGGTGACGCGCTTGTCCTCATGCCGACCGGTGGGGGTAAGTCGCTGTGCTACCAGATTCCCGCGCTCGTGCGCGACGGCGTTGGCGTCGTCATCTCACCGCTCATCGCACTGATGCAGGACCAGGTCGACGCCCTGCGGGCGCTCGGTGTCCGGGCCGGGTTCCTCAACTCCACTCAGGATCCCTACGAGCGCCGCCAGGTCGAGTCCGCTTTCCTCACTGGTGAGCTGGACCTGCTCTACCTGGCGCCAGAACGGCTCCGCGTTGAGTCGACCGGCAACCTGTTGGACCGCGGCATGATTTCGCTGTTCGCTATCGACGAAGCCCACTGCGTGTCCCAGTGGGGGCATGACTTCCGGCCCGACTACCTCGCCCTGTCCGCGCTGCACGAGCGGTGGCCCGCCGTGCCCCGCATCGCCCTGACTGCGACGGCCACCAAGGCGACCCACGCCGAGATCGCCTCCCGGCTGAACCTGGCCGACGCCCGTCACTTCGTGTCGAGCTTCGACCGTCCGAACATTCAGTACCGCATCGTGCCGAAGAACGACCCCAAGCGGCAGCTGCTGGAGCTGCTGCGCACCGAACACTCCGGCGACGCGGGCATCGTCTATTGCCTGTCCCGGGCTTCGGTGGAGAAGACCGCGGAGTTCCTGGTGCAGAACGGGATCGAGGCACTGCCTTATCACGCCGGGCTCGACGCGCCGACTCGAACCACTCACCAAGCGCGCTTTCTGCGCGAGGACGGCCTGGTCATGGTGGCCACGATCGCGTTCGGCATGGGCATCGACAAGCCCGACGTGCGCTTCGTCGCGCACCTGGACCTCCCCAAGTCCGTCGAGGGCTATTACCAGGAGACCGGCCGGGCCGGACGGGACGGTCTGCCCTCCACCGCCTGGCTGGCCTACGGTCTGGCCGACGTCGTGCAGCAGCGCAAGCTGATCGAGGGCAGCGAGGGCGACGGTGCCCACCGCCGTCGTCTTGCCACCCACCTCGATGCCATGCTGGCCCTCTGCGAGACGGTCGAGTGCCGCCGCCGGCAACTGCTCGCCTACTTCGGCCAGCAGGCCAGCGCCTGCGGCAACTGCGATACCTGCCTGTCACCGCCGGAATCGTGGGACGGCACCATCGCCGCGCAGAAACTCCTCTCGACCGTGCTGCGGCTCGACCGTGAGCGTCGCCAGCGCTTCGGCGCGGGCCAGGTGATCGACATCCTGCTCGGCAAGAAAACGCCCAAAGTCGCCCAGTTCGGTCACGACCGTCTCACGGTGTTCGGCATCGGCACCGAGCTGCGCGAGGCCGAGTGGCGCGGGGTGGTGCGCCAGTTGTTGGCCCAGAGCCTGCTCGGCATCGAAGGTGACTACGGTACGTTAGTGCTCACCCACTCCAGTGGGGAGGTGCTGAGCCGGCAACGCCAGGTCCTGCTGCGCCGCGAACCCGAACGGGTAACACAAGCCACCCCCAAAACACCCAAGCCCCGCCGCATTGCACCCGTCGACCTGTCCGAGGCGGCAGCGCCGGTGTTCGAGCGGCTCCGCGCCTGGCGCGCCGCCGCCGCGAAAGAGCAGGGCGTCCCCGCCTACGTGATCTTCCATGACGCGACCTTGCGCCAGATCGCCACCGAAACCCCAGCAACCCTGGCCGAGCTCAGCACGATCAACGGTGTCGGCGAGAACAAGCTGGCAAAATACGGCCAGCAGATCCTCGACACCCTCGCTGACGGTGCCCCCACAACCTGATCCCCCTACCGCAGACCTCAGCGCGGCTCAGCCCAACCCGCGCTAGCTACGCCGAGTTCGACACCAGCGCTGCCCGGCTCGCAGGCGACGACTCTGGTGTCGAACTCGGCGCCCGCAGAGCGCAGGCGTCATCAGCGCGCCCTGCGCGCGTGGCTGGTTCATGATGTGGCGGTGATCCTGGAACATGCGCTGCTGCCCGTGACGCCCGGCGAAGAAGCGGCTTTCGAGACGGCTTTCGCCCGAGCCAAGCCGATCATCGCGGGGATGCCGGGCTTTCGGCGACTGACTCTCTCCCGCTGCATCGAGCAGCCGAGCACCTATCTCCTGCTGGTCGAGTGGCGGTGCTTGGAAGACCACACCGAGGGCTTCCGCAACTCACCGCAGTATCAGGAGTGACGCCAGCTGCTGCACCACTTCTACGCTCCGTTCCCCCGCGTGGAGCACTACGAGCACGTCGACCATGCCTAGGCGCTTGCGCAACCCCGACCGACAAAATGCGGGGCGACGTCCCGGGACCAGCGGGACACAGGTCACCACTTTGGCGTCCGCCAGGCGCGTGACACGTGACTATATCGCCATACTGACCAGCGCCAACCCCGGCGATGATGACGTGGTCGTGCACTGCGAAAGCCAACGGCAAGCACACCTCGTGAAAGAGACAATCGTCGCACGATTGGCGCACGTCGGACTGTGGGCCGCCACAGCGATCTTGGCATCAACGGCCTCGCGCAGATGGTCAACAGTGTCGTGCGAGGATGGACCAACTACTATGGGCGCTTCTACAAGTCCATGTTGTATCCCCTCCTCCAGTGCATCAACGAACACCTCGTGCGCTGGGCCTACCGGAAGTACAAACGGCTCCACCGCAGACCCCGAAGGGCAAGGGAACTACTAGCCAAAATAGCGCGGCAGTACCCCTACCTGTTCGCGCACTGGCGCATCGGAATGCACAGTCCCGTCATCTTCGAGCCCTCCACGCCGGACCAAACCAAGATCACTGAAACTACACTCACCCGAACACGACCAGAAGCCACAAGCCCCCGGTTGTCATACCATGCCACCATACCAAAAACTCATGTACTCCGGCTGAATTTTTGCCGTGACCGGACTTCCACCCGCTGGCTTGATCCAGCTTCCAGGACGCACCACTTGATCAGTGTATACGAGCATTCAGCTGCTGTTTAAGAGAACTTCGCCCAGCGTCCAGTTTCAGACGTTTGCGGGCCGGGCAGTCATACTTTGTGCGGCGCGTACACGTGGGTTAAGGGCGAGCTCTTGTGGACACCCCGCTGCTGGAACAGGTCGCCGGATCTGAATGTTGGGGTGCTGCACGTGTAAAGAGGGAGGATGGATGAGACGCATGCGCGCACGGTAAGACTTGACGCTAATCCCGCTGATCCTGCCGAACACCTCCGTCGCGCTATGCAGTGGATATAGTCGTGTTGTATCCGGCGGAATCGTATTGAGTGTGACAGCGAGGAGAAAGGACCAGTGACATGTTCGTTCTTATGTATGCCGCTGTCACGGTACTTTCTTGGGGAACGTGGATTGGCATGGCGGACGCTGTTGTTGCCTCCAATCAGGTGAAGACGTTTTATGTCACGTTGGGAAATCTCGCCTTCGCCGCGTTGGTGTTGGTCTGGCATGGTGATCCGGCGAGCTGGCTGTGGTTGCCGTTCGCGGGTGGTCTGCTGTGGGCGTTCGGCAACGTCTGCGCGTTTCTGGGTAGTCGCGGCATTGGCCTGGCTAGGGCGTCAGGAATTTGGACCTGTCTGAACATCGCGATGGGGCTGGTGTGGGGCGCTGTCCTGTTTGACGAGTTTGTGGGGATCGGGGCCCGGATTGTGGTGTTGTGGTTGTCGCTGGCGTCAGTGGTGGCCGGGCTCCTGCTTATTGTGTTGACCCGCAGCAACGTCGCTGGGGCCGACGCGGATCCGGTGCTGGACGCGGACGGCGGGCTGGGACCGCACCCGGATGGCCGGGGTGGTGTCGCCACGGTCGATGTCCGGGCCGCGCTTCGGAGCGGGACGTATCTCGGCCTGGCCGGTGCGTTCGGCGCGGGACTGTTGTGGGGAAGTTACTTCATTCCCATCCAACTCTCCGGCACGTCACTCTGGATAGCTAATCTTTCACTCGCGGCCGGAATGTTTGTGGGCGGCACGGGGTTGGCGTTCGGTAGTAGACAGTCGTTCGTACTCGAACAGCGACGCGATTATTGGGTACTGTCGCTGGCTGGCGCGCTGTGGGGAATAGGAAATATTGGAATGCTGACATTGGTCGAAGAGATCGGTACCGGGAAGGGATTCGCGATTGCACAGCTCAGTCTGGTCGTGAAGGGACTGATCGGAATCGTCGTTTTTAAGAATCCGCCGCCGCGCAGCCGGGCGGCGGCGGTAACGTTCGCCGGCATCATACTGGCGGTGACCGGGGGCATTCTTTTAGGCCAGCTGAAGTAGGACGGAAGAGAGAGAAGGACGGAGGTTGAACGTGAAAGTCCTGATCACTGGCGTGACGGGCTTCGCCGGCAGCTATCTGGCGGAGTACCTTGTGGACCAGCCCGACGTGGAGGTCTACGGGCTCAAGCGGTGGAACAGCCCGCTTGCCGATCTGCAGGGCGTCATCGACAAGATCACACTCATTAACTTCGACCTTGGCGATCCACATTCGATTTATAAGGCGATCAGCGAGGTCCGGCCCGATCGCATCTTTCACCTCGCCGCCCAGTCCTACGTGCCGATGAGCTTCCGGGCCCCGGTTGACACTATTCGGGCTAACGTCCTGGGCACCGTGGGGCTGCTGGAGGCGGTCCGGGAGACCGGCGACGATCCAGTGATCCACATCTGTACGTCCTCCGAGGTGTATGGGGAGGTCTCCCAGGAGGAACTGCCGATTGTGGAGAGCACGCCGTTGCGGCCGCAGAGCCCGTACGGTGTGAGCAAGGTCGCCGAGGATCTGACTGCGTACCAGTACCACGTCTCGTACGGGTTGCGGACGCTGCGCACCCGCTCGTTTACGCACACCGGGCCGCGGAGCAAGGAGGTTTTCGTCGCGCCGGCCTTTGCCAAGCAGATCGCGGAGATCGAAGCCGGGCAGCGCAACGAGGTGGTGTACGTGGGTAACCTCGACTCGACCCGCACATTCCTCGACATCCGGGACATGGTCGAGGCGTACTGGCTGCTGACCGAGAAGTGCCCGGCTGGTGAGGTCTACAACATCGCGGGAGATTACACCTGCACGGTCGGTCAGATGCTTGACACGCTGCTTGGCCTGACCGACGTCAAGCCGAAAATCGAGGTCGATTCGCGGTTGTTGCGCGTGTCGGACGTGACCCGCCAGGTTCCGGACACGACCAAGTTCCGAGAGGCGACTGGATGGCGCCCGAAGATCTCTTTCGAGCAGACCCTGCGCGACATCCTTGACTACTGGCGAGATCAAGTAGCCCAGCCTCACCTGCGGGTGCAGAGGTAAGGGGAGACACGGTGTATTATATCGCGGAGATCGGCAAGAACAGCAACGGCGACCTCAGTCGCTGTGAGCTGCTGCTATATGCGGCCGCGAGAGCCGGCGCAAACGCTGTGCGGTTCGCTCATTTCTCGCTGCTGGACAGCGTCCATGAGGACGCTCTGTCCCCGTCAGCGGAGCGGGCCTGGTCGCTGAAATTGGAGCTGCCGTTCCTGGAGGAGAATCTCTTCGCCTCCGAGGAGTATCGCACGATCCTTGGCTGGTGTGCCGAGTTGGGCATCGATTTCGTCGGCACCCCGTGGGACCTGTCGTCGCTAGAGATGTTCGCGGCGTGCGGCGTCACTCACTTCAAGGTGAACTCGCTCAACGCCTACAATGCCCCGCTGCTGTCGCGAGTGCTCCAGGTGGCCACGCGGACCTATCTGTCGACCGGCGGCCTCTCCGAACGCCAGGTATGTAAGCTGTGCACCGGCGTTCCACTGCGCGACCACAACGTGGTGCTGATGCACGCGGTAACTGCGTATCCGGCTCCGGTCTCGGTCATCAACATGCGGGCGCTGGAGACCCTGCGCCGTTACCACCCGGTCGTCGGCTACTCCAGCAACGACATACTCGACACCAGCGCCCCGGCCGCATACGCGATGGGGGCGACTGTCCTCGACAAGCACCTTCATCTGACCGACAGCGATTTCCCGGCGCACCGCGCGTCGGTGAGTGTGGCGCGTTTCGCGGAGTTGGTGGCCCACCTTGAGGAGTTCTCAGCAACCCTGGGCCGCCCTACCAAGCAGGAATCGCGCGGTGAGATGGCTAACCGTGATGTGCTTGCCAAGGGCTTGGTTCTGGCGCACGACGTGCCGGCGGGTGCCTTGATCAGCCCAGACGACCTCGCTCTCCAGCTCCCACCCAAGGGCGTCCTAGCGGAGTCTTGGCACGACGTGGTGGGGGCCAGGGCCAGCCGGGACCTCACCCGCGGCAGCTACCTGTTCAGCAGCGACGTGACCGCGCGGCCCACCGACAAGGGCTACCGGGGAGACGACCACGGGAACTCGCTCGGCGAGCGCGGTCTCGTGCCGGGCACACGCGGAGTCGTGGTGCGGCTCAAAGACATCGAAGAGATGACCGCCGGCCGGGACTTCGACTATGTGGAGGTGCACTACGCGGCCGGGGATCTAGACAAGCCCGACACCTGCCGGGACTACGACCTAGATCTCGTTGTCCACCTGCCCGAGTACGCCTCCGGGGTGCTTCTGGACCTGTGCTCCTACGACGAAGCGCTGCGCCGATATTCGATCGAGGTGATCAACCGCGTCATGGACAAGGCGCGCGGACTCAAGCGGCACTTTGCCCGCTGCACCGGCGACGTGCGGTTCGTAGTGCACCCCGGCGCCCTCACCTATCCGAAGCTGCTCGACGATCCCAGCCAGCAGTACGACCTGTTCGCCGATTCCATGCGGCGGCTGGACACCAGCGGACTGCATATCCTGATCGAGAACATGACGCCGTTCGCGTGGTTCATCGACGGCGACTGGTCTCCCAGGCAGGGGCAGACCAACAGCTTTATGGAGCCGCAGGCGATGGCAGAATTCCTGGGGGAGCATATGTATTCCATGTGCCTGGATTTGTGCCATGCAAAGCTTTACTGCAACCACGCCGGCATCGAGCTGTCCGCGTATATGCGGACGGTCAAACCGTTCGTCCAGCACATCCACTTCTCTGACTGCACGGGGATCGACGGCGAGGGCATCCAGGTCAGCGACGGAGAGATCAACTGGTCCGAGGTGTGCGAGATCTTCGCCGATTACGAGTACGGTTGGACACCGGAGATCTGGAACGGCCACCACGATCACGGCTCGAAGTTCTGTGAAGCGCACCGCCGGCTGGCCGACGAGTTCCGCCAGTACTGGAAAGCGCAGGGCCTGGTTCGCGAGCCGACCGAGCTGTCGACATAGCAGCTTGATTCAGAGCCGAATGAACAAAGAGGATCATGGCATGCACGCTGTCATTTTGGCCGGAGGCAAGGGAACGAGGCTGGCGGAGGTCACCACCGACATTCCCAAGCCTCTGGTTCCGGTGCTGGGCCGCCCGGTACTTGAGTACCAGGTCGAGAATCTGCGTCGATCCGGGATCACTGAGATGACGCTCGTGGTGGGCTACCTCGGGCAGCAGATCAAGAACCACTTCGGTGACGGTGAGGAGTTCGGTGTGCGCATTGGCTATTTCACCGAGGACCGTCCGCTAGGGACCGCGGGTTGCCTCGCCTGGCTCCGGGACTGGCTGCCCGATCGTTTCGTCACGCTCTACGGCGACCTGATGATGGACCTGAGCTTCGCCCGACTTCTCGCGTTTCACGACCGTCATCCCGGCCGGTGCACGCCCGCCGTCCACCCCAACAACCACCCCTATGACAGTGACCTCCTCGTGCTGGACCGTTCCGGCGCGGTCCGGCAAATCGTGCGTAAGAGCGAGCCCCGGGACCGGCCGTACGGCAACTGCGTCAACGCTGGTATCTGCGTACTGGACCGAGCGACACTCGACACCCTGCGCCCCGGTGTCGTGCACGACCTTGAACGCGACGTCATCGAACCCGCCGTTCAACGAGGGGAGGCATACGCCTATCGAACCACCGAATACGTCAAGGACATGGGAACACCGCAGCGTTACGCTCAGGTGATCCGGCATGTGGCCGACGGACTGGTCGCCGCGCGCAATCTGACGCGCTGGCAGAAGGCCATCTTCCTAGACCGCGACGGCACGCTGAACAGGTACGTTGGGCTCCTGTCTCGTCCGGAGCAACTGTACATTCCCGATGAGGTATACGCGGCGCTAGCCGCGATCAACGAGTCGAGTTTCCTGGCGATCGTGGTCAGCAATCAGCCAGTCGTCGCCCGCAACCTGTGCACCCTCGACGAGCTCGACGAGATCAATCGCCGGCTGGAAACGATGCTGGGCGAGCGTCACGTCTACATCGACGACCTGCTCTGCTGTCTACACCATCCTGACCAGGGATACCCGGAAGAAAACCCGGACTACAAAATGGCCTGCGACTGCCGCAAGCCCCGCACCGCACTGGTCGACCGGGCGGTCGAGGCCTACCACATCGACCCTGGCGCGTCGTACTTCGTCGGCGACACCACGACCGACATTCAGACCGGCCGTAACGCCGGCCTGCGCACCGTTCTGCTCAAGACCGGGTTGGCGGGCCGCGACGGTAAGTACGACGCGACCGCCGACCTGTGCGCCGACAACCTCTTTGATGCCGTGACCGCGATTCTCGCCGAGACGGGGAGGCGGCCGGCACCCGCACACGTGTAAACGACCGAGTCTGTGGACCGCTGTAGGAGAGAGGGGACAGTCCCATGCGGGAACGTTCCGTCCTGATGATGAACTTCACGCCCGGAGTTCAAGAATACCTCGACGGGCTAAAGAAAGTCATCGACGAATTCGACATCGACCAGGTAACCCTCGTGATGGAGCGCCTGCTCGCTGCGTACTGGCGACGCGCCTCCGTCTATGTCTTCGGCAACGGTGGCAGCGCCTCCACCGCCTCGCACTTCGTCAACGATTTTAACAAGGGCATCAGTGAGCGGCTCAACCAGGGCTTTCGCTTCTTCTGCCTGAACGACAACGTCCCAACGATGATGGCTGTGGCCAACGACATCAGCTACGACCGAATCTTCGCGCTCCAGCTTAAGAACTACCTGCAGCCAGGCGACGTGGTGTTCGCCATCTCCGGCAGCGGCAACTCCACCAACGTCATCGAGGCCGTGCGTTTCGCCAACCAGTGCGGCGTCGAGACGATCGGCCTCGTCGGATTCGACGGTGGTCGATTGAAGAAGCTAGTGCGGTCCTGCATCCACGTGCCGGTCGACGACATGCAGAAGGCGGAGGATCTACACCTGGTCATCAACCACGTCATGATGGTGCTCTTCAAAGAGCACCTTCAGGCCGAGTGAGGAGGTGTCCAGACGATGCGCTCACTGGTAGTGTCGCGCACCCCGCTCCGGATCAGCTTCTTCGGCGGCGGCACCGACTTGCCCGGTTACTACCGCAGGCACGGCGGCCGGGTACTGAGCTTCGCCATCGACCGGTACGTATACGTCGCGGTGAAGCCCGGCTGGGACGACGAGCTGGTACTGCGCTGCGGCGGCCTGGAACGGGCGCGCACAGCAGACGAGGTCTCGCACGGCATCGTCCGGGAGGCGCTGCGCCTCACTGGACATCCCAGTGGGCTGGAGGTTGTTAGCCTGTCCGACATCCCGTCTTTCGGCAGCGGACTCGGTTCCTCCAGTGCATTCACGGTGGGATTGCTCAACGCATTATACGCTTATCGAGGCGAGACGCGGCCGGCAAGCGAGCTTGCAGAGCTCGCCTGCCACATTGAGATCGATCTGCTCGGTGAGCCGATCGGCAAGCAGGACCAGTACGCCAGTGCGGTAGGCGGATGCCATGAGTACCTATTCCATTCAGACGGCACGGTGACCGTCGACCCGGTCGACGTCCCACCGGAGTGTGCCGCCATGCTCGATCGGTACGCTCTGACGTTCTACACCGGACGCACCCGGCGGGCTGCCGACGTCCTGAGGGACCAACGGGCCCGCATCGACGCTACCGAGGATCATCTGCACGTCTTAAAGGAGATCGTCACCGACGGCCGGCGGTGCCTGGCGGAGTCGGATATCGCACGCCTTGGGGAACTGCTGCACACGAGCTGGGAGACGAAGAAGAAACTGTCAGATCGGATCCACGACAACGAGATCAACTCAACGTACGAAGCAGCTCGGCGGGCAGGAGCGTACGGCGGAAAGCTGCTCGGTGCTGGCGGCGGCGGCTTTCTGCTGTTCCTCTGTCCACCCGAGCGCCACAATGCCCTGCGCGCGGCGCTGAGGGGTCTGCGGGAGATGCCCTTCCGACTTAGTGCGCCGGGCACCACGATCTTGGTGGGAGCACCCGATCCGGGATCCGCATTTCCAGTCACCTGGACGGCTGCTTCGCGGACCACGTCGGAGCGTGACGGGTGCGATGGCGAGGTGAGGGGTGGGTAAAGCAGATCCCTCCGGTAATGACGCGCGGGGACCAGTACGGGCGGTGATCTTCGATCTCGACGGCGTGCTCGTCGACAGCGAACCGAACTATTTCGAGTCCGAGCGGCGGCTGCTCGCGGACTACGGCATCGACTTCACGCCAGTGATGAAGCGGCCGTATATCGGCATGAGCAGCAAGGAGATGCTCGACGACGTGGTATCCCGATTCGGCATCCCCGAACGCGTCGACGTTCTGCTCGCCCGGAAAAACACTTACTACCTCGACATCGCCGCCCGCGCCACCACGGTGTACGCCCAGACGCGACACCTGCTCCAATTGTTGCACCAGCACGGATACCCCTTAGCGCTGGCATCGGGCTCCTCACCCGAGGTCATCGACGTCATACTTTCCGCAGCCGGCCTGCTGGACCTCTTCGACCTCGTGGTATCGGCGGATTCCGTCGTGCGCGGCAAGCCAGCACCAGATCTGTTCCTAGCGGCGGCGAGAGGCCTCGGCGTCGAACCCGCGAGCTGTATCGTCCTGGAGGACTCTAGCCACGGCGTGCGAGCCGCGATCAGCGCCGGCATGCGGTGTATCGCAATCCCGTACCTGCTGGACGCGCCACTCGACGAAAGCTTCTCCGACGCCCACCTGCTAATCGGAACAGGGATGGCCGGGCTACATGCCGACGACATGTTCGAGTGGATCCGCTCCCAGAATTAGCCGGGCTTCGCCCCATGCCCGAAGGCATGCTGGTGGCCGCCATCTACCACTGCCAGTGCGGGCCCTGGTGTGCTCAGATCACCATGGCGGCTCGGACCGTGATCCTTGACCAGACGAACCGCCTTCGCCCTGGTCTCCTTGTCGAACCTGCTCGGCCATCGCCCCCTGGAAGCTGAGCTTCCGCCGAGTGCCGACGACGAGCGTTTTTGTGACATTAACCGGTCAATCCTGATTTGGACCCACGTATCCATTCGGTACCACTCGATACGAGAAACAATTTAACTTGCTCTTTGGTCCATTCTAGGGCGAGCGGCTGAAAACATGCACACTGGGTTAATGGTATTCCTTGCATTCCGCATAGGCATACTCCTGTCAGTTGAAGACCGTAGGCCGCCGCAACAAACTGTTCGTCTCCCGGAAGGGGGATACTCTTAATCAGTTCGTGAGCAAAAGTGCACTCGGGAGTATGCAGCGGCGTCCGCCATTTTAGCATCGCCATATCAGCCACGGTTTCATGCATCTGCGCTTTTACGTCAAGGATTTGTTGGGCGAGTCGCGCCATCCACTTGCAACGGAAGCGACCCCATCGGCGCCGTAGAGCGTTCCATGTGTCACGGCTTACACGATCGGCGATTTTGCCAGCAGTCGCGTCCATTGCTCCATCATTGATAGCCGCCATGCAGAACTCGGCAGCTTCACCGATTCGCTCCCGTTCCCTTTTGTGTATCGAACGACGAGAATCAATTTTGTATTCAGGTGGACCATTCCGAAAACTTGTTGCTGGCGGCAAAGGAGCGACTGAATCACCTCCACTGCTGGGCCTCTTGGGCCTGCTGCTATCCCGAGTGCGCTGAGATGGAACAGTCCCCCCGCCTGCGGGTAACCGACGGTAGTGAGGTTTGACCCAATGCCCGTCACGGTAATGACCCTTTACATATACACGCCGCATGACAAGTTCCCCTTGAAAGAGTTGCCGCTTAGGGAAACTCCAACATGCTCAACCGGCGCCTGCGCGTGAGTTTTGAGGCAGTTGTGCCGTGGCAAATCTTCTGAGCAGGCAGAGGCGCAAGGTGTAGAAATTTCTACCATTTGGTGCAGTGCTGCGCGGGCCACTCACCGGCGCGAGCGGCTGACTATCTTACGGACGGTAGCTGAGCTGGATACGTTCATCCCTGTGCCACGCTGGTCACCGACCTGAACATCAGGTGCGCCGCGCTTGCACAGTTGGCGCGGCTGAGCGGTCACCGGCGACATCGCCGGTCCCGGTGGGTAGTACCCGCACCAGGTGGGGCCGGATACGGGTCAGCGTGGTCTCGCCGTCGAATCGCACTACCAACCGGGAGGCGCTGCGGCGCAGCACCACACCCCGCTTGCCCAGCCGTGAACGCAATGCCCCAAGCTCGGTGCCCACCTGGGTCTGCTCGACCTGGCCGCGCACCGGGATATGAGTCCCATCCGCGTCACGCCACGGGTCGCAGGCCGGTTTCGCTTGTCCACTCACCGGGCGGTGCGCACGCCGTTGGCACCCATAGCGCCCTAACCAATCGGGTAGATAACGCCTTCTGCCCGGCGGTGATCACGATGTCGCGGTAGATCAACATTGCGGCCGGTACTGAGGGCGCCTGACTAGGCAGGCCACGCCGACACTCATCCGCTAGATCGGTTAGCTCTCCCTCCGGTGCACCGTCCAGCCAGGCCCGCCGGAACATCAAATACGCGTCTATCCACGGATCGCCCGTGACATAGAGTGGTTCACTCACGTCCGCAGCTACCTCCCTGCGAGATCGGCATGTTCGGCATCGGCAAAATATGGAACCGGCTGGCCACCGGGAGGCGATTCGGGGGCATCCCTCCACCAATGGCCAGCCGGGGCCTCGAAGGCGACGTGCCGCACCCCGCTGGTGCCACCGCAGGATGGGCATGAGTCACGCTCGGCGGGACCGGTCACCGTGGTCGGCGCTCATCCCAGCCACTTCCCCAGGGCGTTCAGCACCGTCCGGGCGGCGTCTTCCTCGATCGTGACCGTGCAGCACCCCGTGACGTGCGGATCGAACTGAATCCGACCATCCGGCAACTTGCTCACCAACAGATTCGTAAAACCCCACGGTCCTCCGCACGTGTGGCAGCTGGCATGGACCGTGACCCGGTTCTCCCGCCGCTCCGACCACAGCTGAGAGGCGCTCACCGGTCAACCCCCCGAGCGCAACCCGGGCAGCACTGACCCTGCGGGACGTCGAACACGGCGGTCTGGCGCAGCAACCGGTGCCCGCACCGCGCCACGTACACCAGCACCGAATGCTCGCCGCCGGGATCGATGGCGTGCTCGCGACCATCCACCCGGCTCCACCCCCACAGCAGCACAACAGGACCCGACTCCCCCACTAGAGGCTCCACTGACCGCCCACACTCCGCAGGACTCGCGATGTGAGCGGCAGGCTCCCCCAGCGCCCGAGGACTCACGACGTCCTCCCCGCGGCCACGCAGTCCTCGCACAAGCCCCGCGACTCACTACTCAGGGTGTCAGGCGCGGGCGAGACCACGCGACCACACCACGCGCGCTCCCCGCCCTGCACCGCCGCACCACCAGCGTCCAGACGATGCAGCCACTGATCCCTCACACACCGCACCCACCGAGGACCAGCAGCGGCGCGACCCCGCTCCCGGTGACGGTGCAGCGCTTCGGGTACGTCGATCACGCTTGCGATCATGGCCCGACGATGACAGCGGGTTGTCGTGCAGACGAGACACCTCAGGAGAAACGAGACCGCATCCGTCTCTCCGCAGAGACATCCCCGTTGGGCTGTGGGCTACCCGGGCAAACCGGCCCGGCGAGCCATCTCCCGCAACTCCTGGTCCGTCGAGGAGCCCCGGCGCGAGTGCCTAAGCAGCACGGCGAGCACGTTGCGAATGATCGGATTCCGCTGGATGCTGTGGGGAGAGATCAGTTCAGCACGGCGCAGCGCCCGCACCGCGTCTTCATGCCGTCCCCGCAGTCGGGCCAGCGCCTCGCCGTAGTTTCTCCAGTAATAAGCGCGGCTGGACTGGTTGGCGTGGGCATCGGGATTCAAGCCCTCCGCGATGCTCACGGCTTGTTCATAGTCCTTGGCCTCCACGAGACCCTGAATCCGGAACATGCCCACGCTGACCGGTCCGAATCCTAGCCCGTAGGCGTTGCCCTCTCCGGTGCGCTCGGCGAGTTCAGCGGCGTATGCCAGCGAAGCGTCCCTATCACCGGCACGATTGGCTGCGGCGGCCACCACCGATCGCCGAAGCGCCCCAAGACCCGCCAGTTGCATCAGCTCCGGGGTGTTGGTCGGCACGGTCACCGCGTCGAGGGCGCCCTGCGCGAGATCGAACGCGCCTTCGAGCAGTGCCACCCTTGCCGCACTCACGGCGACCAGGCCCAGGGGAACCGGAGTGTCGAGATCGTGAGCGGCCCGCCGGGCCAGCATGACGCTCAGCGAGCACAGATCCAGCGGGGCGCCGGCGAGTCGCAGCCACGGGACGGTGGCTTGGGTGTGCAGCCAGCTCGACAGCAGGAGCAGTTCGGCTACGTCACGGCCCGCGGCGATGCTCGAATGCAGGTCCCGGATCAAGCCGGGCAGCACGGCGCCGACCTCGCCTTCCCGGTCGCAACGGCACAGCGCGTCCACCACCGCCGTCACCCTCGTTCGCAATACCTCCACCGGCAGCACCTGGCCGCCGGGCAGATCGTTACTGACCGCGATCACCGCACGCCGGATCGCTTCCATGGTGCTGTCGGTGTGCCCGTTGGCGGGTGCGGGTACAGGGAGCCTGGTCAGCTCCGACACAGAGGTCTGGAGCGCGTCGGCCAGCGCGGCGAGCTCCGCGAGGGTCGGGGAACGCTCACCGGTCTCGATCCGCTGGAGAGTGTCCTTGCTCATCCCGGCCAACCCGGCGACCACCCGCAGCGACTTGCCTCGATCATCGCGGACACGCCAGATCGCCAGCCCGATCGTCTGCG
>JAFAPC010000183.1 GCA_019247305.1 Pseudonocardiales bacterium
GTCCGCTCCCACACAGGCGTTTGGACCGCCTGACCAGCCACGATGGGTGGCACAACGACGGCGACTGAGGTTTAGGTCGCCCGATTCGGCGCAGCGGATGGCGACGGTCGGCCACCCCAGACCGGGAGTCCCTGCGGGAGCTTGCGCGCCGGAAGCCGCAGGGACCAGTTGGCGTGGCCACAGACTTGGCGGTCCGAGGCGAAGCCTCATTAGGAGAGCCCGTGCGCTGCCTCTGCGGAGCCACACACCCCCGACGCCCCGCCGGTGACACAGAATGGCTCTGGCCCACCTGCCTACCGTGCTGGGACCAAGCCTGCATCATCATCGGCAGCCACCCATGCCGATAATCGTTCGGAGTTAATGAAGCTGATGCGAAAAGCAGGATGGCGAAACGCCAGTGCGTCCAGCGCAGGTCCCCACCGTGCGGATCGCTGGACACTGCCTGTTTAATTCCCGGCGTAGGCGTGGCTCCAGAGGGGCGTTGACGTCGTCGCCGGCGGCCCGACGATCACTCAAAATCAGCTGGTGGACCCAGGCTGAGTGCGAGAGATGTGGAGATCACCATGGGCAAGCGTGGCCGATTGCTGTCAGTCGTCGCGCGGTTGCCGAACGAACCCGGTCGCTGTCACCATGGGTGGGGTGCTTCGTGCTGACCGCACGGAAAGGACTCGACCATGCCTGATCCGTTGGCCCCGTTGTGGCGCGATCCCTTGTTCAGTCCCGGTGATCGGTTTCCGCTTGGCCCGCCGCATGGGATCGTGGCGGACTGTCAAGAGGGACCCAGCGGCCCGGCGACCCGGCCCTTTTCGCTGCGGCATGTGGTGGCCGGTGCGCGCCTAGACCAGGCGCCGAGACTGCACTGGATGTACTGCCCAGACCAGCAGGTCGCGATAGTGTACGACGAGGATGGCTCGCTGGTGCCCTACGAAGGTCGGCACACCAGACCGGGAGCGACCCCGGGGCTAACGACCGGTTATATCGGAGGCCCGGACGGTGCGGGTCCAGGTGATGAGGAAGTCGGCGACCCGGACTATCAGGCCGATTGACCGTGACCGTTCTCCTGCTGGCCCGAGACCTCAACCCGTCAGCTGATCACCTTGTCCGGGCGTTGACTGAGTTGGGGGTGCCGGTCTTTCGCACCGATCTGGCCGCGTTTCCCCAAACCCTGAGCCTGGACGCGCGGCTGGGTCCATCCGGCTGGGAGGGGGTGCTGGCGACCGAGCACCGGGAGCTGCGGCTCAAAGACATCCGCTCGGTGTGGTATCGCCATCCGTCGCATTTCGTGTTGCCTGCAGGCATGTCCAGCACAGAGCGGCGCCACGCCGCTGCTGAGGCGCGCTGTGGGCTGAGCGGAGTGTTGTCCAGCCTGGACGTGCTGTGGGTCAATCATCCGGCACGCGAGTCAGATGCGGTCAAACCGCGCCAGTTGGATGTCGCTCGCCGGTGTGGGCTCTCGGTGCCCGACTCGCAGGTGACGAACAGACCCGATGGCGTGCGGCGCTTTGCGCGAGACCTCGGCGGCGCGCTGGTCTGCAAGACATTGGGTGGCGCGCTGCGCGCTGAGTCCGGCCGGCTGCAGATGGCTTACACCCGCAGACTCGACGTGACCGAGCTGGGCGACCTGGCCGGGGTCGACACCACTCTGCATTTCTTCCAACCTTTCGTGTCGAAGTCGTTCGAGGCGCGCGTGACGGTAGTCGGTCACCGAATTTTCGCAGCGGCAATCCACGCCAAGTCAGAGCCCGCTCGGGTAGACTGGCGCACCGACTATGACGCCCTGGATTACTCGATAATCGAGCCACCTGAATCGGTCACCGCTGGGATGCTCGCGTTCTTGAAAGTTTTCGGTCTGTCGTTCGGCGCGTTCGACTTCGCGATCACGCCCAGCGGTGACTGGGTCATGTTCGAGTGCAACCCGGCTGGTCAGTACGGGTGGTTGGAGGAGGCGGTGGGGTTTCCGATCACCGCGGCGCTGGCCGACCTCTTGGCGAACGGAGCTCGACGGTGCGCAGCGAGGTGACCGAGTTGACCCCCAAAGAGCAGGACTACGCGCGGTCCCGGCTGGCTGCGCTGGCCGAGCAGTTCCGGGCGGACGGGACGCTGCGCAGCCCGCAGTGGGAGCAGGTGTTCCGGCGCACCTGGCGGCACCCGTACGTGCCGTGTTACTACCTCGACCATGGTGCTGGGCCGCTGATCAGCGCCGCCGATGAGCAGCACCGGAGTCAGTGGCTGGCCGCCGTGTACCGCGATCAGTCCTTGGTGACCAAGATGGTGCCCACGCCGGCCCGGAAAGCCGGCTGGTACACCAGCTCCTCCACGATGCCCTCCCTGATGCTGACCATGCTGCAAGCCCTGGACCTCACCGACGGCGCTCGGGTCTTGGAGATCGGCACCGGCAGCGGTTACCAGGCGGCCCTGCTGTGCGAGCGGCTGGGCAGTGCGCAGGTGCTGAGCATCGATATCGACCCGGAGCTGGTCGAGCTCGCCCGGGCGCGGCTGGCGGCGAGCGGCTACACCCCCACCCTCTCGGTCGCCGACGGCGCGGGCGGCTACCCCGAGTACGCCCCCTACGACCGGATCATCGCCACCTGCTCGGTGCCTGCCATCCCAGTGACCTGGCTGGAGCAGGTGACACCCGGTGGGATCATCATGGCCGATGTGCGCGGCCCGCTGGGCGGCACCGTGGTCCGGCTGAGGGTGACCGGCGACGGCAGCGCCACCGGCCGATTCCTGCCCCGCTACCTCAGTTTCATGATCATAAGACCTGGCCCGGAGACCTTCTTCCCGGCCCGGCCGCAGCCCGCTCTGCCCGAGAGCATGAACGATTCGATCAGCACCGTGGACCCGACCCTGCTGAGCCGGGACGGGCATATCAGCTTCATCACGCAATGGCACCTCCCCGAGGTGACCCTCGGGCCCGCCATGGGTGCGGACGGTCAACCCGGCACCCAGCTTGACGCGCCCGATGGGTCGCTTGCCCAGGTTTGGCATACCCCGAACGGGAATGGTTTCCTCGTCCGGCAAGGTGGCCCCCGCCGGCTCTGGGATCGCGTGCAGGAGGCCATCACGTTCTGGCAGCACGCCGGGCGACCGCACTACGACCGTTTCGGGATCACCGTGACCCCCACCGAGCAGTACGTCTGGTACGACCACCCCGACAGCAATCACCGCTGGCCATTGCCCACTTTCCGCCCGCTTGACCCACCCGCTTGACCCACCCGCTTGACCCACCCGCTTGACGCGGCCGGAGTGCGCTGATCAGTGCTGCGCTGGTCGGCCGAACCGCTCCTCGTGCATGACCTGGGCCAGCGGGATGCGGTCTCGCCAGCCGTGGCGCTCGAGGTCCGGCGTGGTGTGCAGGGTGCGGACCGGGCCCAGGCACAGCCAGGCCACCGGCCGGATCTGGCGGGGGATGCCTAGCAGGTCCCGCAGGAACTCCTCCCGGTAGAAGCTGACCCACCCGACCCCGAGCCCCTCGGTGGTCGCGGCCAACCACAGGTTCTGGATGGCCAGGCACACCGAGTACAAACCGGCATCGGCGATGGCGTGCCGTCCGAGCACGGCCGGGCTGCCGCGCTGGGGGTCGTAGGTGACGACAATACCCAGGCTGGACTCCAGCACCCCCTCGACCTTGATCCGTGCGAAGATCCGGGACCGCTCCTCGTCGAGCTGGCCGGCGAAGACCTCCCGTTCGGCCTGCACGTGGTCCCGGAACGCGGTGCGGATGCCCACATCGCGGATCAGCACGAAGTCCCAGGGCTGGGACAACCCGACGCTGGGCGCGGCGTGCGCAGCGCTGAGGATCCGGCGCAACACCTCGGGGGACACCACGCCGCCGGTGAACTCGCCCCGAACGTCACGTCGGCGGTGCACGACCTCATAGAAGCTGTTCACATCCACCCGCGCAGTCCGGCCAGCGCGCCGTGCGCCTTCGCCGGGAGTTCTTATGGTCCAATGGTGCCCATCATGCTCCCACCACAGAGCGGGCATCTGAGGGAACGACAAGGAGATCATGGCGTGGCACACACCAAGCTTGTGGAGCTGATGGCCGTCCCAGCCGATTCCCGTGACCTGCCGTGGCTGCGGGAAAGTCTGCAGGCGGCTCTCGAACTGGAGTTCGCGACGCTGCCGGTCTACCTCTCCGGGATGTGGTCGATCAAAAACCAGAGCGGCGAGGTATACGACCTCATCAAGAGCGTCGCCCTGGAAGAGATGCTCCACATGGGGTTCGCGTGCAATATGCTCACCGCGATCGGCGGCACCCCCAAGATCGTGGCGCCGACGTATCCTGGGCACCTCCCCGGTGGCGTGCTCCCCGATCTGAAAGTTTATCTTGCTGGTCTTAGCCCGGCAACACTCGATATGTTCATGGCGATCGAGGAACCGGAGAATCCCCTCACGCCGCCGGCTGAGATCGACTATCCCACGATTGGCATGTTCTACGACGCGATCCGCGCGTTGTTCCAGGTGCTGTCACCGCCGATCTCCACGAACGGGCAACTCACCAAAACGCTGAGCGTGCCCAACCCTGACGGGTCAGGCACGCAGATCCCCGAGCCGCTGACCCGTCTCGCCTCGCTCGACGACGTGCTCAAGGCGATCGCAACGATCAAAGACCAGGGCGAGGGCACCGCGAAAAGCCCCGATTCCCCCGAGTTCGGCGATGAGCTCGCGCACTACTACCGCTTCGGTGAGATCCGCTGCGGCCGGAAGTTCGTCAAGGTCGATGATCACTGGGAGTATGCTGGCGACCCGATCCCGTTCCCGGAGTGTTATCCCGTCGCCAAGGTGCCCCCGGGCGGTTATCCGGACCTGCTAGCATCGAAAACCTTTGACGCCACGTTCGCCCAGCTTATTCAGAAACTTCAGGACGCTTGGTCCGGCGGCGGCGAGAGCGCACTCGAGGCGGCGATCGGGCTCATGTTTCAATTGAACGTCCTCGCCGCGCCCATCGTTGCCACGCCACTGCCTGACGGCAGCGGCAACTACGGCCCGGACTTCATTCCCGCGACCCCGTAAAACAACCGGCCCCGGTCGCGTGCCGAAGCCCTCGGCCGGGGCACGGCACCCCAATGTCGTGCGGGGACGTCCCCGGCGATGGGCTCTGGCTGGCCGCCGGGAACCGGGCGTTGGTGCGCTCACCCTATGAGATCAAGGGCGCTTGGCCCCGGTATGCGGGGTGGTCTCTCGGGACTCTGCTGCTCACCAACTCCTTCTCGGAGGTGTGGCCTGGGCAGTCCGTGTTGGCGATCGGCACCGGTGGGACGCCCGCGGCGCGCGCGTTCACCGTGCGCCAACTCAGGCCGCGCAGGCTAGGTAAAGTCAGAGGTCCGCGCAAAATCGTGTCCGTTTCTGCCGACCGGGGCTGATCAATTATGTCGACGAGTCACAAACGGGACGGGAATCTTGGGTCGACGCGGCGCGGATCCGAGCCTCAATGGCCGGCAACGCTCGACGTCCACGCACTTCTTACCGACGGTTGGGAACCCACTCCGTTCCAGGAATTCGTGCTCAAGATCCACAGCAGGTGCACTCTCGCGTGTGACTACTGCTACATGTACGAGCTGGCGGACCAGACCTGGCGCCTCCGGCCGCGCCGAATGCCGCTGGCCATCGCGGAACAGGCCGCGGCAAGGATCGCCGAGCACATCCACGCCCACGGCCTCACGCGGATCACCCTCATCCTGCACGGCGGCGAGCCATTGCTGGCTGGTCCCAACCTGATTACCCAGGTGGTGACCTCCGTCCGGGACGAGGCCGGCCCCCGGGTACGGGTCGATGTCAGCCTGCAGACCAATGGAGTCGGTCTGGACGACGGGTATCTGCGACTTTTCGACGACCTGAATATCCGGGTGGGAGTGAGCCTGGACGGCGACGCCGCAGCGCACGACCGGCACCGGCGGTACCGGAACGGGCAGGGCAGCCACGCTGTGGTCATGGCGGCGCTGAAGCGCCTGACCGCAGGGTCGTACCGGCATGTGTTCGGCGGCCTGCTCTGCACGATTGACGTCCGCAACGACCCGGTGGCCACCTACGAAGCGTTGCTGGACGTCAATCCGCCGATGGTGGACCTGCTGCTGCCGCACGGCACGTGGACGACACCGCCGCCGCAACGGATCCCCGATTCACCGAGCACGCCCTATGCTGACTGGCTGATCGCCGTATTCGACCGGTGGTTTACCGCACCCCGCCAGGAAACCCGCATCCGGCTGTTCGAGGAAATCATGCACCTGCTGCTGGGCGGGGCCTCCACCACGGAGGCGGTGGGCCTCTCCCCGGTAAGCGTGATCGTTATCGAGACGGATGGCAGCATCGAGCAGTCTGACACGCTGAAGTCGGCCTATCACGGCGCTCCGTGGACTGGTCTGCACGTCAGTCGCGATTCGCTCGACGCTGCCCTGCTTCGTCCCTCGGTGGTGGCCCGACAGATCGGCGCCAAGGCGCTGTCTCCTGAATGCCGCGAGTGCCGAATCCGGCAAGTCTGCGGCGGCGGCCTGTACCCGCACCGGTACCGCTCCGGCAACGGATTCGCCAACCCGTCGGTGTACTGCCCCGACCTGTTCCGCCTCATCACTCATATCCGGCAGGCCATGGTGGCTGGCATCGCCGCCCGGGTGGCACGATGGCAATGACCGTCCGCTCGCACCGGCTGCCGGATGACGTATTCAGCGCGCTAGCCGCCGGCGGCGGCGGGGTTCGGGCCCTTCAGTATCTTGCTGCGGCGCAGTACAGCAAGCACCTAGTGCTCCTGCGAGGTGTCGTCGCCACCGCCGAGGCCGTCGGGCACCCCCAGGCCGCGCGCGCCCGCCACGCCTATGACCTGCTGGCCGACATCCAGGAACAGGCTCCTGGCGACGTGGATAGCGTGGTACGGCACCCAGCGGTGGGGGCATGGGCGTGGCGGACGCTGCGGGCGTTGCATGGCGGCGCAGCCATGGTCGGCGCTGAGCCGGGCCGGTTGGTGGTTCTGGCGGCGGCCGCCGCAATTCGGGCCACAACGCCCTGCACGCTGGACATACCAGTCACCGACGGGGCCATCACCTTTCCGTCGCTGGGCACGGCCACGGTGCCCGGGCGCGAGCGCACAGCGGTCCTCCGATGCACTGCGGACGGGGTCGTGATGGTCGCCGCAGGCAGGCGCGTTCTGGTATTCGCTGATCCGGATGAGAGCGCGCCGGGTTGGCGACCGTTGCCCCACCTTGTCGCCGAGGCGTCTGGGATGCGGCTTCGCCTGCTGATCGATGACCTGGATCCCTTCCGGATGCCGGCAACCGTGAATACCACCCCGCGGCTCACGGCGGACGACATCGAGTGGTGGCGCACGGCCCTGCGCGAGGCCTGGACGTTGCTGGTCCGGTACCACCCGGCTGCGGCCGAGGAGATCGCCGCGGCGATCCGGGTGATCACTCCGCTTGTCCCGCCGCCGGACGGCCAGGTCGGCGCGAGCTCTCGGGAGACATTTGGCACGGTCGCGCTCTCCGCCCCGCCCGATGCGCGGTCGTTCGCGCTCACGTTCTGCCACGAAGTCCAGCACGCGAAGCTAGCCGCAGTGATCGACATTGTTGCGTTGACCCAGCCAGACGACGGGCGGCGCTGGTACGCGCCGTGGCGGGACGATCCACGGCCGATCGGTGCTCTCCTGCAGGGTAGCTACGCCTTTCTTGGTGTGAGCGGCTTCTGGCTTCGGCAACGGGAGCACGAGAACGGCCCTGCGGCGCTTCCCGCTCATTCCGAGTTCGCCCGCTGGCGGGCCGCCGCCCAGCTTGTCGTGGACAGCCTGCTGGCCAGCGGGCGACTGACGGCTGCGGGTGAGCAGTTCGTCGCCGGGATGGCGCAGACCCTGCGCGGCTGGGAAGACGAACCGGTGCCCCCGGCGGCACAGAGGATTGCCCAGCGCAACGCCGAGCGGCATCTAGCCCGCTGGCGGCTCCGCAACGGCGAGGGCACCAAACCTTCCCCGTGACGGCCCAGGGTGTGCGGTTGTTAAATGGGCGGCGGATCGAAGTCGAAGTCGAGTCGGCGGTCTTGCGCTGCGACCTTCGCGTCCGGATGGTCAGCGCCGAGGGTGCGTGCATAGCGCTGCAACGTCTCCTCGGTGAGCCGCAACGCTTTGTCCTCCGCACTGTCGGCTCTCAGGTCTAGGGCCAGGTTCGCGGCGCATCCGAGCGTCAGTGGATGATCCTCCCCCAGGAGCGGTCGCAGCCGCGCATACGTGTCCTCCCCGACTTCGCGGGCTGCGGCTGGGTCCCCGAGGTCGGCGAGGTCGCTGGCAAGGTTGGTCGCCACGGTAAGCGGATAGTGATGGTCCCGGGTCAGCTTTGCGTCAAGGCCCGTGAGGGACGCCTCATTGAGCTGGCGTGCCCTCGCCAGGTCTCCGCGCACCCGCAGTAGCAGCGCCAGGTTTCCAGCACAGCCATGATTGTAAGGATGGTCGGAGCCGTAGACCTTGGGATAGCGCTTCACGGTGTCTTCGGCGAGTTCGAACGCCTCGTCGATCTGATCGATGGTGCGCAGAATGTTGCTCAGGCTCATCGCGGCGGCCAAGGTGTCGGGATGGTCTGCGCCAAAGATCCGGGTAAACCGCTCAAAAACATCCCGGGCCAGTTCCAGCGCCTCGTCATAGGCGGCCGCCCGCCGTAGTGCGATGGACAGTTCCTTGGCGGTGCGGAGTGTCCAGCGGTGGTCGGCCCCCAACTGCTGCCGGCCGAATTCGTAAGCGTCGTCGCCGAGATATCGGGCCTCCACATATTCGCCGCACAGCCGCACGGCGCGGGAGAGGCCGCTCCACGACGCCAGCACATCGGACTTACTGGCCCCCGACGTCGCTTCGTTCTGGTGCAGGTACGTGCGCTGATGCAGCTCCCGAGCAGCCTGGTAGTCGCTGCTCAGCCCGTAGTCCAGCGCGAGGCTGTTCATGACGCGCAGCGTCCGCGGGTGCTTTGCGCCGAGGGATTCTTCGTGCAGGCGATAGGACTGCTCATCCAGCTCACGCGCCGCGCCGAATTCGCCTCGCGCGCGCAGGTCGGCGCCGAAGCCGTTCATCAGCACCAGGGTGAGCTCGTGACGCGGACCGAGAATCTGCTGCGAGCGTTCCAGCGTCACCCGGGTGAGGTCGTAGGCCGCATGATACTCCCCCAGATCGCGCAGCGTGTTCCCCAAGTGCCGTTGCGCTTCGAGTACGTCGGGATGGTCGGCGCCGGAGTCCGACTTCCACCGGTCGAGGAGCCTCTCCAGGAGAGCGCGTGATGACTGGCCGTTGCCGGACAGGTAGAGGTAGCGCGCAGTGTCGAGCGCGAATCTCCGGGTAGCCGAGTCCTGGCAGGCGTCCACCCCCGACGGACCCACGTGCGCCGCCAGCTCAGCGTAAAGCGGCCATTGGGCGATGTCGTCGGGGTTTTTCGGGGCGGCAGCGGTAAGTAATAGGTGGGCGTCCTGCCGGAAGAGTTCCCGTTCCGCCGGCGACAGCTCCTCGCGGAGCAGCGCCTGGATGAGCCGGTGAACCTGGATGGTCCGGGAGACCGTGTCGATCCGAGCTAACGCAAAGCGAGCGAGTTCACGGATCGCCCTGGTCAGCAGAATCGGCTTGGCGAGCAGGCCACTGAGCCGCGGTTGCACGCCCTGGACTGCCCGCAAGAACACGTCGCGCGGGATCGGCTCAGGGCCAAAGAAGGCACAGCAACGTAGCAGCTCCACAGCCTCGGGCAACTGCTCGTTGAGTTTCGAGACCGAGAGCTTCCAGGCGGCGGTCATCGAGCGCGGGTACTCCGACGGTTTGCTCTCCGCCAACAGTTCACTCGTTTGCTCCTTCAGCAGTCGGAGGTACTCATCCACCGACATGCCGGTCTCTGCCTGCAGCGCCCCAGCTTGCTCGAGAGCCAGCGGCAAGTCGCCCAGTTCCTGAGCCAGTTGGGTGGCATCCGGCTCACTGATCGCGCTAGAGACCCGCTTGTTCAGGAAGGCCACGCTCTCCGCGCGGCTGAACACGTTCACTAGGACCGTGTCCACCACGGCTTGCCAGCGATGGTTGCGCGACGTGATCAAGACGTGACCGGGGCCCCGCGGGATAATGTCGTTGATGTCCTCGGGCTGGTCCGCGTTGTCAAAGATCAACAGCCACCGGTCATAGGGATCCCCGCGCCGCAGCGCATCGAGGACCGCCGTGGCTGCATCCTCGATTCCGGTGGCCGTGGCTGGCGGCAGGCCCAAGTGGGGCGCCAGCGCCGCCAGCGACGAGCGGACCAGCACTGGTTGATCCGCGGAAATCCACCAGACGACGTCGTAATCAGACTGGTATCGGTACGCGTACTCGATGGCTACCTGGGTCTTCCCTACGCCGCCCAGGCCGTGCAGGGCGTGCGGCACCACCGCGGTGACGTCGGTGCCGACGCTCCCCCGGAGCTGCCTAAGGAGTTCTTCACGACCGGTGAAGTTCTTGTTCCGCTGCGGCATCCGTCCCCAGACCTCGGGGACACGCCCCGCCGTCGGCCCCGCGCCCGCTGGCTCAGAACTCCCCACACCCATCTCCTTGCTGGCTATCCCGGACGCGGCCAACGCCCACGGCGATCCACCGCCCCGGTTGACGCGAGGAACGTCACACAGTCGCAACAGCTACCGCGGTCTCCTCCATCCCAGGAGCTAGACCATTCGAGCTATAGTCTCACACTAACGCCATCGGCGGGGCAAGACGAGGGCTTGCCGTGGAACGATCATAGTGGAGGAAGACTGTGCCGGACGACGCCAGGGGGCGCAGATGAGTGAAAATACAACTGGGCACGATCATTTTGAGTACGATGATGTACTGATCGATGTCAGTGAATTCACCCTGCGCCAACTGGCGAACGAGATCGACGATTCTAGCCTTGCCCGGACGTTACGTCGACTACTCGATTCCAGAGAGGGGGATGGTGCGGCGATCGCTGGATGGAGTAGCTTTTCACCTCATCCGAGTGATCTGACCACTGAGTGAAATGTCGATGCGACGATCTCTCTTGGGGGCGTACCGTGATAGTTTCAGTCGCAGCCCTGGTGTCAGCGTGGTAGGGCGCGCCAACGGGCAGCGGGTGGGTTCATTGTCATGACGGTCTACACGGTGCGTAACGGCATCAATGAGCGCCCCTATGTTGGCGTACAACCCTTTCGAGCCGAGGACGGCGACCGGTTCTTTGGACGGTCAACCGAATCGCACGATCTCGCCGCGCTCTGGCGGGCGAATCGGCTCACCGTCCTTTACGGAGCTTCCGGGGTCGGGAAGACCTCGCTGCTGATGGCCGGGGTGATCCCCCTGCTGGACCCCCGCTCCGCCGAGATCCTCCCACCTGGCCGCGTCTGCCACGGTTCCACGTTCCCCCTCGCTGCGCTGCCGGAGCACAACCCCTACACCGTCGCCCTGCTCACGTCCTGGTCCCCCGACGAGCCGGTGACCAGCCTCTCCGGGCTAGCCGTGCCGGATTTTCTGCGCCGCCGCGGCCAGCGGACCGACCGTTACGGGCACCCCCTCCCAGTGTTCGCCGCCATCGATCAGGCCGAAGAGCTGTTTGCTGACTCGACTCACCCCAACCGGCACCGAAAACTGTTCCTTGACGAGCTCGTCGAAGCCTTGGACGAGCATCCGGACCTGCATCTGCTGCTGTCGATCCGGGAGAGTTCCCGCATCGACCTCGCTCCGTACGAACACGATCTCGGGCGCGCCTCGCCGGCGTGGTTTCGCCTGCTTCCGCTCACCCCCGAGGCCGCGCTCGAGGCGGTCAGGGGCCCGCTGGAGGGCACCAACCGGTCTTTTGCTCCGGGAGCCGCCGAAGAACTCGTCGACGACCTGCGCACCAGCGAGATCGTCAGCGCCGTCGGTCAACGGAGCAGCGTCATCGCCGAGGACGTCGAACCGGCTCTGCTCCAGATCGTCTGCTCCCAGCTGTGGGAAGCCCTCCCGGAGGACATCACCGTCATCACGTCCTCCGAGCGACGGACCTACGCTGAGGTTGGCCGCACACTCGCCGAGTTCTGCGGCCGGGCGCTGGCCGCGATCGCCGACGAGCGCGGTCTGCCCCTCACTGACCTCCGATTGTGGCTGCAGCGCACGTTCATCACCGAATTGGGCCGGCGGAGCACGGTCGATGAAGGTCTGACCCGGACCGCGGGCGTGCCCAACGCGGTGGTGCGGGCACTGGAGAACCGGCACATCCTCAAGGCGGAACGACGATCCGGCTCACGGTGGTATGAGCTGGCGCACGACCGTCTCATCGAACCGATCCGGCGGCTGGATCTCACGGCGCTGGGGCCACTGCCCCGGGTCAAGCCCGCTGAGTATCTGCGCACCGCCGCGGAAGCCTTGGCCGCGGGAGAGCTCGCGCTGGCGCAAAAGCAGGCGGAGAAGGCCCTGCACACCAGCGCTGCTACCGACTTGCGGCTGCGCGCCGAAGCCGAGTCGTTCCTCGGCAACATCGCCTACGAGCGTGGCGAGCCGACGGAGGCGGAGGCCCGCTACCGCGCTGCGGCGCCGCTGTTCGAGGTGCTGCGGGACACTCCGGCGGTGGCGCGCCTGCTCGCCGCCATCGGCCACTCGTTACTGGCCCAGGGACGTCGGGCCGAGGCGGTGGACACCCTGAGCGCCGCTGCCGAGCGGGTTCCGAACGACCTGACCGTCCAGACCGAGTTAGGGCGGACACTGTGGCACCTGGGACAGCCACGCGCGGCAATCGCCGTTCTCACCGGAGTGCTGGCCATCGACGGCAACGCTCCGGAGGCGCTGCGAGCGCGGGGCGAGTTTCTGGCCGATGGGGGAGACGCGGAAAGCGCGCTGCGCGATCTGGACCGGGTCCGCCGGCAGCAGCGGCCCGCCGTCCGGGCGGCCCGCGGCCTCGCCCTGGCAACGCTGCGCAACCGTGGCTCGGCGGACCAAGAGATTGACACCGCTCTCACCGAGGCGCCCGACAGCGGACCGGTCCTGCTGTACGCGGCGCGGGTCGCAGCCCTAGACGGTGACCTGGCCACGGCCGCGGACCTGGCCCGCCGAGCACTCGCCGCCACCACACCTGCCCTGCCACCCCATCAGCGCGAGGCGGCGCTCAAGCTGCTGAACCGCTAGGGCTGCTGAACCGCTAGGGGCCTCCTGGACCAGGGCGGCAGACAGCATCCCCCTGTGCGGGCAACATGGTTCATTCTTCTCTGTCCTGAGCCGCCGCACCAGAGAAGCGTGTGAGGCAGTCATCGAACTCCGTGAAGTCAGCTGGGTGGGTTATCTGCCCGCCCTCGTCGCCCATGGTGGTGTGCTTCGCCGTGGCGGCGGCCAGCCGGACCGCGGCTGACGCAAGCGCACGGGCGGCCTCAGCCGTTTCCGGTGAGAGCAGCGCGACGCGCGATGCATGCTCACCAGCGGACACCGCGTGCTCCTGAATGGTGGCAAGCCTGACATTCATGTCCTTCCAATGCCGCTGTTCGGCGACCTCGATCTTGACCCTGAGCTGGGTAGCCGTGCCCAGCAGGTCGACGTACGCTTGCCGGCGTGCCTGCGTCCGCTGGTCCTTTCGTTGTCGTCTGGCCTGGGCTTCCTCGCGTCGGACGGTGACCCAGGAGTTCAAGGCGACTCCCCCGAAAGCCACGAGTGCCCCGAGAAGCGTTCCAGTCGCAGAGATCACGGTCGTGGCAACCGAGAAGTCGGGCATAAGTGAAGTCTGTACCTCACCCGGCCGTGTGTGTCACTTCCCTCGGCGGCCCCATGAGCCCCTGTGCGAGGAGTCCAGGCCAGGATGATCTCGCGTCGCGTCGCCGGAGATAGTCTTCTCGTGGCCGCTTGAGTCTGGTCTGTTTGGGTGCGGGGAAGGACGAGTGATGGCGCGGCGATCGTCGTTATGGACTGAGCTGAGGCGTGAGCGTGAGCGGCGGCAACGGGAGGCGAGCCAGGCTTACCGAGTTCAAGAGCGGCTGATCCGGCAGGCACAGAAGGAACACAGCCAAGCAGTCCAGGAGTCGCGGCGTGCGGAGGCCGCTGAGCGCAAACACCAAGAGCAACGTGCCCACGAAGCGCGGGCAGCTGAGGCCGCCGCGCGGACGGCGGAGGTGGAAGCGCGCGCTGAGGAGCTGAGGGCACTGTTGCATTCCTCGCTCGACGTGCCGACACACATTCCGTTTGACGCGCTGAAACGCCGTGTCGATGTCGAGCCCTTTGATCCGGGCGTACTGGGCCAGGCGGTCTCCCTGCCGGTGTGGGAGGACTTCGAGCCGCGCCGGCCCGGAACGTTGTCGGGGCTCCTCGGGGGGAAGACGAAGTACGAGCACGAGCGCACCGTCGCGTGGCAACGATTCCAGCAGGCTCTGGCCGATGGTGAGCATGCCGAGGAGGTTCGGCGCTGCCAGCTGGCCGAGGCACAACAGCAACACGCGCGGCAGGTAGCGGAGCTGACGCGCAAGGTTGCCGAGCACAACGCGGCCGTCGACAAGCTGGCCGCCGATTTTCACGCCGGAGTTCCCGAGGCGGTGGAGGAATACTTCGAGCAGGTGCTCGCTCAGTCGGCCTATCCGGAGGAGTTCCCGCAGGATTACGAGGTCGCTTACCGGCCGGAACCGCAGGAGCTTGTGATCAAGTACTGGTTGCCGGGAAGCGAGGTGATCCCGCTGGCGAGGGGGTACCGGTACGTTAAGACTCGCCAGGAGATCGACGAGCTGCCCCGTCCGACGAAGGAGATCAAGGAGCTGTACGCCTCGGTGATCGCTCAGCTTGCGCTGCGGACCATGCGGGAGTGTTTCGCCGTGCCCGCTGCAGAAGTCGTCGGCAGCGTCGTGTTCAGCGGTCACGTGAAGGCGCGCGACCGGGCTACTGGAAAGGAGATCGAGCCGTGCGTCATCAGTGTCGGGGCGCAGCGCGAGGTTTTCGATGAGCTCGTACTCGACCAGCTCGACGCGGCGGCATGCCTCAAGCACCTGAAAGCGATCATGTCGCTACATCCGTACGATCTGGCGCCGGTGGAGCCGTTGATCAAGTTCGAGTACGCCAAGTACCGGTTCACCGACCCGATTGACGCCCTCGCGGGCATGGACTCCCGCCAGGATCTCCTGAAGATGGACTGGTACCGATTCGAGAACCTCGTCCGGCAGCTTTTCGAGGAGATGGGCATGACGGTGAACATCACCCAGTCGTCTCGGGACGAGGGCATCGACGCGGTCGCCTATCTCAAGACCGATGTGGTCCATCGCGCGGAATACATCATCCAGGCCAAGCGCTACTCCCGCTGTGTGCCGGCGGAGTCGGTCCGTGCGCTTGCCGGGGTGGTGGAAGAGAAGAGAGCGACTGCGGGCATTCTCGTCACCACGTCCTGGGTCGGCCCGGAGAGCAAGACGTTCGCCGCGCGCAACAATCGCCTGACGATCATCGAAGGCGGTGAGCTCAAACACCTACTCGCCGAGTATCTCCACATCGACGTCCGCATCGACTTTCCCCACAAGCCGCCGAAGCGTTGAGTGGCATGACATGACCTACGTCGGGTGCGCTGAGTGGGGAGGACGAATGACGGTGGAGGCCGCCGCGAGCGCGATCGGCATGCAGGTGGTGACCCACGCGGTGGGCACCTGGTTGGGCGCGCGGCGGGAGCGTGCCCAGCGGGGCGCGGAGCTGGTTGACCTGGTCCGGATCGGTGTCCGGGACCACTTCAAGCAGCGCACGCTGCTCCGGCAGCTGGAGGAGCTGGCCGACCAGATCGCCGAGCGGCTGCGGCCAGTGTATGAGCAGGACTTCCGCGGTCTGCCCGAGAATGAGCGGGCCGCTGCGCTGCAGGCGGTGGCTGATGCCCTGTTGGCCGCCGATCTGACCGACCAGACACTGTTCGCGGCGAATGTCGACCCGCTCAAGCTGGCGCGGGCGGTGCGCGCCCGGGTCCCGGTGCGGCGGGTGGGGTTGGCGGAGCCCGCGGAGCAGCTCTACCAGGCGGTGCTGGACCAGAGCTGCCTGACGCTGGTGCAGGTCATCAAGCAGCTGCCCGCGTTCACCCCCCGGGCGCTGGCCGAGCTGCTGGAGCGGTCTTCCCAGGTCATGGCCCGCCTCACCGAGGTGCTGGACCGGCTGCCGCGCACCAGCCTGGACGCGCCCCGGGGCAGCGCGGATGACGCGGAGTTTCGCCTGCGCTACCTCGCCCACCTCAGCGAGACGCTGGATGAGCTGGAGCAGTTCGGTCTCGACGTCCGGCGCTATAAGCCCCGCACGCTGGTCAGCGTCGCGTACCTGAGCCTGCAGGTCAGCACCGGCCCCGGCCGCCGGGGTCGCGGTGAGCGGCCGCAGGAGCGCTGGTTCGCCGAGGAACACCGGAGCGTGCCGGAGGGCAGCGAGGGCAGCAGCAGTCTGCGGGTGGAGGCGGCGCTGGCCGAGAGCTCGCGGACCTTGCTGCGGGGGGAGGCGGGCTCGGGCAAGACGACGCTGCTGCAGTGGCTGGCCGTCACAGCGGCCCGCGGGGGGTTCTCCGGGCCGCTGGCCGAGTGCAACGGGTTCGTGCCGTTCCTGGTTCGGTTGCGCAGCTACGCCAACCAGGCGCTGCCGCGGCCGGAGCAGCTGCTCGCTCGCGTGGCCGACCCGTTGGTTGATCTGCTGCCCCCGGGCTGGGTGCACCGGCAGCTGCGCAGCGGCCAGGCGCTGCTGCTCGTCGACGGCGTGGACGAGCTGATTCCCACCCAGCGCCGGACGGTGCGGGACTGGCTGCGTGGCCTGCTCGCCCAATACCCCACGCTGCGGGTGGTGGTGACCTCCCGCCCCACGGCCGCTGAGCCCAGCTGGCTAGCCGCCGAGGAGTTCGCGCCGGTGCGGCTGGAGCGGATGTCCCCGCTGGAGGTGGCCGCGTTCTGCCGCCGCTGGCACGAGGCCCTGCGCGAGGCCGCCCAGCGCGGCGCTGTCACCCTGCCGTGCCCCACTAGCGAGCTCCCCGAGTACGAGCGGGCGCTGCAGCGCGCGCTGGAGGCGCGCCGGCACCTGCGCGAGCTGGCGCGCAGCCCCCTGCTGTGCGCGATGCTCTGCGCGCTGAATCTCGACCGCCGCCAGCAGCTCCCGCTGGACCGGATGGCGCTCTACCGCGACGCTTTGACCCTGCTGCTGGAACGCCGCGACGCCGAACGCGAGGTGCCCGCCAGCCGCGCCGTCGTGCTCGACGCCGGCTCCAAGCAGGCGATCCTGCAGTACGTGGCCTGGCGGTTGAGTCTTGCCGGGCGAGCCGAGCTGCCTCGCGAGGAGGTCGCGGCGCTGGTGGAGCGCGCGGTGGCGCGGATGCCCAACGTGGACTACCCCGCGCCGGAGGTGCTGGCGCACCTGCTGGAGCGCAGCGGCGTGCTCCGCGAGCCGGTGGTGGGCCGGGTCGACTTCGTGCACCGCACCTTCCAGGAATACCTGGCCGCCAAAGAAGCCGTCGAGGACCAGCCGCTTGCCGTGCTGGTCAGCCGCGCCCACCTCGACCAGTGGTGGGAGACGATCGTGATGGCCGTCGGGCACGCCACCCCGCAGCAGCGGACGACGCTGCTCACCGGTGTGCTGGACCGGGCCGAGACTGAGCTGCGGCACGGCCGGCGGCTGCGGCTGCTGGCCGCCGCCTGCCTGGACACCGCCAAGGTGGTCGACGGGGAGGTAACCCAGCGGGTCGAGGCAGCCCTTGCGCCGTTGCTGCCCCCGCGGGGGCAGCGCGAGACCCGTTCCCTGGCGCTGGCCGGTGGTCGGATGCTACACCTGCTGCCGTCTTCGCTGGACGGGCTGAGCGACGCCTCGGCGGTGGCGTCCGTGCGGACCGCCGCGCTGATCGGTGGCCCCGAGGCGCAACGGCTGCTGGCCCGGTGGGCACCGGACCCGCGCAACGCAGTGCAGCAGGCCCTCGCCCAGGTGTGGCGCTACTTCGACCCCGCCGACTACGCCGAAGCCGTGCTGCGCGACGCCCCCCTGGACGGCGGAAAGATCTGGGTCGAGTCAGTCGAGCATGTGGCGCACCTGCGCCGGCTGCAGAATCTCCGGGCCGCGTACCTTCCGCTGCTCAACGCTGGCAAGGTCGGTGACCTTGCCTTCCTCCACGACGCGCCACCGGTCATCACGTTGCTGATCGTGGATGCCAGGGGTCCGGTCGACCTCGCGCCGCTGGCCAACTGCCCCGCGCTGCAGGTCCTGAATGTGTCCGGCCCTGAAATGTGCACGGGAATGGAGGTGCTCCCCAGGTTGACCGCACTGCAGTCACTGAGTCTGGTTCCTGCTGATTGGGGCCGGGACTTGTCCTTCCTTGGTGGCTGCCCGGCACTGAGATCGGTGTTCTTGTACAACTGCACTGAGTTAGCGGACCTGTCAGCTCTGGGGTCAGTCTCTGGCCTTCGGCATATTCATCTAGGGAACGCGAAACGCATCCGTGATCTACGGACCCTCACCAGGCTCACTGATCTCCGCGGCCTGGGCATTTACGGCGCACCACTATCCAGTGGTCTCGACGCGGTCACACCCATCCTCGATCAGCTTACGCAGCTCGGTGTGGGATCGGTGTCGACAGCCACCTCACTGGACGCGCTGGCCGGCAGCGCGCTGGATGCCTTCGAGCTAGGCTCCTGTCCCGTCACCGATCTGATACCGCTAGGCACAATGACGTTCCTGAAACGGGTAAAGCTGGGGCGCTTGCCCGCGGTGAGCCTGGCGCCGCTGGCCACGCTGCCGCACCTGCAAGAACTGAGCATGATCGACATGGACGAGCCGGTCGACCTGGCGCCGCTGGCGCAGACCACCCACCGCCTGCAGGTACACCTGCGCAACACAACCACCACAGGAGACCCCGGCCCCCTCGTCAAGATCCGGAAACTCTGAGTGCAGCCGACGCCGTCCGTGAACTCGACAGGACCGACGTGCGTAGGCCCGCTCCAGGTCGGTCTGGTCGAGTTCACGGCGGTGCCCCCGCACCAGCTCAGCTCAACGTGCCGGCTCGGAGGGCAGTGGTGAACGCGGCCCAGCTGGCTGGAGGGACGAGATCATGTCATCAGCTCCTCCACCAGCCCGTTGATCATCTCGCGGGAATCATCCGGGAGCACCGCCCCGTGCCGCGATCGCCGAAGCCCCCAGCGCCACGGACCTGAGGTCACTGTCGGTGAGCTCCGAGGAAGGACTGTTGCCGCGTGCGGATGTGCCAGGGATGGAAACTTCATGATGGGACAAACGCTCAGACAACGATCGGCTCACCCGGCTACCGCAGTGACACACCACCGCAGTGACACACCACACCAGGTGGCGAGCGGCGTCGCCGAGATCCTGGGCCAGCGCCAGGCCCATTATCGGTGAACGCAACAGTGCCCAAACGACTAGTCCAGGGGGAGCCGTTCGATGCGATGAGGGTGCACCCGATAAACAAAGGGGCCGGGCGTATCACATGCTGCAAGGATGGCAGCGAGATTGCGCACCACCCGTTCGACGTTTTCCACAGCGGAGACGCTGCCATCGAGGATGAAGTTCTGCACACCGGCGTCGATCAGCACTGCTCGTTCGGCAGGACGTCGGCGCCGACGGCGCTGGAAATCGCACCCAAGAACCGGCCAGCCATGCTGGGCCGCGTCCACCATCCACTGGTGATCGGGGATCTCCTCGTCACGAGGGATGCCGTAGTACTCGGCGAGGGTCACCACGATGAGCCCAGCTTGGCGCAGGCCTTCGGGAAAAGCGTGTCGTCCGAGGTCCCGGTCGATGAAGAAGGTCAGGTGGCCGTTAGGCGGCGTCGGTGTGAACACGCAGAACGTCCAGGAGATCCGCCTCCGGCACGCCGTACTCGTCGGTCAGCTCGTTAATTCTCGCCCCCCGCTTGAACGCAGCGAGCACCGTCTCCAACCGCACCCCCCCACGGGCAAAGATCGGTGCGCCGAAACCCCGCTTCTGATCGACGATGACGTCGGCCGGACGATACTTCGGGAGGTGAATCACACGCGCCCACTGGTCGTCGTGAAAGTCGATGCGCTGTAAGTACGAGTCAACGATCTCGGTGAATACTCGTTGGTCGCGGCGAACGACGACAAGCTCACGAGCGCAAACATTCAGCCTGCGTACGCGAATGTTCGGTGTGGTGGCATTGAGGCTTATGCAAAACTCGGAGACGAGCTCTGTGATCATGTCGCTGACCTGCGGGGACGCCAATTTTTGATCATGTTCTCAAGGGGTTTTGCATAAGCCTC
>JAFAPC010000123.1 GCA_019247305.1 Pseudonocardiales bacterium
CTGCACGTACCTGAGCTGCGGGTTTGCGCTGCCGACACCTACGGCACCGGGGCAGGCCTCCCGCCCCTGGGCGCTCCCAGGGCAGCCTTGGCGACTACGTACGCAGCGACACCGTTGGTTTTGCGACAGCTGGACCAGGAACCCCGATTCGGGATATCGACTTCACCGACTTTTCGACCGCGCTGCCGGCCTTCCTGACTATCGTGGTGATGCCATTCACCTACTCGATCGCCAACGGCATCGGCGCCGGTTTCATCAGCTACGTGCTGCTGCGCCTGGCGACCGGCCGGGCGCAGCAGGTGCACGTGCTGATGTGGGTGGTGGCGCTGGCGTTCGTCGGCTACTTCGCGGTCGGCCCGATCCAGTCGCTGTTCGGCGGGTGAGGGGTTACGGATTGAGCTCGTCGTTCTTGACGCCGCCGAGGAATGCCGCCCAGGGGTGCTGGCCGACGACGAGCGCGAGGCCGTCCGGGTGGTGGCTGTGCCGCACCGCGACCCGGCCGGTGGCATCGCGCAGGGCACCGGCCTCGACGCAGCTTCCACCGAAGTTGCTGCTGTAGCTGCTGATCCGCCAGGAAACGTCAGCCCGAGCGTCCGGGCCAAGGACCTGGCCCGGCTGGGTCATAACAGTCCTCTCCGATGGCGCAGATGAGCTTAGCGGACTCCGCCGGCCCGAGCACGCCGTTCAGGAGACGAGTGTATACCCGGACGAACCGCTCGGACGCCGGTGGTTCGACATACACCGAACCGCCGACCGTCTCGGCATAGCCCACCTCCAGGTCGGGTTCCGCGATGGTGAAGACGCAGAAGCCGCCGCTGAGGCTGGCATGGGCGCCGATGCTGGCCGGCAGCACCCGAAGATCCACATGCGGCAGCTTGGCGATGGCGAGCAGGTGGGCGAGCTGGCCGCTCATGACGTCTGGACCACCGATCTCGCGGCGCAGCACAGACTCGTCGATGATCACTTGCAATCGGGGCGGCGCCTCCCGGTGCAGCACGGCTTGGCGGTCCATCCGCAGCTGCACCCACCGGGCGATCTGCGCAGGCTCGGCCTCCCATTCCGCAGCGGTGACCACGGCCGTGGCATAGTCCCGGGTCTGCAACAGTCCGGTGATCATCGAGGGATCGAACGAGCGGATCTCGGTCGCCCGCGACTCCAGCCACACAAAGTCGACGAACTGGCGCTCGACGTCCGGCTCGTACCCGTCCCACCAGCCCTTCTGCCAGACCTCCTCGGACAGCCGGAGCAGGCCGTCGCGCTTATGGCGATCGGACACGCCGTACAGGTCCAGCAGCGCCATCAGGTCCGGGCGCCGGATCGGGTACTCGCCGGACTCGAACCGGCTCACCGTGGATGCGTTGCGTTGCAGGAAGTCAGCGGCGCGCGCCAGCGTCATGCCGTTCGCGTCGCGCAGCTCTCGCAGGCTCTGGCCCAACCACTGCGCCCGCAGCGTCGGCCTGGATTCAGTCGGCATCCTGCCATCATGCCCCACCTGTCAAGTTGTGGTACACAATATTGTGAGATCTGCCGTCCTGTGTCAGGCTTCTCGTCCACGAGCTCCATGCGACAGGCATGGTGACTGAGCGGACCGGGAGTGCTCCCATGACGAGAGATTCGGGCCTGTTGATCTGCGCCTCGTTCACGATTGACGGCAAGACTAGGGTCAACTATCGGGTGTATGAGGGCGGCCTGGTCGAGTTCTCGATCGACGACGGTGAGTTCGGCCCGCTCACCACCGAACCCGGCCTGCATGACCTGGCCGAGCGCACCCACGAAGCTCTCCGCATGGCCTTAAGCGCGGCCCTGACCGCAGTCACCCGCAACAACAAGGGCTGCGCAACGCAGTGACCGTCTCCCCGACCTCACCAGCTCGGGGTGGCGCAATGACCAGGCCCGGTCCCAGTACCGGATAACAAAGGCAGACTGGTGGCCACCTCGCGCTACCAGGCTCCCGGTGAACCGTTGGCCGCGACTATGATGATGCCCTAATGTGGGCGATCATGGCCGAAGGTGCGACGGCCGCCGGAAGGTCTGTACCGCTCCAGGGGGGCGGTCGCCGCGCGGCGGCGAGGCCCTCTACGCTCTCCACCCATGATCGTGGTCACCGAAACACCTGCGTGGAACAGAGGTAGGTAAGGGGATGTCGCCCACTATGGCGCTTGAAGAGCAAATCAGGGAGCGGGCGCGAGAGATTCATACCGATGGTTACTCTATGTCCATCGGTGAAGTGATTCGAATGTATCGCGATGGCGATATTGACATTCACCCAGAGTTCCAGCGCGTCTTTCGCTGGGCGCCAGAGCAGAAATCGCGACTGATCGAGTCAATCCTGCTAAGAATCCCTATTCCTCCGATCTTCGTGTCTCAGCGGCTTGACGGCGTATGGGACGTGATCGACGGTGTTCAGCGGCTGGCGACGATCCTTGAGTTTGTTGGCCTGTATCGCGACGAGAATGGTACTTTGCGCCAGCCGTCCGAGCTTCAGGGTACGGAGTATCTGCCGGATCTCCAGGGCTATCGATGGGAAGTCGGTGATCGGACGTTCAGCGACGTCATGCAGCGAGATTTCAAGCGAGCTAAGCTTGAATTTAGGATCATCATGAAGCAGTCGGACGCGAACGCAAAGTACGACCTGTTCCAGCGGCTCAACGCCGGAACTCAGCTCTCTCCCCAGGAGGTGCGGAACTGCTTGCTCGTGATGCTGAATGTGGAGATGTTCAATACACTTGTCGAGCTAGCAGAAAATACAGCGTTTGTGACGACAGTTCCACTATCGGAGCCCAAGGAATCGCAGGCGTACCGCCAAGAGCTGGTTCTAAGGTTCTTCCTGCACCTGTCGTATAGTGGCAGCCAGACTGAGCTGGGCCAGGAGTTCGGAATCTACCTTACACAGTGGATGGGCCGCACTGCGGCTTCTTTCGGTGCGCCAGACTCGCCAATTAACCGTTCCGTGTTCGAGCGAACTTTCGGACTATTGTCACGTCTCATGGGTGACGACACGTTCAGGAGGTATGACGGGAATCGACATCTCGGCCCCTTCTCCATCGCCTGCTTTGAGTTCGTCACAGCTGGAGTAGGTGCTCACCTCAATTACTGGGAAGGCAACCCTAGTGGCCTCCCAGAGCAAATTCGGTCGGTCTGGTCTGCAGTGGAGTTCCGAAATAACTCTGGCACTGGCGTGAGCCCGAGGCGACGTGTACCGCGATTGGTCGTCGAAGCTCGAAAGTTCTTCGCCCCGGCATAAGATGACGAAGACACTCGCCGAACTTGAGGCATTCTTGGACGATGCGTTCTCGTGGCGACGGGCTGAGCTGGTGGCTCTTGAGACAGAGATCGCCAGACACTACAAGAATTCACCAGATTCTCCATTGACGCGGGCTCTTGCTCGAAGCGGGGTCGCTCTGTTATATGCCCATTGGGAAGGTTACGTAAAAGAAGCTTGTGAGGCGTACTTGGAGTACATCTCGGTGCGTCGTCTTCGGTATCAAGAGCTTTGCGACGAGCTAGTGATTACCGCCTTGCTCGGCTTACTTCGTCGAGTAGACACAGGCGACGATGTCGCACACGAATCGTTACTGGAGCTCGTGCGACGGCCAGACACTGCACGAGCTCGGATGCCACGACGCGAATCAGTCGTAAACACTAAATCCAATCTAAACTATGAGGTACTGGCCGGCCTGTGCATCAAGCTCGGCCTACCCGAGTCAGAGTTCACGACGAGGAAGAACCTGATCAATAGGTCTCTATGTGACGCAAGGAACCAGATCGCACACGGAAGGCTCTATTTTCCTGACGCGGGCGGCTTCGCTGATTTACGGGATCGCGTTTTGGAGATGCTTGAATCGATGCACTCCCTGCTCGTCAGCCACGCAAGGGACGGTCGGTACCGGGTCAACACATGAATAGATAGGATACGGAAAAGCTTAACCGTGCCTCGGGTAACTCGGTAAGCACCTTTTCGAGATCGTCTAACTCGTATGGAATTTCAGTTTCATGCAAGGCCTGTCCGTCTAACTAAAGCTGACTGTGAGTGAGGCGCGTGGTGGTCTCTCCGTGCTGGCTGACACGCGTGGATCTCGAGCGGAAGAAGCTGGCGCGCACGGCGGAGCTGCCCTGCTGCGGCGAGCCTACGGTGGACCTAAAACCGGAGGTCACCCCCTAATATCCTGATGTCGTAAGAATCCGGAGGTGACCTCAGGGCATGTCGATCGAAGAAATAGGTCTCGCGGAAGCCAAACGCAGGTTCTCCGCGCTTGCCGAGCGGGTCAGTCTGGGGAGTCCTTTATGATTCTCAACAGAGGACGCCCGACGGTCCCGCTGGTACGGCCTGGATGGGCCTGTCACAGCGACTACAAGCCTGCGGCTTTGCGGCCACCGCCGAGGCACCGGCTGAATGGGACACGATCGATGAGGACATGGCGAAGATTGTCGAGACTCGGCAGCAGGCGATCGACCGACTGTCTCCCACTGTCGTGACCGGTTCTGCCTGGACATGGATGATCAGTGCCGTACTCAAGCCCGCGCCGCCGGTACACCTTATCCGACGGTTGGCGGTGGGGTTTGGCACCCGTCCAACGGCACGTCCCGCTCGTCCCGGCCGTAGCAGGGACTACGCTGTGTCGGGCCCGCACTTAACTCTGCACCAGTCTGGACGTCTGACCTATCAGCCCCGTTTCTGCACCGTCGGAGGTCCGCATCCATGACTGATCTGGTCCCTACGGCATCGGTACCCCGATTGGACAAGAGCGGGCCAGCAGTCTGGAGGGCTCTTGACGGGGAGCACCGCGCCGCATTCGAGGCGGAGTTCCAGGCGGTTCTTGTCGAGGTTGCCGAGACATTCGATGTTGACCGCCTGACCCAGGTGGTGCGCCGTTGGTGGCCTCGTGCGGTGCTTGACGCCCACCCCGACCCGATCGCCGAGTACATTGAGCAGCGCCTCACCGACGGCGACCAGTCCGTACTCACCAAGACCGCAGCCGAGTTACGGGGTGCAGAGGGTTTTGGAACGAGATCCGGCGTCAGTGGCTATTTTCGCTGATCACAGGACCTACTGGCCTGAGCTGTGAAGGCAGCTCACTCCCCACGCATCCAAGCCAAACAGGGCTGTGAACTGCGGAAACGCGCGCCAACGCCGGATCTCGTTCCAAAACCCTCTGCACCCCCACTCCTGTCTGTCCTGCAAAGCGAGTTCTCAAAGGGCCATGTGCTGGTGGCTGAGCTCCTGGACGGGCTCTACGACGGGGTCGTGGTCTGGCTCGGAGCGTGGTTGGTGTCCTCTGCCAGTTGGGCCGCTACATTAGCCTGCGCGCAGCTCCGGCGCCGGGGCGGGACGCCGATGCGTCTCCTACGATTCCTTGACGACGCACGTGAACGTAAGATCTTGCGCACGGTCGGTCCGGTGTACCAGTTCCGCCACGCACGGCTACAAGACCGACTAGCCCACCTCTATGAAGACACTCTGCCAGTTCAAAAAATCAGAAAATCATGGACTGCACGCCCCACAAGGCCAGCACCCAACGGTGTGACGGGCGGACTTGACGCCAGCGAGGTCGGGTTAGGGGCTTGCGGCCAAGGGCACGCTTGCGCCACCACCAAGCCGAACACGACGTTTGGGCAGCCGAGCCACGCCGCCGATTCAGGGCTGACATCACCCTGGGAACGCTGGGAGTGTGGTTCCGGGATTGAGCCCATCCCGGAACCACACTCCCAGGAGTGAGTTCCGAGATAACGAACAGCAGCGTGTCGCAAGACGCCGGATCGACTTCCGAGATCACGACCACGATCACCAAACGGGGACCCGGTGCCCGCCCCACCACCCTGGCGGGCGAGTTCGCTCAGATCATCGAAGACTATGCCGCGGCGCTCGACGACGCCCCGCTCTCGGTCGAGTCCCGGCGGACCTACCTCTCCCGGGTGCGGATGTATCTGGCCTGGCTCGCCGAACACCGACCCACCCCCGCCACCACGGGTGACCCGATCACCAGCCCGTCGGCCCGGGACTGGGCGGTGCGGGACTACCGGCGCTGGCTGCTGCGCGATGGGCCGGACAAGCGCAGCGTCGTCTACGCCAACTCCGCGCTCACCGCGATCGACGACTTCTACACCCGGCGCGGACTAGGCAAGGCCCGCATCGACCGCGACGAGCTACCCGCCACCGCCCCCCGCGCGCTCGACGAGACCGCCCGGATCCGCTGGCTACGCGCCGTGGAAGCACACCTGTCCCCCCCGGGACCGCACCCTCGCACTGATCCCCTACTACACCGGCGCCCGAATATCCGAAGTCGTCGCCCTCGATGTCGACGACCTCCGGCTCTCCGCCCGCAAAGCGACGCTGCGAATCTGGGGCAAAGCCGGCACACCCCGCACCGTCCACATCCACACAAAACTCCGGACCGAGCTCCACCAGTGGCTGGAGGAGCGCCCTGACTTGGCGTGCCTCCCAGATTCCGGACATCGGACCCAATAAGGTCCGGACCGGAACGGAGGGGATCAAATGCCAGAACGGCGCAGAAAGTACACACCTGAGTTTAAGGACGAAGCGGCGAGAATGGTGGTTGAAACTTCACGCGGGATTGCTGAGGTAGCCCGGGAGATCCACGTGAACGCGGGCACACTGGGACATTGGGTAGCAAAATACCGCACCGACCACGCCGGCGAGGAACCCCCGCTGTCGATCACGGAACGGGCGCGCCTCCGCGAGTTGGAAAAAGAAAACTGAGAGCTGAGAATGAAAGTTGCTTTCCTGGGAAAAGCGGCAGCCTTCTTTGCCCAGGAGTCTCGATGAGCGCGAAATTCGAGCTCATCGACGCGGAGAAGGCTGACTTTCCCATCGTGAAGACGTGCGAGTGGATGGAGGTGTCCACCTCAGGGTATTATGAGTGGCGAAACCGACCGGCCTCGGCCACCGCGAGGCGCCGCGAATACCTCAAAGAACTCATCACAGCGATTTTCGACCAGTCCGATGGCACCTACGGGTATCGTCGCGTGCACGCCCAGCTCGTCCGTCAGGGTGAGCAGGCCAGCCCCGAGTACGTGCGGGAGCTGATGCGCGAGCT
>JAFAPC010000137.1 GCA_019247305.1 Pseudonocardiales bacterium
CAGCCGGTACACTCTCCCGACGTCGCGGGCAGCTAGCGCGGCGCGCACCTCGTCGCTGTGGAAAAACGCGGGATCAATGCGGTCCACCGGCCCTCACCACTCTCCTCCTGCTGCATCCGAGGCTCAGCACCGCCCGGCGAACCCAGGCCACCAGCCAGCCCACAGCTGACCAATCGGCACCTCCCCCTACGTGACCAGCCACACGGTACTCCCGTGACGATCACCACGGAACACCCCAAACCCACCACACCATCCCCAACCGGGCTCATCGCGGCTGGGGCAAGACCTTGCTGCTGTGTGGCTGGCGCCCTGTGCGAGAGGAACCCGGCGAAACCGGGAACTCGTGGGCATCATCCCGGTCTCGTCGCAGGTTTGTTTCCCGATCGGGTCCCTTGGCGGGGGGTTTCGCAGGTGCATATGCATCCATAAGTCCGTGCACGGGCGCCCCGGAGGGTGCACATGCATCCATGAGACCGTGCACGGGCGTGCTGGAGGGATCATCTTCTGGCGGTGTCGAAAACGGTTTTCAGTAGACCGCTTCAGGTGTTGGATCAACATCAGGATCAGGGAAGGGGCCTGATCAGGCTAGCCACGTCGGCGCGCCTATCACGGGATCGCGACATGATTTGCCCTTGATCGACACCCGTTGTCTTACCTTTCCTCAGCGTCCTGCTCGTGCTGCCAACACCGGAATCGCCGCAATCTTCTCCGAACTTAAGTGCTCCCAGATGAGACCGGTCGTTTGTGGCTGGCCCCTTTGTGAGGGGAACACGGCGAAGCCGGGAGTTCGTGGGCATCATCCCCGGTCTCGTCGCAGGTTCGTTTCCGATCGGGTGGGTTGGCGGGGGATCTCGCAGGTGCACATGCATCCATAAGACCGTGCACGGGCGCCCTGGAGGGTGCATATGCATCCATGAGACCGTGCGGGGGGCTGCTCGGACGGTGCATCGGCGTCCCCTGAGGTGGGTCTCTTCTTACTGGGCGGTCGTCGGGCTGTCTCGGGGCTGGCGGTCGACGAAGAAGCGCACCTGGTCCTCGCCCGCACCGAGGTTCTCCACGTCGAGCTGTTGTTCGTGCAGGTCAAAGACCACCGTGGAGGCCAGAAACACTTTGGCGCCTTCGGGAGCGTCCAGCACGGTGTCACCCTCGGCCGGACGCGCCGCGATGGACAGCCCCAACCCTTCGGCCCGGGTGGTGTGGCTCTGCGGCGCGATCCGCAGGCCAGCCCCCGGCGGCATCTGGTTTTTGGTCACTAGCGAGTTGATGGCGCGAGCCGCCGCCTCGGTTACTGTCAGCATGCCGCTACCGTAAGGGTAATTTCCCCGAACGCGTAGTCCGCAGATCGTTGCACTACACACACTCGACCCGACAGCATGATCACATGTACATCGACTTGCGACGGTTAACCGGTCAGCCCTGCGAGATGGGGGCTCTGCAGAAGGTCCTCGAGGGAGCGCCGAGCTACGCTAAGCGGGTGACCGGCCACCCGCCAGAAGGTGCGGAGGCCCGTCGCCTGTTCAGTGCGCTGCCTCCCGGGGTGCCCTGCGACAACAAATACCTCTACGGCGTCATGGCCGGTGAGCACGACATGATCGGCTGCGCGGACGTCATCCGCGGTTGGCCAACGCCCAGCACCGCACTGATTGGCCTGTTGCTCCTCACGGAGATGCACCAAGGCTGCGGCGTGGGCCGGTGTGCGTACCACCTCGTGGAGGCGAAGGTACAGCGTTGGCCAGAGATCGACGTGCTGCGCATATCGGTCGTGTGCTCCCTCGCCGCCGTGCTGCCCTTCTGGCGGCGCCTGGGTTTCGCCGAAACCGGTGAGGTGCAACCATACCGGTACGACACGCTGGTCTCGGAGTCGATCATTCTCACCAAGTCGTTGCGTGACGACGATCGACCACCGGATCCGGCCAGCTAAGGGGCCTCTCCGCGGCTGACCCGACTCTCATGCCACCTTAAGGATGACACCCAGTAGGGTGGCTACCTGCGGTGTTTCTGATACCGCCAGGCCGCGCCGAGGAGTCGCTCAAGATGGTCGGTCGTGTCGCGATTGTGGTGTGCTGGGGCGCGGTGACGGGTGCGGTGGCGTTAGCAGCATGTCACCGAGTGGTCCCGCCGCCGGGTCCGGTGAGTGGCAACTCGGTGACCATGACCACGACGCCCTTAGCTCCCTCGGTGAGCGGCCAATCTCCAGCCGGCGGAATCACGAAGCTCGTGATTCCGCCGGTTGCCCGCCCCACGCCGTCCTCCCCGGTCCACCCCACGGAAACCTGCGGCATCCCGCATGTGGAATGCCCCCACTTTCGGACCCGTACTCCGTCCAGCAGCACGCCGACGCCGAGTACGCCACCGCGGGGCGGCGCGTCTGCCACCACGACTCCGTGACCGACCCCCCCACCTCAGCACCTTCCGGGATCCCAGACGCCAAGCGCGTCATCGAGATCCTTACCGCGGTGATCGCACCCGTCACGGCGCTCACCGCGCTGCTCGGTTATGTCGGATGGATTCGCAGCGGAGCGTATTTCAGCTACTTTGGAATCGATCCAGGTCTGCTGAACCTGTCGATCCAGGACTATGTGCTGCGCAGCACCGACGTGGCCTTCGGCGCCGTGGCCCGGCTGCTTGCGGCGCTGGTAGTCCTTGCGCTCCTGGACCGTCTCCTCGCCCGGGTGCAACGCGCCACCGACCTCAACGGGGATCCACCGCAGACTGCCACCCCACGCCCTCGCCGGCTCGCGCAGGCGCTGGTGATCATCGGGCTCGCGCTGTCCCTGGCGGGTTTGCTGCTCGCGCTCGGCCTCGGGGCGGGCCGGGACCTGCCTGCGCTGCTGGGACCTGCCCTGCTCGGGGTCGGCAGCGTCGTGACGTTCCGATTGAGCCGGGCGTTGGTGCCCGCGGCGCCGGAATCTCGATCGCTGCGGCAGGCCAGCGCCGCGGCGCTGGTGATCGCGCTTGCCTTGGCGCTGTTCTGGGCGGCGACGCTGTACGCGCAGGAACTCGGACACCAGGCCGCAGCCGCGATAGACAACGGCTCGACCCGCCTTCCCGTGGTGACGGTGTACAGCGCGACATTCCTGGATCTGCCCGGAGCGCGCGTCGAGGCAACTAAGTTCACCGGTCCCGAGGGGACGGCGTCCTTCCGGTATACGGGCCTGTTACTGCTCAGTTATACCAACGGGCGGTGGCTGCTCATCAGCGGCACCCACTCAGCGAGCTACCACTCGTCGGTGGTCGTGGTACGCGATGCTGAGACGATTCGGGTAGAGGTGAGCGCGCCCGCCTGAGACCCCGGTGGTGGCCGTGCTCAGCGGTCTTTGGGTGCGTCGTCCGGCCTCAGCGCTTCGACGGTGTGTTCTCGTACCGGGCGCAGCTCGACCTCACCGAACTGGCCGCGACGCACGGCCACAGCACTCATCGGCAGGGGTCGGCTCTGCCGATGGCGGGGAGTGAGAGTCATTCCGGCCTGCCCTCGGCGGTCGGAGACGGGCGTGCGCATGTGGTCCTTCTTCGCTCTGGTGGTACGGGCCGCCGTCAGCCGGACCGGCAAGCCTGACGTGCGTGGATCGCGGAGTAACTCCGCACACGGACTCGCCCCCGGCGATCGACGGAAATACTTAGTTACCGCAGACGAGAGCCAGCACAGCACTACCCCCAGCCTCTCGTCCCCGGAGCAGAGTACTCCCCGTCGGCAACAGCGGCATACCCGCTACCGAACGGCACCCCACTGTCGGATGACAACTACTGTGATGACAACAAGCGGCCACCGGGGGACTATCCGGGATTGCCGCTGGGCGGTAACTCATCCGTTGCCCGCTCGTGCGATCATCCGGCCTAAGTAAGCTCCGGCGGTCACCGGCCGCCAGCGGGGCACGACGTCACCGATGCAAGGAGGCTCAGCATGGAGTTCGACCCCCACCGTGGGTGGGGCCTGGGTCGGGCTGGGCAGTGAGCGCCTCCCGAACCGGCGAGCAACCGGCCGGCACGGACTTCTCTGGCCCGACGGTGACCCGTCGTCGGGTCCTGCACGAGACTAGGATGCTCGTCTGGGCGGGGGTGGACTGCCTGCGGCTGGAGGCAGCTCGGGTGGTTCTCGGCGAGCATGGCCTGCGGGCCACCGGGTCAGTGGTCAGCGCCCCGCAGCAGGACATCGAGGCCTATTCCGCGTCGTACTCGGTGGCCACCGATGAGGTCGGGGTCATCGAGCGGCTCACGGTCCGGACCGCTGCGGCCAAGGGCGAGCAACACATCACCCTCACCCGCTCGGAGGAGAGCGTCTGGCTCGTTGATCATGGCCAGAACGCGGAGCGGACCCACTTCGACGGTGCTCTGGACGCCAACCTGGCCTTCAGCCCCCTGTTCAGCGCGCTGCCGATCCGCCGGCTGGGCCTGCACCAGGAGGTCACCGGGCATGACCTGGCGGTGGTGTTCGTCGCGTTACCCAACCTGGAGGTGCACCGGGTCTCCCAGACCTACCGCACGGTGGCGCTGGGCGAGCCCACGGTGGTTAGCGTCAGCAGTGAGGCGGGGACAGCGGAGCTCACCGTGGACGCTGACGGCCTGGTGCTGGAGTACCCCGGAGTGGCCCGCCGGGTGTAACCATCCCGGGAGCCGGCGGCTCGGGCGTCAACCGGCGGTGATCCGGGCACCGGCGGCGAGCACCGCCTGCTCGCCGCCCTGCACGGCGGCCACCTGGATCCCGATCGGCAGCCCGCTGACCCCTGGGGCGGGCACGGACACCGCCGGCCACCCCAGCAGGTTGAACGGCAGCGTGAGGGACAGCAGCGCGGGCACGACCTCGACTCGGGTGCCATCCGGGGCGTCCACCTGCCGGGCGCCGATCAGCGTGGCCCGCAGTGGGGTGCTCGCCAGCAGCAGCAGATCGACCCCCGCCGCGCGCATCCGGGCGGTCAGCTCGGCGGCTAGCCGACGGCGGGTGCGGTGGGCGCTGACGTAGTCCGCGGCCGTGTAGGCGCCACCGGCCTGCAGCCGCGCCGCGGTGGCCGGCTGATAGTCCTCGAAGCGCTGCGCCAGCAGGTGCTGGTGGGTGGTGTGGGCCTCCACCCCAACGATCACCCGGTAGGTGGCGGCGAGGGCGTCGATACCGGGCAGGCTGACCTCGCGCAGCACGGCACCGGCGGCGCGCAGCGCCTCGGCGGCGCGCTCCACCGCCGCAGTGATCTCCGGGTCGTGGACCCGCCAGTAGGGGTCGGTGGGACGCCCGACCACGGTGCCCGCCACTGGGGCGGAACAGTCGATACAGCGCCCGGTCAGCGCACCGAACGCCGAGCCGACCGTGCCGACGTCGACGCCGAGCAGCCCGACATGGTCACAGGTTTCCGACAGCGGGAACACCCCGGTCGTGGGGAGCGCGCCCAGGGCTGGCTTGAGCCCGACCACGCCGCACAGCGCCGCCGGGGTGCGCACCGAGCACCCGGTGTCGGTGCCCACCGCCAGCGGCACCAGCCCAGCGGCCACCGCGGCCGCGGACCCGCTGGAGGAGCCACCGGTGATCCGGCGCGGATCGTGCGGGTTGCGGCACGGGCCCCCTACGGCGACGTCTCCGGTGGGTCCGAAGGCGAACTCGTGCGTGTGGGTCTTGGCGACCACCACCGCGCCGGTCGCGCGCAGCCGCGCCACCACCGCAGCGTCTTGCTGGGCTGGGGGAGCATCGGCCAGCACCGCGCTGCCGCAGCGGGTGGGTACCCCAGCGACGTCGATGAGGTCCTTTACGGCCACCGGCACCCCACTCAGCGGCCCGCTGCGGGCTGCTCCGTCCGGCACCTCAACCAGGTGCACGATCGCGTTATGCGGGTCCGCTGCCAGCGCGGAAGGGTCCCACGTGGTGTTGTCCAGGCTGCTCACGGCGCCACAGGCTGCCACGGGGTGGCCATCGAGCTGGAGAGGTGGAGCTGGCAGCGGGTGTGGTGGACGGCGGTGACGCGGGCACCCTGGCGGCCGAGTTCGCGCAGTCGCCCGAAGGCGCCGGGACTGGTGAGCTCCAGGTGCCCGGTGTTCTCGGGTGCACCGGTGTTGGCGGGTGCACCGGTGTTGGCGGGTGCACCGGCGCGGGCAGCCTCGAAGGCCTGGCGGGCTCGGTGGCCGGCCCGGATCGTGGCCTCCAGCGCGCCGGTGGACGCCAGCGAGCCGCGGGCCGCACCCAACCGCCCCAGAGCGTCGTCCACCGCCGCAAGCAGGGCCTCGCGGTTGCCCTCACACATGGCCCGGACCAGCTCGGGCGCTGAGGCGGCCACCCGGGTGCCGTCGGTGAACGACCCCGCACCCAGCGCCATCGCCAGTGGCCCACCGTCGGCGCCCACCGAAGCGAGCACCGCGGCCAGCACATGCGGCAGGTGCGAGACCCGGGCCACCGCAGCGTCGTGGTCGGCGGCACCGGCGGGCACCACGTGCGCCCCACAGTCCAGCGCTAGCTGCGCGATGTGCGCCCACACCAGCGGGTCGGCGCCGTCGTCGCAGCCCAGCATCCAGGAGGCCCCACGGAACAGCGTCGCCGACCCGGCCGCCCAGCCGGAGGCGGACCTGCCCGCCATCGGATGCCCGCCGACGTAGCGGGCTGCGGGCACCAGGCGCGCCACCGCCGCCGCGACGGGCTGCTTCACGCTCACCACGTCGGTGAGCCGGCAGCGCGGGGCGCACCGGGCCAGCACCCCCAGCACCTCGACCACCGCGGGCAGCGGTACCGCGAGCACCACCAGAGCGTCGTCGTCGGATACCTCCGCCAACGCGTCGTCGACCGAGGACGTGACGGTGAAGCCGGCGTGACGGGCTGCGGCGACGTCGGCCTCCGAGGCCGCCGCACCCCGAACTGTCCACCCGGCGTTCTGCGCGCTCCGCAGCAGTGACCCACCGATCAGGCCCAATCCGATGACGCACAGGGTGCGCTCGCTCACGAGGTCAGCGCTTCCAGCGCGAAGCCGGCGTAGAGGGCCACTCCGTGCACCATCGCCGACTCGTCGAAGACCGCCCGGTTGGAATGGTTGGCCGGGGCGGTCTCCGGCTGGTGGCCGGGCGGGCAGGCGCCGAGGAACGCCATCGCGCCGGGCACCTTAGCTAGCACGTAGGAGAAGTCCTCCGCACCCATCAGCGGATCTGGCATGAGCTCCGCATGGCCCTCGCCGAGCACCCGGCGGGCCAGGCCGAGCACCTGCGGGCTCACCTGGGCGTCGTTGATGGTGACCGGGTAGCCCTGCTCGATCTCTATTGTGGCCGTACAGCCATGCGCGGCTGCGACGTGCTCGCAGACCCGGCGCACCTGCTCGTGCACCGTGGTCCGGGTGTGCTCGGATAGTGCTCGGATCGTGCCCTCCAGCTCCGCGGTCTCGGGGATGACATTACTGGTGGTGCCCGCGGCGATCCGGGTGATGGTCAGCACCGCGGGGTCGAACACGGTGAGCACCCGGGTGACCATGGTCTGCAACGCGCCCACCATCGCTGCGGCGGCGGGCACCGGGTCCAACGCCTTGTGCGGCGCGCTGGCGTGGCCGCCGCGGCCGGTGACGGTGACCCGCAGCGTGTCCGCTGAGGCCAGGATGACCCCGGGTCTGGTCTGCACCAGCCCGCTGGGCAGGCTGGAGGTGATATGGAGGGCGAAGGCGCGCTCCGGCGTCCCGGTGAGCTCCAGCAGGCCCTCATCGAGCATGTACCGCGCCCCGTGGAAGCCCTCCTCCCCGGGCTGGAACATCAGCAGCACTCGGCCGGCCAGCTCGTGACGGTGCTCGGCGATCAGCCGGGCGGCGTTGGCCAGCATCGCGACGTGCGTGTCGTGCCCACAGGCGTGCATCGAGCCAGCTGTCTGCGAGCTGAACGGCACCCCCGACTCCTCGGTGACCGGCAGCGCGTCCATGTCCGCCCGCAGCAGCACGGTCGGCCCCGGCCGCCCACCCTCAATTACGCCGACGACCGAGGTGGTGGAGCGCCCGGTGTGCACCTGCACGGGCAGGTCAGCCAACGCCCGCAGCACGGCGGACTGGGTCTCGGGCAGGTGCAGACCCTGTTCTGGGCGCCGGTGCAAGGCCCGGCGCAGCGCGACCGTGTGGGGCTGCAATACCCTGGCGACCCGCACCAGGTCGGTCGGGCCCGGGTTGGTCGTGCTCACAACCTTTTATTATCGCACGTCATCCCCGGTTCAGGGGGTCAGATCGGTGATCGCATTTCCGTGGGGAGCCAAACGGCGCATACTTGTGCCATGTCGGTCACCGGCTTCGCTGTCGCCGTCGTCCGTGAGGACGGACGCTGGCAGTGCACAAAACTGGACGCTGCGGCCCTGAAAGACCTCGACGCGGCGATCACTCAGCTGCGCGGGCAACGTTCCACGGGCGCTGTCTTTGGCCTGCTCGACGTCGATGACGAGTTCTTCGTCGTGGTACGTCCGGTACCCGGCGGGGTGTCGTTACTGCTGTCCGACGCCGTTGCGGCGCTGGACTACGACGTCGCCGCCGACGTGCTCGACCTGCTGCGCGTCGAGGTCCCGGAAGAAGACGCCGTGGATGCCGATGAAGTGTGGCCGGAGGGCGACCTCGGCGTGCTCGCCGACCTGGGGCTGCCAGCGGAGGAGATGCAGGTGATCATCGACGAAGTGGACCTGTACCCGGACGAGCAGCTCGACATGATCGCCCAGCGCTGCGGGTTCGCCCCGCAGCTGTCCGCGTTGCTGGAGAAACAGCCGGGATGATCCCGGCGGGCAGTGCTGACCTGGCGCTGGTGCGGCGCGCGATCGAGGTAGCCGGCGGCGCGGTGACCACCGGGGACGTCCCGGTCGGAGCCGTGCTGGTGGACGCCGACGGCGTCGAGCTAGCGGCTGCCTGCAACGCCCGGGAAGCCACCGGGGACCCGACCGCGCACGCCGAGCTGCTGGCCCTGCGCGCCGGGGCGATCCGGCTGCGGGACGCCCGGTTACAGAACGGGGGGCCAGACCCGGGCTGGCGGCTGACCGGCTGCACCCTGGCGGTCACCCTGGAGCCGTGCACGATGTGCGCGGGCGCGGTGGTGGCGGCCCGGGTGGACCGTCTGGTGTTCGGCGCCTGGGAACCCAAGACCGGTGCGGTCGGCTCGCTGTGGGACGTCGTCCGGGATCGCCGGTTGCCGCACCGCCCGCAGGTGCTCGGGGGTGTCCTGCCTGACGAGTGCGCCGCTCTGCTCACCGGGTTCATGCGCTTGCGGCGCTTGTGAGTGGCGATGCGAGCTATGACTCGCATCGCCACTCACAAGCGCCGCAAGCGCCCATCCGCTATCCTGACCCGCGGTAGCGTGTCCGAGCGGCCGAAGGAGCGCGCCTCGAAAGCGCGTGAGGGCTTGCGCCCTCCGTGGGTTCAAATCCCACCGCTACCGCCAGCTAGCAGGGCAAACGCTAGGCACCGCAGGCGTGGGTGACCGGCGTTCGTGCTGCTGGTGGCATTTGTCTGCTACGCGGGCGGTGTGCGGATAGGCCTGAGCTACGGTAAGGAGACGCCGGACCCGTCGTCGGTCGCGGAGGAGGTGGATGAGGACGTGCAACGCCGTGCTCTGGTGGCCACCATCTCGACGGCGACCCTAGGTGAGCCGCTCTTCGGCATGGGGGAGCCGATCGAACTGGCTTGGGCCAACGGCCAGGTGTTGCCCGCGCAGCTGGATCTGTCCCACGTGCACGCCGTGCGAGCGGTCACCGAGCGACTGCGCGGGGTGGCGCGGTACTTCGGCGGGCAGGCTGATCCCTTCGAGGCTGTGGTGACGCGCTATACCCGGTGGATGCAGATCCCCGCGCCCGAGGCGGTCAAGGCAGCGTTGGCGAGCGCGTTGGCTGAGCTGCACACCGAGGCGGGGTGGTGCTGTTATGACTCCGGGGTCGCGAGTACCGGCCATTTCAGCCGCGCGGTGCGGTTGGCTGATGCGGCGGGGGATGCCTGCGGGGTCGTCAACGCTGCCTGGCACGCCGGGTTGGTGCTGATCCGCGCCGGGCAGCCCAATGATGCGCTGAAGGTCTTCCAGCTCGGGTGATGGCGCTTAATGATCTTGGCCGGAGTTGCTCATCGAAGTTCCCCACCCGGGGTGGTGGTTATGGTAGGGGTCGGCGGGTGTTTCCGGTGGTGGTGCGTCGGAGGGTGTCGGTGCGGGCGTGGTGGTCGCGTAGGCGGTAGGAGTCGCCGTCGAGGTTGAGGACGACGGAGCGGTGTAGGAGGCGGTCGAGCAGGGCGGCGGCGACGGTGGTGTCGCCGAGGATCTCGCCCCAGGAGCCGACGCCGCGGTTGGTGGTCAGGATGATGCTGGTCTTGGTGTAGCGCTGGGCGACGACCTGGAACAGGGCGGAGGCGGCTTCGGCGGGTAGGGGGAGGTAGCCCAGTTCGTCGATCACGAGGAGTGCTGGTCCGGCGAAGAAGCGCATGGTGGTGGACCAGCGGCCTTCGAGGGCGGCGCGGTGGCAGCGGGCGGTGAGGTCGGCGGCGGTGGTGAAGTAGGTGCGGTAGCCGGCTTCGGCGGCTTTGCGGGCCAGGCCGACGGCGAGGTGGGTTTTGCCGGTGCCGGGTGGTCCGATGAGCAGGATGTTGGTGGCGGAGTCGAGGTAGCGGCAGGTGGCCAGTTCGGTGATCAGTGTGCGGTCGGCGGCGGGTTGGGCGTCGTAGTCGAAGTCCTCCAGGGTCGCGGGGGTGGGCAGGGAGGCGAACTGCAGCCGGCTGGTGAGGCGGCGGGCCTCGGTGGCGTCGATCTCCAGGGCAAGGAGCCGTTCCAGTGCCGCGGTCAGGGAGAGGCCTTCGGCGGTGGCGGTGTCCAAGACGGTGGGCAGTGCCTCGGCGGCGGTGTGCAGCTTGAGGGCGGCGAGGTGGCTGCGGAGCTGCTGGTAGAGCCGTGCTTGGGCCGGGGTGTTGGGCGTCGGCGATGCCGGTGTGGGGGTGGTCGTGCTCATCGGAGGGTGTTCCTTCCTTCGGCGGCGGTGACGTAGGCGGCGAGGTCGAGCACCTCGCTGGCTGCGGGAGGGTCGGTGGGGGGTGTGCTGGTGGTGCGGGCGCGCAGGGCCGCGGCGGCCGCGTGGGCGGCGGGTCCGGGTGGGATGCGTTGCTTGCGCCGGTGCGGTGGGGCGTCGGTGTGCGCGGCGAGCGCGGCGCGTTCCAGGGCGGCGACGTGCCCGGTGTCGCGGACGGTGGCCGCTGCGCCGGGGGTGGCGAGGGTGTGCCGGGCGATGACGATTCCGCTGGTGGTGGCAATGTCGATACTGGTGGCGTCGAGCCGGTGCGACACGCTCACCGGGGCGCGGGTCAGCTCAGGGGGCACGGAGTAGCGGTTGCCGCGGAAGGCCACCAGCGCTTGCGCTGAGGCGACGCGCTCGACGGTGAGAGTGGCCGGGAACGGCGTAGGCAGCGGGCGCAGCGGCTCGGAGGCGGCGATGCTCACCACGCTGGCCTTGCCCTCGGGCGTGGGGCGCAGCCGGATGTCGCCACGCAGGGTGCACCACCGGTCCAGACCGGTCTGGGCCTGCTCGACGGTGACATCGTCGGCCACGGTGCGCCACCAGCGTTGCGCGGCGGTGTGGTTGGCCTTCTCCACCACGCCCTTGCGGTTGCCGCGCCGGGCCGGGCAGATCGCCACGGAGACGCCGTAGTGCTTAGCGACCGCGGCAAACGACGCGCTGACCCGGCCGGAGTCGGGATGACAAACGGTGGCCATCCGATCGAACCGCCACACCCGAGTCAGCCCGCCCAGCGCGACGCTGACCCGGTGCAGTGCCTCGATCAGATGCGGCTGATCAGCGGACTCGGCCAGCACCCCCCGCCACCGTCCCGAGTGAGACAGCGCCCCGACCAGCAGCAACGCTGAGCGTCCCCAGCCCCAGTGCGCGGGCGGGTCCGGCAGCTCGACCCAGTCGAACTGGGTCTCCTCACCCGGCGGGTGCTCAATCACCGCCACCGGCCGATCCTTCGCCGGACGACACGGCTCACACGCCGGACGCAGCCCGCGGACTCGCAACGCCCGGGTCAGCGTCGGATACGACCGGTCATACCCCAGCTCAAGGAGCTCATCGAACAGCGTGGTCGCCCACAGATGCGGGTCCTCACGCAACCGCTCACGGCAATAGTCAACGTAAGGCTCAAAGCAATCGACTTCGGTCCGAGCCCGCTGCCCGGCGACCCGGCCGCCGTGCAGGTAAGCGCGGATGGTCTTGCGGTCATGACCCAGGTGCCGGGCGATCGCGGAGATCGACCAGCCCCGGCGATACAACGCATGCGCGTCCACATCATCCTCCCGTGTAAGCATGAAAAGCGGAGGTCCCTTCGAGCTGCATGGTGGTCAGAGACCAGCAGTCTCAAAGGGACCTCCGCCATCCCGGCGGAGCCACGCGGGTGGGGAAATTCAGTAAGCAGCTCCGGGGAACTTCACCTGAGCGCCATCACGGGCACTGCCGGCTCATAGGGTTCGCGCCCAGCAAGCCCCCACCGGCACCTGATGACCCCCGGACACCGACCCTCACCGCACGGCTGAACCGGACCTCCGCCACCGCCTACGCGGCCATGGGCCGCCTCCGGGAGACCACCCACTACCTCGCCAAAGCCACCGACGAAGGGGCACCCCCCGATGACTTCGAGCACGCCAGCGCTGAGCTAGATACCGCAAGGATCCAGATCAGCCTGGGCCAACTGGATGCTGCCGAGCACTCCGCCGCCAGCGCGGTGCGCACCTACCGCCACGGCCACTACCGAAGGGGCCACATCGTGGCCAACCTCGTCCTCGCCGAAGTCCACCTGCGAGCCGGGGAACCCCAAGGACTCACGCTGGCCCACGAGGCCATCACCACAGTGACCACCCTGCACTCTCTGGCCGTGCGACGGGACCTGGTCGCACCATTAGCCACCGCGCTGGCAGCCCGCCCCGGCACCGAAGCCCAGGAACTAGCCCGCAAGGCCCGACAGCTCGCCACTACCCAGACCTAACAGTCTTTTCTCACGGTGATGCGGACCTCGCCCAGCGGTCAGGGATGGGCGGCACTGCTGGGCGAGGCGTCCTGTTCGGCGGTGCCGAGGTTGCAGGCGTAGCGCTGGTCTCACCACAACGTCCGGGGCTACGAGGACGGTGTGGTGGTGAGCTTGAGTCCGTGGGCTTCGAGTTGGGCGTCGAGGGTGGTGACGGCTGGGGTGTTGTTCCAGGGTTTCATCAGGGCTCGGGCGGCGTGCAGTTCCGTGGTGAGCTGGGGGGAGAGGCTGGCGAGGCTGGCCGCTTCACCCAGGACCCGCGTGGCCTCGGTGATGTCCTCGGCGAGGACGAGCGCGGTACCCAACCTCACTTCACACAGCGCGTAGTTGACCACATAGGGGGTGTTTTCGCATCGTGCTAGAGCGTTGCTGGCGGCGTCGACGGCGTCGTGGGGTCTGCCCAGCATGGAGAGGAATTTGCTGAGACTACAGTCGAGCGCACCCTCGTGCACCCAGTACACCAAGGACTCCGCACCACTCCCGCTCGCGCCGGCTAAGAACCCACCCGCCCGCTCATACGCGGCCATACACGGCCCGTATTGGCCATCGAGCGCGTAAGCGGCGGCGGCGTGCAACTCGGCGAGGGCTTTGAGTCGGGGGTCATCGGTGCGCGCGGCCAAGCTGTGCGCCGCGGCGGCGGTGTCCAGGGCGATGGGTGTGTCGCCACGCCGGAATGCCGCCAAGCTGGTGTTGATTGCCGCGTGGGCGGCGGCGGCTGGGTTGCGGGCGTCGTGGGCAGCCCGGCGAGCACGCTCCAGGTAGTGGCGTGCCATGTCGGGTTGGCCCATATCGACGAGGTAGCTACCGATGGTGGTGGCGATATTGCTGTCCACGGTTCTTAGTGGCCGGCGCCACTCTTCCGGGCAGCCGCCGTGAAGCAGGTGGCGGACGATCTGGTGTTGCGCGAGGACGGTATCGAGCACCTCGGCCGGTCCCAAGGTGTCTTGTTGCCGTCGGCAATAAGCCAGTGTGGTCGCCAGGTTTTTCACCACCCGGCCATCAACCCGGTGCGGAAACTCCACAGCCAGCACCACCCGGGTGCATTCATCAGCGTCCAGGCCGGCCAGGCCGACGATGCCCAGCGCCCATCTGGCGACTTGCAGTGCCTTGCGACGGCCCAACGATCGTGCCAGGGTCGCGACTAGCTCTCGCATGAGTTCCTCCGCTAGCTCAGCCTCC
>JAFAPC010000003.1 GCA_019247305.1 Pseudonocardiales bacterium
CACGAATCTCGCTGGCCGTCTCACCTTCGTCTCCGAGCCGGTTGCAGGCAACCAGCACGACATGGCCAAACTGAAAGGATCAGAGTGCGAGATGATTCTCAAGCTGGCAGGCGATGTGATCGGCGACAAGGGATTCATCGGAACTGATTACATCATCACTCCGGTTCGCAAGCCGCAAGACCGTGACCTGTACATGCGCGAACAGGACTACAATAACCAGATCAGCTCGCTGCGTGCTCCCGTCGAGCGAGCCGTCGCCAACCTGAAGACATGGAGGATCCTCTTCGTGGATTACAGAAGGCCACTGAAGACCTTCTTGTCCTCGTTCGGGGCCGCTATCGGCCTGTACTTCTTCAAGGAGGGTTTTGCATAAGCCTCACGGTCTGGTCTTCTCCACCAGCATCGGCACACCCATCGAACCCCGAAGCCTCAACACCCACTGGGAAAGCGTCCGGGTACAAGCGGGGCTACCAGGAGTCCGCCTGCATGATCTCAGACACACCGTCGTGAGCCTTTTGCTGGAACTGGGCACCCCTCCGCGTGTGGTTCAGGCGATCGCCCGGCACGCGGACCTGGACGTCACGATGAGGATCTACGCGCACACCAAACTCGACACAATGCGCCAGGTCCTCGATAAGATCAACTGGGGGGCCGAGTGAGGAGCCGTTGCTACACGGTTGCTACATTAGGACGTGAGTGTGGCGACCCAAGTGACCCGGCCAGTCGACATCGTGCCTGGTCAACGCTGGCGGAAGCGGAGGGATTCGAACCCCCGGACCCTCGCAGGTCGCTCGCTTTCAAGGTCGTCGACCCGGCGATCAGCGGTGACCACTCCAGCGCAAATAGGCAGGTCGGCCGCTGGACACGGTCACCCACGGGTCTTATTGGCGGCGAGCGAATGCAACCACAAATGCCACCGCTTCAGGCGCACCAGCCCGGACGCCACGGCCGGTGCGCAAACCCGGTTGTTAAACGCGGAAATATTGGGTTCTGGCATCCTTTGCTGCTCCACCAGCGGAAAAACCTGGTGGTGGGACAGTCGCGGGTCTGACGCTTGCGGATCAAAGTTCTGGACACCCTCGTGACCGTACTAAACTGAGGTGACCTCCCCGGACGGTCAGGTAAGCCAGCTGATCTCGCCAGGACCGGGGAGTCGACCCGCAGAGATCGCATGGTGCACGGCGTTGGCGAGCGCGGGCAGACCTGCCCTGGTACGGGGCCAGCGGCGGGCGTGCACGAGCAACACGCCGGCATGGTTGGTGCGTCTGCCCAGCACCGTGAGGTCCCGCACGTTTTCGGTGAGCAGGCAATGGCCGTCGGCGGTCGCGGCATCGAGGATGGTGGCGTCATCGCTGCCAGCGAGGTCGGCCGAGGCGGCGACGGCGATGACGTCGTGACCCTTGTCGCGGAGCGCCTCGGCGAGCGTGGGCGGGTACATCTCGTCGAGCAGGAGCTTCACGAGGCGCGATCAGTTCCCCGCAGCAAGTCATGCTCGGCCTGCCATGCGGCCTCGGCGTCGGCTGCGGCGTCCCGGTTCGCCGCGATCCGCTGGTCGATTTCTGCCCGGTATGCGGTGTAGTACCGCACGGCGACCATGACCTTGCGCGCGGGCAGTCCCGTCGCTTCGGCGGTCGCGACCACGAGCGCATCGTCGGCGAGGCCCGGTTCGGCTTCCCGCACGATCAGCAAGGTCTCGATGATCTCCCACACGTCCGGGCCACCGGCCAGCCCGGCACGCCGACCGGTCGGGCCGGGACGGAAGACAATGCCAGGGTGTTCTTCCGCCCGCAGCGCCTCGTCGACGAACAGATTGGCCACCGAGGACACCGATGTGCCGGCATGGTTGCGTAGGTACCTGCCGAGACGCCGAAGCACGTCCGCGTCGAAGCGCACAGACCGGGGTGAGCTCATGACTACAGCGTAGCCAACTGTAGCCTCTCATACTAATGAGAACGGTCCCTACCTGATCGGGCCGGGTGGGGCGGTGGCGTGCCGGGGTGTACAGTGCCAAAACTCGATATACGTGCGATGACCTGGGGTTTCACTGACTGCACGTGAGCATGACATGATCGTGAGTCGTGCTGTTCCGACTGCTGTATCTGATCTCTGTCACGGTCTTCGGCTGGCTTAGGTTGCTCGCCCGCCGACTCCCTCGCCAAGTTATGTCGGCATCGGATCGTCACCCCTGGCACGCTGCTGGCCTGGCATCGCCGTCTGATCGCCAGGAAGTGGACCTACTCCAACCAGTCCGGCCGTCCGCCCATCAGCGAGGAGATCCGTGACCTGGTGCTGCGCGTAGCGCGGGAGAATCCGGCCTGGGGCCACCGCCGTATCCAAGGCGAACTCGCTGGGCTAGGGCACCGGTTGGGCTCGGGGACCATCCGCCGCATCCTGGCCGCCGCCGGCCTCGAGCCAGCACCACGCCGAGCAGACCCCAACTGGCGAAGCTTCCTGCGCGCTCAAACCACCGGGTTGCTCGTCACCGATTTTTTCACCCTCGACACGATCACGCTACGCCGACTCTACGTTCTGTTCGTCATGGAGGTCCGCACCCGCACGGTGCACAGGGCGGTTCAAACCCACGGCGGCCTGCACCGTGACCACACACCCGCCCGCACCGTGCGGCCCCAGCGTGATCAGCCCGTCCGGGGACCCACCGATCACCACATCAATCGCCCCATCCATGTGCGTCGAGGACACCGCGGGACTCACGACCCGGCCCCTCATCCAGTTCCGCGTTCCCATCGAGGATTCGGGACTGCTCACGCGCGCCCCATCAATTCCTGCAATTCGGCGCACGGTTCACAGAGGCGACCAGGCGGGGTGACCATACTCGCGACAGGGATCTCGCGCCCACACAACACCAGGTAGCGCCCGGTGCGCTCCCGCAGACCCTGTTCGAAGGCCTCATCGGTCGCCCAATGCACCAGCCCGCTGTCCCCGTCAACGATCTCATTGACGTGCCTCGGCGGACTCACCGGATGTCTGCGACCGCGCAGATGTCGCCACAGCGCACCGAGACGCCACCACGGTGGCTTTGGCTGATGATGTTTTCCCGTCATCGAGCTCACCCCACTACACCCCGGGGATCTGCGTCCCCGACACTGCGGATAACCCCCGTGTGAGGTGGCGCTGGGGTCGGCGCGGCCACCGACCCCCGATCAGCCACCTCGGCGACTCGGGCGCGCAGATGCTCCTCGCTCCGCTCGGGCCGCCGTGCCCGCGAGAGCCACGGCATGCCCCAGCGCCGAGGAACACCCACCTCATCGCACCGCCGTCGCACCTCACTGCTCCATAAATTCCCGGTCCAGCTCACTCACCGGGCACCTCCGATCAGGAATCCAGGAATGCGGACCCGGGCGCCGATTCCTGGATCGGCGCATCATCAGAGCCTCCCGATGCCGTCGCTCAGCGCGCATCTCGGATATTCATGTCACGGCCAAATAGATCGACCAAAAAACCATAGCGCCCACAAACCATGCCGGCATCGCGGTGCTGGACGTGCCCACATCGTCGTTCATTCCTCGTCACTCCGGGTCAAGCCACGACACCACGACTCCGGTGATGGCCTCCGCGCGCTGGAAATCGTCGAACGAATCCCAGATCAAGGGGGCTTCATAGAGCGCACGCCAGCTGATCACTGTGGTGCCGTCCGTGAACGCCACACCTTCGTACTCGCACACCAACCCGGCACCGGTACCATTATTATTCATGTCTCCTTGTTCGTGTGGTGATTGTGGGCGAACTCCATAGAAGCGTCTCATCCCTCGTTTTCTTTCATCCTGTGTTGCAGTCATCAACCAGGGAGTCGTGCTAGGGAGCCGAGTGCCCTGCCGTGTGGTGCCTAGAACCCCCACCGTCGGGGGCGGTACAGATGAGGGCTCCTGGTTTTCTCACCTGGGGTGACCACGGTGACCCAACGATCAGAACATTGAGGTCACCATTGGTTTTAACCGATTTAACAGTCGCCGAGATCCGGGTACGGGCAACCAGTGAGGCTTATTCAGCGATCTTGATCGACGGCTGATCGTTGCAGCTCAGCAGGTGTCTCACAAGATCGATAACGCCGCCCTGAATAAGCCTCAGTGTTCGTTCGGTTAACCCCCTCGGGGCACACGATCATTGTCACCTCCTTAAACGGTGTTGTGCCCAGGAGGCCCCACCGCGGCAGAGCGGTGGGGCCTCCTGGTTTTCTCCGACACAGACTGAACCCCGGTTGTGGGTAGAGGGAGGCCCGGGTTCGGTCTGGTGACCACGCCGCGGGGAGCTGGGCTCATCCCAGCCACCAGAGCCCGCGGCGCGGAGCCTGAGCGAGGCCGTGCTAGTCGGGGGGGCGCGGGGCTGCGGTACTCCTGCCGCACGCCTCGGTGGCCCGGCATGCTCGCGCCGGAATGGGAACCATCGGTGCCGCAACGGCCGGTGCTGGGACAGCTGGCACTGGTGGCGGTCCAGCAGCTGAGCGACTGTGACCACCTCACCCTCGCCCTCCAGGTGGCACCATCGGGACGGGGCACGGTGCCGGGGGCCAGTGCTATTCGTCATGATCGTCACCCGACCCGGTGCCGAACCGGGAGCGCCGTAGCGCGGTGAGCAGCCCCTGCTGCACCTCATCCGCGGTGCGCAACCGCCCCGTGCCGGGGTGCTGGGGTGGCTCGAGCCACCGTTGCGGGGACAGGAACCCCACGGTGGTGGGGGGCAGGGCTACCCAGGCCCCCGCGGTGTGCAACCGCACCCCCGCTGAGGCCAGCTCGCCGGACACCGCGCCCGAGCCGGTGGCGGTGAACAGCAACCACCGCACCGGTGGCGCCGTCATCGCGAGGGGTACGTGCGGCACCTCGGGGAAAGCCAGCAGCCCGCGCAGCCGCTGCGGCAGCTCCAGCACATCCACTCCCCGCCCACACACGAGCAACACACCGTAGGGGTGCTCGCTCCAGATTTCGTAGGCCTCGGCGGGGTCGGTGACCGCTGTGTCTGCCCAGGTGTCCTCGATGGGGCCGAGCCTGCGGGCGCCCTCCCGGCCATGCCAGCGCTGATCAGGGCCCAGGAACGTGCCCGGCGTCACCGGCCAGCCCCAGCGGGTGGCGCTGAGGGCGGCCTCTCGTAATTCCCGCCAGCCCGCCTTCCTCGTGGTAGTCCTCATCGCGATCCCCGGGGCCAGTCGAGCACGCGGACCAGGTGCGCCCGAAGGACGACCAGCTCCTGATGGCGGTCCATGCATACGTGCAGCCAGGTGGTGTCCCATCCGATGACGTGGCCCTGTTGGCGCAGTCGGAAGGGCATTGCCCCGTTCTGGGGGTCGACCGCGATGTGCTCCACCCGACACAACAACGGAACGGGAGTGCCGTCCACGTCAGTGAACCGGTAAGGGCGGGCAGGCTTTCTCACCTTATCCACCTCGGTGCTGCTCATCCGAGTTCTACCCTCAGGTAGTCGCCCAGCCACGTTCCGAGGACGTCGAACAACGCTGTCGCGGCAGCCTCGTCAAGGATGATTACGCACCCGCCGGTGACCGGCACGTCGAGCACGATCTCCTCACCGCGTTTGTGCACCATTAGAGTGGCGAAACCCCGCGAGCCCCCGTGCGGCACGCAGGTGACCGGGATGGTCCTGCTTTTCCCGCAGGATCCCCTTACAGTCGCGCCGTCAGCCATGATTGACCTCAATTTCTCAGCAGCGGGCGGAATCGTGTCCCGCCCGCTCATCCGGGCATGTGGGCAAGGGGTCGGCCGGCCGGGTGAACGTGAGCCCGCCGAGGGGCCAGGCCGTGCTCAGCTCGCGTCTCTTTCGGCGTTGGGGCCATACCGTCAAGTCAAGCTGCTGGGTGTCGGTGCGTGCCAGCGTGCCAATTCCGCACTGTGGTTGTGGTTGCGTGGCTCATGCCGCGCTGGTGATGCGTGGTTGCTGTGGTGTTCGGACTGACCAGTGTTGTCGGTATGCTGAGCCTCCTGCGTGAGGATTCCGGTGAGGGGGCTGCACATCGTGAGGGGCCGTAAGCGTGTGTTGTTAGTGATAGCTCGCAAGGCCGCCGGCTTTACCCAGGAGGAGGTGGCCGAGCGGCTCGACGTGGACCGCACTACCGTTGGTCGCTGGGAGAGCGGCGAGAGTGAACCGCTGCCGTGGCTGCGACCCAAGCTGGCCGAGTTGCTGGGTGTCACGCCCGCGAGGCTGGATGAGCTGCTGCTCGCGGTCGAGACGGAGACAGATCCCTCCGCCACGTCCGAGATGCCCTGCTCGAATGATGAGGGGACCGCAGAGTCTTCGGAGCGGCGGCCTGAGGGCTCCCAGAGTCGTCGAGGTGATGGGGTGACTCCATCGCCTTCGTTGACCCACGTCGGCGCTGCCGGTGATGGTGCTGCGTTGGTCGCCGCGCATCTGGCGCTGGTCACTGCTGCCGCGCAGAGCATTAATGCTGGGGAGGGGTATACTGAGTTGTTGGCGAGCTTGCGGCGATGGGTGGACAGGATGAACCGGCGTGGCCTGGTGCAGCTATGTGGTTCGACCGCGACCAGTCCCTTTATTTTCTCGTGGCTCGACGGTCTGGATCCTGACGAGCAAGAACGGGTGGTGGCGGCTATTGTTCAACCCGAGCGGGTGGATGCGCCGGTCATTACGCACATCGAATCGGTTCTTTTTGATTCCGTTCTTAGCAACGACAAACTGGGTCCGCGGGCTGCGCTGCACACCGTTCTTGCCCAACAGATGATATTGCACGATATGATTGCTAAGTGTCCTGAGGAGCTACGGCCTCGTCTTCTCTCGGTGTTCGGCAATTCTCTGCGAATCGCGGGCTGGATTTTCTTTAACGCCGGCGATCTCTCTGCTACGCGTCGGTACTACGAGCAGGCGCGTGGTGTGGCGCATGATGAGCAGGATGTGGAGCTCGCCACCATGGTGCTGGTGAATTCGAGCCTTGCTGCCGAGTCATCCGGATCACCGGCTATCGCGGTTGACTATGCCGTTGCCGCACAAACATGGGCAGCACAAGCGCACCATGCCGGTTTGAGTGCGGTTGCTTCCGACATTGGTGCATGTGCTTTTGCGGCGATGGGTGACTATAACGCAACAATGCGGCACCTTGACAATACGCAGGTCTATCTGCCTGGGTGTTCGGACCAGTCGCCGCCTACCTTCTATACGTACAGCGAAGGGGCACACGTCGCTCGGCGCGGCCGGTGCCTGCTTGCACTCGGCCGGACAGCCGACGCGGTGCAAACCATTGGTGAATCGTTGACACTCTACGCAGAGCGGCCCGATTTCCCGTATAGAAATATCAATGTCGCGATGGCCAAATTGGATCTTAGCGCGGCCCACGTGCAAGCGGGTGATATTGAGGAAGGCACGGCTACGCTTGCGGATGTGGGGAAGTTCGTTGCCCAAAATCGTGCCGATCGTCTCGTGAAACGAGTGCGCGGCATTCGTGCCGCCCTGCAACCATGGCAGGACACGCCAATGGTCAGACAGCTTGATGATCAGCTTCACGGATCCGGGCTGCGCTCGTGATCGAGCGCCGTGAGCGTTGTGACGCGCAGGTGAGAGGCACCCGCGAAGACAATATCGACGTTGGTCATTTCCGCACCAGGGTATCGCTGTGCCGATCTGGGCGCCGAGCCGAGACGTGACGACGCGTTCGACTAAGCGCGAAGCGCAACACCCAGCGGGCTTCCTCAGCGGACGCGACACCATCACCTGGCACCTGCCCGAAGCATGGCCCTGGCTCGGCGCCTTCCAGGCCACCCACCGCTCACCCCCAGCCCTGGCCGCCTGAACTGACCACCCGCCCGAGAGGGCCCGACCGCAGATACCACCTGGACAAGCCGGATAAGGGGCCGGCAGATGCCACACGCCCACGATCGAGCACTCCCAAATGAAAATCAACTAAACGACCAAGAATGATCACCCAAATTCGGGCCGTGAATCCAGGCTGAGCTGGTGTGGACCTAACGTGTCAGCATAAGAACCAGACCCTGCTGGTTGAAGGGCCGGAGATCAAGGTCCGTCCGGTTGGTACTTGCAGCATGCATGATCGTTTTTCTGCCCCTCCGCGCTTGACGCACGCAGAGCATGCCCCGCCATGCTCTGCTTCACAGCGGCGGTATTCACTGCTGGGCTGGTTCCGTGATGCGGGACCGCAGCACGGAGCAGGCCTGGTCCAGGGGGACCCGGGTTTGCTCGCCGCTGCCCATGTCGCGGATGGTCACCTCGGCGGCGGCTTGCTCGTCGCCGCCGTAGATGACCGCGAACCGCGCGCGGGAGTCGTTGGCCCACTTGAGCTGCTTGGTGAGCTTGCCCGAGGAGCCCAGGTAGATACCGGTGGTCAACTCGGCGGCCCGGAACTGCCCAGCTAGCCGCATGATCTCCTGTTCAGCGCCCAGAACCGTCAACACCACGTCCAAGCCGCGGGCGGTGGTGGCCTCGGACGCCTGGATCGCCAGGATCCGTTCGATACCGATCGAACCACCACAGGCGGGCAGGTCCGGCCCGCCGAGCTTGTTGACCAGGCCATCGTAGCGGCCACCGGAGGCGATGGAGCCGGGGAAACCGTCGGCTTCGACTTCGAAGATCGGGCCGGTGTAGTAGTCCAGGCCGCGGACCATGCGCGGGTTGAACCGGATCCGCCCGGCGGGCAGGTCCTGGGTCAGCTGTAGCATCAGGTCGATCTCAGCCAGGCCCGCGGTGCCCAGCTCGTTGGCGAGTAGTTGCTTACGGATCCGCTCCGGGTCCGGAGAGGTGACGTCGGTGACCACGTTCTCGGCGGTCGTGGTGCTCAAGCCGCGTTCGACCAGCTCGGCGATGACCTTGTCGGCGGACATCTTGTCGAGCTTGTCCAGCGAGCCCAACGCCTTGGTGCCCAGCTCGGGGGCGATGTCATAGGCCTGCAGCAGACCCCACAGGGCCTTGCGAGAGTTGAGCTGAAACTGGAAGTTCTCCACCCCGAGTTCTTCTAGCCCGGCATTGATCGCCCAGAACACCTCCGCGTCGGCCAGCGCAGAACTGCTGCCCACGGTGTCGATGTCGCACTGGGCGAACTCGCGGAACCGGCCTTTGGCCGCCCGGTCAGCACGCCACACGTTCCCGATGGCGTACCGTTTGTACGGGGAGGGTAGCTTACTGCCGTAGGTGCCGATGACGCGGGCCAGGGGCACTGTGTGGTCGTAGCGCAACGCGAGGTCGGCCTCCCCGCTGGCCTCGTGCACACCCCGCTTGAGGATCTTGAAAATCAGGGCGCTGGCGTCGTCGCCCAGCTTGCCCTGGAACACTTCTAGCTGCTCGAACGCAGGCGTCTCCAGAGGGTCGAACCCATGTCGTTCGAACACGGCGCCCACCTGGTCGAAAGCGGCCTTCCGCCGACGAAGGTCTTCGGCCAGGAAGTCGCGGGTGCCTGATGGTGGCTCGGCCTTCATGGGTATGTCCTCCGGCGAAAAGTTGGCTGCGAACCCCCATTGTCCCGCCTGTCGTGATCACCGGAATCAGGCCCCTGTCTGTTGTGGGGACACGGCCTAGCTGGTACTCCAGGCCGGGAAGTACTGCCGCAGCAGTTCCAGAACCTGCTGCTCGTGCTCGGGACTGCTGTGCGGGGTGCGCATCAGCGGCGTGCCGGTGACCGGAGTGAGCTGTTTCCACCCGTCCAGCTCGTCCATCAGACCGGCTACCCCTTTCATCACTGACAAGGACAGCTGGGGGCTGAGCGCGTCCAAGCAGTGGGCCAGGAAATAGATCGCCGAGCGCTGCGGCGTGGTGGCATCGACCCGTTCCCGGTAGTTGCTGGCGCTGTAGTGCGGGTAGCAGGCATCGAGCATGTATTTCGGCATCTGCCACAGGGGGAACAAACAATTGGTCTGCCCCATTCGCCGTACCGGGTACGGAAGCGGACGGCGACCGTTGATCAGGCAGAACAGCAGCTCCGCCATCAGGTCCTCGCGGTTGTAGCCAACGCATAGGTTCGTCGCCCCCAACTGCTCACACAGGCGCCGGCCGACCAGGTTCACGAAGCAGGTCCCGAAAAAGTGCACGGTGTCCGGTCCGTAGTCCCGCCGGAACTTCTCCCACAGTTGGGCTGGGGAATCGCTCATGCCCATCAGGTCGGTCATGTCCTTCGCGTACAGAACCCGATGCTCGGATCCGGCGTCGGCGCACAGCGCACGGGCCCGGTCAACGGCCGTTTCAGGCCACAACGGATCCATGGCCAGGGTGAAGCACACGATCTTCGAGGCCGGGTGCCCGTCACGGTCGGCGAACGCCTTCAGGCCCCGTACCAGGGTGTTGCTGTCCCCGCCGCCGGAGATACCGGCGACGATCGGCGTGGTGATCGCCTGCTCACGTAGGAACTGCACGATGTTCTCGGTGACGACTTCCTGGAACGTCGCGGCGCTTAGGCGGTGCACGATCCCCAGCGGCTGGTGCTGTCCGTGTTCGGCATGCACGAGGTCTGCCACCGGGTCACTGTCCAGTCGTCCTCTGACCGGCTGAGTGTTGCGCACCGTGCTGATGTCGGTGTTGCGGATACACCGCAGCACCACCTGGTGGTCCTGCGGTAGCTCCGACAGGACGGTGCTGAGCGGGATCGCGGACAGCTCGTCGGTGCTGGAGCCGTGGTAAGCCTGAAACAGGCTCGGCGGTAGCCGGTTGGCGAGCAGGATCTCCGCCAAGGTCAACGCCTGCGCAGGCGTGACCGGCCGCGCACCAGCGCTGAATGGGGAGCACAGTCGTCCAGTCCGTCCAAGCTCGCATCTACGCCTTGACAGGTCTGCCCGTGACCATGCTCGCGGCCTGCGCGGTCGCGGCGCGCACCGGGGAGATTCTGCAGACCGAGGAGTGCGCGGGCGGTGTTGTCCATCGGGTCATTAGGATCTGCGGCACCCGGGGCAGTGTAATCCTCAAACACCGTGGCCCCAGGGGCGTGCCACCGGATTCCCGAGGCCCCCTTACGCCCGCAGGACATCCTCATCGAGGCCACCGCCCTGCAACGCATCAACCGGATTCTGCCGGCTGCCACTCCCAGACTGCTGACTCTGGACGATGCCAACCACATCCTGGTCTTGTCCGATCTGCGGGCCCCAGGACTGCACCCTGGCCCGGCCTTCCTGCATACCGCGTCACTGCCTGCGGTGCGGTCCGCAGGCGCCGCCACGGTGCGCGCGGTCGCGCAACTGAACCGTGACCTGCCCGGCGACCAGCTGCGGCCCGAGGATCCCGACCAGTTCCTGGTCCGGCAACTGTCCACCCGGATCGGCTACCACGACACACGCGGATGCCAACGGCTCGCCGAGCACTTGCTGGGCCAGGACCGGGAATTCAGCCTTGGTGATCCCTCACCGAAGAATCTCCTGCTGGGCCCGGCCCGCGTCGCGCTGTTCGATTTCGAGCAGGCACATGCCGGGCCACGCGGCTTCGATCTGGCACACGTACTCGCGCATTGGCTTCTACACCGCCTGCACATCGACACCGCCACCGAGCTGGCGTACACCAGCAGCACGATCCTCGCCGCCTACCAGGCTGAACGACCGTTGGGCCCCAGTGCCAAGGCATATTTGGGGCAGCTCGTGGCCGCCCTCGCGGCTTTCCGACTACGCCATCCGCTGCTGCACTACCCGCTGGCCCTCGACGCAGACCGACGGAACGTTCTGACTGACCGTGCACTGACCTTGGTGGACCGGATCGGCGCCAGCGCCGAGGAGGTCACGCACCAGCTGGCCGATCTGCACGCCGCGATCACGCTGCCGGACGCCCCGGCTTCGGGGGCATGAAGTCCGCCGGGGTTGGGAGCAACCCGCGCGCCGGGGCCTCCTCACGGAAGATTCACCCATGGTGGTGGCACACCACTGTGAAGGCCCGGCAGCCACTGACGCCAGGCCTTCACAGTGCTCACCGCACTCCTTTCGCCGGCACGGTGCTCCTGGTCCCGGCCGGCGCGGGATGGTCGGGGGCAGATCAGATCCGGCTAGGTACGCTAGCCGGCGATCGAGCACGCCCAGGGCGCCGCGCTGTCCTCGCTGATTGAGAGATGTTCGCCGCGCACCCGCAGGTGCTCACCGACCCGCTGGCCGCCGGAACGGGCGCCGGGCGGCGCTGCTCGACCGGGGATACCAGCAGCCGCAGCGGCTGATCACCACCACCGACGGGAGTACCAGGCGGTGTTTATCGCCGAACTTGACGGCGCGCGGTCGGTGCATGACTTCTCGCGGTTCCCCGGCAGGCCGGTGATGCGCCGCTAGGACCCCGACACCTGTGATGCCTCAAGACATCGGAAATTCCTGGACCGGGGGGCCGGTTTTGCCAGGCTGCGATGCGGGAGAGGTGTTCGTCGAGGGCGCGGAGGGTTTTGCCGTTCAGCGGTGCTGCGGCGGCGCGGAAGCGAGGAGGCGGGCGGCGCCGATCGCATACGCTGCGTGGTGGAGGAGGAGCGCGGCGTCGGTGGCGTGGGAGCATGCGGCGGGAAGGTCGCCGTGGTGCAGCTGGGCGGTGGCGCGATCGTCTAAGAGCAGGACGCGGTGCCGGCGGGCGATGGGGCGGAGCTGATCGAGGGCCGTGGTGAGCGCCTCACGGGCGCCGCTGTGGCCGCCAGCGCGTAACAGGACGTGATGCTGGGAAGCGTGGCCACCCAGGTCGGCGCACACCTGTGGGAGACACCGCCTAAAGCGAATTGAGACGAGGCTCAGCCCGGCCGAGGCGAACCTGTCGTCCGCCTCGGCCATCTGGCCTGGTCAGAGCTGGCGGAAGCGGAGGGATTCGAACCCCCGGTGCCTCTCGACACGCTCGCTTTCAAGGCGCAGGGGACTCGTGTGGTGCGGTGTGCGCCAGACGGCCTACCTGCAAGGCCTCGTCCGCGAGTGTGCCGAACCGTGGAGTGTGTGGCAGTCGGTTGCTACACGGCTGCTACAGCGTCGTGCTGTACGGCAGCCGGTCTCCCGGTGGCTGTGGGACCTGCCCAGGAGGACCTGGGTGGACTAGCAGCGGGATCTGTTCTTGTGCTGGCCGAGTCGGTGTGATTGCCATTGATTGGCTGTGAGTAAGCGGTCGGGGGCGGGTATTGGCTAACCCGCCCCCGATTTTGATTCTCAACTCTGAAATGGTCAGGTGGCCGGGAGGAATTTCGCCCTCGGCTCCCACAGAGTGAAGTAGGCCGCTGGCGAGATACCCGCAGTACGGGTCCTTTTCCGTCGACTCCTTCCCGAATCCGCCGGACGAGTTCCCCCGTAGCGGGCTCTCCAGTGATCATTTTTTGGTGCTAAGTCCATAATGGCGCGCAGTACGGTTTCAGTTCTCTGTATTACACAGCCCTCCCCGCCTGACCATCCTGATCACCTGTGCCCCTTCGCTCGTGTGATCCAGCTTTCCCGGTCTCCCCGGCAGGTCGCTACTCCTAAGGCTACTCCAGCCGCAGATAGTGATCTTGCAGTGTGTCGATCCCGGACACAGGGCGGCCACCGTTTGATCATCGTCGGTTGTGTGGACGTCAGACGATCTTGCGGTTTGCGGTGCCCGAGATAGTGATCCGGTATATGGAGAGCGGGACAAACCGGCCGAAGTCATCCAGGTCGCCGTGGTAGGCGCGCACGGTGTGGGCGGACTTGCCCGCTCGGACCAGGTTAGTGAGGAAGTCCTCGACGATCGTGACTATCGGGGGTTCGCCATGCCCGCACCACCCTTCCTCGAGGGTTGGTTCCTGCGGTAACGATAGGGTCGGGCTCCGGCGAGATGCCAGGCACCGCAGGTGGCGGGGGGTCGGAGCTGTTTTCTTGTGATAAGGGTATTTACCGCCGGAATGATGCGGGTGAGAGGGAACGGTGTCCAAGGCCCGGACACTCGCGGGGGGATGTTCCGGGGACGGTCTACTGGCTGCGGGTGGTCCTTGCTGGGATCAGCCCCATGATCTGGCGGCAGCTGGAGGTCCCCGCCGCCTTGTCCCTAGCGCATCTCCACGAGGTGCTGCAGGCCTCGTTCGCCTGGAGCGGCGAGCACCTGTACCGCTTCATCGTGCACGGTCGGGAGTTCGGCTCCGGACAGCTGTGGTTGGCCGACCCCTCCACGGTCCGCCTCGCCGATCTCGGCTTACGGCACAGGGAGCGGTTCACTTACGCCTACGGCTTCTTCTCCCGGCTGGGGTGCTGGCGTCACGACCTGCGCGTTGAGGCCATCACCGGACCACGGCCCCGGTGGCGCTACCCGTGGTGCAGCGGCGGGGCCCGGACCGCGCCCCCGGAGGACTGTGGCGGCCCGGAGGCCTTCTTGGCCCTGCGCCAAGAACACGGCCTCTGGGCCACCACCATGCGGATGGCCGAGCTCACCACGCTCCTGCTGCAGGCGCCGCCGACGAGCACGGTGCGTGAGGTGCTGGGCGAGGCCATCGAGGAGTTACCCGGTCTGCGGTAGTGGATCGGGATCGAGGGTTTCGACTGGGCTGGGCCGCACCCTGACCACCCTGCTTACGAAGGGCACCCCGTGACGATCACTGTTCGAGTCCAGGTCGGCACCGACACCGCCGAGGAACAGGGAGCGGAGCAGGTCAGTGAGGTCTTCGTGCTGGAGCGCGACCAGCTCACCACTGCCTCGGTAGGTCTGAGCCTGACCGAGGCCCACACGCTGCTCACCTCGATCCAGGATATCTGGTCAAAGCTGCTGGTCCAGGGACAACAGACACGCTGGCGGCGCGCTGATCAACTCACGAACCCCTCGACTGTTGCATAGCCTCCACGGGCTTCTGGTCGATCGAGGAGGGGGAACTCCTCGATCGACCAGAAGCCCGTTCTCCTGCCCGGCCCGACACGCCACCGTGACCACATCGCTACCCACAGTCCCCCTGGGGCAACCCCACCAGTATCATTTACCAACAGGCTCTTACATCAACTTCACGGAATCAACCCTCTACCCGATGCCCTGGCCGCCGCTCAAGTTGGCGCTGACCGGTCCAATGAACACGGCCTGGACGTAAGGCTTGCCGTCGTAGTCGGCGAATGCGCCCTGGCCGAGACTGCCTCCGGTGAAAGCCTGTGCCTGGTGGGTGCTGAACGCTGGCTGCAATGTGCCGGTGACTTCCAGAGGGGAACCCGGATTCAGCGACGTGGTCCCCTGAGTCACGACCAGCACCGGTTGCGGCCTGACGCCCTGGGCGTTGCCGCTGGCGATCAGGGTGAAGGCGTGTGGGCCAACGACCTGCCCGATCGCCCCGGTCATCGTGACCTGCTGACCGGTGTAGGATTGCATGTCCTTCACGACCTGATTGGCCGAGCCGCAACCACTACTGCCGAGGCCAAAGACGCCGCCTTGGCCTCGGGTCAGGTTGGCGCTGGCCGGTCCGGTGAACACGGCCTGGACGTAAGGCTTGCCGTTGTAGTCGGCGAATGCGCCCTGGCCGAGGCTGCCTCCGGTGAAAGCCTGCGCCGCCTCAGTGCTGAACATGGGCTGCAATGTCCCCGTGATCTGCACGGGAGAACCCGGGGTCAGCGAGGTGGTCTGCTTGTCCACAACAAGCAGAATTTGCGCCGCACCACCCTGCTCATTGCCGGTAGTCACAGTAAAGGCGTGCGGATCAACGACTTGCCCCACCGTCCCGGTAATAGTGACGTGCTTGCCGGTGTAAGACTGAGTGTGGTCCAAGATCTGGGTGGCAGCGGCGCATGCACTGCTAGTGCTAGCACCGGGATTGCCACCGCTCTGAGCGGTTCCACCTTGCTGGCCTCCTGTATGCCCCCCACAAGCACCGAGGACCAGCGCCGAGGACCCGGCAAGGGCAACCAGACCCATCCGCACTCCGGTGCGTCGTTTCGTGTTCAAGACATCTCCCCTATGTAGAGTCGGCACCGGCTTGTTCACAGCACCGGTGGTTACGGCTACCCCACAGCACGCGAGCGGCACCTTGCTCAACCATTCGTTACAGGACCGTTACCTCACCACCTGATTCGGCGCAGCGCGCACACCAGATCCCGCGCTCCCGACACGCTGCGCTTCGGGCACTCGCGCGCCAGAAACATGCTCACACCCCGCCGCCGAAAGGCCGCTCCAGGCCCAGCCCGTCAGGGCGCTCCCAGCCCTCACGGAACACCCCGCGCGGCCGGCACCTACGCATCGCCCACCGTGTGCTCCGAGGGCTGCCGCTCGACCAGCAGATAACGGCGGTATTCGGGGTAGCAGCTCCTCAAACGGCCTCTGCGCGAGTGGCGGTGCCGGTGCCACCACGACCCCCAGCTCCCGCAAGTACTCCAGCGGCAGCGCCAAGCTCTGCGACGAGACCCACGTCACCAGACCCCTCGCGCGCCGCGAGTCAACGAACCGCTCGACCCTCTCGCCAGTCAGCTCACCGACGCCGAGCCCTTCGCACCCGAGCCAACGACTCAGCTGATCGAGCTGGCACAGCCTGTTCGCCGCCGCCGATCGCGAATACCCCCGAGACCGCAACCACCCCTCAAACCCCGCCGCGAACGGCGCCAACGGCCCCGACACCACCGCCAACCACACCTTCCTGCCCATCGCTGCCTCCGATCGGATCGCAGAACACCAATCCAAAAAACCTCGACCAGACGACCACGATTATGTTGAACAGATCACCGCCCTGAAATGCGCTCAGCAGAGAAACCCCGACCCTCCAGGCCCGTCCTCAACATAACCATGCGCGGGACATACAACCGGTTATGGAGAATTCTCCATAACGGGTTCTAAGGGGGCAGCGGCGCAGCGATGCGCCACCGCTACCCTACTGGCCTCCCCGGTCCTGTCCAACATCTACCTGCACCGGTTGGACTCCTTCGTCGAGAAGGTTCTGATCCCGCACTACACCCGAGGAGTGGGCAGGAGCCGTAACCCAGGTGGGGTTCCAGAAGCCAGCCACCTATGGTGAGCAGTGGTTTTATGCTGTCCGTTCGTACTCGTTGATCAGCCCACCTAGAATTGGTCGACGCATGATGCGTTCGTGGCTGAGGTCCACGACGGGATGGGTCGGGTGCGGTGGGCGAAGGTCGCGGGCACGGTGCGGCCGTCGACCATTGTAGTGCCGAACGTATTCCGCGAGCACTACACGCAGGTACCGCTCACCGACGATCAACATGCGGTCGGTGAGTTCAGCTCTGATAGTGCGCACGAACCGTTCGGCGAAACAGTTCGCGTGGGGGCGACACGCCCGAGGAATCCTGACTCCCTGAATGCCCCTCTCGGTCAGGACCGCATCGAACGACGCTGTGAACTGGCCAGCCCGATCTCGGACAAGAAACCGACACGGGGTGACGCGATCGCCAAGATCCATCACCAGGTTGCGGACCTGCTGGGTGGTCCACCTGCTGTCCGGGTTCATTGTCGCGCCCAGCAGGGGCACAGATCGGCTGGCGACCTCCAGCACGAACAACACGGAGAACCGTCGAAGCGTCACCGCACAGTCCCCGGGGAAGAAGTCACAGGCCAACATCGTCGATGCCTGCGCGCGCACGAACTACCCGCCACGTCGTGTCGGTGTCCCGGACTGGGGAGGTATCCGCAACCGTCACAGGATGCGGCGGATGGTTAAGGCTCCCACGCGAGGGCCGAGCGTGAGCAACCCGCCCTGAATTCTCTGGTATCCCCAGCTCTGATCCTCCCTGGCCATACGCTCGATCAGCGCGACTACCGTGTCATCGATGGGTAGACGCCCGAGACGGCTGGGATAGGCCCATTTCGTGGCGATCAGGCAACGATGCCAGCGCAAGATCGTGCCCAGCGTGACCCAGCGAGGCCTGCGCAGCCTCGTGGGCAAGGCCCGGACCAGCGCGGCGAACACCCCACGATCCACCCCATCCAGGCGGGGCCTCAGGTTAGCTCTGCGCAGCACAACGACCTCGTGACGCAACACCAGAAGCTCGACATCCTTGGACGCCGACGAGCAACCGAGCAACCACAGCAGCTTCAGCAACCTAAGGAAGACCAGATAGAGCAGACGCAACGACACGACACACGATCACGCCCCCACAACCAAGCACACCAATCACCCAGCTCAGCAGCGCAGGCCGACTTCTGGAACCCCACATGCCAGCGCTGCCTCCCCCAAATGTTTCGCTCCCCACTGCGAGCAACCCGGCGATCCTCTCAGTCACGAGGCAGGCCACCAAGTTGACGATGCCACTGAATGACGCCGACAAGGACCTGATCGGTGATCGGCGGGGTAATCCAAACGGCACTCGCTTTATCAGTACACTGAGGCTTATTCAAAACCCCTTACGTGATCAGCTCTTAGGTGCCCCGACCTGCACTGACACCCCTCGCAACCTTGATTAAAAATTGTTTTTGAATAAGCCTCACTGGATGACTTGAAGCCTTTGATCCCAGTACTGGAAAACGCTGCGGGGTCGCTACCGAGGTTGCCACTGTCCGAGACTGGTGTGAGGCGACCATGCTTTTGCGGTCAGCGCAACCACTGTGAGTCCAATTATTCCACCTACCAGCGTGTCGCTAATGTAATGTTTTCCATCTTTAATAAGTGATAAGTGTGCAAGCAGCGCCATCGCTCCTAGTGGCAAGAAGGCACTGGGAGCCTCCAGTGACGCTCCAAATACGTAAGCGACCTCTGCCGCAGCATGACCGGAGGGAAAAGCACCCCTGACAATCTGTGGTTTTCGAGGCCGAGAGTGACGGGGCTGAGCCCGTCCGAACA
>JAFAPC010000073.1 GCA_019247305.1 Pseudonocardiales bacterium
GGCGGTGATGCCCATGGATGCCTACCGCGACGGGGAGCAGTTCGTCGTGCACTTCGACCTGCCCGCAGTGGACCCCTCCTCGGTGGAGCTCAACGTTGAGCGCAACGTGCTGACCGTCAAAGCCGAGCGTGTCCCCAGCTACGGCGATGACGTCGAGCTGCAGGTCGCCGAGCGGCCCCGGGGGGTGTTCTCCCGGCAGTTGTTCCTCGGCGACACCCTCAACACCGACCACATCGAGGCCAGCTACGACGCCGGGGTGCTGACCCTGCGCATTCCCATCGCCGAGAAAGCCAAGCCCCGCAAAATCGAGATCACCGGGAGTGGCGCACCCAAGCAAATCAACGCCTGAACACCGGGGCGCCCGACGAGCAGTCCTCGTGCCGCCAGCCGGGAGGCCCCCACCTGATGGTGGCCCCCTGCTGGCGGCTGGGCACGGGAACGCTCCACTGTGTCCCTCCGTGACGATCAGGCCTGTGGCCCACGGCGTGGGCTTCGACCCGCTCAGGGAGACACTCATGGTCAGATCCCCCCATGCCCTGTCCACGCCGCTGTGGATCAGCCGCGAGCTGGACACCGTCGCTGACCTCACCGCCACCCTCGACACCCCTTCCGCGCTGCTGGCCTGGGCCCACGCCCTGCCGGAGCCGGTCATCTGCGCCTGGCGCGCCGAAGACTCGGGCACCCGCTACGTCCACGTCAGCGCCACCTGCCGCCGCGCCCCCCTCCGCGGCCAGCTCACCGCGGTGCTCAACGCCGAGCACCACCGCGCGTTTTGGTCGGCCCTGCTCGCCGAAGGCGACCTGGCACCAGGCGACGAGCAACTCCTGCCGCCCAGTGCCCTCCTCGCCGCCTGGTCGACCACCACACCCCCACCCGGCGCGAACACCACACGCATCACCCCGAAAACACTTCTCCCGCCCGCCACGGACCGCCGCGATGCCAGCTGAGGACCCCGACCCCTACGCCGTCCTGGGGATAAGCCCCGATGCCTCACCCGCGCAGATCGCCCACGCCTACCGGCGGCTGATCCGGGCAGAGCACCCCGATCGTCATCCCCATCCCGATCCGGCAGCACTCACCGCCGCCGCAGCCGCCTACGCCATCCTGCGTGATCCCGCCCGCCGAGCCGCCTACGACCAACACCGACGACCCCACCACCACGAGCAACCCTCGCCAACCCCACCCCCACCGCGCCGGGGCGTGCCTCCCACATTCCGGACATCGGACCCAATAAGGTCCGGACCGGAATGGAGGGGACTAGATGCCAGAACGGCGCAAGAAGTACACACCTGAGTTTAAGGACGAAGCGGCGAGGATGGTGGTTGAGACGTCGCGTCCGATCGCTGAGGTCGCCCGAGAGATCCACGTGAATGAGGGCACGCTGGGGAATTGGGTAAAGACATACCGGGCCAAGCACGCCGACGAGGAACCCCCGTTGTCGATCACGGAACGGGCGCGCCTCCGCGAGTTGGAAAAAGAAAACTGCGAGCTGAGAATGAAAGTTGCTTTCCTGGGAAAAGCGGCGGCCTTCTTTGCCCAGGAGTCTCGATGAGCGCGAAATTCGAGCTCATCGACGCGGAGAAGGCTGACTTTCCCATCGTGAAGACGTGTGAATGGATGGAGGTGTCCACCTCAGGGTATTATGAGTGGCGAAACCGACCGGCCTCGGCCACCGCGAGGCGCCGTGAATACCTCAAAGAACTCATCACAGCGATTTTCGACCAGTCCGATGGCACCTACGGGTATCGTCGCGTGCACGCCCAGCTCGTCCGTCAGGGTGAGCAGGCCAGCCCCGAGTACGTGCGGGAGCTGATGCGCGAGCTCGACCTGGTTGCCTGCCAGCCCAGGCCGTACCGGCCGACCACCACCACCCCCGGCGACGCCGGCCCGATCCCCGACCTGGTCAACCGGGACTTCACCGCTGAGGCACCCGGCCAAAAAATGGTCGGCGACATTACGTATATTCCGACCTGGGAGGGCTGGTTGTATCTCGCCACCGTCATCGACTGCCACACGAAAGGCTGTGTTGGTTATGCTATGGCCGACAATCTCCGTACCGATGTGGTCATCGACGCACTGAAAATGGCCGCCCGGAACTATCC
>JAFAPC010000114.1 GCA_019247305.1 Pseudonocardiales bacterium
GTGCCGGTCTCAATCCGGCTCACCTGGGGTTGGCGCAGGCCCATCCACTGGCCGAGCAGGGTTTGCGAGATCCCGCTGGGGCCATAGACCGCGTAGTGGTGGGGGTGCGTGCGGTAGGTGCGAGATATCCAGCCCATGTGCTGGGCGGCGAAGGCCTGCCGGAACCGCTCGGCCTGCCAGAACTCGGCAGGCACCTGGGGTGGGGCGATGAGCTTGTCCCGAGAGGCGCGCTGGCAGCGGGCACACTGGCGTTCGGTGTTGTCCGCGGCCAAATGTGTGCCGCAGCGGCAGTAGCGGTGCCGTGCTGGTCGCGATCCCACCATGCCCCCTCCGGTCTGCACCGATTCTGGGCGAGTCTAACGCCCTTGCCATAGCCCATGATCCAGGCACCAGTGGCCGCACCGTCGGTGCTGTCCGTGAACTCGATCGGGACATCGGGCGGGGCGATGAGCTTGTCGCGTGAGGCATGCTGGCAGCGAGCGTACTGGCGTTCAGTGCGATAGCTTGCAACGCCCCTCACGGGGGGTCCGCGTAGCGTGCCACCATGACGGTGCTGGTTATTGACTTCGGCGCGCAGTACGCGCAACTGATCGCCCGCCGGATCCGCGAGGCGCAGGTGTACTCCGAGGTCGTCCCGCACACCGCGCCGGTCGAGGAGATCCTGGACCGCAAGCCGGCGGCGATTGTGCTCTCGGGCGGCCCGGCCAGCGTGTACGCCCCAGCAGCACCGCGCGTTGCCCCGGCGCTCTTTCAGGCCGGAGTGCCGGTGCTGGGCATCTGCTACGGCTTCCAGGCGATGGCTGATGCGCTGGGCGGTACCGTGCACCGCAGCGGTACCCGGGAGGACGGGCGCACCGAGCTGCAGGTGCTCGACGGTGGCGGCGTGCTGCATCGCGAGCTCCCGGGGCGCACTCCAGTGTGGATGAGCCACGGCGACGCCGTCACCGCCGCCCCGGAAGGGTTCACGGTGACCGCGGCCTCGGCGGGTGCCCTGGTGGCGGCGTTTGAGGACCTCGGGCGGCGACTGGCCGGGGTGCAGTACCACCCGGAGGTGGGGCATTCCCCGCACGGCCAGGAGGTGCTGCGCCGGTTCCTGCACGAGATCGCCGGCATCCGGCCGACCTGGACCACCACCGGCGTCATCGACGAGACGGTGGCCGCGATCCAAGCCCAGGTCGGCGGCGGCGCCGTGATCTGCGGCCTGTCCGGCGGGGTGGACTCCGCGGTGGCCGCCGCACTGGTGCACCGGGCCGTCGGGGACGCCCTAACCTGCGTGTTCGTCGACCATGGCCTGCTGCGGGCCGGCGAGCGGGCGCAAGTGCAACGGGACTACGTGGCGGCCACCGGAGTCCAACTGGTCACCATCGACGCCCGGGAGCGGTTCCTGTCCGCGCTGGAGGCAGTGGTGGATCCCGAGCGGAAACGAAAGATCATCGGCCGGGAGTTCATCCGGGTCTTCGAGGCTGCGGCCCGGGACCTGCAGGCCGAGGCGGGCCGGCGCGGTCGGCAGATCCGTTTCTTAGTTCAGGGCACCCTGTACCCGGATGTGGTGGAGTCCGGCGGTGGCGCGGGCACCGCGAGCATCAAAAGCCACCACAACGTCGGCGGCCTGCCCGAGGACCTGAGCTTCGAGCTGGTCGAACCGCTACGGGCACTGTTCAAGGACGAAGTGCGCCGGGTCGGGCTGGAGCTGGGATTGCCGGAGACGATCGTGCACCGCCAGCCGTTCCCCGGACCTGGCCTGGCGATCCGGATCATCGGCGAGGTCACCGCCGCACGCCTGGAGACGCTGCGGGCCGCAGACGCGATCGCCCGGGAGGAGCTCACCGCCGCCGGAATGGACCGCGACATCTGGCAGTGCCCGGTGGTGCTGCTCGCGCAGGTCCGCAGCGTCGGCGTGCAGGGCGATGGCCGGACCTACGGGCATCCGGTGGTGCTGCGCCCGGTGTCCAGTGAGGACGCCATGACCGCAGACTGGTCCCGGGTGCCTTATGACGTGCTGGCCCGTATCTCCGGGCGGATCACCAACGAGGTACCCGAGATCAACCGGGTGGTGCTCGACGTGACCAGCAAGCCCCCTGGGACCATTGAATGGGAATGAGAAGGGGGGCTGCGCCCCCCGTGAGTGGCGATACGAGTCCGGACTCGTATCGCCACTCACGGGTGAATTGGCACCTTTCTTGTCTTCATCATAGCCTACACCCCAAGTAGTGTGACAGTGGCAGGCAGTACCGCTTCAAGTCTTTGCCCATAGCGCGCGTGCGGGGGGGCGCGCAAGGTGACCTGCCAAGGGGGGGCGGGCATGACGACGCTCGACTTCGAGCTGGAGATCAGCTCAGGTGCTCACCACACCTACCCGATAACCGCGCGGGCACCTGGGGGAGAGGCCGCCGCCACCATGCGCCTGGCCTTGACCTCCGCCGAGCTCGATTACCACCTCACCGTGGTCAGGGACAAAGTGTTGGCCTCCTCGGCGGTGCTGCGCGGCACGCCCACCGCCGACGAGCGCCCCGTGCGAGATCTGGGCCAGCTGTTGTTCGAGGCACTGGTCATTGACGATGTGCGGAGTCTGTACGTGACCAGCCGGCAGCGCGCTCGGGAGAGCGACTGTGCGCTGCGGCTGGTGCTGCGGGTGCGTCCGCCGGAACTCGCCCGGCTGCCGTGGGAGTTCCTGTTCGATCCCGGCCAGCAGGACTACCTGGGTTTGAGTATGCCGCTGGTGCGCTACCCCGAGGTGCTGGCACCTCGCCAGCCGCTGCGGGTCGCTCTGCCGTTGCGGATCCTGGGCATGGTGGCCCGCCCGGGTGATCAACGCGCGTTGGATGTCGACGAGGAGCAGCGGCGGCTGCACACGGCGTTGGCGGGTCTGACCCGCGAGGGGTTGGTGGAGCTGTGCTGGGTGACCGGGCAGACCTATAACGCGCTGCAGGACGCGCTGGACCAGGGACCCTGGCACGTTTTCCACTTCGTGGGCCACGGCGGGTACAACTGGGACGCTGAGGAAGGCACCCTGGCGTTGGCCGACGATACGGGCCGGACCCGTCGGGTCGGTGCCGACGATCTCAGCCGGCTCCTCGCCGAGCACCACACGCTGCGGTTGGTGGTGCTCAATGCGTGCGACACCGGGCGGAGCAGCGCCCTGGACGCGTTCTCCAGCACCGCCGGGGCGCTGGTGCGCCGGTGGATCCCGGCGGTGGTGGCGATGCAGTTCGAAATCTCTGACCCGGCCGCGATCGTGTTCGCCCAGACCTTCTACGAGAGCGTGGCCAAACGCCGGCCGGTGGATGACAGCGTCATGCGTGCCCGCCGTGCCCTGCGGCTGGACAATAACGACACCCTGGAGTGGGGTACGCCGGTGCTGTACCTGCGCGCGCCCGAAGGGCGCATCTTCGATGCCAACAGCCCCTCGCTACCGCAGCCTCGCCCGCCCCAGGACCCCATCAGCGTGCGGGAGGTGGAGGCCCTCTACGACCAGGCGCTGTCCGCCTTCTGGACCGAGCGCTGGGATCAGGCCGTCGTGCTGCTGCAACAGGTCCTCATTCACCGCCCCCAGCACCATCCCGATGTTGCCCTCAAGCTGGAGCAGGCCCGCCACCAGCAGCAGCTGGCCACTCGCTACGCCCAGGCGTGCGCCGCCGCTGAGGCCTTGGACTGGGACGATGCCGTCACGATGTTCACAATGATCATCGAGGCTGACTCCGCCTACCGGGATGCCGCGCAGCGATTGGACAACGCGCGGCGCCGGCACCAGATCGCCGGTTGGCACGCGGAAGCTCGCCGGCTGCACCGGGCCGGGCAGTGGGCAGCGGTCGTCAAGATCGGTGAGCGGCTGCGGACCGTAGACCCCGACGCCGCAGACCCCGACGGGCTGGTCAGCTCGGCGCGGGCCCAGCTCGCCGCCGCAGAACGGGAGGAACACCTCGCCTCGCAGTACCGCCGCGGGCTGCACCTGCTCAACGCCGGCGAGTGGGAACAGGCGATCGAGGCACTGAAGCGGTTGGACCCCACCTATCGGGACACCGCAGCGCTGCTGGCCCGAGCCCGCCGGGAACTCCCCGACCAGACCCCACCGCTACCGCACTCGCCCACCATCGCTCACCACCCGCAGACGGCGCGGGTCCTGCGTCACCGCAAGGCGGTCAACGCGGTGGTGTTCAGCCCCGACGGCCGCCAACTGGCCACCGTCAGCGCGGACAAAAATGCGCGAATCTGGGATGCCACCAGCGGAGCCGAACGGTTGAGCGTGACGCACAAGGGCGTGCGGTTCAACGCTCGGGGGCGGTCCCCGACCGTGCGCGGGCGGGCTGTGGCGTTTTGTCCGCACGGGCTGTGGCTGGTCACCGCCAGTGACGACGATACCGCCCGGATCTGGGACGCCAACAGTGGACGGCAGCTTGCCGCCTTCACGCACGACAATGTCGTGGTAGGGGCGGTGTTCAGCCCGGATGGGCGCCTGCTGGCCACGGCCAGTGAGGACCACACCGCCCGGATCTGGGACCTCGGTACTGGACGGCTACGGGTGGCGTTCGATCACGGCAGTGCGGTGGTGGGAGTGGTGTTCAGCCCGGATGGGCGCCTGCTGGCCACCGCCAGTGAGGACAATACTGCTCGGATCTGGAATGTCGGCAGTGCCCAACAACTCATCAAGCTTGCCCACGATAAGCCAGTACGGGGAGCGGCATTCAGCCCGGACGGGCATCGGCTGGCCACTGCCAGTGATGATGAGACCGCCCGGATCTGGGACGTCAACAGCGGACAACGACTCACCAAGGTGAGCCACGATAAGCCAGTACGAGGGGCGGTGTTCAGCCCGGATGGGCGCCTGCTGGCCACCGCCAGCGCGGACCACACCGCCCGGATCTGGGATGTCAACAGTGGGCGGCTCCGTGCGACGTTCACGCACGACAGCGAGGTGGTGGGGGTGGCGTTCAGCCCGGACGGGCGTCGGTTGGCCACTGCCAGTCGTGGGAAGGCTGCGCTGATCTGGGTGTTGAGCGGTGAGTGAATGACGCCGACCCGCAGCGGTTATCGATGGAGTTCGGGTACTGGATCGGCCGCCACGCCGTCGGGCTCGGCCGGGGCGGACGAGTACAGCAAGCCGAGCAGCGGTCCGGCGGCCAGCGTGGTGACCACCGTGGTCACCACGAGGGTCGAAAACAGGGTGCCCCCGATCAGGCCGAGCGACTGCCCGATGTTCAGCATGACCAGCTCGGTGAGTCCACGGCAGTTGAGCATGACGCCGAGCGCCAGGGACTCGTCGCGGGAGCGGCCCATCAGCCGCGCACCGAGCATCGTGCCGGCGAACTTGCCGGACACCGCAACCACAAAAACGAGCCCGCACATCAGCAGAGCGGTACCGCCGCGCAGCGTGCCGAGGTCGGTGAGCAGCCCGACGGAGGCGAAGAACAGGGGCAGCAACAACCACAGCGTCAACCCCTCCGTGCGCTGCAGGAAGCTGTGCACGATGCCTGAGGAGCGCGGCATCACGATCCCGGCCAGGAATGCGCCGATGATCGGATGCACGCCGATCCGCTGGCCCGCCAGCGCGCACACCAGCACGAACAGGGTCAGGACCACCTGCAGCGGGTAGCGGTCGCGATCGTGGCGCGCCGCCCTGGCTAGGCCACGCCGCAGCGCGGGGCGGACTACGGCCAGCATCACTACGGTGAACATGACGGTCAGTACCGCGGTGCGCAGCACGGTAGCCGAGCCGCCCCGGCCGGTGAAGACCATGAGCACCACCAGCAGGCACCAGATCGTGGCATCGCCGATCGCCGCGGCGGCGATGCCGAGGGTGCCCGCTGGGGAGTTCATCAGCCGCTGCTGACGCAGGATCGCGGCCAGCACGGGCAGGGCACTCACGCTCATCGCCAGCCCGAGAAAGAACAGGTAGGGCAGCCGGCCCGCCCCGTGGGGCTGGTAGGAGGCGGGCAGGAAGAGACCGAGCAGGATGCCGGCGCCGAACGGCACGGCGAGTGCGGCATGGCCGATCACCACCGCGGCGACCCCGTTGTGGCGCAGCTCTCGGGTGCTGAACTCCAGCCCGACGCCGAACATAAAGAAAATCACCCCGAGCTGCGCCAGCGAGTTGATGATCGGCATGATCTCCGGCGGGAACAGGGTGTGCTGGGCCGTCGGGGATATCGCGCCGAGCACCGACGGGCCGAGCAGCACTCCGCCGATCATCTCACCGATCACTCGGGGCTGCCCGATGCGATGCGTGATCGCACCGCACAGGTGCGCGGTGGCGAGCACGATCGGCACGGTCACCAGGAGCACGCCGATCAGGTCAGCCTGTGGCCCGCTCGCCTCGGTGGGTCGGACCACCGGCCGGGCATTGAGCAGCAGCAGGGCGAGCCCACCCCCCATCGGCAGCACGACAATGAGCAAGTAGGCCAGCGCGGACTTGCGCCAGGTCAACGCCGCAGGGCGGACCTCGTGGGTCGCCTGAGTCATCGGGAGCGCCCGATCAGCTCGCCGAGCCGCGCGGGAAGGCCCCGGCAGCGGGCCCATCCAGGAGGACGCCGCTCACGACCTGCTGCGGTGTCCCCGGCAGGCCCCGGTGTGGGCTGGTCTGGGTAGCTGATGGTCCCGCGGGCGCAAGAACCCTCGCAGGATCACCGACTCCGTCCTGCCGTGAAATCCGGATGTCCCAGAAACACGACCGTAACGCCATGCTGGGGCCTCCATTCAGGTGTTTTGCTGCGCCAAATGGGCTACGCCGGTTCCACGACGCATCCGAATCCGAACACTGGCCACTAAACCACTCAATAGCATGGATCTCAACTTTTGGCCGCCCTCGGCTGCTGGTATTTCGCGACGGATAGCACAGGCGTGCGGACCGCACAGACACCTTGGCGGAGAGTGAACAGGGCCCTCCGCCGGAGGGATATGAGCGGGATACTGCGAGAACCTTTTGTTGATCTTTAATGGTGCTGCTCGACCGTTGCGGCGGCTCCTCCCGTCACCGCTCGCCGTGTGGGTACTGCCACGGCAGGTGTCGGACGTCGGCGCTCGGCTTGCCAAAGCTAGTTGATCTAGATGGGGCTAGTTGATCTAGGTGGGCACCACCGACACCGGCCATTTCTGCGCCCTTGAACCGTTCGGCGGAAAAATAGTTTCTTCGGATCCTGGCGTGTGTGCGGAATTCACCACCATTCGCCTACCCGGCGTATTTGTGATCGTCGATAGGCCCGGTGGTGCGGGCACGTCAACGGGTGGATGTCTGGCTGCGGCGGACGCCCTCGCCGGTCGTCTCACCAGATGGGCCCGTGTGCAGGAGCTGGCTGATAGGGACTTTGCTGATCCATCTCATTCTGGATAGGAGTACTCGCTCCCTGTCACGATACGATCAATAACCCTGTGTGAGACTATCGATAATCATCGATATCCAGTAGTTGTCCCCTTGCTGGGCGCAGCCGATCGTGACCTGAAACCAGATGTCTCGGGAAAGTTCTCCCGTGAAGTAGTAACCATTCCTCTGGTGTTAACCGAAAATCGACAAAAGTATTGCATATTATCGATTCATCCTGTCCTAATTGCCAAAGTATTCACCATTTGTGGAGTGGTTATGGAGCGGCGTCAAGCGATAGCCTGGGCTGGTTCGATTACCATGACGGGCTGTGTCAGCGCGCTCGCGCTGGGCTCGCTCGTCGGTGGGTTTGGCCTTGGGTCATCGCCGGCACGGCACCTGCGGACGGCGGCCTCCGGGCTGACATTGGTCCTCCCGCCAGCTCAGCTCGACTCGGTGGCCCAGGTCAACTCGGTGGCCCAGGTCAACTCGATGGCATGGTGGTATGTGGCCCGCGCGTCTGGTCTCATCACCTGGGCTTTGCTGGGGGCCTCGGTGGTGGGCGGCCTGCTGTTGGCCACCCGGCTCACTCAGGGACGCGCGCGCGCCTGGACCCAAGGACTCCATGAGTTCGTCGGGGCGCTCGCGGTGGTTTTCACCGCGATTCACCTGGCCTCGGTGTTCGCCTGCGACAAGCTGCAGATCGGCCTGCGCGAGCTGCTCGTCCCGTTCACCAGACTGGCCAATCCGGTGGCCCAAGGGTGCGGGGTGCTGGCCTTTTACCTGCTCGCCGCCGTCGCGGCGACGTCCTGGGCGCGAGCGCTGCTGCCCTGGCGGTGGTGGCGCCGGCTGCACCTGCTGGCGTTTCCGCTGTTCGGGCTGGCTTGCGCGCACACCGTGCTGGCCGGAAGCGACACGACCCGCCCGATCCTGCACTGGGCGAGCCTGGTGATGGGGGCGGTGATCCTGTTTCTGGCGACGCTGCGCCTGCTCACCGTACAGTCGGCGGGCGCCGCCGCGGGGGTGGCCGCCGGAGCGCGGGACACCGGGGTGCCTGCCTCCCGCGCGCCGCAGCTGCGGCCGGCACCCACGGCGACGGCCGCAGCTGCGGCGGGGACTGGGATGCGACTGCTCATTGGTCAGACGACGTGGGAGGCCGACAATGTCCTGTCGCTACGGCTGTACTCCCCGGACGGCGCTGCGTTGCCGAGCTGGGAGCCAGGAGCGCACATTGAGCTGGCGCTGCCCTCCGGCCGGCGCCGACAGTACTCGCTGTGCGGCGAGGTGAGCGACACCGGTTCCTACCGGATCGCGATTCTGCAGGTTCCCGGCGGGCGCGGCGGGTCAGTGGAGGTGCACACCGATGCCCGGGCCGGCCAGCTGATCACCGTGCACGGGCCGCGCAACCATTTCCCGTTGGTGCCCAGCCCCGCCTACCTGTTCATCGCTGGCGGGATCGGGATCACCGCCATGCTGGCGATGGCGACCCAGGTCGCTGCGGCGGGTGGCGAGTGGAACCTCGTCTACGTCGGGCGACGCCGCGCCAGCATGGCTTTCCTGGAGGAGGTCTGTGCGCTGGGCCCCGATCGGGCTGAGGTCAGGCCCGCCGACGAACGCGGCCGGCCCGACCTGAGCGCGCTGATCGCTGCCGCGGCGCCGGGCACCGCTGTCTATTGCTGTGGCCCAGACCGGATGCTGCAGGCGGTGCGCGAGCGGGTCGCCACCAGAGGTGACCTGAGCGTGCACAGTGAGCTTTTCACCGGGACCGAGCCGTGCACCGGCGCCGCGCTGTGCGTTGAGCTGCGCCGCACCGGGTGCGTCATCACCGTGCCCGCCGACCGCACCGTCCTGCAGGCGATCCGCGACGTCGTTCCCGCCGTCTCCGCCGGGTGTGAACAGGGGGTGTGTGGCGCGTGCCGCACCACGGTCCTCGCTGGCGAGCCGGACCACCGCGACAGGCTGCTCAGCAACGCAGAACGCGCCGCCGGTGCGATGCTGATCTGCGTCTCCCGGGCCCGCGGTGAGCGGCTCACCCTCGACCTGTGACTCGACCTGCGAGCGGTGCGGCCGCTGTCCAGGCGATCGCCTCGCCGGTGACCTCCACCCACACCCGGTCGCCGGTGCGCAGTTCCGGAAAGCCGGTGAGGCGAGCGGTCAGCGCGGTCGCGTCCCCGAGGGTGAGCTCGGCGATGCTGTCGTGCCCGTGGTAGTCCAGCGTGTTGATGGTGGCGGGCACGCCGCGGCCACCCGGATCTGCACTCAGCCGCAGCTGTTCGGGTCGGATGAGGACGGTGGCCACACCGCCCGGCAGCGCGCTCGCCTCGCGCAGCGGCAGAGTACCCAGGACGCAGTGCGCGCTGCCGGCGATGATGGCGGCGGGCAGCAGGTTCGCCTGGCCGAGGTAGCGGGCGGTTGTGGGGTTGGCGGGTGAGGTGTAGAGCTGGGCGGGGCTGCCTTCGGCGAGCACCCGACCGTGGTCGAGGATGGCGATCCGGTCGGCGAGACACAGCGCTTCGTCTTGGTCGTGGGTGACGATGATGGCCGGGGTCCTGGTCTCGGCGAGCACCCGCAGGACGTCCCGACGCAGGCTGACCCGCAGGCTGGCATCGAGGGCGGAGAACGGTTCGTCAAACAGGACGAGTCGGGGTCGGATGGCCAGGGCGCGGGCCAGGGCGACGCGTTGCTGCTGGCCGCCGGAGAGCTGGTGGGGATAGCGCTGGCTCAGGCCGGTGAGGCCGACTAGCTCGATCAGCTCACTGACCTGGTGGCGGTCCCGGCGGGGGAGACCGAAGCTGATGTTGTGGGCCACGCTCAGGTGCGGGAAGAGGTCGCCGCCTTGAGGAACGTAGCCGATACCGCGGCGTTCGGGAGGGACACGGGTGCGCTGGTCGTCCACCACCTGCTCACCGATGGTGATGACTCCGTGATCGGCGCGGTCGAAGCCGGCGATCAGGCGCAGCAGGGTGGTCTTGCCGCTTCCCGAGGGCCCCAGGACCGCGGTGACGGCGGTGTCGGTGGTGTCGGTGGTGTCGGCGACGGTAAGAGTGAGCTCCGCCAAGACCGGCGTCCGCGCGTAGGACTTGGACACCGCGTACAGCTCGACCGCGCTCATGAGCCACCTCCCGAGATCGCCAGCCGACCCCGCCGTTCGTGGTCGAACCACAGCCCGAGCAGCGCTCCGGGCACCGCGGCGATAGCGATGATCATCAGAGCGTAGGGGGCGGCGGCGCCGTAGGCGGCCTCGCTTTGATAGGCCCAGAACTGGGTGGCCAGCGTCTGCACCCCGGTCGGCGCCAGGACCAGGGTGGCGGTGAGCTCAGTGACCGCGGTGAGGAACACCAAACACCACCCGGCCAGCAGGCCTGGCGCGATTAGCGGCAGGGTCACCCGGGCGAACACCGTGACCGGGCACGCTCCCAGGGAGCGGCCGAGCTCGGCCAGCCGGGGCGGTGCCTGGGCAACGGAGGCTTTCACACAGACCAGGGCGAGCGGGAAATGCAGGATCGCATAGGCGGCGATGAGCAGCAGGCTGGTCTGGTAGAGCGGGAAGGCGTAGCGCAGGGCGAAGAAGACCAGGCTGAGTGCGATCACGACGCCGGGCAGCGACTGGGTGAGGTAGGTGCCGCGCTCGATCACTCGACGAGTGGTGGACGACCGGCGCACAGCCATGATCGCGACTGGCAGCGCGAGCAGGACCGCCACTAGGGCACCGAGGGCGCTGTAGGTGAGGGTGGACCAGGTGGCCTGGCCCACGGTGGCCGCAGCCGGCAAGGTGGTGCGCTGGCTGCTGCGCAGCCAATAGATCAGCGCACCCAGCGGCACCCCCACCGCGAGGCCGAGCAGGACCGTCAAGCCGGCCAGCACCGGCACCATCGCGGAGCCCAAACGCCCTCGCGGGGTGGCGCGCGCGGCCTGTGAGCTGGTGCGGCTCAGCGGCCCGCGGCGGCCGATCAGCGACTCGCCGGTGAGCACCAGCAGCCCGAGGGTCACCAGCGGCACCGACAACGCGCCGGCGGCGGGTTGGTCGAACTGGAACTCGGTGAAGATTTCGGTGGTGAAGGTCTGGAAGTGCACGATCTCGAAGGTCCCGTACTCGGCGAGGAGCGTGAGCACGACGACCAGGCAGCCGCCGAGCAGCGCGGGGCGGATCTGCGGGACGGTGATGCGCCGGAACGTCGCGGTGCGGCTGACACCGAGGCTGCGGGCGGCCTCTTCCAGTCCCGGATCCGCGCGCCGGAGCGCGGCGGCGACCGGCAGCAACACCAGGGGGTAGGTGGTCAGCGTCATCACCAGCGCGGCGGCGGGCAGCCCGATGAGGGTGCGCGCCAGAGAGTGCCAGGCGTACCCGACGACGAAGTCCGGGATGGCGACCGGGAGCACAAGCAGCACCGTCCACACCCGCCGCCCCGGCAGCGCGGTGCGTTCGGTGCACCACGCTGCTGCGGTCCCGATGAGGGCACTGAGCGTGGTGACGACGACGGCGAGCTCGGCGGTGTTGACCAGCAGCTGCCAAGAGTAGGCGCGAAACAGCACCCGGTGGATCTCGGTCCAGCCGGCCTGTGCGGCGTCGAGGCCGACCAGCAGCAGCGGGGCCAGCAGCGCGAGCGCGATGAGCAGGCTCAGTGCGACGAGCCAGCGCGGATCGCCCCATCCTCGACGAACCGGATACGGGGGTGCAGGCAGGACAGAGCTCACCATGGTGGGGGTCGGCCGCTAGATGAGCTGGGCTTGTTGCAGTAGCGTCTTCGCGTCCTCACCGGTCCCGAGCTCGGCGACGGAAAACGCATTCGGCTGCAACTGCGCCAGCGGGGTCAGCGCCGGGTTCGCGGCGACGTGCTCCCCGATCGGGTACTCGAAGCTTTCGCTGTGGGCCAGGATCGTCTGCCCGGCGGTGCTGGTGAAGAACGCGACGAGCTTCTGGGCGGCTGCCTGGTGCTTGCTGGACGCGAGGACCGCGGCCCCGGAGATGTTCAGCACATAGCCGGGGTCGTGCGGGGCGAAGTAGGCCACCGCGGCATGCACGGCGGAGGGGCCGATCTCGGCCCGCAGCCGGTAGAAGTAGTACTGGTTGATGATGCCGAGCTGGCTGCTGCCCTGGCTGACGTCGCTGAGCAGAGTCTCGTTGTCGGGGGTGGCAGCGTTCGCCCCAGCGTTGTCCTTGAGTGCCTTCAACCAGGCCAGCGCTCTGGCTTGGCCGTAGGTCTTGGCCACCGAGCTGACGATGGGCCAGAAGTCGGTCTCGGCGGGAGCCAGGTCCAGCTTGCCTTTCCACCGTGGGTCGGCCAGGTCCAGCACCGAGCTCGGCAGCGCAGACGCGTTGAGGTCATCGGTGTTATAGATCAGCGCGGACACCCGCGCGGACACGCCGACCCAGTCACCGCTGGCGCCGCTGTCGGCGGCCGGGACCTGCTGGAGTGTGGCCGGGTCAACCTTGGCGAGCAGGTGTTTCTGGTCGAGCTGTGCCAGCCACGGGGAGTTCTCGGTATAGAACACATCAGCGGGGGACTTGGCGCCTTCCTGCTCGATCTGGGCGGTCAGCACGTCCTCACCGTCGTTGCGTACGGTGACCTTGATCCCGGTCTGCTCGGTGAACGCCGCGATGAGCGCGTCGGTGGTCTGCTGGTGCTGCGCGCTATACAAGGTGATCGTCTCCCCGGTGTTCTTATCCCCGGGGCCGGCGCTGGCGTTCGCGCTGCAGCCGGCCGCGAGCAGCGTGGCGATCGCCAGCACGGTCAGCAACGGCAACGGCAGCGTGCCCCGGCGGGTCGTCATACCGGATCTCCTTAAGGATGGTGGGGTGAGTTAGGGGGCGAGCAGGGTCCGGCCGATCCAGTCACCGGGCGCGGTGGCGCCCGGGGGGACGGCGAAGATCGCGCTGGCGGTGTGCGTGGTGAACTGGTTGAGCGCGTCGGTGATGGCGAGACGGCTGAAGATGGGGACGAAGGCGGTGCGGGGGTCTTTCTGGTAGGCCAAAAACAGCAGCCCGGCGTTGTACTCCAGCGCCTGGCGCCACGGCGGCCAGCGCTCGGTGAACGGCGTGGTGCCGCTGTTGTAGGAGAACGCCCGGCGCACGATCACCGCTCCCTGGTTCGACTCCGGCGCGGCCAGCCGCACGTGAGCCTCGGCCGGGATCAGCAGGGTGCCGTGCGGGTCGGTAGCGGACAGCTCGAGCGCGGCAAACTCGTCGTGGCGCCCTAGCGGCGCCCCACTGTCCTTGTGCCGGCCGATCACCTGTTCCTGCTGGCTGGGGACCAACCGGTCCCAGTGCTCCAGCGCGATCCGAATCCGCCGGTACACCAGGTAGCTGCCGCCCCGCATCCATTCCGGGCCTTCGGCGCCGACCCACATGGTGGCGTCCAGGTCCGCGGGAGGGTGGGCGTTGGAGTTCATCGTGCCGTCCTTGAACCCCATCAGGTTGCGGGGGGTGCCGCCGGTGTTGCTCGGCGAGTACCCCACCTGGGTCCAGCGCAGCGTGGCCACGTCAGGGGCGATCCGGGCAATGGCGCGCACCGCGTGGAAGGCCACCTGCGGGTCATCCGCGCACGCCTGCAGGAACAGGTCCCCGCCCGACTCGTCGGCCACCAGCTCATCGCCCGGGAACCTCGGCAGGTCCACCAGGGCCGCGGGCCGCTGGGCGGCTAGTCCGTACCGGTCGGTGCCGCCGGTGCTGAACAGCCCGGCGCCGAACCCGACCGTGATCGTCAATCGGGCCGGTCCGAGGCCGGTCGCCTCGCCGGAATCGGCGGCGCTGGAGGCGTCGGTAGCGTCGGCGTAGGCGCTACGTTGCGCTGCGGTGGGTGGGGCGTAGATCGGTACCGTGGGTGCCTGACCCTGGGTGAGCGCACCCGCCAACGAGGTCCACGCCCCCAGCAGCGCCACGAGTTCGACGCGGTTGGTCGCCGTCAGGTCGAAGGCCGCCAGCACCGTGTGCTGCTGGGTGTCGGTGACGATCCCGCCCTGGTGGGTACCCCAGAACGGTTCGGTGCGCTCCCGGGTCGCTGAGCCCGCGTCCGCGACGTCGGCACCGATGGCTCCGCCGGCCACGCCGCCGCCGACGGCACCGGCACCCACCAGCAGCCCACGGCGCAGCACACCCCGCCGGCTCATTCCCCGGCCCTGGCTCATCCCCTGGCCCTGGCTCGTCCCCTGGCCCTGCTTGGGGCTGGTCATGAGTGCAGCAGTGCCAGTGTGTTCAGGTCGTCCTTGACGAGCAGGACGCCCTTCCCATCCGCACTGATGGCCAGGCCGAACAGGTCGCCGTTCCCGGGCGGGTCCTGCCCGACGTCTTGGATCGCGTAGTACTCCCCGACCTGCTGACCCGCCGGGGTGATCTCGACGATCTTGCCGTTAGTCGCGTTCGCCGCTAGCAGGTTCCCGTTCGGGGCGAGCACCAGGCCCAGCGGGTTCGCCAGCTGCCCACCCGCGCTCAGCGTCGTCCCCGTACCCGCGGAGCTGCTGCGCGTCTCGGCGTCGGGGATCGCAGCGATCCGGTTCCCCACGTTGTCCGCCACATACAGCGTCCCGGAGGAGGACAGCGCGAGCCCGGTCGGGCCCTTGACGAACGCGGCCGCATCACCGCGCTCCGGCAGGCCGCTGGCGACCTCGGTGACAGCCAGGACGGCCGGGGGCTTCGACGGTGACTCCGACAGGCTCAGCCGGACCACGTTACCCTGGTCGACCTCATTGGTGCCGGCTGCGACGACACCGTTCAGGGTGTTGGTCACGAACAGGGTCGCGCTCGTGCCGTGGTCATCCAGCGCGGCATCCCAGGGCCCGTTCAGGTAGGGACCGGTGATGGTGCTCGCCAGCTTCCCCTGCGGGGAGAGCACCAGCAGGCACCCCTGCCCCGCCGTGGCGATCTTGCCGTCGGTGCTGGGGGTACTGCCCACGATCACCCATCCGGTGTTCAGCTGGACCATCGCGGTGGTCATCCCGACCCCGCCCGGGCAGCCAGCCACCGTCTGCGGCAACTGGGCGAACACCGACACCGTGCCGTTCGGGTGCACATCGACGATCGTCGTCCCGGTGCCCTGGTTGTTGGACTTGTTGTTGAAGTTGTCCACCAGCACGTCACCGGCTGAGGCCGCACCCATCGTGCGCTGCACCACCCAGATCGCATACGGATTCACATCACCGTTGCCTGGGGTGGTCGAGGCCAGCTCAGCCACCTGCGTCTTGCCCGCCAGGAACGACCCCGGCGCCGGAGTCAGGCTCGTCGCGGCATCCCGGTCCGCCTGGGAGAACTGCCGGGCCACATACGCGTCGGCCTGGCTGGGACCCACCGCCGACGAGTTGTCCGACGAGGAGTTACATGCCGCCACACCCAGCACCCACACCACCAGCACCGCCAGCGCTGGCAGCACCCGCAACCCAGAGCCCCGGACTGCCCGGACGCCCATCCTCGACACCATCGGTGATCTCCTCCCACTCGACAGTGAATGGCCAACCACCCACAAGGCTGAAATATGAAGAGAGCCTCACCTAAGTTAGGACGTTCTGTCAACAGATTTACCGGAGTATGTCGGTTTCATCACCTCATGTGGGTGGGAGGAGGAGCCGCTCAGGGAGCGCCGGCTACAGACAGTGGTACCACGCCAGGTGGCGCTGCGCGGCGGCTGTCCAGGTGTAGCGGGCAGCCCGGGCGCACCCGGCCCGCCGGGCACTCGGGTCCGGTTCGGTGAGCCCGGCGATCAGCTGCCTGGCCAGCGCTGCCGGGTCCTCGGCGAAGGCGAAGCGGGCGACCCCGGCGAAGACCTCCCGAAAGACCGGCAGGTTCGCCAGCACCACCGGGACCCCGGCGGCCAGTGCCTCCATCGCGGCCAACCCGAAACCCTCCTGGGCGGATGGGAAGGCGAACACCCCGGCCGCAGCCACCAGCGCGGGCAGCGCGTCGTGCTCGACCGGCCCGAGGACCACCGGCTCGGCCTCGAGCTCGGCGGCCCGCTGCTCCCAGCGGGCCCGATAGTCCCGATAGTCGAACAAGGTCTGACCCCCGGCGATCACCAGGGCCACCCCGGGCAGCCGTGGGCGCGCCACGGCGTAGGCCTCCAGCAGCTCCAGGGACCCCTTGCGCGGCTCGATACCGCCGACGGTCAGCACATACCGGCCCGGGCCGCGGCGCCGGCCGGGCCGGCCGCGCGGGAGAACCGGGGCGCGTCCACCCCGTTGGGGATGACCGTCGCCGTGATCCCCCACCCGGCGAGCAGCTCCCCGGCGACCGCGGCGGACACCCAGACGTGGGCGCGGGGGGTGCGCAGGGCGCGCTCGTGGCAGGCGGCCAGTTCGGGGGTGGTGAAGTGGTCGATGTGGTGCACGGTGCGCAGGCAGTGGGGCACGGCGTTGGCGCTGATGCAGTCCTGCGCGTGCACCACGTCATAGCCACCGGGGTGAAAGGCATCCCGCAGCACCTCAATACCGTCACCCGTTGACCGGCCTGCGCGAGGGCCTCGGCCAAGGCGAGGGTGTGGACCACGCTGCCCCGCGGTTTGGTCGAATAGGTGAGCAGTGCGATCACCAGGCGGGCCATCACCGCACCCGGTAGACGCCGGGCTTGCGTTCGTCTCGGGGAACGCCTTGTCGTAACAGATCATCATGTCCAGCCGGCCCACGGGGGTGTCGAAGGCGGCGAAGCCGCCGGCGGCGGCGTAACTGGCGTCCTCGCGCAGCGGCTGGTGCACCTTACGGTGATGGCCCAGTATCCCGTCACCGCTCACGCACACAGCACTGTTGAACACCTGAGCTGTGTCTGACTCGCAGTAGCCGGCGGCGACGACCATGTCCCCCGCGAGCCGGGCCAGCCTGCGGATCTCCGGCCCGTCCGGGGACAGCGGAGGTGGCGGCCCGGCCGCGCCGGTGAGGTTCAGCAGGTATCCGCCCAACGCCGCTTCGGGCAGCGCGAGCAAGCGCACACCTGCGGCCCGGGCGGTGTCGATGAGCTGGGCGATCCGGGCGAAGTCGGCTTCCAGGTCCCGGTCGAAGTTCGCGGCTGCGGCGGCCATCCGAAGGGGGCTCATGCCACGCCCAGGCCCGTCACACCAGCTGTGATCACCTCGGTCAGTTCCCCATCCGGCCAGCGCAGCGCCACGCCGTGGCCGGCGAGGAGCTCACCGCAGGGTGCGCTGAGTGCGGGTTCGGCCGGGGGCGGCGGGCGATCGGGGGCATCCGCGGTGAGCATCCCGAATCCGGGAAAGCAGGTGAACCAGTCACCGACGCTGACCTGGGCTGGTCTGGGCACCGCGGCGACCTCGAGCACTCCCCGGCAGCCGCTGGCTTCGGCGAGCATGCCCAGGGTGCCGACCAACCCCGCCATGGAGACGTCCTTAGCGGCGGCTGGTCGGGCTGCCGCCACCGAGCCGAGCATCGCGCGCAGCTCCGGGGTGCGGCGCGCCGAGGTGGAGTCCCACTGGCGACCGGTGTAGCCCGGCCGCCACCCACCCGCGGTGTCCACCGTGAGCCAGATGCGCTGCCCTGGACGTCCCCCACCGCCCCGGATCGGATCCGCCGTGCGACCCAGCGCGGTCACCGACAGCGCGGCGGGCACCCCGAGCTGAGTGTGACCCCCGAGCACCGGGACGTCATAGGCCTGGCTGGCGCGGCGCAACCCGGCCAGCACCCGGTGCGCGAACGAACGGTCGCGCGCGCCCAGCGCGTCCAGCAGGCCCACCGGGGTTGCGCCCATGGCGGCCAGGTCGTTGACGTTGACTAGGACGGAGCACCACCCGGCCCATTCCGGGTCGCGATGCACCATCGAGGGCAGGATCGCGTCGCACACGGCCACCAGGTCACTGCCGGGCACCGGCGCGCCATCGTCGCCGAGGTACCCCGCTCCGCCGGGCGCGAGCCCGGACAACAGCCCGCCGAGCGCGGCCTTGGTGGCGCCGACCTGCGCGGCGATCCGGCCGATCGGCCAGCGCATCAGCAGGTGTGGGGTAGCGGCCACGGTCACCGGGCGCACCGGGAGCCAGCCGAGCCGGCGGAAGAACACCTCGTGGTGGACCTGGACCGCGGCCTCGAACCGCAACACCCCGGCGCGCTCCGCGTACGCGCAGGCCGCCCGGACCAGCGCGGCACCGACACCTCGCAGCGAGCGGTCCGGGTCCACCACAAGTCGGCCACCCTGCCACCACCCCAGATCGGGGCCCTGGGTGACCGGGCCGAGCAGCGCCTCGCCCAGGCTACTGGCGCTGCGGTAGACCCCGGCGGTGATGGTGGGCAGGCTGGTCGTCGCGGGCACGGTCAGGCCCCCGCCGCGGACAGTGCCCCGCACGCCCCGCACGCAGTGCAGCCGGCCCGCTGATCGGCGCCGATCATGCCGGCGTCGTGCAGCAGCGCGGCGATGCGTTTGGTGACGTCATAGACCAGCTCGGCGGGTGGCGCGCCGATGCCGTCTCGGCGGGCCAGCGTGCCGACCATCGGACGGAAGGGCACCACGAACGGGTAAACCCCCCGCTTGATCAGCCCTTTCGCGCCGGCGACCAGCTCGTCGGGGTCCTCGCCCAGACCCACCAGCAGGTAGGTGGACACCCGGTTGCGGCCGAACACCCGTACCGCCTCGTCCCAGGCCGCCTCGTACTCGGCCATCGGCACCGATCCCTTGCCGGGCATCCACCGCCGGCGCACCTCATCGTCGAGGGACTCAGCGTGGATCCCGATCGCCGTCGCGCCCGCCTGGCGCAGCTCGGTGAGGACGGTGAGGTCTTTCGGCGGTTCGACCTGCACTTGGATCGGCAGCCCGGGCACCGCCTGGAGCACCGCTTGCACGCAGCGGGCGAGGTAGCGGGCGCCGCGGTCGGCCCCGGCGGTGGTGCCGGTCGTCATCACCATCTGCCGGATCCCATCCAACGCGACGGCCGCCTGCGCCACCTCGGCCAGCTGGGCTGGCGTTTTGACGGCGAGGGTGGCGCCGGCGCGCAGCGACTCCTCGATGGTGCAAAACCGGCAGCGCTGGTCCTCGGCGTATCGGATGCAGGTTTGCACCACGGTCGTGGCCAGCACGTCGGCGCCGTGCAGGCGGGCGATCTGCTCATACGGCACGCCTTCGGAGGTGGCCAGGTCGTAGAACCGGGGCCGCGCAAGCAGCGTCAGGGACATCCCGGTGTCGCGCTCATCGCGGAAAATCCGGCCGTCCCGCAGGTGGTAAGGGCTGGTCGGGTTGTGGGGCAGGGCGGCGTTGGCCCCGTCGACGAGCACGTGAGCATCGTCGCTGGGTCCGGCCCCCGGCGGGCGGCGGCGCGGGGAGTCCATCCGCACGCCGTGCAGGGCGATGCTGACCCGGGCCGACAGTTTCCCGGCGGTGGTGCCGGCCGCACCGCACCCGGCCGCACCGCACCCGGTGTCCCCGTGCCCGGTGTCCATGCGCACGGCGGCCTCCTTGGCTCGATCCACCGTTAGAACATATAGGTGGAATTGATGACCGCGCCTTTCCGTGAGTAGTGGATTAAGGCGTCCTGCACGTCGAGGGGATGGGTCGGGATAACGCCCTCCAACAGGTCCTCCTCACGAGCGCCGTGCAGCGACAGGCCGAAGCGGCAGCAGTACACTTTGCCGCCTTCTTTCATGAACGTCTTCAGCGAGTCGTTGATATTGTGCTCGCCGGGAAACGCCGAGTTCCCGGTAGTGGGGAAGCCGCGAGTGGCCAGACAGTTCAGCGCGCCCGGGCCATAGAAATAGATTGCCGATTCGAAGCCCTTGCGCAGCGCCCGGGTGGCCTGCAGGATCGCCACGAAACTGACCGAGGACTCGTGCGCAATTCCGTGCACGAGCGTGAAGTACGTTTCGCCGTTTTCGGCCTGGTAGTCCGGGAAGACCTTGGTGCCCCCGTAGATGTTCGACCCGTCGGGAAGGGACGGATGCGGGATCTCGGCAAGGCTTTGCTGCTCGGCGTCGCTCAGATCGGTCACGGCAGGCCTCCTCATCAGGTGGACTTAGCGGTACAGGTCCGCGAAGGTGTCCTGGAACACCAGCTGGGCGAGCTCGCCGTCGCCGGTGGCCGCGCGCAGTTTCGCCAGCTCACCGGCGAAATCTCCCCAGGGCTGGTCGCTGGCAAACAGGACTCGGTCGTGGCCGATGCCGCGCCGGTCGATCTCGCGGACCAGCCAGTGCGGCGCGAACCCGATGGACCAGGACAGGTCGGTGTAGACCCGTTTGCCGGCACTGATCCAGTCGAAGAACCGTTCGCCGGCCAGCTTGATGTGGCCGCTGACCCCGCCCCCGAAGTGCACCAGGTGGATCGCGACGGTGTCGCCGTAGGCCTCGACGAGCTGGCCGACCTCGTCGATGTCCGAGCTTCCGCCAGGGGAGGTGTGCACGTGCACTACGAGATCGTGCTGCCGGGCGACGTCGAAGATCTGCGCGAGCTGGGGTGCGCACGCCGGGTCGCTCGCCCGGCCACCGAGCAGGAAACTCATCTTCAGCGCCCGCACCTCAGGCCCGCCGGCCAGCGCCAGGGCCTTCGCGGTCCGCTCGGCGTCGGCGGGCTTGGGCGAGACCCACAGCGCCGCCCGGATCCGGTCGTCGGTGTGGGCTGCCTCCACGACCAGTTCGTTGAACGAGAACGCGATGTCCGGGTCCGGCACGCCGTAATTCGGCACGACCAGGGCCTGCTCGGTGCCCTCCGCGTCCAGATCCGCGATCAGCTCGGCGATCGTGGCCCGCGCGGTCGTGTCGGGGTTGACCGCGGGGCCACCGTAGAACGGGAAGGCCGGCAGCACGCCCAGATGCCGGTGCGCGTCACAAACCCGGTGCGCGGCCATGGCCTTAGGCCACCGTGCGGGGGGCGACCCACTCGTCGTCCCGGGGATAGGTGCTCGTCGAGGTGCCGGCGATCCAGCGGAACAGGAGTGCTGGCCCCTGCCCCGCTTACCCCGGTCAGCCGCCCGTAGAGCCGCATGCCCTCGCGGGCCAACGCACGCAGGTCGATGTCCCGGCCGCCGTCGCGCCCGGTGACGTAATGGTTCACCCGGAAGCGCATCGCGTCCGCGTCGGCGAACTCGCTGACCGCCTTGCGGTAGTACCCCGCCGCGTCCAACCAGGCCACCACGTCGCGGCCGCGGTAGAACCGGGCCACCCGGGGGGCGCTGCCCACCGCGAGATGGACCCGACGGGCGGCCAGGTGCAGATCCTCGGCGATCTGGCAACCCGACTGGCCGGTGCCGACCACCAGCACCTCCCCCGGAAGGACTTCGCGTAGTCCTCGAGGTAGCGCACAATCTCGTCGCGACCCATAAAACCGTCCGGTTTATCCCCGGCGTAGGGAAAGCCCGGCAGCTGGCATTGCCAATTCGGTGTGACCAGGCAGAATGAATCCCACCGCCGGCTCCGCCATTCGTGACCCACCCGGTCACGCTCCAGCACAATGTGCTCGACGCCGCGGTGGGTGAGGCAGTGGCTCATCGACAGGCCGGCTTGCCCGCCGCCCACGACCACCACCGAATGGTGCATGCCCTCCAGCTCGCCCGCAGCGCCCTCTGTCGTCGAGGTCTGGGTCGTCGAGGTCTGGGCCGTCGCGGTCTTCGTGCTCAGACTCATGCCGGAATCTCTCCCTCATCTGGCACTTTTTGGAGGGCACGCGGAGTGCACGGTGTGCTTGTGCATCCGGAACATGGGCGTGTTGCAATCAGCGCTGGATGGCACGGTGGCCGGCGACCTCAGCATCGATGATGCCTCCGCGCCAGCGCTCCTCGCCGGGGCTTGGTGTGCCGGGGCTGGTGCGCCGGGGTCGCAGGGGCCGCCCCACGGGACCGGTATCTCCACGTGTCCGACCGGTCGCACCGTCGGTGTCATGCTTGTGAGTGAGAAGTTAACTTTGGCGGCGCTACTTGACGCCCATCTGAGCTATAGGGTTCACTCATTAGCGCAGCACCTCGTTCGGTGAGGCGTCGGCACGGACATAGGCCGCTGACCCTCCAGTGTCGAGAGACGCTCTGTGGTCAGGACAGGTCTCCCCGGGTTAAGGGGTGACCCCAAGCGGCTTTCCGCCCGCACGGGTGGGAGTACGCCGTGCCGTGCCAAAGCTCTGACGAGGGGGTGCCTGGGCCTGACTCGCCTGTGTGGGTGCGGGCGTCCTCGCTGCGTGCGCACTTTCGTGACGGCACCCGCGTGTGCCCCGGCGGCGAGGAGGTGGGTCATGGGTACGGATGACGGTCCTAGTCCCGGTCCGCATATCCCCGTTCCTCTTGTCCACTGCGTGCGCGCCGATCAAGGCTGACCGCGGGATCCACCGCAGGGTGTGAGCCTTTGGCGGACGCTCGCCCGCCGAAGGGATGGTCTGATGACCACCAACATCACCGGAACCAACGGGGACGGCGCGCCACCGGGCACCCGCGCGGACAGCGCACCGGTGCGCAGCAGCGCGGTGCTGGACGAGGCGCATCTGGGTGACATCCAGGGCGCGATGGGCACGATCCGCCTCGCTGACCAGGGCGCTCGCACCAGCCTGTCGGCCCGGGTGAAGACGTTGCTGGCGATCGTGGGTCCCGGCCTGATCGTGATGGTCGGCGACAATGATGCCGGCGCGTTTGGCACCTACACCCAGGCCGGGCAGAACTACGGCACCCGGCTGCTGTGGACGTTGTTGTTGCTGGTTCCGGTGCTGTATGTGAACCAGGAGATGGTGCTGCGGCTGGGCGCGGTGACCGGGGTGGGGCACGCCCGGTTGATCCTGGAGCGGTTCGGGCGGTTCTGGGGTGCGTTCAGCGTGATCGACTTATTCCTGCTCAACGCGCTGACCATCGTCACGGAGTTCATCGGCATCAGCCTCGGGCTGTCCTACCTGGGGCTGCCTCAGGTGCCCGGGGTGCTGATCTCCGCGGTGGTGGTCGTCGCTGCGGCGTCCACGGGGAGTTTCCGGCGCTTTGAGCGGATCTGTCTGGCGCTCGTCGCGGGCAGCCTGCTGCTGGTGCCGATCGTGGTCATGGCGCACCCCCCGCTGGGCCGCCTCACCCGTGACTTCGTGCTGCCCGGGCTGCCTGCCGGGGCGGAGCTGTCCACGGTGATGCTGCTGATCATCGCGATCGTTGGCACCACCATCGCGCCTTGGCAGCTGTTTTTCCAGCAGTCCTACGTCATCGACAAGCGGATCACCCCGCGGTTCATCGGCTACGAGAAGGCCGACCTGTGGATCGGGATCGTCATCGTGGTTCTGGGCGCGGGGGCGATGATGGCCTTTTGCACCACCGCGTTTACCGGAGGGCCACAGTTCGGGCAGTTCACCGACGCCGGCGGGGTCGCCGCCGGGCTGGGCACCAACGTCAACCACGCGGCGGGGGTGCTGTTCGCGCTCGCGCTGATCGACGCCAGCATCATCGGGGCCGCCGCCGTCTCCCTCGCGACGGCCTACGCGATCGGCGACGTGCTGGGGCTGCGGCACTCCCTGCACCGCAGCCCGAAGGAGGCCAAGGGCTTCTACGTGGTCTTTGCCGGGTTGCTGGTCTGCGCGGCGGTGATCGTGATCATTCCGGGTAGCCCGCTGGGGCTGCTCACCGAGGGCGTGCAGACCCTGGCCGGGGTGTTGCTGCCCTCGGCGACGGTGTTCCTGCTGCTGCTGTGCAACGACCGCCAGGTCCTGGGCCCCTGGGTCAATAGCCGGGCCCTCAACGTGTTCACCTCAGCGGTGATCGCGGTACTGGTGCTGCTCTCCGTGGTGCTCACCGCCGCCGTCCTCTTCCCCGACATCACCAGCACCGCCATCTTGACCATCCTGGCCATCGGCGTCGCCCTGGCCGTGCTCGCCGGTCTCGTGCTGCTCGTCGGGCACCGGCTGCACCGCGCGCCGGCCAGCGCCGATCCGCCGCCGCTGGACCGCCGCCTGCGGGCCACCTGGCGGATGCCGCCCCTGGCGCTGCTCACCCGGCCGCCGCTGAGCACCGGCCGCCGGCTCGGGCTCACCGTGCTGCGCGGCTACCTGGTCATCGCCGCGGGCATGGTCGTCGTCCGGGTCGTCCAACTCGCCCTCGCCGGCCACTAGCCCATGATCAAATCGAACAACCCCTACCCGACGCGGGTTTCCCGCGCCAGGATCGGATGTAACGCCCTAACCTACCGTCCACGACGACCCCGGATGCCACAGAAGGAAGCCTGGTCATGAGCATGACCCCGCAGCCGCCGAGCGCCACCTCCAGCCAGAATCCCGCCGCGCACCGACCCGCCGCGCTCGGACGGACGCTGTCGTTGTCGCGGCTGCTCAGCCGGGCCGTGGTCGGGGCGCGCGGGCAGAAGCTAGGCCGGCTGTCCGACGTGATCGTCCGGCTGCGTGGCACCGACTATCCGCTGGTCACCGGACTGGTCGCGGACATCGGGGGGCGCCGGGTGTTCGTGCCCGCCGAGGCCGTGACCGACTGGGGCACCGAGCAGGTGCTGCTGGCCAGCGCCCGGGTCGACCTGCGGGAGTTCGGACGCCGAGCTGGCGAGGTGCTGCTGCGCGCTGACATTCTTGGCCACCGGCTCATCGACATTCCCCGGGCGCGGCTGGTCCGGGCCTATGACTTGGAGCTTCGGGACACCGGAGGGGGTTGGGTGCTGGCCGGGGTGGACACCCGTCAGGCTAGCTGGTGGCGCCGGGCGCTGGGCCTGGCCCGCTCCGCCCCGGGCCAACCCGGCGAGGGTGAGCTCGCTGAAACGGGGTGTCGGGACTGGAAGGCGTTCGAGGCGTTGATCGGGCACGAGCCCTCGGTGCTGCTGCGCACGCCGACGGGCCGGCTGCGCCGGCTCAAGCCCGCGCAGATCGCCGACCTGCTCGAACAGGCCTCCCACCAGGAGCAGACCGAGCTGCTCGGTCAGGTCCACGCCGACCCCGAGCTGGAGGCCGACGTGTTCGAAGAACTCGACGACGACCGCCAATCCCGGCTGCTGCGCGACCGCACCGACTCTGAGGTCGCCGGTGTGCTGGCCCGGATGCGCGCCGACGACGCCGCCGACGCCATCGCCGACCTGCCCCAGGACCGCCGCCAACCCGTGCTCGATCGACTCCCCGCCGGCCAGCGCGCCAAGGTGATTGCCCTGATGGGCTACAACCCGACCAGCGCTGGCGGGCTGATGAGCCTGGACTTCCTCGCGCTGCCCCGGGACACCCCGGTCGCCGTCGCACTGGAGCGGGTGCGCACGGCCCGCACCCTGCAGCCCGAAGCGCTGGCCACCGTGTTCAGCCTCAACCCCCGGGGCAAGCTGCGGGGCGCGGCCAGCCTGGTCGCCCTGGTCCAGGCCGACGCCGACGCCCTGCTGCGCACCGTCGCCGACCCGGACCCCATCCGGGTCCACCCCGACGCCGACCTGATCGACATCACCCTGCTGATGACCGACTACAACCTGCTCAACCTGCCCGTCATCGACGACGATGACCACGTCATCGGCGTCATCACCGTCGATGACGTGCTCGAGTCCTCACTCCCGCGCAACTGGCGCCGCCGCGAACCCGCAAACCACCCGGAGTCCACCGACGAAGACACCGAATCCCATCCCACCGCCGACACCGGCCCGCGCTAAGGCGCCCCCACCAGGCAGCCGATCAGACGGATGCCGCGCCAGGACCACCCCGACACGCGGCCATCGCCCGCGCCGCGCTTGCGGCCTTTCGATCAGGTAGTTCCCCACGGGCACAGGGGCTGATATTTCACGTCAGACAGGTAATGGTCCCACTGGCTCTTGGTGAGAGCGGGCGTGATGTTACAGATTCGAGCGGCGATATAGTTGACGTTGGTTTCCCACAGTCGCACAGTAGCGTCGTCGCTGGCGGTGGCCAGGGTATGTCTGTCGGGGCTGAACGCCACCGAATAGACAGCCTTGGTGTGGCCGGTGAGGGTCCCCAGCAGTGTGGGCTGGTCGGGATCACGGACATTCCATAACCGTACGGTTTTGTCGTAGCTACCAGTGGCCAGAGTATGCCCGTCGCCGCTGAAAGCCACCGAAAAGACGGTACCAGCGTGGCCAGTGAGGGTACTTAGTGGGTGAAAATGGTGGGAGTCGCTGACATCCCATAACCGTGTAGTGTTGTCGTCGCTGCTGGTAGCTAGAGTACGGCTATCTGGGCTGAACGCCACCGAATAGACAGCCTTGGTGTGGCCGGTGAGGGTCCCCAGCAGTGTGGGCTGGTCGGGATCACGGACATTCCATAACCGTACGGTTTTGTCGTAGCTACCAGTGGCCAGAATATGCCCGTCAGGGCTGAAGGCCACCGAGGTGACACTCGTGCTGTGGTCGGTGAGGGTTCTCAGCAGGCTGGGTTGGCCTGGGTCGCTGACATTCCATAACCGGACGGTTTTGTCATAGCTACCAGTGGCCAGAGTGCGCCCGTCTGGGCTAAAGGCTACCGAGGAGACGGGATTGGTATAAACGGTCATGGTGGGCCCAGGAAGGTCCCATAACCGCGCGGTTTTGTCGTCGCTGCCGGTAGCCAAAGTATGGCTATCAGGGCTGAACGCCACCGAGAAGACACCCTCGGCGTGGCCGGTGAGGGGTGAGCCCAGCAGTCTGGGCTGGTAGGGGTCATGGACATTCCATAACCGCGCGGTTTTGTCGTCGCTGCCGGTAGCCAAAGTATGTCCGTCACCGCTGAAAGCCACCGAAAAGACGGTACCGGCGTGGCCAGTGAGGGTGCTTAGTGGGCGGGAATGGGGGGAGTCGCTGACATCCCATAACCGTGCAGTGTTGTCGTCGCTGCCGGTAGCCAAAGTACGGCTATCAGGGCTGAACGCCACCGAGAAGACAGCCTTGGTGTGGCCGGTAAGGGTATTCAGCGGGTGGGGCTGGCGGGGGTCGCTAACATCCCATAACCGCACGGTCATGTCGTAGCTACCAGTGGCCAGGGTATGCCCGTCACCGCTGAAAGCCAGCGACGAGACAGCTCCCATGTGGCCAGTGAGGGCATGTAGTAAGTAGGGATGTTGTGGGTCGCGGACATTCCACAGCCGCACGGTGGCATCGCCGCTTCCGGTGGCCAGAGTGCTCCCGTCGGGACTGAAGGCCACCGAGTAGACACCGTTGACGTGGTCGGGAAGAGACCCTAGCAGTCTGGGCTGGCCGGGGTCATGGACATCCCACAATCGTACGAGATTATTTAAGCTGCCGGTGGCCAGAGTATGCCCGTCGGGGCTGAAGGCCACCGACGAGATGAATGAGATGAATTTTTTAATGTCAGCGGTGAGAAAACCCAGTAGATTGGGATGGTAGAGGTCGTTAGCATTCCATAACCGCACGGTGCCATCGTCGCTGCCGGTGGCCAGGGTATGCCCGTCGGGGCTGAAGGCTACCGAGTGAATGCCGTCGGCGTGGCCGGTGAGTGGGGTGGCGTAGGGGGTGGCGAAGGTGTTGAGCAGACTGTTGCGGGCTTCTGTGGTGGGGGCAAGCCGGTAGGCGGCCAGGCTTAGTTGGGCGGCCAGGGCCGGGCTTGTGTCGCGGAGTCTCATCGCCTGGCCCGCGACCTGTTGGGATATCGCGACATCACGTTGCTTTGCGGTGCGTTGCTGAACGAAAGTGACAACGGCCACCGCCAGGATGAAGACAAGTGGTATCGACAGGACAGCGGCGGTGGTGCGCCTGCGTCGGACGTGGTCGCAGCGGATGCTGGCGTGTAGGAACGCCCGCGCTGTTGAGCTGAGCTCGACGTGGTCGGTGACCAGGTCGCCGGTCTGAAGGTGGGCGCCGGTGTCGGATATCGCGGCGGCGAGTTGGCCGCGTTCCCACAACCGGGTCGGTGAGCGGCCATGGTCGTGCCATTCAGCGGCCGCCTGCTCGACTGCCCGGCGGGCCTGCAGCGCTGGCTTGCTCTTCTCGATCGCCTGGGCTAAGGGTGTCCAGGCGGTCAGGAATGCCTCGTGGGCGACCTCGACGACCACGCTGCCGTTGTGAGTGTCGGTGCTCACCAGTCGTCGTGTGACGAAGGCGTCCAGCTCTCGGGTCACCGGCTCAGACAAGTCATCGCGGGGGACCCGCCATCGGGTGGGACGACCCTGCTCGTCCACGGTGACCAACCGCAACAGCCCGGCCATGACCTCCTCGGCACGTCGGCCACTAGCCGCACTCGCGTCGGCCAGAGCCACGTCTGCTTGATGAACCAGGGCACCCTGCACCCCGCCGAACTGCTCGTAAAGCACAGTTGACAGCTGGCTGTCGCGCCCGACTCCCTCGGCAAGCCGGTCCAGGGTGAACGCCAGCAGCGGCAGCGCTTCGCCGCTGTCGGTGTCGGTGACCAGCCGCGCCACCAGTTCGTCGTCGATTTTGATTCCGGCCAGCCGGGCCGGGCCTTCGATCACCACTCGCAGCGCCTCGCGGCTCAGCGGTCGCAGGGTGAAGGTCCGAGTCGGCAATTCCTTCGGGTCAGAGTCGTCCTTTAGCTGGTCTAGCTGGTCCAGGAACTCCGGCCGTAGCGTGGCCACCACCTGTACCCGGCCGCCCAACGCTGAGCGCAGCAGCTGCGCGAACCGGGCCCGCTCACCCGGCCCGCTCTGGGTGAGCAGCTCCTCAAACTGATCCACCACCACGAGCAGCCGCCGGGCCCGCGCAGCCAGGAGCAGGTCATCGACCAGCCCCGTCAGGCCGGTCTCATCGAGCTGGTGGCGCACCTGCGCTACCGTCCACCCCAACTCCAGCCGCTGCGCCGCGACGGCCAGCTCTCGGGCCAACCCAGTCACTGGGTCGGTGCCGGGCAGCATCGCCGGCAGCGTCCACCAGCCCGGCTCGGCCGTCATCACCGGCAGCAACCCAGCCCGCACCAGTGACGACTTGCCGCACCCGGAGGGGCCCACCACCAGCAGCACCGCCCCCTCAGCCCGCTCAGCGGGAGACCGCAACAGCGCGGCCAGCTGATTCACCTCCTGGCCACGGCCGAAGAAGACCCGATGATCCTCCACCCCGAACGCACGCAGCCCCGGAAACGGTGGCCGGCCATCGGGCCACCCCCAACCCCCGGCAGCATCAATCCGACGTAACGCCTCCACCAGCGCCGCACGGGCTTTGGTGTGATCCTTGGTGAGATCGGCGTACTGCGCGGACTTCACCAGCGAGTGATCCACTCCCGGCTCGGCCAGCACTGGCAACAGCCGACTATCCAGCGCCCGGGCGTAACCCACCTCGTAGGGACACCACGCCGAGGCCAGGAAAGCCGACGTGACCACACAGACCACCGCATCGGCCCAGCGCAGCCGCTCCAGCAGCTTCTGCTCCCACTCCTCACCCACCACCATGCCATCGCGCAGGTCCCGGTCCAGGAACACCTCATGTCCCTCAGCCACCAACCACCGGTACACCTCATCGGTAGGCTCCGGATCATCATTGGCATGGCTGACGAAAACCCTGGCCACCCCACCTCCCCACCAGCGTCACTGCCCTCATACAGTTCGGCACCCCACACTGAACAGGCCATCGGTCGCCACCAGCGGTACCCGCACCGTGTCGAGGCGACCGCAGCGCACACCTACCTCTCGGCCAACGAGAACGAGGTGAGGGGCCCTGCACAACCCTCGGGCACACCCACCGCCTATCAACCAACCCCACGCCCGTGAACCAACACCACCGCCGTCTGACCCGCTGGTTCCGAACCAGAAGCGCACCCTATCGGCGTGGGTGCCACAGACAGTGACCGACTGATCGAAACCGCCCGAACGCCGGGCGCACACGCCCACCCGACGGCGACGCCGATGTGGATGCGGTGGGCTCGGTGGGCCAGGCGCGTACAACGGGCGCCCCGCCGTCGTCACGACTCTCGAATTGGCGACCACCGACAGCCGGTCATCCCGGCGATCCCGATGCGCAGCAGCACGGCAGCTGAGCTCGCTGAGACTCCTCCGGAGCGTCTCCTTGACCTTGGCCACCCATGATGATCTGATCTGACCCCAGCTAGCCAGCTAGCCGTTACTCATCAGTAACTCCCTACCTGGAGGTTTCCGTCATGCAAAAGTTGACAAGGCTACTGGTTGGGTCAGCTGTCCTGGCGACCGTCGCGCTATCGGCCCCTGAAACGGCATTGGCTACCCCTACAGAAGGGTTTCGGAAGCCAGTCGTAGGGACCGTCACGCCCGGCGGGAAATTTACGCTAGTAAAAGATATTTACCACTTAGAAAATCCCGGCAACGGCCCAGTCCTGTTCGACCTCCAGAAAGGCGTGGATGGCCAATTGTGCATAGAGATGCGAGAGGCTCGCAGTGGTCTTCTACTCTCCAGGGTGTGCCACAACGCCGGTGAAACAGGTGCCAAGACGCTGGCTGACCGAGTGCCTACCGGCGTCCGCGACGTTGTCTTGTACGCTCAGGAGCCTTTGGATGCGAATAATCGTAACGACAACCAACCCAGGCCATACAAGGGCTCGTTAATAATACACGAGTAAGGGCTTATGTGATCACACGGATTCGAGTCTTGATGAGAGAGGAAAAACTGTGGGAACGGCCAGCGGTGTCTTGGAAGTTTCACCAAAGCTAGGAGATCACGTGAACAGCACAGCCAATAAGGTCGTCGCGAAGGTCGCTGCAGTCGTCGCCGTATCGGGCTCGGTCTTCGTGTTCCCTGCTACTTCCGCAATCACTTCCCCTATTTCGGTGGCAGCTCTTGCGGAGCCTCAAGCTTCACCTCAGGACTGCAAACCACACTTTGTGACACATTGCTATACTAAGACGAACATACAGAACTATATCGACGAAGTGCGTCCAAGGATCGTGGAGTTCTTCCAAGCCAGCTACCACGAAGCCGTGCCAGGGCCGTCCGACTATCGTTTCATTCCCGAAGGTCCGCCGATGCAGTCGGCCTGTACAAATAAAGATGGCAGCAGAATTTATCTTGACGCTAAAGCATACGACTATTGTCCGGATGACCAGAAGGTCTATCTCGGTCAGGTGTCTATGTGGGACCTATACTATAATGACGGTGAAATAGCGCCTGCTGTCGCCTTGGCTCATGAATGGGGACACGACATCCAGCACAGGAAAGGCGTGCGGGAGCCAAAGAATCCTGATGAAAGCGTGCGTCACGAGAACCAGGCTGATTGTGTCGCTGGGGCATGGATCGCGTATGCCGACCAGCGGAATTGGCTTAAGTCAGAGGATGTCCTCACTATCAATAAGATGCTTGAGGACATGGCACGCGACGAGAAAGTCGATCGTGATCACGGCACCTTGGAAAAACGCAGTAAAGCTATGTCGCTGGGAATTAGGAGGGGATTGAAGGCATGCAATGAATTCGACCCCACAACTCCTATTATTGCCAGCTGAAGCTGATTTTCAAAAGCCAGTACCAGTCCACCTGAGAATCATTTTAGAACTTCCTTAATGTCAAACTCCTTGGTTGTCCCTCCTGTGGCATAGCTTTGTCAAACTCGTGCTGACTGAGGCGCTGTTATCCCTGTACCGGGTATGAGCGGGATACGGCGGGAAGGAGCCATTAAAGGCGTGACCTGGGCGAAGCCGGCAGCGTTCTAGCGGTAGCGTTACTGGTCTGCGGCCGGTGTGAAGGCTATTGACCAGGCCATCTGAAGATCTGCGGCCCCATCTCACCGTATCCCAGTTTCATACCCGTACAAGAGGATTCCGTCCCGGTTTCCCCGTACGGCCAGCTCAGCGCTTCCGAAAACGTGACCGTCGCACCCTTCGTCAGAGCAGGTCGATCTCCAGGGCGGGGTCTACCCGGCGCAGTCCTCCGGGATCGACGCTGAGGGCTGGCCAGCCTCGTTGGCGGCAGGCGTGGACGACCCAGCCAGCGAGGACATCGAAGGTGTTGGTGGCCTCAAGTCGTCGTTCGATCGCTGCGGCGTCGGTGCTACCAAGCCGGCCCACGATGACGTGCGGATGGACCGCGAGGTCGTCAAGGAGCACACCGGTATCGGGTCGCAAAACCTGGACTTCGGCGATTGCCAGGGACGGCAAAAAGTAAGTCAGGCCACGGACACGAGCCGCACCCAACCACGCGCTGAACGCGATACTGCCGCAGGTCCACGCGGCGACGGCACTCGCATCGAGGACTTTGCCTCCGACCGAGAGTTCGGGCTGGCTCAGCGGGCGTCCACAACGAGGTAGTCGCGACGGATCACATCATCACCCGGCCACGGCCACCCACTGGTCTCATAGACCTTGCGATAGTCCGCCAGCGTCGGTGCACCGAAGCGCTCAGCTTGGCGCTGTTCGATGGCCAGAGCTATCTCGTTGCGACCGGGCGTGGTCGTCGGTGCAGAGCCAGCCGGCACGATGTCGGCGACGACTTGCCCGTCGCGCACTAGGTGTACGACTGCACCGTGGGCAGCACGGTGGATGGCCTCAGCAAGCCCCTGAGGATCGTCAGGTGACACCTCGAACGCCGCGTTCACGGGGACATTATACGGGAGGATCGAGGGGCGGGTTGCCGGGGTTGTCGGTGCAGACCAGGGTGCGGATTCGGTGCCGCAGCTCCGCGACCTCCTCCAGGTTCTGGTGCGTGGCGGCGTGGCGGAATAGATCCCGCAGGTCCTCGGTGATGAGGTGGGAGCGGAGGGTGCCAGCGACCTCCAGGGCCTCATTCCCGATGGCGACGGCGTGGCGCGGGTCACCAGTCGCCATCGTCAGGGTGGAGAGCTTGGTCAGGCAGACCGCCCGGGCGCGGGCACGGTCCTCGGGGTGCCCGGCTGCGGCCGTGGTGAGTCGGGCAGTGGCTTCGCCGGGGTCCTGGCCCAGGATCGCCAGCTCAACCAGGGGCCTCCCGGCGAGCTGGGCGTGCTGCGCCTCGGTGTAATAGGCCAGGAATGAGGGCTCGTTGTCCGGGGTGAAGGGCGCGAAGTGCTCATCAGCGGTCCCGACCGCTCTCAGGGCTTCCTGGACCCGGCGCATCGCGGCCAGCGCGCGGGCTCGGTCGTTGTGCAGGAGCGCCCGGGCGGCCGGGGTGAGCCAGTCAGCGCGGACCAGAGCATGCTCCGCCAGCGTGAGGCCTTCATCGGGCTGCCCGGTCCAGATCGCCTGCTGGGCCATGTCCGACAAGATGGAAGCGCGTAGGTTCCAGTCTTGGGCTTGCTCGGCGCAGGCCAGGGCGAAGCCGAACACCTGGCGGGCCTCGGCGTGGGCGCCGGCGTCGAGGGCCATGTATCCGGTGGTGTCGGCGAGGGCGCCGACCGCGGCGTGCAGCTCGGGACGCAGCCGCTCCGGGCAGCTAGCCTCCAGCAGGCCGGCTGCCCAGTGCAGCTGGCCCATGGCGGCCTCCAGGGCCATCCCACCGCCGTAGGTAAAGTCCCAGGACGTGAACGTCTGGGTGGCGTCGCGGAGCTGCGCGATGTCACTGGCTCCGACCCGACGCGGGGTCGGGCGGGGTGTGCTGCGCTCCGGTAGCGCCGCTCTCGGTTCGGCGAGTAGGAGGCTGACGCCGCCGAGGGTGGTGGTGTGGACGAATTTTTGCCGTTTCGCCTTGTCCACCTCCTCGAGTTTCACGGCTTGGCGGCGGGCTCGGGCGTTGACGAAGCCGAGTTCGGCATCGGCGGAGACACTGAGGATCTCTCGCAGGGCTTCCCGGCACATTATCCCCGGCCAGCGGATGATACCTTGTTCGATTTTGCCCACGTAATTTGCGGTGAAGTATACCCTCGTGCGGTGATGCTTCCAGATCCAGTCGTTCACCAGTTCGGCGAGTTCTTGGCGGGACAGGCCCTCCGTGGGGTGGGTGAGGGACGCGGTGCGTGCCCGCGCCTCCCGGAACTGACCATTCGATGTGGGCAAGACCCTGCCTCCTGATGTGGATCGGCCCAGCACCCGTCGTGAGCACCGAGCCTGGCTGGCGTTTCGTAACCAGATGTACCATGCGTGTCCTTCGGTGTGATCCTCCAGGATCACATTCTCCGGTGTGAGTGGGGGAGGGGCCGCAGCTGACCGGCAACCCACGCGAGGCAGGCCCAGGCCCGAACCGCCACGGTGTGACCCGGTCTCCGCCGACAGTGCTCGACGGGTGCGACCATCGGTCAGACTACGGACATGACCGTGAAGGGGGGCATCTCCCTGCCTGACGCGACCCACGCCCGCGCGCTTGAGTACGCCCGCAGCACCGGAACCACCTGTCCGGGCTGCGGGGATGTCCTCATCTTCAGCTGCCACCGTAAGTTGATCTTACAGTCTTATCTCGGCCGGCCCGTTAAAGCGTGGGTCCAGGCGGAGCTGACGTTGACAACGCGCGAACACGGGCCGGCTGGTGTTGCTCGCTAGGTTGTCGACTAGCTAGCGCATCGTGACCGCTTTTAGCACAGCGTTTCTTTCGGCTGGAGTCGCTGCCTTCGCCACTCTGCTGGTTGAGTACTTCGCCAAGCCGAGTCGAGAAGCCGCTCTGAGTGCGCCGAGTTCGACAGGAGAGCCCTCGGGGGCCTCATGCACAGCTCTGACGTCGAACTCGGCGCACTCAGAGCGACCGAGCTACATCGGCCGCACGACGTTACGGCGCGTGCTTTTCGTTTTCCTTCCCGCTGTGTTAGGTGGTGGCGGTGCTCAGGACACTTGGTCGGTAATGCCTCCGGGGACAGTACAGCGGCTAACACAGCTGTGCTGGCCGATGGAGATAAGCGTAACCACCAGGTGGGCAGCGCCGTTAGAGATGCCGAACGGGGCGACTCGCGCCCCTACGGCAGAGCGGAGATTTCTCGATCATGGCCAACGCGGCGAAGAAGACAATCAAGGGTGCCCTTGCGGCGCTGGTGGTGCTCGGGTCTCTTACGTGGATCGTCACGGTGCCGACCGTGGCCAGCGCGACGCCGAACGCGACTGCGGCGCGGGCGAATATAACCTCCACATTCCGTGATGTGTCGACCGAGCGCTGCTTGGACAGCAATACCACTAGGCAGGTCTACACCCGGCCCTGTAATGGCGGGAACTTCCAGAACTGGAGCTACGCCGGCTCGGACACTACCAGCACTATCCGTGACGTGTCGACCGGGTTCTGCCTGGACAGCAATACTAATGGGCAGGTCTACACCCTGCCTTGCAACGGCGGAAACTTCCAGAACTGGGTCATCTCCAGTTCCAACGGCACGGTCCGTGATGTGTCGACCGAGCGCTGCTTGGACAGTAACACCAATGGGCAGGTCTACACCCGGCCCTGCAACGGCGGGAACTTCCAGAACTGGACCCATCGCTGACCCGGATCGTCTCCTAGTGCGGATGGTTCCTCAATCCGCACTCCCTGGTCCCAGGCGCACTGTGACACCCACCTGGAGACCCACCGCTGGGCCCCGGTCCACTCATTCGGGCTCCCGTGCCGAGGCCGTGATAAAGCGCCATATCACGGCCTCGGCGGGGTGGCAGTATCGGCTCTGTTCCGCCGCTGAGATGGATCACCGCCTGAGTAACCCACATGTTCGGTTTGATGGCGTTGTGGGAGAGAGATCGAGCTGGGAACACTTCGACGCGGGCCAGTCCAGCATGACTGATATCCTCGACGCCATGAAGGCCGACGAGGTGACCCACTGGGCGCGCGCGATGCTCGAACCTGGTGCCGCAGTCATCCTCGACACCGAAACCGTGGACCTCGACACCGTGGACCACCACGCACCTGCCTGCGAGGTTGCCGTCATCGACGCCTCCACCGGAGAAACCCGGCTCAACACCCTCATCAACCCGAAGACCCCGATCAGCCATGGCGCCTTCCAATATCATGGCATCAGCGATGCCGACGTCGCCCACGCGCCCACCTGGCCCGAGGTACTACCCGAGGTGCTGCGCGTCACCGCCGGACGGAAAATCCTCGCCTACAACAGCGATTACGATTTCCGTGTCCTCTGCCGGGACAGCAATCGCTACCATCTCGACCCCGGACACCTCGGCGACGAAACGAACTGGGACTGCGTGATGAAACGTCGCTCCGAATGGCTAGGAATCAGGAGATGGCGTCCCCTCGACGGTGGCCACCGCGCGCTCGGCGACTGCCTCAGCGCCCGCGACATCCTCCTCAAGATCACCACACCAGCACAGCGATAACCATACGCCGCAGCAACATCGGCCTGCTGTTCCCGTGATAGGAAAGCCTCACGAATAGGCGTCCAGCCACCAGACGATGAGAGGAGGGTCGCCGCTGCGCACGGCGTGTTCGACGCGATGGCCGGTCATGTCGTGCCGGCCAGCTCCACCTTCTGCCCGTTCGGGGTAATGATGAATTGCCATTGGGTGGCTGTGGCCGAGAAACCACACGCACCAGTGCCCGTCATCGCCGGTGGCGGGTACGTATTCCCACGATGGCGGCGTCGTGATGGTCACGTGTCCTGGTCTTCTTCATCGTCCTTGTTGGGCTTTCGGTGCTTGCCACCGGGCTTCTCGGGCGGAATCGGCCGGTTCGGGTCGTGCCCGTTCCCCTCGTACCTCTCCTCGTCGTCGTGCTTCGCATGTTTGATCATATCGTTCTCCCTCCCGCTGGGTCAGAGGACCATCTCGGTGCGGCGTCGAGCGCGTCGAGCGTGGCTACGGTGATCAGTCCTACTGGACCGGTCAACCACGGTACATAGGTGCGGGTCACTTCGTCGGCGTCGATGTCGCTGTGGGGCGGGGTTGGGTTGCCCTACCTGCGCGAGGGTTGACGGCGACGGTGGCTCGTCGTTCGGGGTTGTGTCACGTTATATCGCGTGCTATCTTGACAGTGTCACAGACGAAGGAGGTTGCCACTATGCGCAACGAACGAGGACACAGCGGCACCCGCCGCTTCCCAGGCCGAGACCACTCCCTGCTCCAAGGCGAGCGACGAGGCCACGGCCGGGTACGGCGGGGAGATGTCCGCGCCGCTGCCCTGATCCTGCTGGCAGAACAGCCGATGCATGGCTATCAGCTGATGCAGGCCATGACCGAACGCACTGGCGGGGCCTGGCGGCCCAGCCCGGGCGCGATCTACCCGACCATCGCCCAACTCGAAGATGAAGGACTGGTCACCGTCGCATCCGACGGTGGACGCAAGCTGGTGTCCCTCACCGACGCCGGACGCGCGTATCTCGACGATCCAGAACACGAGGTGACCGACCCGTTTGCGGCGATCACCGAATCCGATGCCGCGGCGCCCAACTTGCGGACCGCGATCGCCGAGGTCCACAGCGCCGCCAAGTCCGTCGCCATCAATGGCACCCACGCGCAGGTCGCCGCGGCTCAGTCCGTGCTGGCCGAGGCGCGGCGTGCGCTCTACCTCATCCTCGCCGAAGGCCCCAGCTCCGCCACCGAGGGCACCGGAGATTCCTCATGACCGGGGGCCGCGCCGACTCGGGGTGCTAGCGCGTTGCCGGAAGTACTCGCTGGCCCAGGTGGGGAATTCCGCCGCCGTGCCGATCCAGGCCAAGTAGCCGTCCGGGCGGATGAGTCGTAGCTCGCTGGTCGGTCGCGCCGCCGCGGCGGCGTCCACCTGGGGCGGCAGGTCGAGGTCCGCAGCGTCGGTGCCGATCAGGACGAACCGGCCGCCGTGCAAGGCCTCATGCAGCCGGCCGCCGATCAGCGGGATGTCCGACATGCGGGTGCCCACCCGAGGGTCCATTCCGCGAGGTGCGGGGTATCGGATGCCGATACCGGAGATCGTTGCCGCCACCCGGGCGGCGATCGGGTGGATGTCCGTGAGGAGCTGGCCGATCGCGTTGCGTGCCATCCTACCCCACCACGGCCTGATCATCGCCAGCCGGACGATCGCGCCGCTAGCGCGCAACACCTGGCGACCGATCCGGTGCCGCTCGGCGTGGTAGGAGTCGAGCAGCCGCTCGTCTCCCCATCCCTGGACGGCTGCGGCGAGCTTCCAGCTGAGGTTGGCGGCGTCCTGCAGCCCGGTGTTCATCCCCAGCCCGCCCGCGGGCGAGTGGCAGTGCGCGGCGTCACCGGCCAGAAACACCCGACCCACCCGGTAACGCGGCACCTGACGCTCATCGCTGTGGAAGCGCGACAACCAGCGGGGGTCATGCAGGCCCAGGTCGCTGTCCAGAGCCCGCCGGGTCACCTCGCGGACCTCCGCCAGCTCCACCGGGGCGGTGTCACTGACCTGATGGCACCGGTTCCACGCGAGTACCCGGTACCACCCATCGCCGAACGGGGCGACGAACGCGAACCCATCGCCGTAGGCGTTGAGCGCCAGCACCTCGCCGGGCGGCGAGCTGAGCCGCACATCCGCTAGCATGACCGACTTGATCACCGACCGCCCGGGGAAGGGCAGGCCAAGGGCCCGGCGCACCGCGCTGTGCACCCCGTCGGCACCGACGACATACGACGCCCGGTAGCTCGCCGCGGTGCCCTCCACGGTGCGCACTGCCACCTCGACGCTGTGGTCGTCTTGGGTCATCCCAGTCACCTCGGCACCGTGCACGAGGCGCGCACCCAGCGCGGTGGCTCGCTGCTGCAACACTCGCTCGGTCTGGTACTGCGGCGTGACCAGCACTGAGGCGAACGTGCTGGGCAGCGCCGTCAGGTCGATCTGGATCCGATCGAGAAAGCGCAGCGTCCGGATCACCGTGCCCGTTGTGATCAGCTCGTCGGCAAGCCCCCTGATCTCCAGTTGCTCCATGGTCCGGGCGTGCACGGCGAACGCCCGCGTTAGGGGCGACTCCTCGGTCCGCCGATCGAGGACGGTGACCGCCACGCCCGCCTCGGCCAGGTCCCCCGCCAGCAGCAGACCGGTCGGCCCAGCACCCACAATGATCACGTCTGCGTCCATCTCCGCCTCCCAGTCAACAAGTGTTGGCCAACGTCTGTTGACAACGCTAGGCGGGTGGACGCTGACTGTCAACAGTTGTTGGCCTACACTTGTTGGCGTGACTCACGGTAAGCCCCGACGCTCCGACGCCACCCGCGCCGCCATCCTCGCCGCGGCTCGGGAGCGGTTCGGCGTGGATGGCTACGAGCGGGCCACCATCCGCGCCATCGCCGCTGATGCCGGCATCGACCCGACCATGGTGATGCGCTACTACGGCAACAAGGAAAAACTGTTTGCTGCGGCGGCGGACGTCGATTTACGGCTGCCCGACCTCATGACGGTGCCCTCGGACCAGGTAGGCACCCGGCTCGCCCAGCACTTCCTAAACCGATGGGAGCACGACGAGGCAATGGCGGCGCTGCTGCGGGCCGGCGCCACGAACGAGGCTGCCGCGCAGCGCATGCGCGAAATCCTCACCACCCAACTCGTCCCCATGGTGGCCGCAGTGTGCCCAGACCCCTCCCAGGCACCCACCCGAGCCGCCCTGGTCGCCTCCCAGGTGCTCGGTGCTGCCCTGTGCCGCTACATCCTGCGGCTCTCACCCCTCGCGGAGATGCCTCCCCAGGACATCACAGCCTGGCTCGGACCCACCCTGCAGCGCTACCTGAGGAGGGTATGAGACGGGTGAGGTCGCGTCATCGACAGTTCGCGCCTTGGGCGACCTGTGCAGTGTTGCGGGGCGGGGGTGGGCTTGGCGATACTGGTCGCTGCGATGGACACTGCGGCGGTCTGGCCTGCTGGACGGCTCGCTGAGGCGATCCGCGCTAGGGAGCTGTCCAGCCGCGAGCTGCTGGAGGCCTACCTGGATCGGATTGACCGGCTCGACGGCGAGGTCAACGCCGTGGTCACTCTCGATGTCGAGCGGGCCAGGGCAGCCGCGCTCGCTGCGGATGAGGCCACGGCGCGGGGTGAGCTGGTCGGGCCGTTGCACGGGTTGCCGATCACGGTGAAGGACGCGATCGAGACCGCCGGGATCCGTTCCACCGGCGGTGCCGTTGAGCTCGCCGAGCACGTCCCCGCCCGCGACGCCCCGGCGGTGGCCCGGCTGAGGCGGGCTGGGGCGATCGTGTTCGGCAAGACTAACCTGCCGCGCTGGTCAACCGATGTGCAGAGCTACAACGAGCTGTTCGGCACCACCTGTAACCCCTGGCAGCTCGATCGCGTGCCCGGCGGCTCCTCCGGCGGGGCGGCGGCCGCGGTGGCGTGCGGCTTCACCAGCTTTGAGGTGGGCACCGACATCGCCGGCTCGGTCCGCATCCCCGCGCACTGCTGCGGCGTCTTCGGGCTCAAACCCAGCTACGGGGTGATCCCACAGCGGGGATACCTTGACCACGTCGGCGGCGGAACCACCGATGTCGACATCAACGTGTTCGGCCCGCTCGCCCGCTCGGCCGCGGACCTCACCCTGCTGCTCGACGTCCTGGCCGGGCCTGATCCGCAGCGCTGCGCAGCGTGGCGGATCGAGCTTCCCCCGCCGCACGGGGTAACCCTGTCCGATTTCCGGATCGGGTTCTGGTTCGACGACCCCGCCGTGGTGCTGGAACGCGACTACGCCGATCTGTTGCAGACCACGGTGGCGGGCCTATCGAGCGTCGGCGCCCGGATCGAGCCGGCACACCCCAACGTCGAACTAGCGGCCCAGGTCGAGCTGTTCAACGCCCAACTCTGGGCGGCGCTCTCGCCCTGCCTACCGGAGGACCTCGCTGAGCAGCTGGCCGGTTCGCACCTCCAGTGGTTACGCCGCGACGAACAGCGCGCCCACTACCGGCAACGCTGGGCCGCCTGGTTTGCGCACTACGACATCCTGCTGTGCCCGGTGATGCCGACCACGGCGTTCCCGCACAACCAGGAGGGCACCTTCGACAGCCGCACCCTGACCGTGAACGGCCAGCAGCGCCCCTACCCGGACACCATCAGCTGGACCGGTCTCATCGGCCTGGTCGACCTGCCCTCGGTGGTGGTACCGATCGGGCACACCCCAGCCGGCCTGCCCGCCGGTCTGCAAGTGGTGGCACCCTTCCTGCACGACCGCAGCGCCATCCACGTTGCCGGACTCATCGCGGAGCTGACCGGCGGTTACCGCCCGCCGCAGCGGTGGGCTTAGGTTGCCTCGGGGTCGATGGGGGGCCGTTCCCCCGGGGCCAGCGGTGGCTTGGTTTTGGCTAGTGGCTCGGGCAGAGTCGGTCTCCAGCTGCCCAGCGGGGGTAGCGGAGGCAACGGCGGGGGCGAGTAGGGGAAGGAGCCGAGAGGGTCGTCGCGCAGCTCACGGAGCAGCGCGCTGCTGGGACTACGCCGCCATCTCCGCAAGCCCGACAGCTCGCTACGAAGATCCTCCAGTGGTTCGCGGATCTCGTCGAATTGCGGGCCGAGCTGGCTCCGAATTTTCTCATTCGCGTCGTACGTGTAATCTTTGATCTGCCGAATCGTGCGGGCCAGCCAGGCCGCCGCGCTCGGTAATCGCTCAGGGCCCAGCACGAACAGCGCCACCACGGCCAGAATGAACAGCTTTTCGATACTCAGATCGAGCATTGACCCCTCCTCGCGACGCCCCGGCTTACACGGTGGGCGGGTAGACCCGGTGCGGATGGTGGGCCGGGTGTGCGGGGGCGCTGTCGGAGGCGGGCTGCCGGCCTGGCACCACGTGCTCGGGGGAGGCGGGCAGCCCGGCCTGGGCGTCGGGGTGCGCGGGCTCGTCGGTGGTGGGTGCGGCCTCCGGTGCATGCTGGCGGCTTCGGGCCTCCTCGGCCGCTGCGCCCTTCATCTCACCTTTGAAGATCCGCGCGGACTGACCCACCGCACGGGCCATGTCAGGCAGTCGCTTGGTGCCGAACAACAGCACGATCACGCCCAGGAGGATCAGCAGATGCCAGCCGGTCAAGCCAGACATAGTAACCCCTTTTTCTCCACGCTAGGGGGCAGAGATCTCCCCGTTAGCGTACCTGTGCGCAGTGCGAAGTGCGCCAGGCCCGGGACTTCTGATGGTGGGGACCTGAGGCAAGGGGAACGGGGCGCGGACCGAGGTATCCTACCGAGGATTGTGAAAGTTTTCACAAGGAGTCCTGATGGGGTCTGCTGACCTCCTGCTCGCCGTCGGCGTGGGGTCCCCGGTGGCGGCGCGCTCGCAGATGGGTTTCTCGCTGGGGTGGCACATCATCGTGGCGTGTCTCGGCGTGGGGATGCCCGCCCTGGTGCTGTTCGTGCAGTGGCGGGGGCAGCGCACCGGCGACGCGAGCTACCAGCTGCTGGCGCGCCGGTGGGCCAGGGCGCTGGGCGTGCTGTTCGCGGTGGGCGCGGTGTCCGGCACGATCCTGTCATTTGAGATGGGCGTGTTGTGGTCCGGGTTGATGGACAACTACGGAGCCGTGATCGGCCTGCCCTTCGCCATCGAGGGCTTCGCCTTTTTCATCGAGGCGATCTTTCTCGGGATCTACCTGTACGGCTGGGACCGGTTGGCGCCGCGCACTCACCTGCTGTCCGGGCTGCCGATCGTGGTGGCCGGAGTGGCGTCGGCGTTCTTTGTGGTCTGCGCCAACGCCTGGATGAACAGCCCGCGGGGATTCACGGTCCGCGATGGTCGGCTGGTCGGCGTCAGCCCGTGGGCGGCGATGTTCAATCCGGCGACCTGGCCGGAGACCTCGCACATGATTCTCGCCGCGTTCATGGTCACCGGGTTCCTCATGGCGAGCGTGTACGCGGTGGCGATGCTGCGGGGCCGTCGGGACCGCTACCACCGCCTCGGGCTGCTCATCCCGCTGGTGCTGGGTGTGGTGGCCGCGCCGGTGCAGATCGTCGTCGGGGACTGGGCGGCCCACTCCGTGGCGGCGGAGCAGCCGGCCAAGCTGGCCGCGATGGAGGGTTTGTTCCGCAGCGGCACGCACGTCCCGCTGACGGTGGGCGGCTACTACTCCGGCGATGCGCTGCACGGCGCGCTGCTGCACATCCCCGACGGTCTCTCGCTGCTGCTCTACCTGGATCCGGGCGGTTACGTGGCCGGGCTGGACCGGGTTCCGGCCGGTCTGCGACCACCGGTGACCATCGTCCACCTGGCCTTTGACACCATGGTTGGGATTGGCTTCGCGCTGCTGGCGTTGGGCGTCTGGGTCGGCTTTTGCTGGTGGCGACACCGGGACCTGCCCCGCTCACGCTGGTTCCTGCGAGCGGTGGCGGCCTCCGGGGTGGCCGCGGTGGCGGCGATGGAGGCCGGCTGGGTGACCACCGAGGTCGGGCGGCAGCCCTGGATCGTTTACCAGGTGCTGCAGGTGAGCGACGCCGTCAACCCCGCGCCCGGCTTAGGCTGGGGCCTGGCCGCTGTGCTCGCCGTCTATACCGTGCTCACCGTGGCCACGGTTTATGTGCTGCGCTGGCTGGCCCGCACTCCGGTGCCGGCCGCGCCGCAGGAACGCGACGTCGCCAGCTACCCGGTGGGGTGACCGGATGCTCGCGACCGGCCTGCTGGCCCTGGCCTGGACCGGCCTCAGCGCCTACCTGCTTCTCGCCGGGGCCGACTTCGGCGGCGGCCTGTGGGACCTGCTGGCCGGCGGCAGCCAGCGCGGGGCGCGGCAGCGGGCGCTGATCGAGCACTCCGTCGGGCCGGTGTGGGAGGCCAACCACGTCTGGTTGATCTTTGTCCTGGTGCTGGTGTGGACGGCGTTCCCGCCGCTGTTCGCCGCGGTCTCCTCGACGCTCTACATCCCGCTGACCCTGGTGGCGCTCGGGGTGATCGCCCGCGGGTCGGCCTTCGCGTTCCGCAAAGCCGTCACCGAGCTGTGGCAGCGGCGGCTTTTCGGGGCGGCGTTCGCGTTCTCCTCCCTCGTCACCCCGTTCTTCCTCGGCGCGGCGGGCGGGGCGATCGCCTCCGGGCGGGTGCCGCCGGGGATCGCCGCCGGTGATGTGGTGAGCAGCTGGTGCAATCCCACCTCCGCGCTCGCCGGGGCGTTCACCGTCGGTGTCTGTGCCTATCTCGCGGCGGTCTACCTCACCGCCGACGCCCGCCGCGGCGGGCAGCTGGATCTCGCCGAGCAGTTCCGCCGCCGTGGCCTGGCCGCCGGGGTCGTGGTCGGTGGGTTGGCGCTGGCGGGTCTGCTAGTGGTGCACGCCGACTCCCCGCTGCTCTACGCCCGGCTCACCAGGCCGGTGGCGCTGCCGCTGGTGGTGCTCTCGATCCTCGCCGGTGTCCTGTCCCTCGGGCTGCTGCTCGCCCGCCGGTTCCTCCTGGTCCGGCTCAGCGCCGCGCTGGCCGTCGCCGCCGTGCTGTGGGGGTGGGCCCTGGCTCAGTACCCTGATGTGCTGCTGCCCGGACTCACCATCGGGCAGGCCGCCGCCCCGCCCGCCACCCTGCTGGCCACCGCCCTGTGCATGGTCGTGGGTCTAGTCCTGCTGCTGCCGTCGCTGATCTGGCTGTTCCTGCTGTTCCAGCGCCCTTCCCCGGCCGAGCCGTCCGAGGAGCTACCACAGGAAGACCACCGGCGAAATCGGTGGTGAGCGGTGGGCCGGCTCGGCGACCGGTGCCGCCTGATCCTGCTTATCGTCTGGTATGCGCCCGGTGTACTGTGATGAGTATGCCTACGACGCGAGTAACGATCACGATGGATGAAGGCATCTACCAGGACGCGGCTGCCGTGGCCGCCGAGCACGGGATGAGCGTCTCGGCGTGGATCTCCCGGTGCACCCGGCTGGAGACCATGCGCGACGCGCTGACCCGTCACCAGCAGTGGTGCGCCACTGCAGGGTTGACCGGGCCAGTCTATGAACAGCAGCAGGCCCAGCTCATCGCCAGCGCAGCCGCCGAGATGGACCGCCCGAGCACAACCGGGGATACCGGCAATGCCGCGTAGGGCCCCTCGGTTCGGTGATGTGTGGAACATCAAGGGCGGAGTACTGGGACCCGAACCATGGCTGATCATCTCCAGTGACCTGTACCTAGAGCTGGGCGAGGACAATATGCTGGCGGTACCGATCCGGGACATCAGCCAGCCTGGCTCCCGGGTTGTCACGGAACCAATTCCCGATGTAGGCCAGGCCGTGCTCGATCGAATCAGCGCGTTACCCAAAACGTGGGTTATCGGTCAGGACCCCATTGCCGAACTTCACCCCGACCGGCATGCCGACGTCGGTCGGCGCATCCGTAACCTGATCGGCCCTTGACCAGGCCACACATGAGGTAACCGGAAGCACTGGGCGTGCGGGAGCTGTTGAGGCGTGCCTTTGGGCAGCCGGTCATTCAGCAGCTTCAGGAACTGGTCATCTTGTGGTTTTCAGGCGATACAGACGAGCGGCCCTACGCGCCCCTGGTGTCCGGCGACATCGAGAAACCGGCGGGTTGTCGATGCGGCACCGTGAACTCGACGCCACGGACGTTTCCGCGCCCTTGGAATGTCGATGGTGTCGAGTTCACGACGTCGACGGGGGAGTGACGCCCAGTACCTCGGCCCATAGGCGGCGGGCTGCGGCTGCGTTGGTCGGCAGGGCGGCTTGGGCGATGCGACGTACTCGGGCAAGGCCGTGCCCATACTGGGTGTGCACGGCGATACTCAATGCCGCGAGGGCATCGCCATACCGGCCCAGCTTCACCAAATTGCCGCTCTCGTAGTAGGCCACCATCGTGGGATCGAACGTGCAGACCTCGGTCCCCGCGGGGTCGGACTGGTATCCCGCCATCGCCTCCCGGGCGGCGTCGAGCCGGGTTCGGGACCCTCGCTCATCCCCGAGGACCGCGAGCTGTCGGGAGGAGATCGCCGCCGCAAGCCCGCGGGTGGTGGGCCTGGCCGCGCCGTCGATCGACACGCTGACCCCGGCGTCGGCGAACTCCGCCGCCAGTGCTGGACTGCCCCCGCTGAATTGGGTCAGATACGCCCGGCAGACCAGCACGAGAGCAGCCAGGTCAGGGTCGTCGTTCTCCTGGGAGGCATCGTGGGCCAAGTCCAGGTACGGCAACGCTTCAGAGTAACGATCCAGATCCGAGTAGAGCAGCATGGCGCTCGTGGTCGCCGACTGTCCCGCCGCCCGCAGCAGCTCGCGGCGCACCGGCGGGGGCTGCCACCTGGGGTGCAGATCCAGGATCAGCGACAGGTGGGCCCGGCTCACCTCGAACAGCCTGGTGGCCGGCATGGTCTGGTAGCAGCGGCGGTAAGAACCCGACATCGCGAGCAGCTCACGTGCCGTCTCCGGGGTCACGGGGTTGCGGCGCTGCCACTGACCGCCGCCGAGAGAAAGCGGTCTTGGACGGGCAACCGGCACCAACCCGGGCAGACCACTGTGCAGCGACGCTCCTCCAGCGTCGGTGGGCAGAACGGCGAAGAACCGCTCCCGCTGCGCGTCGGTGGCCTTCTCTAAGGCCTCATCCAGCGCACGGCGCAACGCCATGCTCAGTGCGTACGTACCACGCTCGGCGTTGCCGATCGTCCGCTCGCTAAATCCCAGCTCGGTGGAGAACTTGTCCTAGGGCAGACACAACCCCACTTCCCGAAACAGCCGGATCTGGCTCGGTGTCCACTCCACCGCGGTAGCGTACCGCCGACCACGGACAGACGTTCGGCCCGACGAGCGCCTAGCTCAAAGCACGATCCAGAGAAGTGTCGAGGCGTACCCCTACCCGGGACGGGGATCCTCGACAACGGTGTGGTGAACGCCGCCGAGGACTGGTGTGTTGTCGGCGAGGTTGGCGCTGAGGGTGAGGGTGTAGCGGGGCAGGCGGTGGAGTCTGTCGAATATGGCGGTCCTGGCGGCGGTGGATTCGGGCTGGCGCAGCGCGAACACGTTGTGGTAGCGGTCTTCGGTAGCTGCGGCGAACGTGTCGTCGTCGTGCAGCTCCCGCCCGCCTGGGTGGATCGTGGGCGCCGCGTTCAGGTCGATGGCCGGGAACACCAGGGCGGCCGCTCGGGCGGTGGTGGCCAGTGGCAGGCCGAGCAGGCTGGTGAACTGATCGGGGTACAGCTGCGCCTTTGCCTCGCGCTCCCCGTCGTGCGGGGGAGTTCGCGCCCCGGCGCGCAGCGCAGCCAACGCGGTCTTCGAGGTCGAAGAGTGCAGCTCACCGCTTGCTGCGGCCACGGCGACGGCGTCGTACCAGCCACCGGCGTCGAGCAGGCCCAGGCCGATCGCGGCGGCCGCCGGCCAGGGCAGCAACTCGACCGCGCCGTTGGTGCCGGACCGGGCGAACAGCCGGTCGTTGGCCAGCGCCGCCCACCGGTAGGCACGGCCCAGTTGCAGCACGGTGCTGGTCTTGCCCGACCCTTTGCCGCCGAACGCCAGGATCGCGCGGCCATCCTGGACGGCGGCGGAGGCGTGCAGCAGCACCCACCCGTCACGGGCCAGCGCCCCGCGCAGTGCCTCGCGGGCCAGCCGACCGGCGGCGGAGGCGGCATGTTCGGCCAAACCCGGATCCGCCACGGCGATAGTGATGTGGCCCTCGGCGCCGACGCGATAGGCAAGGCCCTCGCCGTGCGCCAGTAGCGCCCCGTTCTGGCGAGCTACCCGCAGCGGTTGCCGCGCGTAGGTGACAGTCGTGTGCGCCAGACCGTCCACCGTCGCGCTGATGTGCTCATAACACCCCTGATCGACCAGCGCGTCCACCCGCACCGTGACGTCCTCGTGCGCACCGGCGCACACCGGTTCAGCCTGCCACCACGCGCTGAAATAGCGGATCAGCCAGTCAACCGCGGCCGGGCTGTTGCTGGTGATCCGGGCACGGTGCTCCGCTGCCTGGATGCGCATGGCGGCGATCTCACCGAGCGCGCTGGGAGTATCGGTCACCGGTCTCCCGGGTACTCATCAGTGACTGAGCCGTGTCAGTGACTGGGCCGTGCCGGTCAGCGTAGCGCCAACCAGCGTCTGATAGGCGTGGTGGAGCTTGTCAGCGGCAGCGGCCAAGCGCTGCCGTTCGTCAGAGTTCAGCGGCGGCAGGAACGCCCTCGGCTGCTCCGCGGGTGAAGCGGACGGGAAGACCCAGCCAGCCGTAGTGGAGGTAGCGGACGGACAGGTGTTCCACGCCGTCGGTCTCGCCCAGGACTTTGCCCAGCGTGGACAGTACCGCGCCGACGGCGCCGGCCCGGACCCGACCGATCCCGCCGGTGATCAGCCCGGACCGGGCGTGCAGAGCAGCGTACAGGTCACCGGGTGACACCGCGGCCGAATCCAGTGGATGACCATCAATGGTGGTGCTCGACAGGCAGCAGACCGCCGCATCGCCGTGCTCGCCGATCACATGCCCGTCCACCATCTCCACCGCGACCCCACACGCGGCGGCGGCGAGTGTCCGGTAGCGGGCGGTGTCCAGGTTCGCGCCGATCCCGTACACCCGGTGGCAGGCCGAAATTTCCGCCACGAGCCGGGCCAGCACGTCCACTGGGTTGGTGACCACCAGCACCGCACCGGTGTAACCGGCCAGCTCGACTGCCAGCTGGTGCACGATGGTGGCGTTGGTTCACCTCGACCCGCACGGCCAACAGACCGGGACAAAGCCATTGTGTTGTGCACTCCTGGTGCACCCGGGTCCCGGTTCACCCGAGCGGGGCGACTCCTAGGCGCCAGGCCAGGCCGCGTAGCTCCCGGCCTCCGGCGTCGCGTCGGGTTTGGCGCAGCAGGCCCACGACTGTTTCGCGGACGAAGCGGTCGTGGCGGATCCGTTGGGGGGCCAGCTGCTCGGCGCGCACCAGCATGTGCACGCCCTGCTCCCGGGTCTCCTTGCCGGCCACCAGGGCGCGGCCAACCACAGCCCAGAACTCCGCCTGGCGGACCTTGCCGGGCAGCAACTGGGGGTGCACCGTTGTGGCGGCTTGCAGGGCCTGGCCGGGCTCGCGCAATTTCAGGGCGATGCGCTCAATCTCACCCCAGAACGTGAACGACAACCCGGCCAGCCCAGCGGCCTCACTCAGGCTCAACCCTCGCCAGCACCGCAGCGCACGCACCCGCAACCCCAACGCCCTCCACCTTGCCCCCTCCTGCTCGTCAACCGCTGCGCTTCCCACGCTAATAGTGCTGGTCGCGCTCCGGAGATGATCCATTCGGCCTGCGGGAGATCATGTGTCTTGATCAAGAATCTTCGTGCGCCAGTGGCGCACACGGACCCCGGTTCACCCGATCGGCGCGGCTGCCCGGCACCAAGCCAGGCCGCCCAGCTCACGCCCGCCAGCCTCGCGCCGGGATGGGCGCAGCAGTTCGGCGACCACGTCGTGGCGGATCAGCTGGACAGCGTCGATCACGTGCACGCGGCGGCGGTGCCGCTGACCGGTCTGACGGCCTGGCAGGCGCTGGACGCAAACTCGCTCCTGCCGGGTACTGCGACCGAGCGGAACGTTGGTTGGTATCGCCTCCCCGCCCTCGCTGACGGACGCTAAGCGGCACGGCGCCCGCAGGGTGTTCTTCGTCGTCACGCCCAACCGTGCCCAGCTCAGGGAACTCGCGTGGCTCATCGATGAACACCGCTTGCATCCGATTGTGGACCGGGTTGTTGCCCTGGAGCAGACCCGCATCGCCTATCGGGCGCTTGACCATGAGCACCCCCGCGGCAAGATTGTCATCAGCGTGTCCCCACGTCAACGGCACTAGGGGACTGTCCAGTGCGTCGCTGAACATGCTCAAGCCGGGCGACACCCTGGTTATCGACAAACCAGACCGGATCACCCGCTCTCCTACCGGGGGCGCATGTCCATGACATCAAGCGGCTGGCCCTGGTAGAGCTTGGGCTCGTAGGTCAGCACGATTCGGCAGCGGCGAGGGCAAGAGACAACGCCGAGGTCACCAAAATCCGACCATCGGTAAGGGCCGCCACCACGAAAGCTTGGGCACGCCGCGTCAGCTCACGCTCGTTATGCCACTAAGACTGAGGCATCCACGAGCAAAGGGCGAGAATCAGTCACGCGTGTGGCCAGACCCCAGCTGGTCGATCTGATCAAGGATGTTTCGGGCTTCGACGGCCGCAGCCCGATACTCCGCCGACGTGGGGTCGATACCCCGTCGCCGCAGCAGCTCAGCAGCGATTTGCTCACGATGCTCGTAGGCCGCCCGCGCGCCAGGAATGCGCTGGTCGATCTCGGCCTGCGGCAGCTTCGCCAGTTCCTCGGCCGGCACACGCTCCCGTGCCGCCAACCGGCCCACCACGTACCGATCAGCGTCCGACAGACCCGCGAACGCCGAAGACGTCATGGCGTCATGGTAGACGGGCCTGGCGCGACAGGTCAGCGACCACGTTGTGGCGGACGAGCTGGACAATCGGTCAAGATTCTGGAAGCGGCGTACACCGAACTGCTGGTCAACGTTTCGCGAGAGGAGTGGCAGTGGCCGGCCTGTCGCTCCCGGCGGCTATTGTCTTCTGTGTGACCGCTGTATCCGCTGCCTCTGCCGGATCGCCGTATCCGGGCCGGCCGTCGTTCGTGGACGCGACGCCGGCGCAGATCCGTGATGCCCTCACTCCTGAGGACGCCACGGAGTTCGACCGTCAGTGGCGCGATGTCATGAATCAGGCCACGGACCGACTGGATATGTCCGACGTGCACCAGGTCCTGGAGTCGTGGCGCCGGATCGCCTGGCTCACCGTGGTGCGAGGCCCGCAAGAGTACCGGCGGATGATGGCCTCGGCCGAGCAGCGCCTCCGCACTGGTGAGCGCGGCGTCGGCAGCGTGCCCTGGCACCAGCTCACAACGGAGCTCGGCCTGGCCGAGTGAGCACCAGCGCATGAGCTACGAGATCGACATCGATCTCCGGGCACAAGACGACATCGCCGCGCTCCCAGCGACGGCACTCCCAGCGCTCGCCGAGGCGATGACCGTCCTAGAACTAGCCCCGTGGACCGGCCGCCCGATCAACCCGGACAACCCCGACGGTGCCGTCCGGACGTTAGCCTTCGGCTCCGCTGGGATGCTGACTTATCTCGTGCTCGACGACGAGCAGCGCGTCGACGTCCTGACCGTCACCTGGGCGAGCTGACCGAACCGGCAGAACGGGCACTGTTGGGCTGTGGCCCCGCTATTCGTCGAGGAAGTCGAGTAGGGCGTTGTTGACCTCTTCGGGGTGGGTCCAGGCGATGTTGTGCGGTCCTGCGTCGACCGTCACGAGCCTCAGGTCCGCGATGAGACTGGGGAGTTGCTTGGCGGTGGCGTCAAAGGGCAAGATCTGGTCGGCGGTTCCGTGCGCGAGCGCGGCGTAGGCGGAAGCGGCGAGGGCGACGTTGAAGCTGTTCTGCCAGGCCTGCTCGCTGATGCGGGTGCCGGCGTAGACGTCGACGATGATCGCAGCCTGGATCTCGTCGAACACGCTCTCCTAGACGCCCTCAGGTACACAAGCATCCATAAGACCCTGCCCGGGCAGACCATGGGGTGCACAAGCATCCATAAGACCCTGTGCGGGCACGTTATGGGGTTAGGGCGTGGCCGCACCCTGGGGTGCGGCGTCGCGGGGTCGTCGGGCGCTCGGGCGCTGGGGCGGGATGGGGGTGGATGGCCAGCGTCGATCGCCGCTCCACAGGGCTGGCGGCGCGTCGAGGGCCCGGGCGAGGCTGAGCGCTACTGTGTCGTAGTTGGCCCGCCAGCCGCGAAAGTCCGGCCAGGCCTGCTCGGCGGGCCGCTCGATCGGGTAGTTGAGCCCGCGGAGCATCTCCACAGCTGCAGCGAACTGCGCATAGCTGATGGAGATCGGGCCATCCGGGTCCGGATCCTCCTGGACGGGCAGGCGCATTGTCGCCGCAATCTGGTTCAGCGCGACAAACCCCATACGCAGGCAGAGCCGCGCGGTGTATTTCGGCTCGCTGCCCGGCGCGAGCGCCAGGTGCAGCGCAGCCGCGTCCATCACGGCCAGCGCGGAGGTCAGCCAGTGCGACAGCGGGTGCGGCGACCGCAGCCGCGCCAGAGTCAGGTAGCTGGTGTGCGATTCGGCCACCTCCGCCGCCCAGCGTTCCCAAGCCTCGAACAGGTCGTCGAGCGCCGGGCGGCTATCGCCGTCGTAGATGCCCCACCGGGTGCGGGCCAGGATCTCTGGACCCCAGGCCGGCACGCCCGCGCGGGCGATCAGCAACGTCACCTCGGCCTCCCGGCGGTTGAACGCCACGTAGAGCGTGGGCAGGTACCCGATCTGCAGGCCCACCACGACCACCCCGGTGAAGGCCGCGATGTAGTCGACGACGGTGCTGGGGGCGTTCGTCGGGGCCGCGCTACCCACGGTGAAGATCGACGAGCCAGCCTGGCTCAGTGCGTCCGACACCGGCCCGGCGACCAGCGGTAACAACACCAGCCCGTACCCGAGGACCAGTAAGCCGATCCACACGCCGAGCCGAACGAGCAGCGCGGTCGGTGCCTGCCACGCTAAGATCCGGTCACGGTGGCTGAAGGTGCGCACCCGCCGGGTGGCCGCCAGGAACACCGCGTCGACGACACGCTCGCAGCCCCGCGAGATCCGTGAGTCGATGCTGCGCGGAACCACCAGCGTGCCCACCACGCTGAGGGCCGTGCCCAACAACACGACAATCCCGACGGTAAAGCCGAGCCAGCGCCACACCATGTGGTACTCGATCACTGCTCTACTCGGTGGGTGGCTGGGGTGTCGGCCTCGCCAAGTCGGCTATTGAGTGAGTCGCGGCGCAGCGATGCCGAGAAGACCAGACACCGAACGGGCTGCGGGAGGGACATGTGGTCTCCGATGGCGCGTGGTCAGGTCAATCGGGTGGGCGTGAGGGCGGCGGGGTCCAGCGGGATATCTGGTGGCGGGCAAGCGCCGGTGATGGCCGCCGCACCCAGTGCGGCCAGCGCCGGGGCTAATTCGATGCCGAAGCCACCTTGACCAGCGACGAAGTGGAAGCCGGGATGCGCCGGCCAGGCACCGATCACCGGAAGCCGATCGGCGACGAATGAGCGTAGCCCCGCCCAGCTGGACTGCACCGAGCGCAGGCCGAGCCCGGTGATCGCCTCGACCCGCTCCAGCGCGATAGCCACATCGAGCGGATCGGGCTGGACATTCCCCGGCGCGACCGGTGTCTCGTCAGCGGGGGAGAGCAGCAGATTGTCTCCCTCCGCTTTGAAGTAGCACCGTTCCCGTGCTTCTACCACCATCGGCAGCGCGCCTCCGTGCGGGGTGCGCAGCCGGGCCGGCTCCGGGACCCGCGCGATGACGATGGTGCGGCGCAGTGGGCGCAGGCCCAGCGGCGGCACCCCGGCCAGGCCGGCGACGCGGTCGGCCCAGGCCCCCGCCGCGTTGACGACCTCCGCGGTGTCGAACACCTCCGCCGCACCGCAGCGCACCCGCCAGCCGCCGGATACCGCAGCCAGCTCGGTCACCGGCGCCGACACCCGCACCCGTCCACCGCGTTGGCGCAGCCCGCGGACGTAGGCCTGATGCAGGGCCATCGCGTCAAGGTCACAGGCGGTCTCGGTCACCGCTGCGCCGCGCAGCTCGTCGCGGCGCAGCGCCGGGCATCGGGCCGCGGCCTCCGTCGGGGTCAGCTCCACCGGGCCGTCCGGATCGTCCGCTCCTGCCGCCAGCTCAGCGCGCAGGGCGTGGTCACCGTCGTCGTCGAACGCGGCCCAGAGCACCGGACGGGGGCGCAGCAGCGCGGGCGCGCCGAGCTCCTCGGCCAGCCTGGTGAACCGGGGACCGCTGGCCTTGATCAAGATCCGCACCTGGGGGGGACCGTGGCCGGGCAGGTACACGGCGGCTGAACGCCCAGTGGAGTGCAGGGCCAGGCTGGTTTCGGTTTCCAGCAGGGTGACCCGGCGGTGCGCGGCAAGCTCGTAGGCCACCGAGACGCCAGCGATCCCGCCACCGATCACCACGACGTCCGGTTGCGGGCTCACCCAGTTGACGCTAGCCGAATTCCGCGCCGCGAAGCGCGCCAGTCGCTGCTCAGGTGGGTGCTTAGGTGGGTGGGGGGACGGCTCGGGGGATGAACGTGATGACGCGAGCTTCGGGGACGGCGGCGTGCACGGCGTCGACGATGTGCCGGCCGAGGTCGTCGGCCTCGCGGACGGTGAGCTCCGGCTCAACCCAGCCTTCGACCTCAATCCGCAGGGTGCGCCCGGTCCACCGGGCGCGGGCATGGGCGTGCTCGACCCCCGTGATGGCGGCGGCGAGCTCAGCGGCGCTCAGTACACCGTCCTCGACGCCATCGAGCAACCGGCGGACGATGTCAGTGGTCACGCTGTAGCCGACGTGGCAGATGAACAGGGTGACTGCCAGCCCGGCCACCGGGTCACCCCAGCGCTGCCCGACGGCGACGGCGACGAGGCCGGCGAGGGCTCCAGCGGAGGACAGCGCATCGAGCCAGGAGTGTTTCGCGTCGCTGACCAGGGTGGTGGATTGGATGCGCTGGCCCACCCGCAGCTTGTACCGCGCGACCAGCTGGTTACCCGCAATACCCAGCGCAGCTGCGGCGATGCCCGCGCCGACGTGGCTGGTGCCGGTGTTGGCCAGCAGTTTGTGCACGCTTTCCACCCCAGCGAACACCGCGCTGGACCAGATCACCACCGCCACACCCAGACCGGCCAGGTCCTCCGCCCGCTCCCAGCCGTAGGGATAACGCTCGGTGGGGGCGCGCTTGCTCACCCGGAACCCGAAGAACACCGCCGCGCTGGTGGAGACGTCGGACAGATTGTGCAGCGCATCACCGAGCAGCCCGACCGAGCCGGTGATCACGGCGATGATCAGCTCAACCAGTCCGGTGACGGCCAGGCCCACCGCGCTGACCCCCACTGCCCGGTTCGCGAGTCGACGCTCCGTGGTGTCGTCGAATCGGTCGCGCAGCGAGTTAGCCGGCTCCCGCAACCCGGTAACCTTGTGCACGCCCTGCTCCTCACCGTTCCCGCTGCCGCCCTGGCCGCCGCGACGCCGGCCCCCACCCAGCGCGACCAGCTCCCATGGTGCCCTGTTCATCGCCGCTGCGCGCGCCCGTGCTGACAGGATCCGCTTCGGGTACGTCGATCACGCTTGCGATCATGGCCCGACGATGACAGCGGGTTGTCGTGCAGACGAGACACCTCGGGAGAAACGAGGCCGCATCCGTCTCTCAGCAGAGACATCCCCGTTGGGCTGTGGGCTACCCGGCCAGGCCGGCCCGGCGGCCCATCTCCCGCAACTCCTGGTCCGTCGAGGAGCCCCGGCGCGAGTGCCTGAGCAGCACGGCGAGGGTGTCGCGGACAAATGGGTCACGGCGAACCCGGTGCGGGTGGATTCGCTCCGCATTGCACAGCGCCCGCGCCGCGTCATGGTGGCGTCCCGGCAGCTGCGACAGCGCGCGGCCGTAGTAGACCCAGTACTGGGCCTGGCCCACCGGGTAGGGATGACGTTCGGGGTGCACGTTCTGAGCGATGCTGACCGCACGGTCTGGTTCTTTAGCCTCCAGAGCCAGACGTACCCGGCTGAACTCGACGTTGGTTGACGCGAGCGAGAACCCCAGGAGGTCGGTTTCGCCGGTCGCCCCGAACCGCCCATATATCTCGGCAGCGGCGTCCATCGGAGCGACCGCGTCGCCCGGGCGACCATCAAGGATCGCCGCCCGAGCGCGGGCCGTCGTGACCATGCCCACCAGGCCTGCGGTGCCGGCGGTGGTCGGCAGGGTGAACGAGTCCAACTCGATATTCCCCAACTCAGGCGCCCCACCGTTGAGCAGCACGTCCGCTACGGCGAACCCGGCCATGCCGAGCATGGTCACCTCACCGTGCTCCTGGGCGAGATGTCGCGCCAGGAAGACACTTCGACGGACCAGGTCGGTCGCCGCCGCCGCGTGGACCAGCCAGAGACGGGTGACGTGGACATGCAGGTACACGGCCACACCAAGCAACTCACCGTGGTCGATACCGGTAGCCAGCGTGGTATGCAGGTCCCGGATCAGCCCGGGAAGCTCGACGGCCACCTCGGCGAACCGGCACGCTCGTGAGCGCTGCTGAATCTGGGTCACCCGGTGCCGCAGCACCGCCACGGGGAGCACCAGCCCACCAGGGTGATCGACGTCGATCGCGTCCAAGGCCAGCCGCACCCCATCCGTGGCGCTGTCGGTATGCCCGTTGGCCGGTGCGGGTACGGGGAGCGAGGTCAGCTCTGACACAGAGATCTGGAGCACTTCAGCGAGGGCGAGGACCTCGCTCAGGGTGGGAGAACGCAAACCACGCTCGATACGGTTCAGGGTGTCCTTGCTCATCCCGGCCAGCTCGGCGACCACCCGCAGCGACTTGCCCCGATCATCGCGGACACGCCAGATCGCCAGCCCGATCGTCTGCGCGTCCTCACGGTCCACCAGGCACCCCTCCCCGCCGAGGTAGGCCCCCTCGCCGATGCCCCAGGACCGTCGCCCCGGGGCGGTGTAGCTCGGCGAAGGGATACCCCGACAGGCTACGCGGCGTGCCCCTCGCCATTACGACAGACCGTCGCGGCCAACTCGGCGTAAGCGCTGGAGACCGACCGCCCCGGTGGCCATCAGGTAGCCCAGCACCGCGCTGTCGTTATTCGGGTCGTGGTCTCGCCGCGCCAACCCGACCGCCGGGCCGACGCTGGGCAGCAGATCGCCCAGGTGCTCCCGCTGCTCGGGTGTCAGCTCACCGTCACAGACCGCAGCGGCCAGCGCGCGGACGTGTTCGTGGGTGATTGGTTCGGTTCTCATAGGTCGGCTCCTTCGTGGACGATCGGATCGGATGTCGGCGAGAGATCCGGATCGGCGACCCGCAAGTATCCACTGTGGATGGTGTAGTTTATCTCCATCTGTCCGCAGATCGTCCGCAAGATGTCCGCAGACGGCCAACGGCTGCCAACGCTGCCAAACGGTGTATGCGCAGCTCAGAAGAGGTGCAGCAACCACCGCCCCAGGTGGGCGATCCGTGCGTGCAGAATTCCGCTGCACGAAGTTCACCCTGAAGTGTCCTTTGCCGCCATGAACGGCCAGCCACTAGCTCACCGCAAAACCAGTTGGACGGGACAGATGACTCGCCGGACCCTGCTCGCCCGGCACGGCATCCAGCTACCCGACCACCTCGGTGACGCTGGGGAGGCCGGCCCCGACGACGTTCTCGACGCCGCCGCTGCGGCGTGGAGCGCCCAGCGCATCGCCACCGGCCACGCCAGCCGGCTGCCCACCCAAGCACCCCCCGGCCAAGAGCACATCAGCATCCAGTACTGAGCAGCACCCCGCTTTTCCCAGCACGGGCGCCGGGCACCCCAACCGGGTCGGCTACCATCAGCGCGAGGGGCCGTTAGCTCAATAGGTAGAGCTGCAGACTTTTAATCTGTCGGTTCTGGGTTCGAGCCCCAGGCGGCCCACACAAGACCAGATCAGTGCGCTGAACACACAGAGAGATCACGGACATCACCCAACGGCAGGGCGTCGAGACACATCGGCGCATGTTGGCCCAGGTCACCCGCTTGTAGAGCGGCCAGGATCTACCTATGTATGCCCTGCTGATGGCCCACCCGCTCACGACTGTGCGCGCCACCCCAGCAGACCCGGCGCTCGGATTCCCCCGCCCCGCCCAGCGAGCACCTCACCCCCGCCCTCTAGGCGGACCACCCCAGAGGATGAGAAGAGTAGTGCGAGTCACACCCCAGGGCCCCGAATCGACTACCACCTCGCGGGGGAACGTCGAGTCCGCCGCCGAGAACCTGAAGTGGCACGGTCGTTTCACGATCGCGTGGGTTGATCGGGGAATCTCGGAAGTGTACAAGCATCCATGAGACCGACCCGTTGGCCGAAGACGTCGCGGCGGGGCGCTTGCGCTTGACACCCTCGTATGGTCTCGTTTCCCGAGGATGACAGCATCCGAGGTTTGGGAAGAGAAGATGGGGGTCACGGTGGAGATGGGCGTGTTGGCCGGCAAGGGCGCGGTGGTCACCGGCGGGTCGAGAGGTATTGGTCGCGCGATTGTGCAGCGGTTGGCGGCTGATGGGGCCACGGTGGTGTTCAACTTTGCGCGGAGTGTTGATCAGGCGGCAGAGGTTGAGCAGGGGGTCCGCGACGCCGGAGGTCGCGCTCACGCTGTTCAGATCGACCTCGCCGCGTCGGAAGCAGTTGACGAGCTGATGGCCTGTGCCGACGAATATCTCGACAGCTTCAACATTCTGGTCAACAATGCCGTCTTGAACTATGCCCCCGCTCCGATTGCCGACACCAGCGACGAGCAGTACGACGCGGTCATGGCCGTCAACACAAAAACCACCTTCCGCACCATGCGCCATGCTGCCCGCACCATGCGGGACGATGGGAGAATTATCAATATCTCGAGTCTCGCGACCACCCGACACGCTGCGAAGAGCGGACTGTATGCGGCCAGCAAAGGCGCGATCGAACAGCTCACCAAGGTTGCGGCTTTGGAACTCGGTGGCCGAGGCATTACCGTCAACGTCATCTGTCCCGGCGCGACCGAGACCGACCTGCTGCGGCACCACAATTCCGAGGCCGAGCTTGAGCAACTCGCCAAGCAGACACCGTTGGGTCGTCTCGGCCTACCCAACGATATCGCTGACGTCGTGGCGCTGCTATCCAGTCCCGACGGGCGCTGGCTCACCGGCCAGATCATCCACGCAACCGGTGGCCTCTGAGGCGATGACGCAGCGGAGCCTTCGCCCTCTCTCGGGACGGCACGCGCGCTACCGGGTTGATGAGTTGCGCGCCGTGGTGAGGGCGAGGGTGACGGCGTGCTGCGGATCGGCGGCGGGGGTGGGCGGATCCGGCAGTGGGCTGCCGTTGTGGGCGAGAATCCGCCAGCCTCCGAGGGTGATCACGGGGATGCCGCCGCGTCGTTTGGCCAGGGCGATTTCCGACAGGGTGCCCCAGGAGCCGCCGATGGCGATCACGGCGTCGGCGGACCAGACGATGACGGCGTTGCGGGCTTGACCGAGGTTGGTCACGATCACTGCAGAGAGGTCTGGGCAGGCGTCCTCGGCGGTGTCGTTGGGGAGGATGCCGATCACGAGACCGTGCTCCGCGCGGGCACCGGCCGCGGCGGCGGCCATGACGCCGGTGCCGCCGCCGCAGAGGACAACAGCCCCAGCCCGGGCGAGGAGCTGTCCTACCTGGTAGGCGTGGGTCGCGTCCTCCTCGGTGCAGTGCTGGGGTCCACACACCGCGACCTGCACCGGCATGCCCTTCGGCGTTCGTGCTGACCTCAGGTGGCGGCCTCCGGTTCCAGTCCTGGAGGGGTGGGGGCGGGGTGAGTGCAGAACTCGGCGAGGTCCTCGTTCAGGGTGGTCAGGGTGCTGGAGGCGAGGTCGGGTCGCTGGGTCAGCAGGGTGTGCAGGGAGCGAGCTCGGCCGATGATGGGCACGGTGCGGTACTCGGCTTGGGTGGAGTGCAGTACGGGGGCTAGGTGCTCGCTGACGGCGTCCAGCTCACCCCGGCCCAGATGGGCAAGCGCGAGGTCAAAGCGAGCGGCGGCGATGTACATGGCTTTGGGCTGGGCCTCGGCGCTGAACTCCTCCAGGGCGGTGCGTGCCCAGTCCACGGCGGCATCCAGATTATCGGTGTCGCCGAGGGCGTAGTGAGCTTCGCTGGCGCACAGGGCGGCGGACCCGGTATCGAAGCCAAAGGTGCCCGGCTCGTCGACGGTCCGCTCGGTGGGTGCGGATGCGGCGAGCGCCAGGGCTCGGGTGACGTCGCCGGGTTGGCGGCGGGCGGCGTGGACCCGGGCCTGCTGGCTGGCCAGCAGCAGCAGCGTGGTGCCGCTGGTGGCATCAGGCAAGGCGGACTCGACAAGCGCGGCGGCCTCGTCGTAACGACCGTCCCAGTAGGCGATATTGGACTGCACGTAGACACGGATGAAAGCCCGCAGCGGGGTGTAACCAGCCGTCTCGGCGCAGTGCAGTGCGGTTCGGGCGTGGGTCGTGGCGGCGTGCGGATACCCCAGGTCGAACGTGGCCAGGGCTAGGAGCGCGCACGTCTGTCCGGCGATTTTGTACAGACTTGTGGTGTGCCGGGGTTGTTGGCGTCCGGTGATCAGGGCGAACACGTCGTCGCGGGCATTGAGCAGGTGGGAGAACATCGTGGCGGGCGGGTCGATCTGCTCGCGCCGGGCGAGTTCGGCGACGTCGAGGGTCATTTGTTCCAGTACGTCGTCATCGACGTTGGTGATGGCGCTCCAACGCCGGAACTGGGCGGACTCCTCAGCGGCCACGATGACCTCCTCACGGATCGGCAGGCCGCGCGCGTCGTAGCGCACGATCCGCCGGCTGCCTCGGATAACGACAGTGTCACCGCCCCGGTAATCGGGCGCACGGTCGGGGTCAGCTCGGTCCCCCGGCGCAGGGCGTGCGGTTCCTGTGGTGATCAGGGCAGGGGTGGGCCCGATAGGTGAGGCGGTGAGCAGGTGGCGTTCCGCCAGGGTGAGCTGCTCTAGGTCTGCGGCGTCCACTAGTTGGGACACGGTGCAGCCGTGGCCGTAGGTGGCGGCCAGCCGGGCTAGGTAGCGCGGGCTGGGCGGGGCGCCGCCGTGGGGCCAGTTCTCATAATCGCTCACTCGGTGGTCCGACAGCTTGGACCCAGGGTGGATGGTGTTGTAGTGCTGGGCCACTTTCCACTGCGGCCAGTCCAACGCGAGCCGCCAGGCCAGCCGAGGCCGCAGGTTGAATCGGCGACCCATTTCTGCGGCGATCTGCGGGATGGAGCACCCTAGCTCGCGCAGGTGATCGCGGAACTGATCACGCTGGGCTTTCGCGGACTGTCCCGCTTTCTTCCCAGGCATCGCCCACCCCCATGACGTCGCGTGGCGTACCGAATCCCCGCCACACCGTAGCCCCCGACCGGCCAGACGCGGCACCCCAATGGCGGTATCTGTGGCACGTCCTTTCCGGGCGCCGACCTCAGCGGGACCGGGATGGCCGGGAGCGGATTCCCTCCCGCGCGGGGACCCACCCATCCATGATCCACGCCATGCTAATGCGCAGCCACGGGTGCCGTCCTGCGGCAACACCACGAACCCGAGTCCCGAAAGGGTGGTCCACAGCATGGCCAACGGTGGTGGCACGCCACTAGTGATCCCCAACCAATCCACTGTCCCCCAGACCAATCACCGGCTTCTGTGCCAGGCGCTGGGAAAGTTTTTGGTGGACGGTGCGCAGGCCGGGCGCAGCGCCGCGGGGGGAATCGGCTCCCCCCAGTGGCGGGTGGTGGCCACCCTGTACTCGCTGCTGAAGGAGCATCCGGTTGATCGAGACGGCCGGTGTCGATCCTGCCGGTGGCCGGGGTCGGTCATCGGGCTGCGGTGGCAGCCATGCTGGGTGTACGGCAAGGCGAGTCTGTGCCTGCAGTGGCTTGATGACGTATCACTGTTTGGTCTGCTGCCCGACGACTGAGAGCTGGCCGCCGCGCCACCCCCGCGGCGGCCGGACCCCGATCACGGCGGGGCCGGGGATGATCCCCGATGGCCCTTGGCCCCGCCGTGGCCCACCCAACCCCACCCACAATCGCTGCCCACCCGAACGGGGCACTGGCGGTCAGGAGAACCGTGTGAAACACACTCAGCGCAAGAAGACCGGCGGGCTGGTCACCAGAAACATTGTCTATAAGAGCAGCAAATATCCGCATACTCGATATCGAGAATTGAAAGTGGAAGTTCCGCGTGGGGAAATAATAGACGCCCATTATGCGGCTGGAATGGTGGCGGTGCGGACCGGCATGCCCTTGGCGGATGTGAACATCATCAAGATAGTCGGGATGGATGGCTAACACGGCAGCCGCGGTGTGTGGTCTTGAGTTGTAGTATAGTGCTCATTGTCTGGTGTTGCTCATCCATCGGGCGCTGTCGTGGCTACGCGCTCGGTGCGCAGGCGCTGGCCTACCGGGGTCTCGGCATAGTCGCTTGCCGCCTGGTGTGGCGCGTCAGCGCGGTAGTTGGGTCAGCCGATCGTTGTCTTGCGCTTGTCTCATCAGTCTCTCTTGTCTCCGGGGGAGGTGCGTGGGTCAGTGAGGGATGTGCCAGGGGTGGCAATTGTGGGCGGAAAGTTGCCACCCCTGGCACATCCGCGCGCGGCGAGGGTCCTTCCTCGGAGCTCACCGACCATGACCTCAGGTCCGTGGCGCTGGAGGCGTCGGCGATCGCGACACGAGGCGGTGCTCCCAGTCATTCTGCTCGCCACTGCTCCCTGACTTTGCCGCCGTCCTGGCCGGCCTACCAGGCCGCCGTCGGTGAGTTCAGGCTCGACTGTGCGAGGCGCCTGGAACTTTCTTCAGAAGTCTTCGGTCCGTGGGCGGGCTCGTGCGTATCGGCAACACGAAGCGGTGCTTGATCGCTGAAACTGTGGCGTGGCCGTGCGGGAGTGCACGGCCACGCCACAGTTTCAGCGATCATCAGATGGGTCCCTGTCTGCGGTGGGCCGCAGACGGTGGGGTGCTACCAGACAGCCGTGCCGTCGCCGTCGGCCAGTCCAGACTTCTGAATAATGTTCCATATGCGGACGTTGATTATCGACAACTACGACTCGTTTACGTATAACCTGTTCCACTATATGGCTGAGGTGAGTGGGACTGAGCCGGTGGTGTTGCGTAACGATGACCCTGGTGTGACTGTGACCAGCCTAGCGTGTTTCGATAATGTGATTATCTCGCCCGGTCCGGGTCATCCGGAACGGTGGGCTGATTTTGGTGTGTGCGTTGAGGTGATTCGGGCTGGTGTGGTGCCGGTGCTCGGTGTCTGCTTGGGTCATCAGGGCATCTGTCATGTTTTCGGCGGTCGCATTCAGCCAGCCCCTGAGTCGTATCACGGCCGGCTCTCGCCGGTGCTGCAGAATCAGGTCGACATTCTGGCCGGGCTGCCCTCGCCGTTTTCGGCTGTTCGATACCACTCCCTCGTCGCCACCGGGATACCTGAGGAGCTGGAGGTGATCGGGTGGACTCCAGAGGCGATCGTGATGGTGGTCCGGCACCGGCGCCGGCCGTTGTGGGGTGTGCAGTTTCACCCGGAGTCGATTTGCACCGAGCACGGGCACCAACTAGTGGGCAACTTCGCTGAGTTGACCCGCCGCTGGCACCGCGACGCGACGCGAGCGAGCCGACCGGTGCCGGCGGCCGGGTCAGCTGCTGGTAAGGCGGCGGTTGCGCCGGCTCCAGTGCGCACGGTGCGCACCGCGAGCACGCTGCTGAGGTGGTCTTCGACGCGTTGCACCGGGAGTCTGAGTGCTTTTTTGGTTGGACAGTAGCCTGCCGCGGTCACCGGATGGTCGGTTTTCGGTGCTGGGAGACGCCAGCGGATCAGTGTCTCGGATCGTGACGGCTGATGTCTGGGCGCAGCAGGTCACGGTGGAATCAGCGACCGGTGTGGAGTTCGTCGAGGAGGCTTTTTCGACTGGAGCCGCGCTGACCTCGAGGCCCACCCCCTTGACCCCCTCGATCTGCCGTTCGACTTTGCCCTCGGGTGGGTGGGCTACCTCGGTTATGAGCTCAAGGCTGAATGCGGCGGCCAGCGGGTCCATCGCTCGGGTTACCCCGACGCGATGATGCTCTTCGCCGACCGGGCCATCGTCTCCGACCATGAGGAACGCCTCATTTACCTGCTCGCACTCGCCGAGGGCCAGGACGATGTACGCGCGCAGCGCTGGTTGGCGGACACGGTGACTGCGCTGGAAGTATTAGCCACCCGCCAAGCCAGACCCGATCCCCATCCCGATCCCGAGATCGAGCTCGGCAGGTTGAGCGCCCGACATGACCGGACGCGTTATCTGCGGCTCATCGCCGCCTGCCAGCGGGAGATCACGGCGGGTGAGAGTTATGAGGTGTGCCTGACCAACATGATGACCGCGCACGGCACGCTCAACTCGATAGGCAGCTACCGGCTGCTGCGGGCGCATAATCCTACGCCGTTTGCCGCCCAGCTGAGGTTTGGTGCGTTGTCGGTGTTGAGCGCTTCGCCGGAACGATTCCTCAGGGTCTCCCGCGAGGGAGTCGTCGAGTCCAGACCGATTAAGGGCACCAGGCCCCGCTCCGACTCGCCGACTGAGGACGAGTCGTTGCGCGCTGATCTCGCCTCGAACATCAAAGACCACGCCGAGAATCTCATGATCGTGGATCTGGTGCGCAACGATCTGGGCACCTGCGCGCAGCTGGGATCCGTTCGCGCCGAGGAGCTTTTCCAGGTCGAGACCTACGCCACCATCCACCAGCTGGTCAGCACCATCCGGGCGCGGCTGCGCGCGGACCGAACGGCGGTGGACTGCGTCCGCGCGGCGTTTCCCGACGGCTCGATGACCGGCGCGCCCAAGATCCGCACCATGCGGCTCATTGACGATCTGGAGGGCGGGCCGCGGAGGGCGTATTCGGGCGTGCTGGGGTACTTCTCCCTGTCCGGCGCGGCTGACTTCAGCATGGTGATCAGGACCCTTCTCGTCGCTTCCGGGCGGATTGAGTACGGCGTCGGCGGTGCGATCATCGCCCTGTCCGACCCGGACGCGGAGTTCGAGGAAACCGCCATCAAGGCCACCCCGCTGCTCCAGCTGCTGCGCCAGGAATTCCCCGAGCGCTCGATCCGGCTGGCACCGGGTGGACGGCGCTAACCAGCGCCGAGTCGCTGCCGGTAACGGTTCAGGGCCGGATCCGATACACCGGGTAGGACCGTTGCTGCGCTGGGGGAGTGGGCCGCGTGGTCCAGCGGCCGGGGGCGCCCTGGCGCGTGCACCGCCGCAGGAGGTGGTGTGTGAGGGCAGCGGTTCACCGACACCGTTATCTTGGGGGGACACCGTGCGAAGAGTCATCGCTCGTTCTCTGACGATCGCCGCTGTGCTGGGCGGGGTTGCGTTCGCTGGTGCCGGCGTGGCTGCCGCTGATGAGAGACATCCGGTAGGGGGTGACCACTCCGCAGCACCATCGTGTGGGTTCTCCGATCTTGATTTTTCGCGCGGGTGCTTCTTGGGTTGGGGCTACTTCTTTAAGTAGGGCCGAGCAGCTGAGATGGTCGGGGCCGGGGGCTTAGGACAGTGACCGGGCGAGGTCGAGCACGGCGGCGATAAGCTCTCGGCCCTCCAGCAGGGCGGCGTCGTTGTGGTCCGCTCCGGCCACGTCAACTACCCGCACCAGGCCGCCCGCTGCGGCCGCTACCGCCGCGCTCTGCTCCGGGGGCACGATCGTGTCCGCGGAGCCGTAGATGACCGTGGTCGGCACCCTGATCTGGCTGATCAGCTCGGTCACCGGGAAGCGGTCCCGGAGCAGCAACCGGACCGGTAGCAGCGGGTAGTGCCGGGCGCCCATCGCGGCCAGGCTGGTGAACGGCGAGCGCAGCACGAGCCCTCCGGGTGGCGCCTCGGTGGCGAGTCGGGTCGCGACCGCCGCACCGAGGCTCTCCCCGAAGTAGATCAGGCGCTGCGTCGGGACACCATGGTCGGCAAGGTAGGCGCGCGCGGCGCGCGCGTCGGCGATCAAGCCGTTTTCCGAGGGGCGGCCGGGGTTGCCGCCGTAGCCCCGGTAGTCCAGAAGCAGCACTGCGAAACCCTCAGCGGCCAGCCGACGGGCCAGCGGCGCGCGCAGCGCGCGGGAGCCGGCGTTGCCCGGCATGACCAGGACGGTGATGCCGCGGTCAGCCTGGGGCCGGGTAGGGGCGACGTGCCAGGCGCCGAGCGTCAGTCCGTCCTCGGTCCCTAGGGTGATCTCGTGCGCTCCGGGCAGCAGGCTGCCCGCGATCGGGACAGCGGTGTCCGGGAAGTAGATCAGGCGGCGCTGCAGCAACCACACCCCCGTGAGCGGGGCGACCATCACGCCCAGCAGGACCAATCCAGCGCGCAGCACGCTTTCTATGGTGCCGCCAGGGCGTAGGGAACTTCCGAGGACTCCTTCTACCAGGGTGGTTCCCCGTCAAGTGTGGGTTCGTCCGGCAGGTCGCCGTCCGGCTTGGGGAACTCCGCCGGTTCCTGGTCGGTCGCGGGTGCGTCAAAGTGCCGCTGGATCTCCTGGGCCAGGTCCGGCTTTCCGGCCTTTTCAAGCACCACCGCGATACGACGAGCGAGCAAGGCACGGTGGTCGCTGTCGAGATTCAGCTCGTCTATCGATGCGATCCACTGGCGCGAGTCCAGCCTGACATCCGAGAACGGTCCTGCCGCAAGGCCGGCCGGAGGGAACCAGGTGCTCTGGGGGCTCCCACCGGGGAAGGAGCCGTTCGGGACCAGCTCAGGCACCTCCGCACGGTTGGCCGCGGCGCAGAGCTGGGCCAGCGCGTCGAGGAGGCGCACGGTGTTCTCGACATCGTTGTCTTTCCGCGCCAGCCACCACGTGACGGTGCTGCCCATACTCGTCAGCGCCTCGCCGAGGTAGGTGCGCTTGAGGATCTCGTGGTTGCGCTCGCACTCCCAGAGGCCCCCGTCCTTGCGTACCTCCGAATACCTGCGCAGCCGTTCCCGGTCAGCTTCGGACAGCGTGAGCTGGATCTGGTCGGCCCATGCTTCTACGACACCAGACGTGTCGGGCCATACAGTGCCGAGCTCACCGGTCAGCCGATGCCGCAGGACGTCGACGTTGTCCGGGTGCTCCGTCGCAGCGATCGCCTGTGCCCGATCGACGATCACGCGGGCCGCGAGCCCGCCGGGGTCGGCGTGCTGGATCGTCGCCCCCTCCACGAGGCGCCAGTATGCCGTCGCGGAGAAGTGAAAATTGTAGTCAGCGATCGTACTCAGCAGGCAGGTGTCGGGTATCGGTGTTTGCCAGGCCTCGTGCTGCTGTTCTCCGTGGAGGGGTGGTGCGGCCTGCTGCCGGGGCAGCTCATCCCGCACACGTCGCCGGATGTTCCTGGCCACCAGCCCCAGCGCGCCGAGCAGCGGGACGGCGAGGAACAACCACGACCACGCCGGCCAGCTAAGCGCGGCGCCGAGCGCGATCGGTACCAGCACGGCGGCGGTGGTGAGTACGGCCAGCAAGGTCTTCTCTTCGGCGGTCATGGCGAGGTTCCCTCGGTGCGGTCTGGCAGGTCGGGTTTGGTGAAGTCGATTCCCTGCGCGGAATCGATCATGTCGTTCACGAGGTCGGTGATGCCGATCCGCTCCTGCGGGCACCCCTCGGGCGCGTGCGCCCAGTTGCGTGCCACCACATACAGGCGGCTGAGCAGGTCGTTCCGGCCGTCGCCCGCCTTAACCAGCACGGTGAGCACATGCTCGCGGTACCGCTCGTTCTCACCGGCCGCTGTTAACCAGGTCCGCACCCGGTGGGCGCAGCCCGGCGAGAACAACCCGCCCAGCGCGGACCGCCAGCTGGTGCTGAGCCGATCTCGCACGAGTGCGTCCGCGATGAGCGGCGCCCTCCGCTGCGAGGAACGGGTGAGCCGGTCAGGGTCGGCCAGCTCAAGGAACAGATCCAGGTCGGTGGCTGCGTTCTCCGGTGTCGTCAGGCCGTCCGTAACCCGGTCGAGTAGCCGGCGGTACAGGCGGCGGTCACCCTCGATGAGATTCAGCAGGGCCCCGCGCGCTGCCTCGCCGGCCGCACCTGGGTGTCGCCGGACGAGGTGGTGCAGACGGACCAAGGCCTCCTTGGGACGGGTCAGCGCGAGTACCTCCGAGCACACCTGGACAACCACCTGGGCAAGGTCTGGCGACAGGTTGCGATCTCGCGACCAGTCGTAGAGCCGTTGTCGGAAGAACCGGGCGTGGCGCTCGTCATTCAGCCCATACCCCACAGCTGTCGCGGCCTGCGGCAGCAAACGTGACGGCCATCTGGGGTCGGTACGCCTCACCCAGCGTTCGGCCAAGAGCCGCAGGTCATCGGGCCGGCCGGTGCGCAGCGCCTGCTGCGCGAATCGGGTGACCACCGCGTCCCGGTCTTCGCTGCTGAGCGTCGGGTGCTTGAGCGCGATTCCCACCCACTCGCGAAAGGTTTCCCGCCGATCGGGGTAGTCGTTCCAGAAATGAGTGCGTACGGCTCGATCATAGGCGAGTGGCATGAAGCGGACTCGTCCGGCAGTGTCTTTTTTCGCTCCGATCTTAGCGAGCTGCTCCGCGAGGCCCTCCTGCTCCAGCCGGGGTCGTTCGTCTGTGGGATGCTGGTCAAGCGTGCGCAGCTGAGAGGCCGACGTGAAGATCGTGTCGGCATGCGCTCCATGGAACATCGCAGTGGTCAGCAGCAGTGCGCGCAGCTGACCCGAACGAAGTTTCTTCACCTTCGCGGCGACCTCGGCGCTGCGCTCGATCCACGCCTTGTGCGCTTCGCCCAGCCAGGGTAGAAACCCCTGCTGGGGCGCTGAATCTTTGGCGAGCTGCACCAGCCTGGCCAGCTCGGCGATGCGCGACATCGGCTCGGAGCGCAACTGCTCCGCCAGCTCACCGTCATCGAGTCTCGCATCACGCGTGATGTCATCGCAGCGTAAGTACCGCCGGAAAACCTCTTCGCCTTTCGGCTTGACGATGTCCACAATGGACGATCCGAATTCCGCGCCGAAGTAGTGCTCGCGGCTGCGCGGGAGGACGACGACCAGATGCGCGTCATGATCCCGCACCGCGTTGCGGTATGACGGCAGCTGTTCCAGCACCTCGGCGCAGAACGTCTCCTTGCTGGTGGACAGATCCAGCAGCAGGCGCTGCCCGGAGTCGACCTCATCGGAGTTCAGCTCTGGTTTATCTGGATCGCCATCCGGCAGCTCCCGAATCTGGACCTCCGCACCGGGCAGCCGGTGCAGGAGCATCTGTGCCGCGGCGCGCCGGCCGCTGCCTTCAGCGCCGGTCAGCAGGACGCTCCGGTGATCCGCCAGCAGCTCCTGTGCCCTGCCGAAGGGATCCGGCTCGACGAACCGCGGATGCAACCAGTGCAGGTGCTCGCGGGCAACGGTCCGCAGATCGGGTCCCACGCGCACCAGTTGCTGAAGCGCATTAAGGATGAACGTAGGACCAATGAATTGGTGTCCGGTGCCGGTGTTCACCGGCCCCTGAGGACCGAACAAGTGCGACTGCGCCTCGGCACTCATCACCGGTCGTCCGGACGTTTGCGGACGGGGCCGAATGTCTGGCGGATACCTCCGCGGTTGCCACCCTCGATGTAGTTCACGCCATTGCCGGTGAACTGGTGCCCGCTGCCGGCGTTTACCGCCCCGCGGGGGTTGTTGACCACGGTGCTGGTGCCGCCACTGTGCTGACGGGCATGGTTGCCCGCGTGCAGCGTCTCCGAGGCCGATCCATCGCCGGCGCCTGGTCCGGAGGCCTTCTCGGGCTGGTCGCTGTCGATGAGCGAGGGGACAAGCCGGACGAGCTCGTCCCCCAGCGCGCGAAGATCTCTCTCAGAGCTGCGGTGATCCAGCCTGCGGTACTGGAGGTTAGCAAGCCTGGCCAGCGCTGGAGGAAGGTCGGAGGGGCGCAGTGACGGCTGGAGCCGGCCGACCAGGACGGGGAAAACCAGGACGCCGTGCTTGAACGCCTCCAGAATCTCCTTGCGGACCCAATCGTCCTCGTCCTCCAAACGGTTGTGGCCCTGTTCATTGTCCCCGGTGAGCCAGCGTGACCCGATGACCGCGAGCAGCACGCGACTGCGCCGGACGTTGGTGCGCAGTTCGGCGATGTAGTTTTGGCCAGCTGAGATCGACTTGCTGGCACGGAAGACCTGGTCGGAGCCGAACCGACGAGATAGCTCCCGTTCGATCAGCGTCGCGGTGGCCTCTTCGTCGCCGTTGCGATAGTTGATGAAGATGTCAGGCACGGTGAGTCCTCCTTTCCGGCTCAGGTGGCGAAACCGTGTAGGGCTGCGGCGAGCAGCGGCGACAGCTCCCGCACGGATCGTGTGCTACGGAAGCGGGAGAGGGTCCTCGACAGGCGGCGCAGGTCGGTCCGGATGGTGGCCGAGCCGACCACCCCGACCCCGGCGAGCAGCGACTCGGCGATCTCGCAGGCGTGCTCGATTTCACCGGCTGCGGCGTGCGCCATCGCCCGACGGACGCCGTAGCGGGTGCGCGAGCGTAGCGCGTGCGAGGGCACCAGGGTGATCTCGCGGTCGAGGACCTCGGCGGCCTCTCCCGGCCGGCCAAGGTCGTACAGACACCAGCCGGTGATCATGGTGGCGGGATCGGTGAGATTGGTCGGTCCGAGCACCGGTGCTACGGGGTCCGCCGGCATCGACGCTGACGCGAGCAGCCCACGGGCGCAGTCCAGGCAGCGGAGGCAAGCGTCGTGATCCCCGGCGAGGGCATGCCCCTGGGGGCCTCATGCAGCGCGGCCAGTCCGCGAATGCGTGGCAGCATCGAGTCCCGCTGTGCGGCACGGCTTAACTCGACGGTCTCGGTGGCGTCGTTGCGGTACAGCGCCATGAGCGCCCGGCGCACCAGGGCGTAGCTGGCTAGATCACGATCGCCACCCGCGTCCGCCAGCTCCACCGCCCGGTCGGTCCACCACAGTGCCGCGTCGTCGTTGCCCGCTTCCTGGCACATCCAGCCGGCGTACTCGGCGTACCGCGCGGCCAGCGTCAGTGCCGGACCCCGCGTGCGATCATCGGACTGGGCGGCGACACCCTGTATCGTCTGGGTCTGCGCAATCAGCGCGGGCAGCACCACGGCGGGGCTCGCGGTCTGCCCGAGCTGGCGGAACTGATCGAACAGTGCACGTAAGCCCTTGAGTGACGTAGTCCGCGGTGCTGCCCCGGACACGTCGCGGTCGCCGAACCGCAAGCTCAGCGCCGAGGTGGGGCCCGCCGCCAGGGCTTGTCTGCGGTCCACCAATCGAAACCAACTCGTGCCGTCCGGGGCCACGGTCATCACCCACACCTCGCTGTCGTCGCTTGCCTGTCTGGTTAGTGCTTTCTCAGCTCCGCTCCCGCTTCCAGAGCACCGAGCGGGAACCAATGCGGCGAGCGCGCCTTGGGCGCCTAAGAGCGTGTCGCAGCGCTGGGCCAGCTCCGGTGTTGGCCGCTTGAGACCCGCCTCGATCTTGCTGAGATGGCCCTTGCTGTAGTGCAGCAATGCGGCCAATCGAGTGAGGGACTGGCCAGCCGCGACCCGCAGTCTCCGCAGCTCCGGCCCGAACGACATCCACTGCTCGGTCACTCCCGCCTCCACCCCACGCACGAGAAAAACGAATCAGACGACGCTCTCGGGAAATTCGTCTCCCATCCTGGCAAAGAGTCCTCCTGCGGTCATGGGATTTTGCGCTGTTTCCCGTTTCCTCTTCGGGGCTCCCAGAAGACGCCGTTGGGCCGGAATGGCCGGGAAGGGCGGGTCTGCTCGTGGTCACCGTGCGCGGGCATCCTCGCCCACCGACCCGGCTGGCTACCTTCAGCCACTCGCTGACACCGGCGCCCGAGACGCCAGGTGTTCATCGATGCGGCGAGCCGGCGTGTTCAGCCCGGTGCTCGTCTCACGTTTGGGTAGCGTCGGCGCCGATGATCGGCATAGGTGACTCTGTGTATAGGGTTAGCCAAACTTTGAGTAATCAAAGAGCGCACGGATGAGTGGTCATGCTGGCGTTGTCCCTCGTCGTGGCCGACCCCTTGCGGTGAGTAAATGCACCCCGTAGCATGATCATACGACGATGGGTGGCGCGACGGTCGTTACCCTCACTCGTGTGGGCGCACAACGCCTTTGATGCTGGCGGGAACACCGGTCACAAACCTGGCTGTTATCCGCTTGAGACACCACCGTGACCCGCTTGACGGAACCCGTAAAGCGGTGCCAACGGCGCAGCGCCCGCCCGGCGGTGATCCTCTAGTCAGGGTGATCTGACGGCAGCGGGCACCAGCCGCAGACTGGCGGAGGTCGGTGCCCAATGACCAATGAAGGACGATCAGGCCGCGCTCGTCGCAAGGCCATCCCCGCTCTCTATTCGCTGCACCGGGGTCCGGTGGGTTTCGCCAACCTGATGGTGAGCGTCGTCGACGGGACAATCGTGCTTGACCCGCAGGTCACCGGTTCATGCGTTATCACCTTGGAGGAAGAAGCGGCCTGTGAGCTTCGTGACATGCTGAGGGAATGGCTAGGGTAAACTCTCAGGCGTGGCGCACCGGGCGGTGATGAGCGCGGCGCGGAAGTATGATGATTGCTCTCGTGGGGGTGTCCAGCCAGATTGTTTGGTGTTGTGACGTGACGGTCAGACCGAAGCGTTCGCGGGGTGGAGCGCCGAGCGAGCGCCATGTGTGGTGGCTGGTCTCGACGTCGTCCCAGAGTCGGCGTGGCCCAGATTGGGTGAGGTTGCCCTCGGGCGTGACCTGAGCGTGGGACCCGTCGGGCGCGCTGATCGTGAGGTTATGGGGGTCGCCCTCGCGGTAGCCGGGCGCGAGGCCGGGAATAGTCATATCGAGGAAGAATCGGAAGTCGTTGTCGTAGTACACGCTGCTGGGCAGGTCGGTGGTGCGCGGCGGCCACCGTGGCTGTTTCTCCCCGGTGACCGAGAATCCGCCGGGCGGGGCCATCGGGGTGGCGCGGTGGCGCCTGAAATAGCCCGGACCGATGAAGCGTCCTTGGGCGTTGCCCTGGCCAGTGACGGTGAGTTTGGCCAGGCCGGAGAACACCGGGGCCAGGATGACGCCGCCGGCTCGGGTTTGGTCGATCCAGGCGGGCGGAATGCTGGTCACGGCGAAGGTGACAATGATTCGGTCGTAGGGAGCGTGCTCAGGATATCCGTGTGCGCCGTCGGCAGTGATCACGGTGGGGGTATAGCCGCAGCGCCGTAAACGGTCTCGGGCCGCGGTGGTGAGATCGGGATCGACGTCGATGCTGGTCACCTGTGCCGAGCCCAGGCGCTCGCACAGCAGGGCGGCGGTATATCCCGTGCCGGTGGCCACCTGCAGGACCCGGTGGTCGTCTTCGAGCTCCAGCGCCTGTACCATCATCGCCACCAGGCTGGGCATGGTGCCCGAGGAGGTGACGGCGTCGGGTCGGCGTTGAGTGATCAGCGTCGTGTCCGAGTAGACCAGCCGCAACCAACGCTGCGGGTCTGTCTGACCGTCGATGCGCTCGCCGGCCTGGTAATAGGTCGGTACCAACACGTGTCGGGGCACCGCGAGGAATGCGCGCCGCCAGCGGTCATCGGTGAGCGCGCCGTCGTTGACCAAGGCGGCGACCATCCTGCGGCGCAGAGCGCGGGTCTCGTCTGAGTCAGGGATGGTCTCGGTCACGCCCCTGGTCCTTTCAAGGTGGCCGCCAGAGCGCCGAAGACGAGGCCGAGCGAGCGCATCAGCCGATGAACACCTGTGCGCACAGAATCGGGTAGCTCGTAGGGTCGGTAGGTAATGTTGTGGTGGCTGCGGCGCCAATCCAGCACGGGGCGTCCGCAGACCGACGATCTGGTCGGGCGGGCCGCCGGGCTGGGTGATCCAGGCGGCCAGTCGGCTCTCAGGGGAGCTTGGCGGCGAGCACGTCGATCTTTTCGATCGTGGGTGTGTCCTCGAACAGGTCGGGTGCCTGGGCCATCAGGGCCTCGGCCACCCTACCGGACAGGTGCGCGTCGCGGCCCGAGTCGTCTGGGAACACGTCGAAGATCCCGTAGGTCGAGCCGCTCAGCCGGATGGCGAACCACGCGATGGTCGCCGGCTCCTCGTTGACCAAGGCAAGCCCGCTATTGAGGAACTCCTCGACAGCGGCCTCCTGACCCGGCTTCGCGGTCATCGTCACGAGCAGGCCGACCTTGGGCATCTCCGTTGTCGTCATCGTGCTGTGTCTCCTCGGTGAGGGCGCTGGCCAATGGGTACGCCGGGTGAGCGCCGCGATAGGACGTATCGCGACACAATTTCGGGAGCGCTACAGGATCCGCTGAGCGGAATCCACCTTACGGTACCGGGAAGGGGCAGACACAGCATCCCAGCTGGTCCTTAAGTACGGGGGATGCTGGTTCAGGTGATGAGGACGGCGCGGAAGTCGTTGACGTTGGTGAGGGTGGGACCGGTGATCACCTGATCGCCTAGGGCGGCGAAGAAGCTGTGGGCGTCGTTGCTGGCCAGCGCCGCTGTGGCGGTCATCCCGAGTTGTTCGGCACGGCACAGGGTATCCGGCCCCACCAGCGCCCCGGCCACCTCCTCCGCCCCGTCGATGCCGTCGGTGTCGCAGGCGAGGGCGTGGATATGCGGTGCCCCGCGCAGGGCGAGGGCCAGGGAGAGCAGCAGTTCGACGTTGCGGCCGCCGCGGCCGGTGCCGCGGACGGTGACGGTGGTCTCGCCGCCGGAGAGCAGCACACAGGGTGCTGGCGCTGGCTGGCCGTGGCGGCGTACCTGGCGGGCGATGCTGGCGAGCATGATCCCGACCTGGTGGGCCTCGCCCTCCAGGGAGTCGCTGAGGATCACCGGGGTTACCCCGGCCTGGTGAGCTACTGTTGCGGCGGCTTGCAGGGATTGCTGGGGGGTGGCGATCACGTGGTTGGTGACGCGGGCCATGTGTGGGTCTTCGGGTCCCGGGCAGCCTGGGGTGCTCTCCAGGTGTGCCCGTACTGCTGGTGGTACCGGCACGCCGTAGGCCGCCAGCGCGGCGAGGGCCTGCGCCGGGCTGGACGCTTCGGCGACGGTGGGCCCGGAGGCGATGAGGGCGGGGTCGTCACCGGGCACATCGGAGATCAGCAGGCCTACCGTGGCAGCCGGGAACGCCGCCGCCGCGAGCCGGCCACCTTTGATCGCTGACAGGTGCTTGCGGACCAGGTTCATCGTCCCAATCGGCGCCCCGGAGCGCAGGAGTGCTGTGTTGATCCCCTGTTTGTCAGCCAAGGTGATGCCCGGGGCGGGGAGCGTCAGCAGGGCTGAGCCGCCGCCGGAGATCAGTGCTAGCACCAGGTCGTCGGTACCCAGCCCGGATACCAGGTCCAGGATCCGGTGGGCGGCTCGTTCGCTTGCGGTGTCGGGCACTGGGTGGGCCGCTTGCGCGATCTGGATCTGCGCGCAGGGCACGGCGTGCCCGTAGCGGGTCACGACCAGTCCGCTCAGGGGGCCCTCCCAGGACTGCTCCACGGCCTGCGCCATCCGCGCTGAGGCCTTGCCGGCGCCGACCACGACCACCCGCCCGGGTGGCCGTGGTGGCAGGAAGCCGGCGACCCGGTGCACCGGGTCCGCAGCCGCCACCGCCGCGTCGAACATGGCCCGCAACAGCGCCCGCGGATCACCTAACGCACGCGGATCATCCACGGGCGAGCACCGCCGTCAGCTGGGTGGCCGGGTGGTTGTCGCCAAGGCGGCGAGATCGAGCGTGGCCGCGATGGGCTCGGTCACGAGGAGCGGGCAGCCCGGCTCAGCGCGTGCCACCTCGCGGTAATGGCCCCGATCCAGCCGGTAGACCAGCGCGCGTGGGCCAGCCTCGGCCAGCTCGATCCGCAGGTAATGCGGGACGCCAGCCTGGGCATACAGCTGTGGCTTGACCGCCCGGTCGACCGCCGCATTGCCCGGACTGGTGATCTCCACCACCAGCACCACGTCCGCCGCGTCGCACACGCTCCCCTCGAGCCCGGGGACGGCGACTACCGCGAGATCGGGGATCAGGATCTTTCCGGGACCCACCCGGACGTTGATCGCCTCCAACACCTCCAGCCCAGGTGGGACCGCGGCATCGAGGGCAACGGCGAGCCGGAAGGACAACCGCTGGTGACGGACCCGCGCACTCGGACTCACTAGCAGAGCCCCGTCCAGCAGTTCGAGGCGCCGATCCACCGGTAGGGCGAGGAACTCCGCCTCGGTCCACGGCCCAGTGCGTCCGAACACCTCGGGAACGGGAGCGGCCATCGCTGCGTCACCTCCGTACTGCCTGTCACAGACATGGTCGCATCATCCCGACCTATCCCGACAGTTTTAGGGAAGGGAGAAGCGCAGTCCTGCTCGCGCAAAGCGCTCGGCGTTGCCGGTGCCGAGGGCGCTGGAGGGTGTGAGGCAGCCGGAGCGCTCGGGTGTTGCGCCTGTCTCTGAGAGCAGCAGGCCTACTTCGGCCAGCATGCGGGGGGTGGTGAGGTAGCCAGGGTGTCCGTCGCCGCTGATCTCGACTCGGAGTTCCCGGTTGGTCGAGGTTCTGGCCTGGATGGACATCTCCCAGCGCCAGGGTTCGAGACGGTCGCGGGCTGGCCCGTAGCCGGAGGTGGGTAAGGCCCGCGCCAGCACGCGGGACAGGATGCGGCCGACGTCGAGCCAGGGAGCATGCGCCACCATGCCCATGACAGCCTGGATGCCGGAGAGCGCGCCAGCGAAGGCATAGCGAATCGGTAGGGACGCGGGGGATCCGTCGATGGCGAGGCCCTCGCGGTAGGTGAAGGGCGTGAATGGCTTTCCGTGCTCTTCTGCGCGGAGCGCCGCGCTGCGGTGGATCACCGCTGGGTTGATGAAGGCGGCCGGCGCGATCACCGTGCTGTTGTGGCGGCGGGGGCGGAGTCGGATCGGGTTGCGGAGGCGAACGGCCTGGGCGGCGTCGGGATCGGTGAGCAGGCAGCCGGGGTCGAGGATGCAGGCAACGTCTGGGTCACCGGCGATCGCAGCGATACTCTGCAAGGTGCCACCGGAGAGGATGTCGGAGGGGCGAGGTGGCGTGGGCTGCTGGAGGATCCGCGTCTGGAGCTCCACCTCGAGCAGGTGCTCGCCCGCCTCGGCGGCGGCGTCCGCGGCGAGCGCCACCCCGAGGTCCGGGGGAAGAGCCTCGAACCCGCATACCTGAACGATCTTGACCCCACGGGCGCGCGCCCGGGTGTGGAAGGCGGTAGTCGTCCGGCGGACGAAGGGGATCTCGCCCGTGAGATCGGCATAGTGGGTGCCGGCATCGACGCAGGCCTCGATCACGGGCTTGCCATACCGGGTGTAGGGGCCTACCAGGTTGAGCACCACGACCGCGCGGGAGGCCATGGCCGCCAGCGACGAAGGATCGCCCACGTCGGCGACGATCGTCTCGGGCGCTCTCACCCCCTCCTCGGCCAGCACCCGCTCGGCCTTAGCGCCATCACGCGCAGCAGCGGCCCAGCGCAACTCGTCCCGCTCCGCCAGGTAGGCGGCAACGCGACGGCCGGTCACGCTGGTCGCGCCGAACACGACCACGTCAATGTCGCGCTGGATCATTGGCCGCAGCCTATCGCGCCCACGGCCCGCCGCGCACGCCAACGAACGGGGCACAAGGCTGGCGCGTGGTGTGGGAACCAGGCCCGCGGCACGGCTCTAAACGCGCCCACCCGTTCCGGCGCTACTGCGCCTACCGAGTCCCACCCTCGGGCGGGCTGAACGGTCACTTCTTTTCGTGCTTACCGCCATCCTTAGGTTCCTGCGGGCTGCTTGGGGTGCCCGGTGGCACCGGAGCATCACCCGGAGCTGGGTCAGGCTTCTCATGTTTACCCATCGTGGCTACCGCCCCCGTTGTTTGCCGTTGAGCTTCCGCCCGTCGCATGGACACCTATGGTGGTGTCCATGTCACGCTGATCCTATCGATGTCAGGAGCTACGTCGTTACGTCACGGTAGCGGTTAGGCGCTCGCGCAGCTCGGCGACGCCGGGGCTGGCGTGTAGGGAGTTCCAGCACGGTGCGCAGCCGATGGAGCTTGTCGTAGGCCCGGGGGGAGTGTTACCGAGGTGACCGCCTCCACGGCCTGGTGGCCGACACTGACCGCGGTATCCAGGTCCCCGGCGATGGCGTGGGCTCCGGCCAGGTCCGTCAGGCAGAGCGCCCGGCCCCGGTCAGAGTCAGGTCCGTAGCGGTTCATGCAGTGGTTCAGTAGCGTTACTGCTTGGCTGGCGGCGTCGGGGTCCCGCTCGGACCGCGCGAGCTCGTAGTACGTGCCGCCTTGGTTTGCCGCGAGGCCGATGTCACTGTACCCACCCCCCACGGTGGGCTGGTCTGGTCATCGATGCTCGCGAACTGCTCCTGGGCCTGATGTAGGTCGCGATCACAAGCCCGGGCGTCGCCCCGGGCGGCGTGCGCACAGGCCGAGACGCCGAACAGGGCGCTAGCGGTGGCCGCAGAGACGGGGTGTGATCCGACCGCAGCGGCTTGGCCGAAGTGGACCAGCTTGATCGCTTCATCGGGACGCCCGAGGTGCACCGCCTGTTGTGCCATGTCGCGCAGCAGGTAGACAGTTATGAAGAGTTTATGGTTTTTGCCTCCGCCGATTATATCGGAGTTTGTTGTCAGTGTCGGAAGTCCAATCCACAAACAGTATAAGAAGTTTGGAATCTCATCACTTTCAAGTCTGCCAGAAACCGAGTGCTACCCTGAAAGTATTCGTTCTGCGCTCGGACCACTGCTGTCCTTCCATGCCGGATTCTCGTATACACTGACGGATAATGACACCGACAGCATTGATCATACTGGTCTGGTCGATGCTGTAAGAAAATGGTGGGACTGCGCGCGAGCATCCTCGACGTGCAGGATGTTTCGAGGACCTAGTTTCATAGATATTGAATATAAGGTCGGCGACCTTGCTCGGCATTTGCATATCGACGATGTTCATTAGATGGCTATTTTGACAGCTTTCTGGTGAAGGTACAACAACGAATCTCGATGATCATATTTCGATGCTAAAGACTCAAGGGTTGATCTTTGAAACAGGCGGGTGCTTCTTAATTCCTCTGATTCCTCGTCAGACGCCCCTTGATGACGCTAAAGTTGAGCGAAAAGCAATCCGAGTATAAATCGGCGCGCCTAAAAATAACGAAAAAGCAAAATTAATGGTAATACGGGTAAACGAAGAATCAGCGTCGTTGATCGCGAACGAGAAAAAGAGTTCCTCGCGCAGCTGGGCCACTGCGACCAGCAGGACTTGCCGCACCGGTTCGGGTCAGGCACGTTCAGCAGCCGGCGCGCCCTCGCAGCGGCCGCCAGCTCAAGCCTACCCTGACCGGCATCCTGCAGGCCCACATGCACGTCACGGCCCGGGAACCCATCGGTCTGCAGCTTGGGACCCACACTGCCGTCACGGCCGTGAGCAGGCTCAGCTCCGATCGGAGTCCGCCGCCGGCTCATCCCACTGGTCATCCCACTGGCCGAGGCACGAGCCACCCGACCTGCGTTCCGAGGCACAGCAGCTGGCCGGATGGCTGGCCCGGCAGGTACCCGCAGGCCGCGTCTAACCGCGCCGGCAGGGTGCTCTCCTGGGTGGGCGCACCCCGTCCATGAGGTAGGCCGACCCGGTCGATAAGCAGCGCCCCGGGGTAGGGTCTGTGTCATGTCCGAGCCAGCTGTTCGCCTTCGATTCGCCCCATCGCCGACGGGCATGTTCCACGTTGGCAACGCACGCTCGCTGCTACTGAATTGGGTGGTGGCCAGAGGGTCGGGCGGGACGCTGGTGTTGCGGATCGAGGACACTGACGCGGTACGGAACCGTCCGGAATGGACCGAGGGCATTCTGCGGATGATGGAGTGGCTGGGCACCGGTGCCGGCGAGTATGAGGGGCCGTTCTTTCAGTCTGATTACCAGGAGCAGCACCAGGCTGCTGTAGAAAAATTGCTATCGATCGGGCAGGCTTACTACTGTGACTGCACCCGGGAGGCTGTGATCGCCCGGACCGGGGACTTACACAAGGGGTATGACGGGTTCTGTCGGGAGCGTGGCCTGGCGGCCGGTGCGGTGCGATTCCGGACCCCGGACGAGGGAGTGACTACGGTGGTTGATCTAATCCGTGGCAAGCCGACGTTCGAGAACGCCCTGCTGGAAGACTTCGTGATCGCGCGTGTCGACGGGTCGGCGTTGTTTCTGTTAGCTAACGCCGTTGACGACATCACCATGGGCATCACGCACGTGATCCGAGGTGAGGAGCACTTGTCAAACACGCCTAAGCAGCAGTTGCTGTGGGAAGCGCTGGGGCAGCGGCCACCAATCTGGGCACATGCCCCAATTCTGGTGAACGAGAAACGGCAGAAGCTGTCCAAGCGGCGCGACCGAGTCGCTTTAGAAGATTTTCGTGCGGAAGGCTATCTGGCCGAGGCAATGCGCAACTATTTGATGCTGCTGGGGTGGGCGCCGTCCGGGGACCGGGAGATCGTGCCGTGGTCGGTAATAGAAACCGAATTCCGGCTGGAGGACGTCAATCCCAGTCCGGCGTATTTCGATGTCAGGAAGCTGCGAGCATTCAACGGTCATTACATTCGTGTTCTGTCTGTTGAGGAGTTCATCGACGCGTGTCAGCCTTGGCTGACTGGCGGAGGTGCACCGTGGCGGCCAGAGCAGTACGATCCGGCGGCATTTGCAGCGATAGCCGAGTTGGCGCAAACCCGAGTCGCGGTGTTGAGCGAGATTGTGCCGATGGTCGATTTTCTTTTTCTCGACGAGTCGCCAGAGGATCAGGTGGCGTGGGCGAAAGTGATGAATGATGACGCTGCCGATTTGTTAGCTGCCGCCATCACCGCGTTCGAATCCGGTCTGTGGGAGGCCGAATCGCTCAAGGAAGCGGTTGAGAGTGTCGGCGCCGTACGTGGTCTCAAGCTCGGCAAGGCGCAAGCACCGATTCGGGTCGCGGTCACTGGTCGCACAGTAGGACTTCCCTTGTTCGAGTCGTTGGTCGTACTGGGCCGAGATCGGACGCTGACCCGGTTGCGGGAAGCGGTGGCCCGACTGAGTTAACTAGCGTCCATGATTAAACTCACTGTCGCCGTTCCCAATCCTCGGACAGGTTGTCATGACGGACCCGGTAATAAACATGTAGCACAGTACCGCTTCTGTGAGGCTTGCATAGCTGCCAAAAAGCGACTTGTGCGCACGGCGACACGCTGGTCGTCTCGAGAGATAGCTATTACTCCGTCGCCGTGCGGCTTAGGCCACTCGGCAGGAGGGTTCGCGTCCGGCCAGGAAGTCACGCAGGTTGTCCAGCACGAGCATGCCCATCGCGGTGCGGGTCGCCAGGGTGGCGCTGCCCAGGTGCGGCAGCAGCACGGCATTGTCCAGCTCAAGCAGTTCCGACGGGATGTTGGGTTCGCCCTCGTAGACGTCAAGTCCGGCACCGGCGATCGTCCCGGATCGCAGCGCGGCGATCAGCGCCGGCTGATCGACAACATCGCCGCGGGCACTGTTGATCAAAAACGCGGTGGGCTTCATCCGGGCCAATGCTGCGGCGTCGATGAGGTGGGTGTTCGCGCCACCGCCGGGCATGTGCAGCGACACGAAATCGGCGAGCGCCAGCACGTCCTCGACGGTGTCGACCCGGCGAGCGTCGGGGATCCCGTGGTTGGGCTCGACGGTGAGTGGGTCGTAGAAGACCACCGGCATGCCGAAGCCGAAGTGCCCGCGGCGGGCCACCGCCACCCCGATCCGGCCCATGCCCAGGATGCCCAGCGTCTTGCCGCTGACGTCAGCGCCCATCAGGTGGGTGGGGCGCCAGCCGGTCCAGCGTCCGGCGCGGACTTCCCGTTCCCCCTCACCGGCCCGGCGGGCGACCATCAGCAGCAGCGTCATCGCGGTGTCCGCGGTGGTGTCGGTGAGCACCCCCGGGGTGTTGGTGACGACAATCCCCGCCTTAGCCGCGGCCTTGACGTCGATGTGGTCGTAGCCCACGCCGAAGTTGCCTAGAAACGTGGTCCGCACCTGGCCGGCGAACAGCTCGGCACCCAGCCGGTCAGACACGGTGGGCAGCACTACGTCGGCCTGCTCCAGCGCAGCGCGCAGCCCCTCAGGCCCGAGCGGCACATCGTCACGGTTGAGCTGGACGTCCCTGAAGCGCCGCGTCAGCTCCTGCTCGACCGGTGCCGGCCAGTGTCGGGTGACGACGATGACGGGTTCGTCCACGGCGATCCTCCAACAGATCAGCATCCCGGTGTTGGTGGCTCTTCAAGGGCGGCCAACCCCCGGGTTGGCCGCCCTTGAAGAGCCACCAAGCAGGCCGTGCTCGGCGAGGACCCGGGCCACGGTCTCACCGATGCACGACGGGTTGGGTGCCATCGTGATGCCGGCAGCGGCCAGGATCTCCGTTTTCTCCTGGGCGGATTCCCCCACGGTGGACACGATCGCGCCAGCGTGGCCCATCTTGCGGCCCTTGGGGGCGGACAGCCCGGCGATGTAGGCGATTACCGGTTTGGTCATGTGGTCGCGCGCGTACTCGGCGGCCTCGGCTTCCTGCGGCCCGCCGATCTCACCGACCATCACCACCGCGTCGGTGTCCGGGTCGGCTTCGAACAGTTCCAGGTGGTCGCGGAAGGAGGTTCCGTTGACCGGGTCGCCGCCGATGCCGACCGAGGTGGACACCCCAATGCCCAGCGCCTTCATCTGGGAGGCGGCCTCGTAGCTCAGCGTGCCGGAGCGCCCGATCACCCCGACTCCTCCGGGCAGGTAGATGTGCCCGGGCATGATGCCCAGCAGCGCCCGCCCAGGTGAGATGGTGCCCGCGCAGTTAGGTCCGGTTAGGGTCATCTTCTGCTGGGCCTTGTAGCGCCGCATGTAGCGCTTCACTCGCATCATGTCCTGCATCGGGATGCCATCGGTGATGCAGACGCAGAACCGGATCCCGGCGTCGGCGGCCTCCATGATGGAGTCGGCGGCGAAAGGGGCCGGTACGAACACGATCGAGGCCCCCGCCCCGGTCGCGGCCACGGCGTCTTTCATGGTGTTGAACACCGGAGCGCCCAGCACGTGCTCGCCGCCCTTGCCCGGGGTGACGCCAGCGACCACGTTGGTGCCGTAGTCGATCATCTCTTCGGTGTGAAAGCGCCCGATGCGGCCGGTGATGCCCTGCACCACCACCCGGGTGTGCTCGTCGATCAAGATGGCCATGCCTGCTAGCCGACCTTTCTAGACCTCTCCAGCACCACCTCACGTGCTGGCACCAACGGCGGCGACGGCCTGATGGGCGGCCTCGGCCAGAGTGTCTGCGGTGATGATGGGCAGTCCGGAGGCACCCAGGATCTGCTGGCCCTGCTCGACGTGGGTGCCGGCCAGCCGCACCACCACGGGAACTTTGACGTCGATCTCCTTGAACGCGGCCACGATGCCCTCGGCGACCCAGTCGCAGCGGTTGACGCCGGCAAAAATGTTGATCAGTATCGCCTTGACGTTGGTGTCCTGCAGCACCGCACGGAAGGCCTTGAGGACCCGCTGGGGCGATGCGCCACCGCCAATGTCCAGGAAGTTCGCTGGCTTCCCGCCCGCAGCTTTGATCATGTCCATGGTCGCCATCGCCAGGCCAGCTCCGTTGATCATGCAGCCGATATCGCCGTCCAGACCGACGTAGGCCAGCCCACGGTCCGCCGCGTGGCTCTCCCGGGCGTCTTCCTGGCTGCGGTCGCGCAGCTCGGAGATGTCCCGGTGGCGAAACAGCGCGTTGTCGTCGAACGACATCTTGGCGTCCAGCGCGACGATACTGCCCTTACTCGTCACGGCCAGCGGGTTGATCTCCAGCATGGTAGCGTCCAGGTCACGGAAAGCCCGGTAGGAGCGCCGGAAAATCTGGCTGGCTTCGGCGATCTGCTCCGGGTGCAGGTCCAGCGCGAACGCGATCTCCCGCGCTTGGAACTCCAGGAAACCCGCTGCGGGGTCGATGGTCGTGCGCAGCAGCGCTTCGGGCTTGGTGCTCACCAGGTCCTCGATCTCCACGCCGCCCTGCGCCGAGGTGATGATGCACACCCGCTCGATGCGGCGGTCCAGCACGACGGCGAAGTACAGCTCGCGGGCGATGTCGGTGGCCTCCTCGACGTACACGCGGTAGATCAGTTTGCCCTGCGGCGCGGACTGCCGGGTGATCAGCCGCCGGCCGAACATGCTGCTGGCGGCGTCGTGCACCGCACGCTCGGAGTGGCATAACCGCACCCCGCCGGCTGCCCCGCGGCCACCGGTGTGGACCTGGGCTTTGACCACCCAGGCTGACCCACCGATCTCGGCGCACCGGTAGGACGCCTGCTCGGGACTGTAGGCCAGACCACCGCGCGGAATGGGAACCCCGAAGCGGGCCAGGATCTCCTTGGCCTGATACTCATGGATGTCCATGGCCCCCCGCTACGCCCGGCTGGCGGCGGCCCGGATCGCCTGGTCCAGCGCGATCACCGTCTGGGCCATCCGCGCGGAGGCTGCGTCGATCATCTTGCCCTCCACCGCCGCGGCACCTTTACCCTGCGCCGCGGCCTCGTCCAGCGCCTCAACAATGCGCCGTGCCCGCTGGAGCTCAGCTTCCGGCGGGCTGAACACCTCATTGGCCAGCTCAACCTGGCTGGGATGAATTGCCCATTTGCCCTCAGCGCCCAGCGCCGCCGCCCGGGCGGCACCGGCGCGGTAGCCATCGGGGTCGGAGAAGTCGCCAAACGGGCCGTCGATTGGGCGAAGTCCATAGGCCCGGGCGGCCACGATCATCCGCGACAGCGCGAAATGCCACTGATCACCGGGATAGTTCGGGTTCAGGCCACCGATGCTCACCGTGCGGGCTCGGTTGCTCGCGGCGTAGTCGGCCACCCCGAAGTGCAGCGCTTCCAGCCGACCGGGAGCAGCAGCGATGGCCTCCACGTTCGCCATCCCCAGCGCGGTTTCGATCAGTGCTTCGAGACCGACCTTGTTCGGGTAGCCTTGGGCCTGTTCCACCTGGGTGATGAGGGTTTCCACACAGTACAGATCCGCGGGCAGGCCGACCTTGGGCACCAGGATAGTGTGCAGTCGGTCCCCGGCCTGCTCCATGACGTCGATGACGTCGCGATACATGTAGTGGGTATCCAGCCCGTTGATCCGCACCGACACCGTCTTGCCCTTGGCTGCCCAGTCAATGTCGCGCAGCGCTTCGATGACGGTGCGGCGGGCCTGCTCTTTGTCCGCCGGGGCTACCGCATCCTCCAGATCGAGGAACACGACATCGGCCGCGCTGGTCGCGGCCTTGTCGATGAAGCTGGTGTTCGACCCTGGCACCGCGAGCTCACTGCGGTGCAACCGCGGACGGCGCATCGGGTGATAGGTGTGGCTCACCTAGTTCCTCCCAGGGGGCTTCCTCCTTGGGGGCTTTCTTCTTGGGGGTCCGGGTCGGCCTCCAGCGCGGCGGTCGCGCCGCGGTAATAGTCCTGGGCCGCCGCGACGCCGGCCCCAAGCTCCACCTTGGCCCCGGCGTCGGCCAGCGACATCTCGGCGCTGGCCAGCGCGGCCAGGCACATCACCTCGTTGAGGTCACCGAGGTGGCCGATCCGGAACACCGTGCCTGCCAGCCTGGCCAGGCCGGCCCCGAACGACGTGCGGTAACGGTGGAAGCTGATCCGACAGACCTCCGCGGCGTCCACGCCCTCCGGGGTGCGGATCGCCGTGACGGTGTCGGAATACCACCGCGGCTCCAGCGCGCACAGCGACAGACCCAACGCGTCTACCCCACGCCGGATCCCTTCGGCGAGCCGGTGGTGGCGGGCGAACACCTGCGGCAGGCCTTCGGCAAACAGCAGGTCCAGGGAGCACCGCAGGCCATGCAGCATCGGCGTAGGCGGGGTGTAGGGAAAGTAGCCGCGGTCGTTGGCCGTGCTCATCTCCGCGAAGCGGAAGTAGCAGCGCGGCATCGTCGAGGACTTGTGCGCCTCAAGCGCCCTGGCACTGACCCCGAGCATGGACATCCCTGGGGGCATCATCAAGCCCTTCTGCGAGCCGGTCACCGCCAGGTCGACGCCCCACGCTTCCTGCTCGAAGGGGATCGACGCCAGCGAGGACACCGCGTCGACGAACAGCAACGCCTGCGAGCCGGCCTCGTCCATCACCTGGCGGACACCGGCGATGTCGGAGGTCACTCCGGTGGCCGTTTCGTTGTGGCAAGCGAAGACGCCCTTGATGGTCTTGTCCTCAGCGAGGTGGCGCGCGTAGTCCGCCAGCGGGACGCCCTCACCCCACTCCCGGTCGATGCACGTCACCTCCAGGCCTAGCCGGGTCGCCATCTGGGCCCACAGATGGGAGAACTGCCCAAAACGTGACATCAGGACCCTATCGCCCCGGTTGAGGGTGTTGCTGATCGCCGCCTCCCACGCACCGGTACCCGAGGAGGGATACATGAACACTCGGCCGGTCTCGTTAGCGAAGATCTTCTTCAGGTCGGCGAACAGGGGCAGGGTCAGCTCAGGGAAATCCGGTGCCCGGTGGTCCTGCATCGGGACGTTCATCGCGCGGCGCACCGCGTCGGGGACATTGGTCGGACCGGGGATGAACAGGTGCACAGGTCCGTGGGGCATGGCCGTCACCGCCCTTGGGGTTAGCTGGAATGGCTGGGTGCTGAGGGCTTGGGAGCAAGCTGTGGGTACAGCGGGTAGCGCTTGGCGAGCACCCGGGTGCGTTCGCGCAGCGACGCTCGCTTGGCGTCGTCCAGCTCGCCGGTGAGCGCCTCGGTAATGATCTTGCCGATCTCGCGGAAATCGCCTTCCTGCAGGCCCCGGGTAGCCAGCGGGGCGGTCCCGATCCGCAGGCCGGAGGCCACGGCCGGCGGTCGGGGGTCGAAGGGCACCGCGTTGCGGTTGACGGTGATGCCGATCTCGGCTAGCCGGTCTTCGGCTTGGCGCCCATCCAGCGGGGATTCCCGCAGGTCGGCGAGCACCAGGTGGGTGTCGGTACCGCCGGTGAGCACGGTGAGCCCGCCGCTGAGCATCTCCTCGGCCAGCGCCCGGGCACCAGCGCGGGTGCGCCGTTGGCGCTCCCGGAACGGCGCCGATGCGGCGATCTTCAGCGTGACCGCCTTGGCGGCGATCACATGCATCAGCGGCCCGCCCTGCCAGCCGGGGAACGTCCGCGAGTTGATTTTCTTTGCGTGCTCCGCGGTGCAGAGGATCATTCCGCTGCGCGGCCCGCCCAGCGTCTTGTGGATCGTCGTGGTCACGACGTCGGCGTAGGGCACCGGGTTGGGATGCTCACCCGCGGCGACCAGGCCGGCGAAGTGCGCCATGTCGACGACCAGGTAGGCACCTACCTCATCGGCAATGTCGCGGAAGCGGGCGAAGTCGAGCTGGCGGGGGTAGGCCGACCAGCCAGCGAGGATCATCTTCGGCCGATGCTCCTTCGCCAGCGCCGCGACCTCCTCCATGTCCACCCACGAGGTCTCCCGGTCCACCCCGTAGGGCACTACGTGGTAGTACAGCCCGGAGAAGTTGCGCTGCATGCCGTGGGTGAGGTGCCCGCCATGGTCGAGCTTCATCCCCAGGAACGTGTCGCCGGGTTCCATCAACGCGCTGTAGACGATGGCGTTAGCTGAGGAGCCGCTGTGCGGTTGCACGTTGGCGTGCTCGGCGCCGAAGAGCTCCTTGGCCCGGTCGATGGTCAGCTGCTCCGCCACGTCGACGTGCTCGCAACCGCCGTAGTACCGCCGGCCCGGATAGCCCTCCGCGTACTTGTTAGTGAGCACCGAGCCCTGACAGTCCAGGACGGCCTGGGGCACGAAGTTCTCCGAGGCGATCATCTCCAGGGTGTGTTCCTGGCGGGAGAGCTCGCCGGCGAGCACCTCGGCGATCTCGGGGTCGACCTCGGAGACCGGCTTGGTGAAGAAGTCAGCGGGCAAGTCAGCAGGCAGAGCACTCATCGGTGAATCCTTGACTCCTATGGCGGCGGACGGGGCGGTCAGGGGATTGCCGGCTCCGTCGACGGCTGGCTCGGCGCGTCGCTCAGTACCGAAACTGCTCAGTACCGAAACTGCTCAGTACCGAAACTACCGCCACCGAGGCCGCGAACTCTTCATCCCCAACCCCCTACCCGGGCCAGCATATCGACGGGGCGCCAGGACAGACAGCCCTGTCTTGTGAACGCTGTGTCATGAACCCTGTCTCATGAACGCTCCCCGGCAGCCCGTGCCGTGCCTACTTGCCACCGGGTCGTGCGTTCGCTATGGGGCTCGCGAGGGCCGCGAACTGCGGCGAGGAGCCGGCGCCGATCCTACGGTGGTAGGCATGCCAACAGCACGGTTCGGGTCAGATCTTCGTCGAAATAGGGAAGCATACTAGTAAAGTCGGGACACGAGTTCACCTCAAGGACGAGCGGACCACGCGTCGTCCGCAGAATGTCGATTCCGGCATGGCCAAGCCCGAGGGCGCGGGCCGCATCTTCGGCTAACGTGCGCTCGTTCGGTGTCAAGTCGACAGGATGCTGCGTTGCTCCGCCCGCAACGTTGCTTCGCCACTCGTTCCTGGGGGCTGTCCGGAGCGTCGCTGCCAGTAAATGCCCACCCGTTATCACGGCCCTGACGCTGCGCCCATGGAATTCCCCAACTTCGGGTTGTATGATCAGAGCCCCAGGTCCCTCGGACGTAAGGTCATGAAAGGCCTGGGTCAGGGAGGTGGGATGGTCAGCGCGACGGACCCATCGACCCTGTGCCCCGTGCGTGCGCTTGATAACCACCGGGTACTGAATCTCTCGGGCCACCGAGAGTGCGCGGTCCAAGTCAAGCGGGCAGATAGTGCTCGGCACCTGGGGGAGTGCGGCGTGTGACAATTGGATCGCGGTCGCGGCCTTATCGTCCGCTGTCAACACGCTATCTACTGGGTTCTGCAGGTACGCTCGCCGGCAGAGTATGCGGAAGGCATGTACCGCGCTCGGGTACCCAAAAAGCAGATAGGGACCAAGGCTGGTGATGTCCATAGCGCCCGCCGCGTCGCGGACCACCGCTGCCCCGGTGACGCTGATATCGACGGTGAGTGTCGACAGGTCAATAACTCGGACGGGGATACCAAGTTCGGCAGCCCCTGCGACAAGTCGAGTCGGCACGTTCGTGGCATACGGGTTGCGCACAATGCCCAGCGTCATATGGCCCAGCGTCATACGGCAGCGCCTCTTCCCCGACGCGTCATGGCGAGGTGGAGTATAGCGCCCGCAACATCTTCGCCGGTCACGGCCGAAATACCCGCGAAGCCAGCCCATGCGTCAACCTCTAAGACCCGAACGGTGCCGTCGTCGTCCTCGATCAGATCGACCCCTCCATAGTCAAGTCCGCAGGCGTCCAGTGCTGCCACCGCAGTGGATGCCGCCGGATGATCGATGGGAAGCTGAGTAGGGGTGGCACCAAGGGTAAGATTAGCCCTGACCTCGCCGGCAACCGCGTGGCGCTGCATTAACGCCACACAAGCACCAGCCACCACGAAAGCGCGCACGTCGCGGCCGCCTCCCCCCACTACAGGCTGGGCAACATAGTGCTCCCTCGCGAAAGGTACCGGAGTCCTTTGTTCGGGATTGTCCGCCCAAGTCGCCAACAGTTCAACCGTCGACCTAAAAGTGCGGATCCCTTCTCCCCGGACCCCATGGGCTGGCTTCAGAATTGCTCCTCGATGATCTGTCAGAGACCGCATGGCCGCTTCGCTCGGCTCAACGAAAGCAATCGTGTGGACGATCGGTACCCGAGCACGGTGCAACGCAAGATACGTCAACAACTTGTCCCTCGAACGGTATGCGGCGTCCGGTTCGTTCAGGACGGTGGCTCCCTCGGATGCCCACAGTTGTAATACTGGAATCACGATTCCTTGAAATGTCGCGACGGTACGGTGCAGGATGATTTCTGGCCGCACCGGCTCGCCGTCATAACAGCCCGAGACTCGCCCGTCCGTGCAGTGAACCTGCAGCCGGTGAGGTTCCCACGTCGTGAGCCGGATACCGCGGGCCTGGGCAGCCTTGCATAACAATTCCCAGTTCGGGTATCGCACCTCGGGATAGTGCAGCACCACAATGTCCTCCATCCTGCAGATAGTACCTGCGCTAAGTGTTCGACGCGATGGCGCTCGTGACTTTGGAGGCTCCTTTTGGCAGCCGTGAATGCTGTGGCCGACGTACTCCCTATGGGTTTGCCTCGTCGATGATGGTCAACGCAGCCAGTGCAGCGCCGCTCCCACATCGGCCACCGGGTGCACGCGCATTCCGGGCGGTGGGGCACCGCCCTCTGGGGCGTGGTGCAGGGCGCTGTCCGCAGGCACGAGCGCGTGCCGGAAGCCCAGCCGGGCGGCCTCGACCAGGCGTCGGCGTAGCCCGGTCACCGGCCGGAGCTCTCCGGCCAGCCCGACCTCCCCGAGCGCCACCGTGTTCGGGGGCAGCAGCAGGTCACTGGCTGCTGAGGCGACGGCGAGCGCGACGGCGAGATCGGCCGCCGGCTCTACCACCCGCATCCCGCCCACCGTCGCGGTGTACACGTCTGACCCGGCCAGCCGCACGCCGCCGCGGCGTTCGATGACCGCCAGGATCATCGCCACCCGGGAGGAGTCCAGGCCGCTCACCGCGCGGCGGGGGTTGGCTAGTGCGGATTCGGCGACCAACGCCTGGACCTCGCCCAGCAACGGCCGTTTGCCCTCCACCACGACCGTCACCGCGGTACCAGGCACCGCGCCATCGCGGTGAGTCAGGAAAAGCCCGGATGGGTCGGGCAAGCCGATGATGCCGTCGTCGGTGAGCTCGAAGCAGCCGACTTCGTCGGCGGCCCCGAACCGGTTCTTGATCCCGCGGACCATCCGCAACGTGGAATGCCGGTCGCCCTCGAACTGCAACACCACGTCGACCAGGTGTTCCAGCACTCGGGGACCGGCCACCGTCCCGTCTTTGGTGACGTGCCCGACCAGCACCACGGGCAGTCCGCGCTGCTTGGCGGTGCTGATCAGCGCGCTGGCCACCGCGCGGACCTGGGATACCCCGCCGGGGCTGCCCTCGACCCCGGCGCAGGCCATGGTCTGCACCGAATCGACGATCAGCAGGTCCGGCTCGACGGCGTCGAGATGCCCGAGTACCGCGGCGAGGTCGGATTCAGCAGCGAGGAACAGCTCCTCGTGCAGCGCTCCGGTGCGCTGCGCCCGCAGCCGGACCTGGCCGGTGGACTCCTCGCCGCTCACGTAGAGCGCCCGCCGGCCGGCCAGCGCGCAGCGGTGCGCGACCTCCAGCAGCAGGGTGGACTTTCCGACCCCGGGTTCGCCGGCCAGCAGCACCACCGCGCCGGGCACCAGACCACCGCCGAGCACCCGGTCGAGCTCGGTCACGCCGGTGGCGGTGGCCTGCGCGGAGTGCAGGTCGACCTGGCAGATCGGGCGGGCCGGGGCCGACGGCGCGCCAGGGGCGAGTGCCGTCACCGGAGGTGGCCGACGCGCGCTCACGCTGCCCCAGGTGTGGCACTCCGGGCACCGCCCTACCCACTTGGCGACCTCATGGCCGCAATCACCGCAGCGATGGATAACTCGGTCGTTGACCGCTGGTTTCCCCATGCCCACAACGCTATCGGCGCACCCTGACAGTTTCGTCGCGTCCCGGAGCCGGCCCCGGAGGCTAGACCTGGCCTGCCGAGCTCGGCGGTGCCGCCATGGGTACCGGCAGGGTCACCGTGCCAGCGTTGCGGAACTGGAACGTCACCGGGGTGTCCAGCCCGGCGTGCAGCGGCCGGGTGGTGATGAGGACCACCCGCAGCTCTCCGGAGACGAGCGGGCTGGTCGGCTCGCCGCTGACCGGGACGGGGACCGCACTGGCGGCGCTACTTAGGGTGCTGCCGGGCGGAATCTGGGTGCTGCCCAGCACCAGCACCTGGCTGGCCGCCGGGCTGGTCACGGCGGTCAGCTGGTCAACGCTGCTGGTCTGGTTGACGATGGTGAGCATCACCGGGATGGCCGACCCGGCGGGGTAGCTGCCCTGCTGGTTGGGCGGGTAAGGGATCAGCACCTCGCGCAGCGCGATAGCGTTTCCGACGTCGCCGGAGGTCCCGTCGACGGCGGACACCTGGCTATCGGTCTGGGTGATCTGGCCAGCGGCGCACCCGGCCAGCGACAGCACGGCGAGACAGCCGGCCACCAGGCGAGCGACGACGGTGAGGGGTACCCGCACCGGGCAAGCATATCCATATCCGGTGCGGCCCAGCGCCTCGGCGCGCCCGGCTCGCCGATACTCGTCCATAGTGGAGTGACTGTGAGCTGCGGAGCACCGAGTTGTTCGGTGTTTTCCCCTGGTCAGAGCCTCTGACCTGCGATGACACTCCAGTCGCTGCGGCTGCCCCGCGCAGCACGATTTCCCGGCGTGGTAACCTGGGAACAGCGAAAGGGGCAGAGGACACATGGTTTTTAAGGTCGGAGAGACCGTCGTCTACCCGCATCACGGTGCCGCTCTCATCGAGGCCATTGAGACTCGAGTGATCAAGGGGGAGGAGAAGAAGTATCTCGTCCTCAAGGTCGCTCAGGGTGATCTTACCGTCCGTGTTCCTGCTGCCAACGCCGAATTCGTCGGCGTCCGGGACGTGGTCGGCCAAGAAGGTCTCGATCGGGTTTTCGAGGTGCTGCGGGCACCCCACACCGAGGAGCCGACGAACTGGTCGCGGCGGTACAAGGCCAACTTGGAGAAGCTCGCCTCGGGCGACGTCAACAAAGTGGCGGAAGTAGTGCGTGATCTGTGGCGCCGTGAGCGCGACCGCGGTCTGTCGGCAGGTGAGAAGCGTATGCTCGCCAAAGCCCGTCAGATTCTGGTGAGTGAGCTCGCTCTCGCTGAGGGCACCAACGAGGACAACGCCGAGGTGCTCCTCGACGAGGTTCTCGCTGCGGCATCCTGAGTCGTCGCCCCCGGACGACGTCGCCGCCCCGTGTCCCGACCCCGGGTCGCAGCGCTGGTGCCGGCAGCGGGACAGGGCGTGCGGTTGGCGGCTGGGATGCCCAAGGCCTTTGTGCCGCTGCGGGGTCGCCCGCTGCTCTGGCACTGCGTACAGGGACTGCTAAGGTCTGGCTGCGTCGAGGTGGTGGTCGTTGCCGTCGGTGAGCACCACCAGGACCAGGCCTGGGCGGCCCTCGCGGAGGCCGGGACCCGGGTGCGGATCGTCACGGGCGGAGCGCACCGCTGCGACTCGGTCCTGGCAGCGCTGCACACCGTGCCTGAGGCCGAGGTGGTGGTGGTGCACGATGCCGCCCGCTGTCTCACCCCGGTCAGCGTGATCCAAGCAGTGGTGCGGGCCGTCCTCGCCGGGCAGCCGGCGGTGGTGCCGGTGCTGCCAGTGGTCGACACCATCAAGCAGGTGGACCCCGACGGTCGGGTGGTGGGCACCGTGGATCGGGTGGCCTTGCGGGTGGTGCAGACCCCGCAGGGGTTCGCCGGGGACCTACTGCGCCGGGCTCACCAGGAATCATCCGGACCGGTAACCGATGACGCCGGGCTCGTCGAGGCGCTGGGGGTGACGGTGACCACACTGCCGGGCCATCCGCACGCCTTCAAGATCACCACTCCGTTTGATCTGGTCATCGCTGAGGTGGTGGCTGGCGCGCTCGGCACCGGGCGGGCATGAGGGTCGGGATCGGCACCGACGTGCACCCTCTGGATGGCGGCCGGGACTGTTGGATCGCCGGACTGCACTGGCCGGGGCTCCCGGGGTGCGTCGGGCACTCCGACGGGGATGTCGCCGCGCATGCGTTGTGCGACGCTGCGCTGTCCGCGGCTGGCCTGGGCGATCTGGGCGCGGTGTTCGGCACCGGCGAGCAGCGCTGGGCCGGGGCGCACGGCACCGAGCTGCTCACCGAAGTGCGCCGCCGGTTGGCCCTCCAGGGTTGGGTGGTGGGCAACGGCGCGGTGCAGGTGATCGGCAATGCGCCGCGGGTGGGCAGCCGCCGGGCTGAGGCACAGCGGGTGCTCTCCGACGCCGTGGGCGGGCCCGTCTCAGTATCCGGCACCACCACCGACGGCCTCGGGCTGACCGGTCGTGGTGAGGGCATCGCCGCGCTAGCCGCGGTGCTGCTCGTGCGGGCATAGCGGTTTGGTCACCCCACGCCGCCACGCACCGCGCGGCAGGCATGGCGACCTCATGGAGACGTTTTTTCCGCGCTGGCTCCTGGTTTCGGTGTCGTGGTGGGAAGGAGACCGTAGGTACGGAGTTGGTCATCGAGTCTGGTAACGGCCTGGGTCTGGACCCAGGGTTGCAGCAACGCCCGGACGGTATGGAATTCCGCGCTCAGTTTTGGGTACAGATGGGCCTGCGGGGCGGCCTCACCCAGCACGCGGGCGGCTTCGGTGATGTCGCTCGACAGGACAAGGGCGTGACCGAATCGTACTTGGCATAAGGTGTAGCGGCCCACGTAGGCGGGGTCGTACTGAGCTAAGGCGGTACTGGCAGCCTCCAGGGCTTCCTTTGTTTTACCCAACTGGGACAGTGAACGGCCACGCCCGCTGTCGACGCTGCCGTGGTGCACCCAATAGGCCGGTGACTCCCGGGCGCTCCCCTGTGCGGTCGTGAGGAAGTTGTGAGCACGGTCATAAGCGGTCATCGAGAGCCCGTATTGGCCATCGAGGGCATACGCGCTGGCGGCCCTCTTCTCAGCGAAGGCTTTCAGCCGAGAGTCATCAGTGCGGGCAGCCAGGCTCCGGGCGACAGCGGCACTGTCCAGCGCAGCGGGTATATCACCCTGCTCGAACGCGGCAAAGCTCATTTGAGCGGCCGCATAGGCGGCTAACGCGGGGCTGCCGGCGTCGTGGGCGGTTTTGCGGGCGTGCTCCAGGTATCTCCTGCTTTCCTCGAGGTGGCCCATATTGATCAGGTAGTTACCGAGGGCTGAGGCCATGGCGCTGTCGACCAGGTTCATCGGTTTGCGTAGCTGCTCAGGGCAGCCGCCCTTCAAGAGGTGGTGCAGGAGCCTGTGCTGTGCGGAGACCGTTTCGAACACCTGGCAGGGGCCGAGGGTGTCTTCCAGGCGTTTGGCGCGGGCTAGCATGGTCGCCAGGTGCTGCACGATCTGCGCATCAACCTGGCTCGGAGAATCCGCCGCCTGAGCCAGCCGGGCGTACTCATCGGTGGTCAGGTCCGAGAGCCCGACAGCGGCGAGGATCGATCCGGTCAGATGCATGCTGTCCCGACGGCCTAGTGCGTGCACGACTCTGATAACCACCGCCATCAGCTCCTCGGCTAGCTTCTGGCATCCACCGGTGAGGGTGACCAGGGTGATCTGGGGCCAGGCGTCATCGCCGGTCTTCAGTAACACAGTAGGCGAGATGAGCGGTGCCGGGGCCGGTGCCCGGGTCTGCCGCTGCCGCTGCTCTCGCGCCTGCCGGCGGTGCAGGCGGCGGTGCGCGCGGTAGGCCTGCTCGGCGTCCACCAGCTTGCTGTGCTCGGCGACGAGGACGCCGTGGGCGTGGCAGAGGTCATCGGCGATCCGCCACAGCGCGGCGGGCATCCGCCGGTTGCCGTTTTCAATCCTGGAGATCATGCTGCGGGTTTTCCCCAGGGCTCGGCCTAGTTGGGGTTGGCTGACCCCGGTCGCGATGCGATAGCTAGCCAGCTGGGCACCCAGGCTGCGCCGCAGGGCCATCACCGTGGCCAGCTCAGCCGCCAAGTCCGTTTCGTCGTCCCCCGTCGCGTCCCGCACCTCATCGGTCACGGTTTGCCACTCTAGAGGCAGTGCGGACCACGACCCACACCAAGAACCCACGCAGGGCGATTCACTACGATCACGTCGTGAGCCTGCACCTGTATGACACCGCAACGCGCAGTCTGCGGGAGTTCGTCCCGCTGCGACCCCGCACGGCGTCAATCTATGTGTGTGGGGCCACCGTGCAGGGCATCCCGCACATCGGGCACATCCGCTCGGCGCTGAACTACGACCTGCTGCGTCGCTGGCTGATGGCCACGGGCCACGACGTGCTGCTGGTGCGCAACGTCACCGACATCGACGACAAGATCCTCGCTAAATCTACTGAGGCGGGTCGGCCGTGGTGGGAGTGGGCGTACCGGCACGAACGGGCGTTTGAGGACGCCTACACCGCGCTGGGCTGCCTGCCACCGTCGGTGGCACCGCGCGCCACCGGCCATATTCCGCAGATGGTCGAGCTGATGGCGCGGCTGATCGAGGCCGGGCACGCCTACGCCGCGGGTGGCGATGTGTACTTTGCGGTGGCGACGATGGCGGACTACGGGGCGCTGTCGGGGCAGCATCGGGACGAGGTGTGCCAGGGTGAATCCGCCGCGCCTGGCAAGCGCGATCCCCGGGACTTCACGCTGTGGAAAGGCGCCCGGCCCGGCGAGCCGTCCTGGCCGACGCCGTGGGGACCGGGCCGTCCCGGATGGCACCTGGAGTGCTCGGCGATGGCCACCACCTACCTCGGCCCGGAATTCGACATCCACGGCGGCGGGCTGGACCTGGTCTTTCCGCACCACGAGAATGAACGGGCCCAGTCCCGGGCTGTCGGCGACCCCTTCGCCCGGTACTGGTTGCACAACGGCTGGGTGACGCTCTCGGGTGAGAAAATGTCCAAGTCGCTGGGCAACACACTGTCGATCCCGGCCATGCTCCGCCGGGTCCGCGCCGTCGAACTGCGCTATTACCTGAGTGCCGCGCATTACCGGTCCGCCATCGAGTATTCCGATGGCGCGCTGGATGAGGCCGTGGCCGCCTACCGGCGGATTGAGTCGTTCGTGCAGCGGGTACGGGAACGGTGCGGGCTGCCGCAGCCACGCTGTTGGGGCGCCGTCGGCGGAGCCGATAATCCAACCGCTGAGTTCGACGCCTCGATGACCGACTTTGCCCGGGCGATGGACGACGACCTTGGCGTACCGGCAGCGCTGGCCGCGATCCACAGCGCCGTGCACGAGGGCAACGCGGCGCTGGACGCCGGGGACCACCCAGCGGCGCTCGGCGTGGCCGGTTCGGTGCGGGCGATGACCGGCGTGCTGGGTCTGGACCCGCTGGCCGAGCGGTGGCGTTCGACGTCAGGGTCAGACGCGACGTCGGCGGCCCTGGCCTGCTTGGTGGACCAACTGCTCGCCGAGCGCGCCGAGGCTCGCCATCGCCGTGACTACGCCACCGCCGACGCGGTGCGCGCTCAGCTGCTGGCGGCCGGGATCGCCGTCGAGGACACTCCCGATGGCCCAGTGTGGACGGTCAAGGGAGGCTGAGCTCATGGCGGGTAACTCGCGGCGCAGGGGCGCACTGCGCAAGCCGGGCACCAAGAAGGGTGCCGTCATCGGCTCTGGCGGGCAGAAACCCAAGGGGCTACGCGGTCGCGGCCCCACCCCGCCCGCGCAGCTGCGGCCCGGCCACCCGGCCCAACGCCAAGGCGCCCAACGGAACCCCGCCCAGCGCCCATCTCTCCAGGGCCAGTCGGTCTCCCCGCCTCTGGGGCAGCGCGGTGCGGCCGCTGCGGCTCGTCGGCGCGGCGGTAGTGAGCCGGGGGAGACGGTGCTCGGTCGCAACCCGGTGCTGGAATGCCTGCGCGCCGGGGTGCCGGCCACCGCGCTGCAGGTGGCCATCGGGATCGAGCTGGACGACCGGGTCAGCGAGTCGGTGCGGTTGGCCGCCGACGCCGGTCTGTGCATTCTCGAGGTGCCTCGGGTTGACCTGGACCGGTTGGCCGGGGGTGCGCTGCACCAGGGGGTAGCGCTGCAGGTGCCGCCGTATGAGTACGCGCTGGTGGAGGACGTGCTGGTGAGCGCGCGGGAGTCCGGGACGCCGCCGTTGCTGGTCGCGTTGGACGGGGTGACCGACCCGCGCAATCTCGGCGCCGTGGTCCGCAGCGCCACCGCGTTCGGCGCGCATGGACTGCTGCTACCGCAGCGGCGCTCGGCGGGAATGACTGCAGCGGCGTGGCGGACCTCGGCGGGTACGGCTGCGCGCCTGCCGGTGGCTCGGGCCACCAATATGGTGCGCGCGCTCAAGGATTGTGCCGCGTCCGGCTTGATGGTTGTCGGTTTGGACCCTGGCGGCACAATGCCATTGGATACTTTCCCACTGGCTACCGGAGGGCTGGTGCTCGTTCTCGGTTCAGAAGACAGGGGACTGTCCCGGCTGGTCCGCGAAACCTGCGACGCCATAGTGTCGATACCCATGGTGGGGCCGGTGGCCTCGCTCAACGTGTCGGTCGCCGCCGGTGTCGTGCTCGCCGAGGTAGCGCGCTTACGCCGCGCCGGCTGAAGCGCGCTCCCCTCCAGACGCGCCGTGGCGTGGCGAAACAAGCGCTTTCGGCATGTCGCGGACTCGCATCGCCGAGCAGTGTGTATCTTATCGCGGTCCGCGTTCATCTCAACAAGGAGAATCTGTACCTGTGGCTCAGAAGACCATCGTCACCCTCATCGACGACCTCACCGGCGAGGAAGCTGAGGACATTTCAACAGTCGAGTTCGCGCTTGAGGGTGTCACGTACGAGATTGACCTGGCGCACAACAACGCCACCGAGTTTCGGGACAACTTGTCTCGCTACGTCGCGGCGGCCCGTAAGGTCAGTGCCCGGCGCCCCAGTGCTCGGGGCGCCGACCGTTCGCCGGGCCGCAGAGCCGGCAGCGGTGGCATTGCGCGCAGCGGCTACAACCGGGATACGCTCAAGGCTATCCGCGAATGGGCCAAGCAGAACGGCCACAGCGTCAGCGAGCGGGGTCGGCTGCCCCTCACCGTGCTGAACGCCTGGGAGGCAGATCATCAAGCTGTGCGGAACGCCAAAGTTCCGACGTTCTCGGGCTAGGGGCGGCCTCGGCCGTTCTTTCTTGTCCGCGGACGGGAAGAGGATGGAGGCTGGCGGCACTGCACAGGTCGGGCGCCGCCGTCTCTATTGATCATCATCGCGGTGATTTTTGTGGTCGGGGTTGTGGTCACGGCCGAGGTTGGTCCGATGGTCCGCAAGCGGTTCACATCAGGCCGGGCCACCCCCGGGATCGCCGGAATCTCCGCCCCAGGCCGCGCTCCTACTACCTCGCTGAATTCTGAATGACGGGAGCCGCAGAGAGAGCTGGGCGGCGACGTGCACTGGCATACCGTGGTATGTGCGCACCGTGGTAGGTTAGGTTTGTGAAGGTTGACAAGATGAGTATCTCACTCGGCGCTGATCTCGGTGACGCCGTGCGTGATGCCGCCCGTCGCGCTGGCAAAGGGTTGTCCTCGTGGCTGGCTGAGGCGGCGGCCACCAAACTCCGCGCCGAGGCCCTGGAACAGTATCTGGACGAGTGGGAGCGTGAGCACGGAACCTTCACCATGGCGGAGCTGGAGCAGGCTGAGCGAGAACTCGGCCTGGGAGCGGCAGATCCAGCGGCGTGAGCGCACTCGTTCTTGACGCTGGCGCTTTCGTAGCGGTGGAGCGCGATGACCGGGAACTGCTCGCTCGGTTGCGAGTGGCACAGCGGCACGGTATGGAGCTTCGCAGCACCGCGATTGTCGTAGCCCAGGTGTGGCGTGACCCCCAAGGGCGCCAGGCACGGCTGGCGCGACTGCTGCGCAGCGTCGATGTCCGCCCGGTCGACGACCAGGCGGGGCGGGCGGCCGGGGTACTGATCGGCCAAGCGGGTACCCAGGACCCCATCGACGCCACGCTGGTGCTGCTGGCACGCCCCGGCGACCACATCCTCACCAGCGATCCCCAGGACATTCAACGCCTGGTCAGGGCGGCAGACAGGTCCGTGCCGGTGATTCGCTGCTGAGGGCAGGGAATTCTGGGCAACGCGGTGTCTCTGGGCCCCACGGTGTCGCGAACCGATCGGCCTTGACCAACGAACGACCTGATGCTCGTCGGCGACTCGCGAGCAGCCTGGTGGGTAGGGCTGAAGGCCCTGAGCTCTCCCTGCTCACCGGGCTTCCACGCCAGCCGCGCCCTCGGGGCGACGCGGGGTTGCTGGCTGGCTGGGCTGCTACCGGCGCGGGCCGAACCGGCGGGCTACCGAGAACCCGATCAGCCCCCCGATGACGACTAAAGCGATGATCAGGTAGAGGATGGTCCTCCCGATACCCGCGAGGAAGCCCCGGGCCTCGAGCTCTGCGGCGAGGAAACCGGCTTGAGCCATCATAAGGTGCATAGCTCCTGATAGTAGGCCCTCGCCCGGCGCTGCGCCTCCCGACGCCTCGCCGGGGCGCGCTGCCACGTCGGCTAGGCTGCGCGGCCGCTATGTCTTTTGCCAGCCCGATGTTCCTGTGGTATTTCCTCCCGGTCGTGCTCGCAGCCGTGCTGATCGCGCCCCGGAGCTGGCGCAACGCCGTCGTGGCGGCCGCCAGCCTGGTCTTCTACGCGGTGGGTGCGGGCCCGAGCACGCTGTTGCTGCTGGCTTGCATGGTCGTCAACTACGTAGCGGGTCCGGCGGTGCAACCGCAGGGCGGGGAGTTCGCACCGACCCGGCGCCGCCGGATCCTGATCGGCGTCATCGTCTTCGACGTCGCGGTGCTCATCGTCTGGAAATACGCTGGTTTCGCCAGCGCCCAGGCCGCCGGGCTGGCGTCGCTCACCGGGTTTGATCTGCCCACTGTTTCGCTCAGCTTGCCGATCGGGATCTCCTTCTATACGTTCCACCACATCTCCTACGTGGTGGACATCTACCGTGGGGAACGCCCGGCGCTGCGCGATAAGGTGTCGTTCGTCACCTATATCGCGATGTTCCCCCAGTTGGTCGCGGGGCCGATCGTGCGCTACCGGGACATCGCGGATCAGCTCATGCAGCCACCCCGCCACCGGTTGGCCGACATCACCGCCGGATTCCCGCGATTCGCTCTCGGGCTGACCAAGAAGGTGGTGGTCGCGGACTCACTGGCCCCCCTGGTGGACGCCTGCTTCGCCACCCCGGCCGCGCAGGTGAGCACCGCAACCGCCTGGCTCGGCGCGATCGGATACACGTTACAGTTGTACTTCGATTTTTCCGGGTATTCTGACATGGCCATCGGGCTGGGGCGCATGCTCGGGTTCACCCTGCCGGAGAACTTCGCGCGTCCGTATTCCTCGGCGAGTATCACCGAATTCTGGCGGCGCTGGCACATGTCGCTGTCCCGATGGTTCCGGGACTATGTGTATATCCCGCTCGGCGGGAACCGGCACGGCGCCCGGGCCACCTACCGCAACCTGTGGATCGTCTTCGCGCTGGTCGGGCTGTGGCACGGCGCGAACTGGACCTTCTTGTGCTGGGGGCTCTACCACGGCACGGTGCTGGTGATCGAACGCCGCCGCGGGTGGGCGGACGCGCCGGGGCGTCGATGGGCGCGCCGGGCGCTGACCCTGCTGATCGTGATGGGTGGCTGGGTGCTGTTCCGATCACCGAATCTGGGCACCGCGCTGGTCTTCCTGCAGCACATGGTGATCCCCGATCTCGCCGGGCTGACCGATGTGGCAGACGCCGCGCTGACCCACCAGCGGCTCCTCATCCTGCTGTTGGCCGCCCTGGTCTTCCTGCTCCCGGCCCAGCAGCCGAGCCCCGCCCGCTCGCTGCGACCGGCCTGGTCCTCGCGACCTGTCGCCGCGCTCGGCGTCGGTGTGCGGACCGTCGGGCTGCTCTATGCTGCGCTCTTGGTCGCCACCGGCACCTTCAGCCCATTCCTCTACTACCGCTTCTGACGCACGGCCCCTTGCGGACCTCGACATAACCTAGGCCCATCCAACGGCTGACCCGGGCTAGTATGATCACTGGAGGTCACAACCATGGCGTTTGATCGGATTACTATCGACCACACGAAGATGGGCGGGCTGCCGTGCATCCGTGACCTGCGCATTCCGGTCAGCACTATCCTGGGCCAGCTCGCGACCGGGCGTGCGGCGGGAGAGATCCTGGAGGATTTTCCTGACCTGGAGCCCGACGACATCCTGGCCGCTCTTGAGTACGCTGCCGCAGCGGTCCAGGAGCGTGGGCTGCCATTGGCAGCTCAGTGATGAAGTTCCTTCTCGACTCCAACCTCTCGCATCGTGTTGCGCAGTTACTGCGTGAGGCTGGCGTCGACGCTACTCATGTCCGTGACAATGATCTGCAGCGCGCAACAGACTCAGTGATCTTGGAGTTCGCGCGGCAGCACACGTTCGTCCTCGTATCCGAGGACACCGACTTCGGCGAACTGCTGGCTCGACAGTGCACGGTCTCGCCATCATTGGTGCTATTGCGCACCTACGAACCTATGACGCCGGACGAGCAGACCGCTATTCTGCTGGCGAATCTTCCCCGGCTGCACGACGACCTTGACCAAGGGGCCATCGTGGTCATCGAGCGGAACCGGCTTCGAGTACGGCGCCTGCCGGTGTTGCCTCCGATACCCGAACAGCGGGAGCAGTAGCCGCCGCCCGTGCGTCACGAATAGCCGTCAAGACTGGTGCGCCGCCAAGGGCTCGAATCCCGAACCCACTGATTCTCGGACCGCTGTTTCGGTTGGTTGCCGATAGATGCGATGACCTCGAATTTTCCTGGTCACGAACGCTCGATGTCTGCGGTCGTTTGGTGTTGTTCAGGCATCATTAAGTGACCGAAAAGTATCCAAGTGATCATGAAACGTCTTTCCCTTCAGTCGTGGCCGTCGTGCCATCTCATCGACCTGACGTAGCCCGATCACGCCAGGTTAAGGGGGCTGACTTGGGATCGGGAGCGTGGTGGTTTGCGCACCCTCTTGACGCGGTGTGGTAGTCCTTAGGGGATCGTTGGGATGGGGCATTGCCCCACCTGCGTCCGCGGTGTTGCTGCAGTCGGGCGGTCCCAGAGCACAGCGAGCGCCCGCAGCTGGCATCGTGCCAGGCGATGGCCGTTGACCTGGGCTGAGGCTACTCCTTGGCGTGCGGTAGGTGACCGCTATTGACAATCCGCTTTCCCGGTGGTGGTGACGGTGGGTGGTGTGCGGTTCGCTGCGATACGCCGGTCGATGAGACAACGACTGACCGTCAACGTGCCCGTCGGTTACGCCGGTAGCGGTCTACGGCCCTGGCGGGCTCGCAATTATCACCATCAAGAATCCGCTTACAAACAGGATAATTCCGAGTGTAATCAAAATACTGATTGGGATGAGATAGCCCACCACTAATATGACACAACCACTGGCGACACAGATCGCGCCGCCTTTCCAGAGATTGTTTTTTTGGGTCGATGGTTGTGTGATGGAGAGCTCGGGGTCGGGGGTGATGACGGTGGCGTCGATGGGGATAACGGTTTCTCCTGTTAGCCCCTTGAGAGTGATCTCGCCGCGGAGCGTGCCAGCTTGGGCCGTGTCTATTGAGACCTCGAAGCCGTCTGTTGTTTCGGTGATATGGATCCACCTGTGTGAGGCGTGGAATGTGCAGACGCGGGCCAGCGGGGGGCCCAGCGGGTGGACCGTTTGGTGCGCCGGCCTGGAACCCTGGACGAGCTGGCCGAAGTGGAGCTCTATCTCCGCCGTGTGTACGGCGGCTTCGCGCAGTGCTGCCGCCGCGGGTTCGGCGACATATCCGATGTTGGTGCGCGTCATCTCGACGAGCGCGTCGCGGGCACCGGCGGCTGCCGGGAGGTCCTCGCCCATCAGCCGCGATCGCAGCTCGCTGACCGCACCAAGGCGAGTGATCATGTTCGGGTCGGTCATGGCAGCGCGGAGGTCCGCGGGGATGGGCAGCGCGTGGATGCGTCGGCGGCGGCTGCGGGCCAGATACAACTCTCCCTGCAGCTGGACATCGCGGCTGGGCGTCTGGTGTGGGTTTTGTTCACGGACCTTGTCAAAGACATAATCGTAGAGTTCGTTCAGCGATACCCAGCCATCCTCGTCGCGGTCCGCATCACCAGTGGCCAGGCCCTCGACCAAGGCGGCCGAAAACACCGATGGCTGCCTGCGGTCATCGGCGAGCTGGTCTCCTTCGAAGGCATACTCCATGGAGTTAGACGCGGTGATCACCGCCCGTCCCCGCCCCCCACCCAGCTTCTCACCGGAAAAACTGTCCAGCACGTTCACCCCACCGGAGGCCCGGACCGTCACGCCCTGGCCGAACGCGCCGCCATAGCAGCAGTCAAGGAACAGCACGATGGCCCGCGACCGGCTCGATCGCATACATCGTTGGACAAAGTCCGCCGGGACCGCAGTAGAGCCAAGCCTGTTCGGCCGGGTGTTCCGCGCGGCGAAAAACAGCTCACCGGACTCGCTTTTGAGCCCGTGGCAGGAAAAATGAAGCACCAGCACATCGTCGGTACGGCTGTCCACGAAGAGGTCTTCGATCTGCGCCTGGATCGCATGCGCAGGTTCGTTATGAACCACCCGCACATCGAAATCACCGATCTGTGGGTCACCAAGCACTCTCGCCAGCGCCTGCGCGTCTGCCACCGGAGACAGCAGACGCCGCAGCCCGTCGTGCTCATAGTCGTCATTAGCGACGATCAGAGCCTGCCGCCGGCCCTCCACCACCGCCCGTCCTACCCTGTGGCGTGCCGGCTGAGGAAAAACCCGACCAGCCGTTCCTGATCGGCCGCCGTCGCCTCGGACAGCTCCAAGACATCCCCGCCGATCTCCAGCCGCACCGACCGGCGGACCCCCTCGCCCCGCGCCAGCCAGCACCGGATCGCCGACACCACCGCCCGCAGAGCCTCGACAGAGTGACCCAGAGTCACGACCAGCCCACCAACCACAGCCCCGTCAAAAGCCCGAGCACCCGGCGGAAGCTCACCAGCCCGCAACGCCGTCACGTCCGCCACGTCCACCTGGAGAAGCTCCCGACGAAGAAACCTGGTCAGCCCATCGAGCCGCTCGGCATCCGCACCGTCTTCGGCGAGCAGAACCCGCAACTCGGCGGGCATCACCCACCTCCTCTGGACCAGACGTGACCTCTACCATACGACGCGCCCAAGGACAAATGCGACTAATAAACGGACGAACAAGAGACCGCTGGCCGGTTGCTCGACGGGATCAGCGGCACGGCGTCGACGCTGACCACCAGCGCCCGCCGGGCCGGCCCGCGCGAGCACGGTCGCCAGGCCGCGCGCAGCAAGCGAGGCCGGCCCGCGCGGGCACGCGAGTCGAACGACGAACTCAGCCACGGCCGTATCGCCGCAGGCGGCCTTGATCCTATAGAGCCGAATTCGGCAGCAACGCCTTGCGACCGTTCTGTGACGCTGTGTAACACGGCTGTTATCGTCGCTAGATCTCGCTGGGAACCTCGGGCTTGTGGGGTTCCTGTTCGATGTCGTAGTCGTCGATGAGGATCATGCGGTCGGCTGGCCAGACGGATTCGGAGATTTCGAGGATGGCGCCGTGTTCGTCGCGTGCGGTGTGGACGACGTGCATGACGGGTGCTCCGGTGGGTAGTTCGAGGATGACGGACTCCTCGGCGGTGGGCATTCGGGCGATCCATTGGTCGCGGGCGCGGGTGTAGCGGTGGCCGGTGAGGTCTTCCACGCACAGGAACAGGGCCTTGGGAACGACGGTGGGTTCTTCGAGGAAGGTTCCGCCGGCGACGGAGATCGGAAGGTAGCTTGCGCCGATTTCTTCGGGTACGGCGGTGTCCTTGTCGAAGAGGTTACGGCGGCGGATGACGACCTCGGCACCGGGTGCGATGCCCATGATCTCGGCGATGTGGGTGGGGGCGGGGCCGCGACCGGCGAAGACGATCTCGTGTCGAAGGTGGTGGGTGAGCAGCTGGTGGTGTCCTCGGGCGCTGCCGTAGCGGCCCCGGGAGCGGCGGTGCAGCCGGCGCTGCTCCTTGACGAAGGTGCCCACGCCGTGGCGTGACTCGATCAGACCTTCCGCGCGCAGCACCGAGAGGGCTTGTCGGACGGTGGGCAGGCTGACCCGGAATCGCTCCACCAGTGTGGTTTCGGCCGGTAACCGCTGGCCAGGATGAAGGTTCCCGGCGCGGATCTCGGTTCGCAGAGCGTCCGCGACGCGGTGATACTTCGGCACTCGCGCGCTCAGCTCGTCCACTCCTTCACATCCTGCCCTGGTGGTCTGTGCTCACATGCCATCACCACCGTAGTCCTCCTGAGGACTTGACGACAGGGGGATCCCGGCCTACTATGACCGTCGTAAGCAACTCTTCATGAGGAATTGAGGACAGGTCAACAGGAGGACTGTGCTCATGCCAGTGATACCTACCAGGTTCCCGGTGGACGTCGGGGATGTCGTCCCCGCCGGGGTGTTCATCCTCGGCGGGGAGTCGATGCTGGAGTTTTTCGATGATCGCAACGCACCGACGATGCCGGGCTTCCCGTACGCCCCGGCAGAGTTCGAGGGCTTAACGATCACCCCGTACGTCACCGCCAAGGGGCGCGGTGCCTTCAGCTTCCGGGCGACCGGGCTGCGGGCACCTACCGGCACCACGGGCAGCACGACAGCGCCGCCACGCGCTGATGCGACCGTCACGAACGCGGCGTGAGCGGGTGGGAGACGTGCGCAAAGGGCGAATTGACATGAACGTGCAGGTGACGCTCGCCCCCCATGCGCCGATGGCGCTCGGAGACAGTGGGCCATGGCCCGACCATCGGGTCGCCACCTTCGTGTTCGGAGGGGGAAACGGCGTCCGAGTGGCGATTCGGGTAGGAGCGGTCGATTTGCCTCAGCTGGCGTCCCTCGTCGCGCTGGCACAGGCCCGCACCAGCGAGGGAGCGCCGTCATGAATGAATTGGCACAGTTATTTCACTAACGGCCCGAATAAGCGTCGTCGTCAGGCGATCCCGGCGACGTGTGGGTTGCATCGGGGTCCGGTGGGTTTCGCGAATCTTCTGGTGAGTATGCAGGACGGGTGGATTGTGCTCGATCCCCATGTCACAGGCGCCTGTGTGATCGCCCTTGAGGAGGACGGGGCCATCACGCTGCGCGACAGCTTGACGGAATGGCTGGGATGACCTGACACAGGTAGCGGCCAGTGGCGGGTGAGCCGGGCTGCTGCCTGAGGTGCGAGACGGCCAGGCAGAGGAGGTGACGGGTAATGGGATTACGCAGTTGGTGGGTCGAGTGGCGGCGGGTGCGCAGGACTCGGGTGCGGGGGACGTGGCGGACCTGCCGCCGATGCGGAAGCCGCTCCTACCAAACGGGGAAGAGCGGGCTCTGCGGTGGCTGTTTGATCCTGCAATAACAGACACCACAAGGAAGTCCAGGAAACTCAACGACCCAGGATGATGCGACAATACTGCATATCCTCATGAAGCGTACCGCAGACGTACGCGCAGAAGCGGGCTCTTGGGCTACCAGCCTTGTCTGCTGCGCTGTCCAGGCCAGAGTCCGGAGTGAGCAGTGAGAAGAACAGAAGCTGAGCCCGGTGAGCCGAATCCGCCACGCACGTTGGCGCAGGCCAGTGAGGTGGTGTGGTCCCTGCGGCCGGTCGAGCAGGCGCGGCTCGCAGACTGGGTGACGTCCTACCAACGGTCAGCGGTGATCTACGACAGAATCGCCGCGACCGACCACAGCCACCACAAGACAGTGCACCTGGCCGGGCACGCGCACGAGCGCGCGAGGGACCTCGAAACCCGGATCCCCCGAACACGACAACACCCCTAACACGCGCATCAGGCGAAAGCACTCACGGTGCCGGGGCGGGAAGGGAGGTGACAGTGTGATGGGCTGGGGCAAGCGGTGGGCTGAATTACTCCAGCGACGGCGGATCCACCGACAGCGGGCCCGCAAGATTTTCCAGACCTGCCGCCACTGCAGACGCTACTTGATGCTGCCGATCAGCCAGGAGCTCCCGATCTGCGACCGCTGCCGCAACCAGCACTAACCACCCACCGCACCGAGAAGATCCGGAAGGAAATTTCACGCGCCCAGGGTGGCGCGGTAATGTCACACGCCCTCATCAAGCGCACCAACAACGTCCGCGCAGAAGCGGATTCCTGGCTGCCAACCTTGTCCGCTTCTGCGCTGTCCACTCAGGGTTGTCCTGCGCACTGCGGGAGCTGTGTACCAGTTCCGGCACGCAACCCTGCAAGACACGCTGGCCGGGCACACCATCGTCACTCCGCCGACGTCCACGGCAGCCCAGATCGGGTCGTAGACCCGCGTGTTGCCGGACGTCCACACCGTAATATTCGTCTGTTCCGCCGGAAGGCGAACGGGATCGGTGGACAACCGAGCGCGAACTGTGTTTGTGGAGTTGTGGTGTCGGGTTATCGGTTGGCGATCGATGTGTAGAAAGAGGTGATGACGTCGTTGAGGGCGTTGATGGCGGGGTCATTGCCGAACTGTGTGTGGGCTTCGTGGTACAGCTCGTCGGTGATCATGGCCAGGCTCTTGACGGATTTCCGGTCGGCGTGGAATGCTGTGCGTGCCCACTCGGTGGCATGGTCGATGTCGCCGTTGCGGAGGGACACGATCGCGAGGGTGAGTCGGGCTTCGGTGGCGCGCATGGGGCTGCGGTCGCTGCCGTCTGGCCGCTGGGACAAGCGGAGCACTTCGTGGGCGTGCTCGGCGGCACGGGTGTCCTCACCGCCGATGCGGTAACAGTCCATCGCGTAGAAGTCCCATTTGGCGGGGTCAATGAGGCTTATGCAAAACTCTAATTATTCCCAGTCGGGGCTTAGTTAGGGGTCATTGGTTCCGAAAGCTGGCGACACGCCGCATGAAATAACAGGCAACGGCTTCTCCGACCGATAGAAAGGAGGTGACGAAACCACTCTCTCACGA
>JAFAPC010000128.1 GCA_019247305.1 Pseudonocardiales bacterium
CCCCATAGGGATGCTGACTCCAGATCTGATCCGCCTGGTCGGGGTCGGTGATCGGGGTGTTCTGCCAGTTGTCCTCGATCGGACCCAACGCCGTCGCGTCGTCCCGGCCATGCCAGTGCCGCTCCGGTGTCAGAAAGGTGCCCGGGACCACCGGCCAACCCCAGCGGGTTGCACTGATCGCAGCGTTACGCAGCTCCCACCACTCCAACGTCATCGTGGCGCTCATTCCACCTCCGGAAGTACTGTGGTGTCTGAGCTCGATCACACCGGAGTGCCCCACCGCCAACCAACAGCCCAGAACCATGAAGCCCACGCCCAACGCGGTGACCATGGCGCTGGGACATTGCGTTCGGCTATCGCGCCGCTACAGTGATCGCATGGCTCAGTGGGGGGATCGGTCGTGCCCGGATTGTGGGGCTGTGCGCCATCATGACGTCACCGGTGGGTGCGGCCCGGCGTTGCCTGCGGCCTTCTACGACGACCCGCAGCTGACCGCCGCGCTGGCGCGACTGGATTTCGGCCCGGTGTTCCGCCGGGTCAGCGCCGAGAAACACTGGAGCCAGACCGTCCTGGGCGGACTGCTGGGCCTGGACCAAGCCGCCATCTCCAAAATCGAAAACGGCCGACGCCGACTCACCGAGGCGACCATCATCATCAGGGTCGCGAACGTGCTGGGCATTCCCGCAGGCAAGCTCGGCTTCCGCCACGGAGTTACGGTAGAACTCACCGGGCAGGAGGGCAGTTGGGTGGAGCAGCGCAGGGATTTTATGGACCAGGTCGCCGGGCTCGCCTTCGGCGTCGCAGTGGATCCCCACCGGCTCATGGCCCTGTTCCCACAGGCTGAGCCCACCGGCACCCGCCACCTCGGCGCCGCTGATATCGAGGCCATCGAGCAGGCCACCGTCGGGTACGTCCGTCAGGACCACGCTGAGGGCAGCGGGATGATCCGCGATACCGCTGTCTTCCACCTGCGCTCAACGCTCCCCCTGCTGGATGCGCAGGTCCCCGCTGAGCTGCGACCCCGTCTCATGATCGCCATCGCCTGGCTGGCGACGATCACCGGCTGGATGAGCTTCGATGTCACCCAGCATGACGCCGCGCGGCAGTTTTGGCTGATCGGGCTGGGGCTCGCCCGGGGCAGCGAGCACCCGCTGGGGAGCGACCTCAGCGCGTTCCTGCTGTATGACATGGCGGCGCAGGCCCGCCACCTCGACCGCCCCGATGAGGCACTCAAGCTGGTGCACTTCGGTGAGGCGGTCGCGGTCGGCGCGCCGGCTCTGTCCCCCTCCACCGCTGGGTTACTGGCCAGGGCCGCCGCCAGCGCGCACGCCGTCCGTGGCGATGCCGCCGGCTGCGATCGCGCTCTGGGCCAGATGCAGGAGTGCTTCGCGCGCATAGACCTAGCCACCAGACTCCCGTGGGGGGGGTATCTCGACGACGCCACCCTCGCCGCCCTCCAGGGCGGCGTGCACTACGCGCTCGCGCAGTCCGAGGGCGACCCTGCCGCCGCCAGCCGGGCAGTAGCACTGCTGCACCCTGCCGTGAATCACTTCGGGCCTGACCGCGCCTTAGCCCGGGCGATCCACCTGCCGTCTCTGGCCGGGGCTCACGCGCTGGCCGGCGACGTTGATACCGCAGTCAGCGTCGGGCACCAGGCCATCGACGCGGTCACCTCGGTGCACTCCCCCCGGGCCTACGCCGGTCTCCACCGGCTGCACACCGTGCTGAAGCCGCTGCACACCAGCCCCGGCGTCGCCGAGCTGCGCGAGCGACTGACCACCACCGCCACCTAACAGCGAAGCTCCCCACCCGTCCACCCACCACACGACCAGGGTTTCGGTGGGGCGCAGGCGGTGGCGCACAAAACCGGGGATGCGCGATAGTCGAGGTGTCGTGCAGGTAGCTGTTAACCCCTATCCGAGAGGAGCACTTCACCGTGCGCTATGGCCTTGCTCTTCCCCAACTCGGCCGGCATGCCAAACCCGCAGCGATCACCTCGTTTGTTCGCTGCGCCGAGGATCTGGGCTATCGCTCGTTCTGGGTTGGTGACCGCGTCCTCACCCCCGTTGACCCCTCCGACCTGTACCCCGACGGTGGCACACCCGAGCACCCCTACCCCGATGAGTTCACCACCGTCCTCGACCCGATCGTCACGCTCGCGGCAGCGGCCACCGTAGCCAGCCACTCGCGACTTGGCATGAGTGCCCTCATCGCCCCCTGGTACAACCCGGTGCTGCTCGCCCGCAGCCTCACCTCGCTGGACAATCTCACCGGCGGCCGGCTCGACTGCGGATTTGGTACCAGCTGGCTGCGCGACGAATACACCGCAATGAACGTCTCCTGGAACGACCGGGGCGCTCGCCTAGACGAGATCCTCGACGTGCTCACCACCATCTGGACCGAGAACCCCGCAGAGCACCACGGAACGCACTTCACCCTCCCCCGATCGCACGTCAACCTGCGCCCCATCTCGCCAAGCGGTCCACCGGTGTTGCTCGGCGGTTGGGCGCCCAAGGCCATGGAACGAATCGGTCGGCGAGCCGCAGGTTGGCTCCCGCTCTACGGAACCCCTCCTGAGGTCCTCGACCAGTTGTGGCGCACTGCCTGCCACGCCGCGCAGGACGCCGGCCGGGACCCCGCTTCGCTCCGACGCGAGCTGCGAGTCAACCCCAAACCAGGGACGACCATCGACCAGCTCGCCACCGCGGCCGAGAGCGCCGAGAAAACCGGGATGGACGGCGTGTTCTTCGACCTCCAGTTCGCCACCACCTCACCAGATGAAGCCCTCGAGGTCGCCGCCCAACTCGCCACCACAATCGGCATCAGCTGACCGCCGGAGCAGGCTAAATTTTTACCCGTCACGGTGTTCTCGGTCTCATCGTGGCCCCCGATATGTCTCCTTGCCGAGGAGGGCTGGTGGTAAAACGCCAGTTCACGGTGGGGCGCATGGCCGACAGGTCGACGCGGGCAACGTGTTGCTCAACGATACCGAACAGCGAATCGATCAGCGTGTCGGACAGCAGGTGCGGCTGCAAGCCGAGATCGACCAGGCCGGTGTGCACCACGTTGTAGTAATGCTCATCCAGCTCCACTCGGGGGTTGTCCAAGTACTCGATCTGCACGGTCCCCGGAAAGCTGGCTGAGACGGTCTTGGCGATATCGGCGACCGACATCGTCTCGGTGATCTGGTTAAACACCCGGAACTCGCCGACGTCGGCCGGGTTCTCGCAAGCCAGCCGGATGCATTCGACGGTGTCCCGGATGTCGATCAGGCCACGGGTCTGGCTGCCGTCGCCGTACACCGTCAGCGGGTGGCCGAGCACCGCCTGGATGACGAACCGGTTGAGCACCGTGCCGAAGATCGCGTCGTAGTCGAACCGGGTGGCCAGCCGTGGGTCGTCGGCGGTCTGCGGGGTCTGCTGGCCGTACACCACACCCTGGTTCAGATCGGTGGCCCGCAGGTTCCAGATCCGGCAGGCGAACTCGATGTTGTGGCTGTCGTGCACCTTGGACAGGTGGTAGAACGACCCGGGCCGCTTGGGGAACAGCACCCGGTCGGTGCGGCCGTTGTGCTCCAGGTCCAGCCAGCCCTCCTCGATGTCGATGTTCGG
>JAFAPC010000138.1 GCA_019247305.1 Pseudonocardiales bacterium
GAGGAGCATCCCGACACCCTGAAAAGCCGCAACAACCTCGCGCTCGTGCTGCGTGAGCTGGGGCAGTTGCAGGAGGCGGAAGCTGAGCACCGCGCTGTGCTCCAGATCCAACAGCGGGTGTTGGGTGAGGAGCACCCGAACACCCTGAAAAGCCGCAACAACCTCGCGCTCGTGCTGCGCAAACTGGGACGGGTGGAGGAGGCGGAGGCTGAGCACCGCACCGTGCTTCAGATCCGGCGGCGGGTGCTGGGTGAGGAACACCCCGCCACCCTGAAAAGCCGCAACAACCTCGCGAACGTACTGCGTGAGCTGGGGCAGTTGCAGGAGGCGGAAGCTGAGCACCGCGCTGTGCTCCAAATCCAACAGCGGGTGTCGGACCAAGAATTGGCTTGACAAGGCTACCCGGAGACTCAAGGCAACACGTGAGCTTGAGGCGAACATCCTTGCTGACCCGCGCCCGCTCCCTTCTTTGATGAGCGGGTGACGTGTGAAGACGTGGGTGAGTGACGAACTGAGTGACAACCACCCCGGACGTGCCGGGACTCTCCCGGACTGTCAGGGATGTGATTCAGCAGGTAGCCCGCGTGCTCGTCGGTGGTTAGCGCGTCGCGTGCATTGGTTCACACCGAAGAGGTCACTGGTTCGATCCCAGTATCGCCCACTGCTAAAACACCAGGTCAGAGGACCTATGGAAGCGTTCGAATCGATCTTCATGTGAGTGATCACTCTCGATCGTCAGCGGATCGTCAGCAGACGTCATCGAGCGCCTGCAAGATGCGGCCGTGATCGTCGGTGCGTCGGGTGTAGAGGTCCAGCGTGGTTGACGACCGTTCGTGGCCCATCACACGTTGCACCATGTTCACCGGCACGCCGTCATCGACGAGCCAGGTGGCATATGAATGCCTCAGATCATGAAAACGCAGGCCGCCGTTGCATGACTTGGCGATATGCAGTACAGCTGCTGACTCGGTCGGGAATTCCTTAGTCAGTGTGGCTCCGGTGGCGTCGGTCCAGCCAGCTCGTACGGTCTTGTCGTCGATGACAGTGAGGGTGCCGAGCATCCCCGCGCGCACGAGGGCGGGTCGCCAGACACGGGTGCGGAACAGAGTGCGGCGCAGCGGCTTGCCGACCGCGTTGGCATAGATCGGTGCCTCAGCCGGGACCGGATATCGCTCAAGGTGCTCGCGGATGATCGGCACTAGCCAGCTGGGAAGCGGCACCGTGCGCCGGCCGGCGCTGCTCTTGGGGTACGGCTTGAACGAGGTATGCCCGCTGACCTCGACCACGGTACGGATGACCCGCAGCTGCGTGCGGTCCAGATCGAGTGCGTCGAGTCGCAGGCCCGCGACTTCGCCCCAGCGGGTGGCTTGGATCACCCATGTGATCCACTTGCCTGGCCAGAGGCCTCCGCGCGGCTGCACGGTCATGCCCTCCAACACCACCGGCCGAAACGGCATCTCCCCGCCACCGCCTGCGGTGGCACCGGCTGATAAGCACAGGCGAACTCGACCGTGACTGATTTCTCCCGGTCCTTCTCCGCCGAGGGATCAGCGAATGTGCCCCGGAACAGGGGCAGATTGCTCACCTCATCGATCCGAGGCCGCACCGGACGGTTGCGGGCCTTGTCTTCTGCCGACTGGTACTCGGTTACCGGCTGGAGCTCGCCTACTAAGTACAATCCTTGGGGGAACCATTCGTCGAAGTCAGCTGTCAGTCGGATGTTTTTCGGGGCTGCCATAGTGATGATCATCTCTTTCTGGATTCCTGTCATGCATGGGCTATCTCATTCGCTGTCTGGGTTGGCGTTTCTCCTCTCGTACGAGCCTCATTGACGGCGAGTACGAGATGGCGCGGCCCGGGTGCGGCGAGCACGAGTTGATTTCACCGTCAGGTCCTGATCGGTGGTGGGTGCCGCATCGGTCACGAGCGGGTCGTTGGCGGTGTGTGTGCATGCTTTGGCGTAGGCCGTCACTGCCGCGCCGGTGATCCGTAAGGTGCCTTGGCCGGTGCCGAGTTTCAGTGCGTCCAGTTGGCCGGACTCGATCGCCCGGTAGATCGTCGTGACCGACACGTTGAAGTGCTGGGCCACGTCTCTGACCCGGTACATCCGGGTATGCTCAACCTGCATCGATGCCCCTAAGGTGGTTCGATGTGTGGCCCCGGACGGTGTTGCGGCACCGCCGGGGCCGTCTGCTGTCTGGCGGTGTCTGTGGTGTCCCTGCACTCCAAGTACCGCTCTAAGCGCTGAGGTTACACGTTTAGCCTCAGAAGTCAAGCCTTAGTGGTGGCTGTGGTCGGGTCGGGAAGCCGCGAGTCCAGGGCGTCGGGGTCGTAGCGGAGGGTAAGGTTGCTGGTCAGACGGCAAACGGCAGAGGTGGAAGTGCTACCGCATGGGCAAAGAAGAGGATCAGCAAGAACGTCAGGAGCGTCTCCGGCAGGCGGGCGCCTGGTTACGCACTCAGCGTGAGGTGCGGGGCTGGAGCGGAAGCGACCTCGCGCGGCAGCTGGAGGTCAACCAGGTCCGGGTGTCGGCCTACGAGCGCGGTCAGTATGAAGTCCCGAACGCCATCGCCGAGAACATCGCAGTCGCCTTCGACCTCCCCTTGCTGGAGGTTCGGCGCCACCTCGGCTTGTGGGTGCCCAGCGACGCCGACCTGCACCAACTCCAGCAGCACGCCGACCCGGCACGGCTACCGGATGACGTGCTCATCACGGAGCTCATCCAGCGCTACCAAAAGCGCAGCGACCGAGAAATCCTCGACGTGTTCCCGCGACGGTCGAACGTGCCCCGGGAACTGTGGGATCGGCTCATCGCAGGTGCCAAATCTGACATCACGCTCGGTGGGTACACGAATTATTTCTTCTGGACCGAGCGCCCCAACTTCAGCGAGACGCTACGGAAAAAGGCTGAGGCTGGTGTTCGCGTCCGTATCCTTCTGGGCAACCCCGACGGTGAGGTCACCCGCAGACGCGAGCGGGTCGAGAACGCCCCACTCATGCTCAACACTCGAATCCGCATCACGCTCGACGAGCTCGCCACACTCGGCCCCGTCCCCGGAATCGAAGTCAGATACTCGGAAGCCAACGCCGACGCACACGTGTCACGGTCAATATTCCGCTTTGATCGCGAAGCCCTGGTCTGCGAACACATCGCCGAACGTCTCGGGCACGGAAGCCTGACCTTCCACCTCCGCCGTCTCCAAGACGACGGACCCTTCGATCAATACATTGCACACCTCGAACACCTCTGGGACGGCGGCACACCCGTGCACCCGACAACACCCCACGAACCAACCGAGTTCCCCAGCTAGCGATCCACCCGCCCCGCCCCACGGCACCGCCCAGTGCGGGTGGTAACACCACATCGGAGCTGTCACCACCCTCCAGTGCCACTGCCCGGTCCCCGTCTAGCCCCTGTACAGCATGCGTTACACAACTCGTTACGCGGCGTTACACAGCGGACTACACAGCGTTGCTGCCGAATACGCCTCTATGGGATCAAGAGCGCCGGCTGCGCCGGCGCGGGCGTGGGCTGGCTTGCGTTGTTTCCTCACCTGCCCGGCCGGTCCGGCTCCGCTTGCTGCGCGCGGCCTGGCGGCCGTGCTCGCGCGGGCCGGCCCGGCGGGCGCTCCGGCCGCTGCCGGCGAGGCGGAGCCAAAGGTTGTATCGGCTGTCGTGGCCTGATCGTTCCTCCCCGCGAGCGGCCCGTTCCCCAATTCCCGCAGAGGGGCCTGGCTAGGGCATGCTGGGGTGGTGGGTGAAGGTGCCAGGCGTGGGCTGGACGCCGTGGGGGTGGATTTCTTCGTCAGTCATGCGGGGCGGGATCGGGCGTGGGCGGAGTGGGTGGCCTGGCATTTGGTCGAGGCCGGTTACACCGTGGAGTTGGGGTGCTGGGATTGGGCGGTGGGGGAGAACTTCCTCGCCCGGATGTATCGCGCTTTGGATGCCGCGAGTCGGGTGGTGGCGTTGTTTTCTCCGGCGTATTTCGAGGAGCTGCGCTATACCACCGAGGAGTGGACCTCGGCGCTGGTCAAGGGGGAGGGTGGGCACCGGTTGGTGCCAGTGCGGGTGGAGCCGTGTGCGGTGCCGCGGTTGTTGCGCCCGCTGGTGTGCGTGGATTTGGTTGAGGTGGGTGAAGCCGAGGCGGTGCGCCGGTTGGTGGCCGCAGCGCGGGGTCCGGCGCGTCCGGATGGCAAGCCGGTGTTTCCCGGCCGTGGCCGGGCGGGGGTGTTGACCGAGGGGGGGCAGGCGGGTCCGCGGCTGCCGGGGGTATTGCCGGCGGTGTGGAATGTCGGGCCGCGGAATCCGGGATTCGTGGGCCGGGACGCGATGCTGGTGCAGCTGCGGGAGCGGTTGCGGTCGGGGGGGACGGCGGTGGTGCAGGCGCTGCACGGGAGGGGTGGGGTGGGCAAGACCCAGGTGGCGATCGAATACGCCTACCGCTACGCCGGGGCCTATGAGGTGGTGTGGTGGGTCAGCGCCGAACAGACCAGCCTGATCGGTGAGCAGTACGCCGCCCTCTCCACGGAGCTGGATGTGGCTCCGCCGCGGGCGGATACGGTCAGCGCGGTCGGGGCGCTGCGGGCCTACCTACGGGGACACGACCGCTGGTTACTGGTCCTCGACAATGCCGAATCCCCGCAGGAACTCCGGGAGTGGCTGCCCGCAGGCCCCGGGCACATCCTGATCACCTCCCGCAACCCCTCCTGGGGTGAGCTCGCTACCCGGATAGAGATCGACGTGCTACCCCGCCCGGACTCCAGGGAATTGATCCACGTCTGTCGCCCGGGGGTCGAGGAGGCCGACGCCAACCGGCTGGCCGAAGCTCTCGGCGATTTGCCCCTGGCCCTAGCCCAGGCAGCCGGATTCCTCGCCGAAACCGGCATGCCAGTCGATCACTACCTAAGGTTGCTGACAACCCACGCCGAGGAACTGCTCGACCAAAGCCCCCCGCAGAGCCACCCCCACTCCCTCGCCGCCGCGATCCGGATCTCCACTGACCGCCTGGCCAAAATCGACCCGGCCGCGCTCGCCCTGGTCCGTATCGGCGCTTTCCTCGCCCCCGACCCCATCCCCGCCGACATCCTGACCCACCCCATCACCACCGTCGACTGCGATCAACCACCGGAGCTGAAGGCACTAACCGCCACCGTAACCAGTCCGGTCGCGGCGCACCGCAGCCTCGGACGGGTCGGCAGCTACGGCCTCGCTCGCACCCTCGACCGGGGATTACAGCTGCACCGGCTCACCCAAGCCATCCTCCGCGACCACCTCCCCACCGAGCACACTGCCGCTTACCGCTCCTACGCCCAGGTACTCCTCGTCGCAGCAGACCCAGGTAACGAGCGGGATCCGGGGAATTGGCCGCGCTGGGCACAGATCCTGCCCCACCTCCTGGCCACCGATCCGGCCAGTAGTCCCAGCCCCCACCTCCGAGATCTCGCCTGCCGCGCCGCCATGTACCTGTGGCACCGCGGCGAGCGCCATCCGTTCTGTGACCTCGCCGAGCATCTCTACAGGCAATGGCGCGAACACCTTGGCCCAGACGACCGGCACACTCTGGAGGCCGCCGGTACCCTCGTTCGCGCCCTTAGCGACCTCGGCTCGGGCCGCCAAGCCCGCCAGCTCGGCGAGGACACCCTCACCCGGTGTCGGCGGATGCTCGGTAACGACCATCCCGTGACACTGAAGGTAGCCCACCACTTCGGAAGCTGCCTGCACGAGGTGGGCGCGTTTGAGCAGTCCCGACAGCTCAACGCCGACACGCTGGCGCGCAGGCGACGAATGCTCGGTGATGAGCACGACCTCGTCCAACAGGTAGCTCATAACCTTGGTATTAACTTGCGTGAGTTAGGCGAGGTCGAAACAGCGCGACAACTGCACGAGGACATCCTCGCATACCGTCGGCGAACCCTCGGTGAGGACCACCCACTCACCATCAACACGGCTACAGAACTAGGCCTTGACTTACACGCGCTCGGCCAGATCAATGAAGCCCGACAGATGCATCAAGACTGCCTCACCCGGGCACAGCGAGTACTTGGCGAGGACCATACCTGGACCCTGGGCTTCGCCACCGACCTCGCTCGCGACCTGAACGCACTCGGTGAACATGAGACAGCGCGACAGCTCAGCGAGGACACGCTTGCCCGAGCACAGCGAGTCCTCGGTGAGAAGAGCTACTACACCATCGAAATCGCAAACGAACTCGCCACCGCGCTCTTGGCACTGGGTCAGCTTGAGGCAGCCCAGCAGCTCAGCGAAGACACCCTCACCCGGGCACGGCGCATCTCCGGGGACAACCACCCCCGCGCCCACAAGGCAGCCCGCAACCTTGCCACCGCCCGCCAACTCCTGGGAAAGGCCGAGCCATCCCCGCAGGATGACTCTCGTTCCCCACGTGGCCCACGCCGGGTTTAAAAGCGCACTCACCGTGCGTGCTATCCACGTGCTGACTTGGAAATAGGTGCTGCTGGGGCTAGTGGTGCTGGTGGTGCTGGTGCAACGAATTTCCACCTCAGCACGGGAGTCCCGCGCGGGACACCGACGACTGTTAAGACCGGTCAACAGCGGCTACCCTGATCCCTCCATAGCCAGCTATTCATTCAGGTAGGCGGCCACATACTGGGTACCTTAGCGAGATTCCCAAGCTCCCCACCAAATACAAGCGCCTCCGGCGGGCCTCGCTCCGGGATGATCCCCAAGACCGGACACGAGACGTGGTGGGTCACCACGGGGAGTGGGTATCCCGCCGCGTCGGCACTCAAGGGCAGAGTGGATCGGGGACCGGAGTCAAGGTCGTTCATCGCAAGCGGTGCTCCACCTTGACTCCGGTCCCCGATCCACTCTGCCCTTGAGTGCCGACGCGGCGGGATACCCACTCCCCACCCCCGTCCTGCGGCAAGCCAACACCCCGCCCGTGCCATGAGCGTGCCATTAACACCGGTCAACCACGGTCAACAGCGGAGCTTTGTGACCCGGCCTGACCACCGATCGAGGACTCTGACGGCGCAGTGGGCGTAGCCTTCCAAGCGGGGGCTCACAGGTGATCATCGTCAGCGAGCCGTCAGCGAAAGCGGCGCGACCAGTCCGCATGCGCCGATGCGCACCCACACGTCTCCGCAGCTCAGCGGCACACAACCACACTCCCAAGCAAGCGGACGCACGGCCAATCAGCGTTCACACCGAAGAGGTCACTGGTTCGATCCCAGTATCGCCCACCCACGTCACAGGCGGTTTCCGAGTCTTTTAGATGATCTGTTACAAGATCAGGAAGCCTATCGAGTTCAGCTCCCGCGGTGTCCAGTCGCCGTCGATCTTGGCTGCTGCCACCACCGACCGGAACCCGCGCTGGGCATTCGCCGCGTCCAGCGCGGTTCAGGGCACCATCGGGGCGGGGCTTGGTGCCGGCCGCCGCTAGTCCGTGTCATCGTCGCCTGTCTTGCCGGAGCGCAGGAGCAGGGTGAGCAGCCCGTGCTGCACCTCATCGGCGGTGCGCAGCCGCCGGGTGCTGGGATTCTGGGGTGGTTCGAGCCAGCGCTGCGGGGACAGGAAATCCACCGCCGTGGGGGGCAGCGCCACCCACGCCCCCGCAGTGTGCAGCCGTACCCCCATGGAGGCCAGTTCGCCGGAGAGGGCACCCGAGCCGGTGGCGGTGAACAGCAGCCACCGCCGTGGAGGCACCGCCGTGGCGGCGAGGGGGACCTGCGGCACCTCCGGGGCGGGCAGCAACCCAAACACCCGATGGGGCAGCTCCAGGACATCCACCCCCCGCCCACACACCAGCAGCACACCGTAGGGCTGCTGACTCCAGATCTCCTGAGCATGGGCCGGATCAGTGACCGGGGCATCCCGCCAGGTATCCGAGACCGGGCAGAGCCCGGTGGGCTCGTCCCGGCCGTGCCAGCGTCGATCAGAGCCCAGGAACGTGCCTGGCACCACCGACCAGCCCCGGCGGATCGCGCCCAGCGCGGCGTCCCACAACTCGACCCAGCCCACCGTCATCGCGGGGCCGCTCATCCCAGCCCCGCCCCGAGAAGATCAAACAATGCGGCGGCGTGCACCGTGAGTACGCATCCGCCCGCACCGTGCGGCCCCAACGCGATCAGGCCGTCCGGCAACCTGCGCACTACCAGATCAATCGCTCCGGCCTCATGCGTCGAGCACACCGCGGGAATCACGGCCTGACCGTTCACCCCCTTCCGCGCTCCTATCGAGGATTCGGGAGTGCTCATGCGCGGCCCCCCAACACATGGCAGGGCTCGCAGGCGCGACCGGGTGGAGTCACCATGCTGGCCACATTGATCCGCAGCCCACACAACACCATGTAGCGTCCGGTGCGCTCCCGCAGACCCTGCTCAAAGTCCCCATCGGTGACGAGGTGCACCACCCCGTCGTACCCGTCGACGATCGGGTTCAGGTGCACCGGTGGCGGCTTCACTTCATGGTGTCGACCGCTCAGGCGCCGCCACAGTGCGCCGAGACGCCACCACGGTGGCTTGTGATGTTTTCCCTTCATAGCGCTCACCTCGTTCACCCCGCCGGGCTCTGCACCTGCCCCTGACGCCTCAAGGATTCGCTACTCGGCGTGACCATGCGATGCTCTAGCATGGTCAACAGCAGACCACCCCAGGACACACATGGACCCGGCGCTAGCACTCGCACACACCCGGGGCACAGAATTGTCAGGCTGGCTACGGCGGAGGAAGAGGCGTGACTGATGGCTGAGCTTGGACAGCCGCGGACCCTGCTGGAAGCACTGGTTCGCGAGCGGCAGCTTTCGTGGGACGAAGCGGCCGATCTGGTCGTGCGGACGGCTAGGAAGCAGGAGGACATCTCTGTCTCCCTCAGTGGTCGTCATTTAGGTCGCCTTGCTCGTAACGAGCGATCCGGGGCCTGGCCTAACCCGGCGACGCGCCGGGCCCTTCAGTACACTTTCGATCGGCCAGTTGATGAGCTACTGGCTCCTTATGTTCCGGGCGATCCCACTATTCTGGGTGGCCCAAAAAGTGGTACACAGGCTTCGGAGGTGCTGACGGTGGCTGCTGACCGTGCGCGGCGATTTATGGTGAGTCTTCAAACTTTATCTGATGAGTCGCTGCAACTGATTCATGACGAGGTGCGAGACTTGGTGCGCGCTTATCCAGCGCGCCCGCTGCCCGAGATTCTTGGTCATCTAGTCTCTGATCAACAGACCGTATTCAGTCTACTGGAACGGCCGCAGCGGCCGGCCCACGCTCGTCAGCTTTATTTTCTGAGCGCTGTGCTCGGTGGATTGTTGGCCAAGGCATCACACGACCTCGCCGATCCGCATGCAGCGCTGTCGCAGTCGCGCACCGCGTGGCTGTGCGCGGAGCAAGCAGACCATGATGGTCTTCGTGCCTGGATCTCGGGACTTCAGTCACTGATCTGTTACTGGGCGCGTCGACCTCATGACAGCATTCGTTACGCTCAGCGCGGCGACGCTTATGCCCAGCGTGCAAGCAGTACAGCGATGGTGTGGCTGCCTGCGAGCGAAGCGCGCGCGTGGGCTCTTCTCGGCAATGAAGAACAGGCCCGTGAAGCGATCGACCGTGCCGAGCGAGCCCGGGACCAGGTACACCCGGACGAGCTGGATGAGATGGGCGGTATCGCTACATTCGCCAGGCCCCGGCAACTATATTTCGCTGCCGACGCTCTGGTGTGGCTACCCGACGAGTCGTCAGAGGCTGAGGACTACGCCCGTCAGGCCGTCGAGGCGTATTCCAACCCGGCTGATCCGCACTGGGCATTCGGTGACGCTGCCGGTTCTCACGCTGCATTGGCCATAGCGCGGATCCGGCGCGGGGAGGTCGACGGCGCTGTCGAGGCACTCACGCCAGTACTCGATCTGCCCGCAGAACAGCGAATCAACGGAATTATTCATTCGGTGGACCGGGTGCATCGAGCCCTCAACCAAATTCCTGCCAGCACAACCGCCCGCGAGCTCCAAGAGCGCATCGAGAGCTACGCGCTCACCCCCATTAGGGCGCTGACCAGGTAGTACCGGTATGTATCCGCTTCAGCTCCGTGGCTCGCAAGTCGTTCTCCGAGAATTCTGTCCGGATGATCTCGACAAGATGATGGCTGTCGTCGGTGACGACCGGGTGACCGAATCGCTCTCTTTTGATACCTGCTCTCGCGAACAAGCAACGGAGATGCTGAATGGGATCCTCGGTCGGGCGAAACAGGAGCCCCGCGCCGAGTACTACTTGGCAGTGACCACTGCGGATGATGGTTTAGTAGGGTTCGTCCGCCTCGGGCTAAGCGGTGTTGAGGCCGGCAAGCTGGGCGGTGCCGGCGCTGCTGATTACTGGCATCGCGGATATGCCATCGACGCCGCCCGAACTCTGATGGACTTTGGCTTCCGCGAACTCAAGCTTCACCGAATATCAGCCGCCATGGGACCTGACAATGCTGCCTCCATCGCGATCGTACGTCGACTCGGCATGACCTACGAGGGTCGCATCCGCGACCACGTCTATACCAACGGCCGATGGCGCGATAGCCTGTTGTACTCTGTCCTCGTCAATGAATGGGTCACACTCGAAACGACAGAAGTCCCTGACCTGGGGTAGTCTGAACGGAAGGCAGTAGGTCGAACGCCCCGGTGGCCACCATCTCAATCACCACGCCGCGACGCCCAGCATGGTCCGGCTCGTCAAGGTCGTCGGGAGTCCGGTGGGCCAGCGTGGTGGGCTCCCGCCTCAGGTCAAGCGGGGCACCCACGACGTATAACCATCCGCGAGTAGTCTGCGCGTGCACCAGCACTGCCAGCTCAAGCAGCTCAGCGGGGTCATGCCCGGCCATGATGCTGGTGTGCAGGTCTCTGATCAGATCAGGCAGCATCTCACCACGGTGCTGGTAGTCGCTGCTCTCGACCGCTTGGGCTCTGGCCTGCAACTCCTCCAGACCGACCACTTGCTCTCTGGGCCGTTTGCGACTGATCGCCATCAGTGCCAGGCGTACGGCCTCAACGGCGGCGTCGGTGTCCCCGTTGCATGGCGCTGGCACTGGTAGCTTGTTGCTCATCCCCGCCGGGCCAGCGACCACCCGCAGCGACTTGCCCCGGCTGTTAGTGGCTACCTGCGTGACGACGACTCGAAGATCTGGTGCATGACCGTGGCTCCACGCTGGAGCACGGGGGTTCAGTCCTCGGCGACGGACGGGCCGGCGTTGACTCCGGGTTGACGACCAGCGCCTGGATGTCACCAATAATGTCGTCGGCCGAACACGGCGCGCCCGGCGGCGCCGAGCAGGGCCAGGATCGCTCCGAGCACTGCCAGGATGATCCCGATAGTCAACAGGATCGAGCTATGGATCAGAAGCCCCACGATAAGCAAGATGATGCCGAGAGTGATCACGGCCTCTACGTTACTCCATACATCCGTGCAGATGTCCGGTCGTAGACACGCAACGTCGCCAGATCCACGCCCTACCGCGCACAGGATCCTCCGCAGTTCTCCGCCCAGGGCAGTCGCAGCGGACCACACTGTGAGTCAGACACCGGTCTATGACCAGCTCCGTGGCGAGCGCCTCAACGCCGATGTCCCAGCCCCTAGGGGTGACTTCGGCTGTCAGAGCCAGGGGCTAACCTCACCGCGAACCAGCACAGCATTGGCCCCACACCCACTTGAGCAGAGGACGACTAGCTGTTCGGGGTGGTTCCAGTGAACTGTCGGTAACCCCTTGCGGTGATCCGACCAAAAGCTGCTTTGACGAGTCCGAATATTGCACCTTGTACAGCGCCGGCGACCAATACGTCCCGGATGTTACGATCCAGTGCAGTCGGTTGGGGCGCTTCGTCCTCGTCGAAGACGGCGCGCCAGATACGGTTAAATATCGCGCCAGCCAGGGCGCCACCGAGGATACCGCTGACCAGGCTCACCAACTCATAAGTTATTTTGCTGCGCTCCCGCGCGAGCTGAACACCCCTCGCACGATCACGGATCAACGCGACTCCAGAGCCTGCCAGCTTGTTGACCCACTGGTCCTTCGATGCCTGACTGACCGCCTCGCGAGCCCGTTCAGCGGCCTCGATCGCCCGCTCGCGCAGATCGCTGCCCCGCTCGACGACCCGAGTTTTCAACTCGGTGCCGTGTTCGAGCCCCCCACGGGCGCGTTCGATTACCTGATCTTGAAGCTCCATGCCGTCCCGAGCCATCGGCTATCCTCCGTTCTTAGCGCACTTCTGGCCTCGAATCAGACATACCCGGCATTCGACCTGTTTACACCCAGACTCACCCCGGCAGAGCGAGATCGTCGCGGTGCCGTTGGTTGGAGGGGTTGCGGGCACGCTCCAGCTGTGGCGCCTCGGCGGCCTGCTGGACGCACAAGGCCATTACCCGCAATGTCTGTAACTGGTCCTCCAACGGCCCGACTTCCCGTAGGCCGCTCTCGGCAAACTTGACCACCGAGGTGGGCAACAGAGCCGCCAACTGGCCCAACCCACCGAACAAGTCACCCAGCGCGACTCTAGCCGCGGCCACATCGCGCTCATCCAGCACCGATCCGGAGCGAATCCGGTGAAGGGCCTCATTGATCGCCTGGGTTGCTTCGTCGATCAACAGCACCGGCTGGGCAGCGTTGTCCTTGCTCCAATACGCCTCATCAAAACGTGTAGCAGCCTCGTCAACACGAAGGGCCATTGCTGATGTCTCCCATGCTCACCTTGCAGTCCGGTCAGATCCCTCCGCCATGACGACCAGATCACCTGGTCGACACTGGCGTGAGGCCGCCCGAGTACCACGCACTCCGCGTTACTAAACACGCACCCTCGTACGAACACGGGGACGGGTTGTTGACGGTGGGTGGTGTGGGCGCCGCGTGAAGATCCGTTGGTGCGCTTGCGGAAGTACGCGCGGCTCCTATCCTGATTCACGAACAGGCAGCACGCGATGGTTGGCCGCGTCACCGGTCCTGCCGGGGGAAGCCAAGCGGCGGTTGTCAGCCATCCGACGCTGCAAGCGCGGTTGATGTCTTGGTGGAGGAGAAGTTCCTCAGCAGGAAAAAGGGGTAAACATGAGGATCGCGAGAATCTTCCGACTTGGTCAGAATGGCTATGGACGGGGTGGAGACTGGGGCGGTTGGGGTGAATGTAGCGGCTGGGGTGAATGGGGCGGTTGGGGTAGCTGCGGCCACGGCTGGGAGCACCGCTGGGGTGACTGGGGTCACGGCTGGGGTGGTTGGGGCCACGGACCAATTATCAGTTTGCACCTGGATTTGTGACCCAGGCTCCTCCTCGAGGCCCATGAGGTCACCCGCCGCAGCGCGGCGGCATCATGGCGTCATGGTACGGATCGTGGCGGGCGTGGCGGGGGGGCGGCGGCTGGCTGTTCCGCCGCAGGGCACCAGGCCGACGTCGGACAGAGTTCGGGAGGCGGTCTTCAGTGCCCTCCAGGCACGTCAGGACCTTGAGGGGGCTCGGGTGCTCGACCTCTACGCCGGATCCGGCGCGTTGGGGCTGGAGGCGCGCTCCCGTGGGGCGGCGCACGTCCGATTCGTGGAATCCGATCGGCGCGCAGCCGCCGTACTGCGTCGCAACGTCGAGACGCTCGGGCTGGGTGGGCAGGACGGCAGCGCAGTGCACCTGAGCATCGCAGAGGTGCCCGTCGTGTTGCGGACAGACCCGGGACTGCCCTACGACGTGGTATTCGCCGACCCCCCTTACGCGCTCGACGATCGTGCTCTGGGCGGTGTGTTGAGCGCCCTAGTCAGCGGCGGCTGGCTGGCGCCGGCAGCGCTGCTGGTGGTGGAACGCCCGGCCACGGCACCTGCGCTAGCTTGGCCGTCTGGTGTATCTGCGATCACCCATCGGCGCTATGGCGACACGGTAATATCCTATGCGGTGCATGATGGTTGCGCGCCATGAGGCGCGCGGTGTGTCCCGGTTCTTACGACCCCGCCACCAATGGCCACCTCGACATCATCGAGCGGGCCGCTCGCCAATTCGACGAGGTGGTGGTCGCCGTACTGATTAACAAGACCAAGAGCTGCCTGTTCGAGGTCGCTGACCGGATGGCGATGCTGAAGGAGATCACCGAGCACCTAGCCGGCGTCCGCGTCGACTCCTGGCACGGGCTGCTCGTGGACTACTGCACAACCAATGGGATCACGACGATCGTGAAGGGCCTCCGCGCGGTCAGTGACTTCGACTATGAGCTGCAGATGGCCCAGCTGAATTACCAGCTGTCCGGAGTGGACACGATGTTCCTGCCGAGTAAACCGCACTACAGTTTCCTGTCCAGCTCGCTGGTCAAAGAGGTCGCTACCTACGGGGGTGACGTGGGCCACCTGCTTCCGGCCACGGTGCACCAACGCCTGATCAACCGGCTCGCCCGGGAGCAGCATTGATGCCCGGCGAGCCGGGTGGACACGCCGAGGTGCCGCGTGGTCCCGCAGCTAGGCTGCTCGACCGATCACACTGGCGGCTGTGAGGGATGGTGCGGAGCGAGGAGGGGCCGGTGTACCGGGTTTTCGAGGCGCTTAATGAGCTCGTGACCATCCTTGAGGAGGCGCGTGGGGTGCCGCTGACCTCGAACTGCGTGGTGCCCCGCGGGGATGTGCTGGAATTGCTCGACGACATCCGTGATGCGATCCCTGCTGAGCTCGATGACGCTCAGGACGTGCTGGACCATCGGGACGAGCTGGTGGAGACCGCGCGGCAGGAGTCGGAGCGGACGGTGACCGGGGCGCGTGAGGAGGCCGCGCGGTTGGTCGCCGAAGCCCGGGCCCAGGCCGAGTCGCTGGTCGCCGACGCGCAAGCCGAGGCTGAGCGCATCGCGGCGACCGGACGCCGGGAGTATCAGGAGCTCACCGAGCGTGCGGAAGCTGAGGCGCAGCGGATGACTGCGGCCGGGCGGGCGGCCTACGAGCGGGCCGTTGCCGATGGCCGTGCCGAGCAGTCTCGGCTGGTCGAACAGACCCAGGTGGTGCAGGCGGCCCGAGCCGAGGCCACCCGAATCCGCGACGAGGTGAACACCGAGGTTCACCGGCTGCGCTCGGAATGCGACGCCTATGTCGAAGGCACCCTTGCGGAGTTCGAGGATCTGCTCAATCGCACGTTGCGCACCATGGGGCGCGGTCGCAGCCATCACGGCAAGCCGGTGCCCGCAGGGGTTGGCGAGTACCCCAGGTGAAGGCTGCTCCCGATCGTCCTGACCCGTCCGATCCATGGGTGATCGACACTCGAGACCTGGGGCGACGTCCCGGGGCGATGCGTCGCTACCACCGGGACGTTCGGCTGCCGGCCCGGCTGGGGCTGGCCGTGATCGAGGTTTCCGCGGGAGACCAGGTGTCCCTGGACGTGCGGCTGGAGTCGGTCGTGGAGGGTGTGTTGGTGTCGGGCACGGCCTCGGCGCTGATCACCGGGCAGTGCGCCCGGTGCCTGGATCCGCTGGTGGATTCTCTTGAGGTCGAGCTGATCGAGCTGTTCGCCTACCCGGGCACGGTGACCGACGACAGTACCGATCCGGACGAGGTCAGCCGGATTGTCGACGACCTGGTTGACCTGGAGCCAGTGGTGCGCGATGCGATGCTGCTGGCACTGCCGCAGGCTCCACTCTGCCGCGAAGACTGCCCCGGCCTGTGCCCGGAATGTGGCGGTAAGTGGGCAGAACTCGGTACGGATCACCGGCATGAGAAGATGGACCCGCGCTGGGCCGCACTGAAGCAGCGGCTGCGCGGAGACGAAGAGGAGAACGAGTAACGTGGCCGTCCCCAAGCGCAGGATGTCACGGTCGAACACCCGCTCGCGGCGGGCCCAGTGGAAGACCGCCGCACCGACTCTCGTGGCGTGTCCGAACCGAGCCTGCCGGCAGCCCAAGCCGCCGCATCTGGTCTGCCCGCATTGCGGGAGATACGACGGCCGCCAGATCGTCCGTCCGGCCTGAGTCCACGGCGCGACGTACCCTTGGGGAACCGGTCTTCGCGGGGTCACCCATCCGATCTGACCCCCCTGCTTAGCGCCCTCGGCGTCGACATTAACGCCGAGTTGCTGATTCTTGCGCTCACCCACCGCTCCTACGCCTACGAGAGCGGTGGGCTGGAACCCAACGAGCGCTTGGAGTTCCTCGGCGATGCTGTGCTCGGCGTAGTCGTCACCGACCACCTGTTTCGCACCCATCCCGACCTGCCTGAGGGGCAGCTCGCCAAGCTACGCGCCAGCGTGGTCAACATGCACGCGCTGGCCGGTGTGGCCCGCGGACTGGGTACCGGTGGCGGCTTGGGGGAGTACCTGCTGCTAGGTCGGGGGGAGGAGCTCACCGGGGGCCGCAACAAGTCCAGCATCCTGGCTGACACCGTCGAGGCCCTGATCGGTGCGGTGTACCTGCAGCACGGCATGGACGTCGCCCGCAGCGTGGTGCACCGGCTGTTCGACCCGCTGCTGGTGAGCGCTCCCCTGCTGGGTGCCGGCCTGGACTGGAAGACCAGCTTGCAGGAGCTCACCGCCAGCCGCGAGCTCGGGGTACCCGAGTACCGGATCACCGAGGATGGACCTGACCACCGCAAGGAGTTCACCGCGACCGCCGTGATAGCCGGGGTAGAGCGGGGAACCGGGCAGGGTCGGACCAAGAAAGAAGCCGAGCAGCGGGCCGCTGAGCTCGCGTGGCGCTCGTTGTCCACGCTGGCCAGCGGGAGCGCCCCAGCGGGGTAGCCCAACGTGCCGGAGCTCCCCGAGGTTGAGGTCGTCCGGCTCGGCCTCGCCGAACACGTCACCGGACGTAGGGTGGCCGCCGTTGAGGTGCGCCACCCTCGTTCGGTACGCCGCCACCGCGCCGGTGAGCTGGACTTCGCCGCTCGGCTGCGCGGCCGGTGGATCCGAGCCGCCCGGCGCCGCGGCAAGTACCTCTGGCTCGACCTCGACTCAGACGGTGCTGCCGACGAGGCGTTGCTGGCTCATTTGGGCATGAGCGGGCAGATGCGCATTCAGCCACCCGGTGCTGCGGATGAGACGCACCTGCGAGTGCGGCTGCAGTTCCACGACGGCGGGCCTGAGCTGCGCTTTATTGACCAGCGCACCTTCGGTGGCCTCTCCCTGGAGAACGTGGTCAAGGGCCTGCCCACGCCCGTGGCGCACATCGCGCGAGACCCCTTGGACCCATGTTTCGATCGTGATGCGGTAATCGCCGGGATTCGCCGACGGCGCACCGGCCTCAAACGCGCGTTGCTGGACCAGACTCTGGTGTCCGGAATCGGCAATATCTACGCCGACGAGGCGCTCTGGCGAACTCGGCTCCATGGGTCGCAGCCCACCGAAACACTGACCACCACGCAAGGATGCACCCTGCTGAGCGCCGTCACGGAGGTGATGACGGAGGCACTCGCCGCCGGTGGCACCTCCTTCGACGCGCTGTACGTCAATATCAACGGTGCTTCTGGCTACTTCGACCGCTCGTTAGCCGCCTACGGGCAGGCCGGCCGGCCCTGTCGCCGTTGCGGCACCGTGATCCGGCGGGAGTCCTTCATGAACCGCTCCTCCTACACCTGCCCACGCTGCCAGCCCTGCCCCCGCCACCCCCACCCGTGAGGGCGGTGCGGTGTGGTACTTCGGGGCTGGAACAGAAAGTCGCTCGTGCCACGCCACGCCGGGGCCGTTGGCCGCAGGGCGCGCTGGTACGAGACATGATGAACGGTGACACCCGGAGAGAGGGGTCGGGCATGAAGCTCCCTGTCACGCGCATCCAGGCGCGGAACTTCCGTTCCCTGGAGCAGGTTGACGTACGGCTTGGCCCGCTGAACGTTCTCGTCGGGCCGAACGGCTCCGGCAAGACCAATGTGCTTAACGTACTGCGCTTCCTAGCCACGACCGTGCGCTTCGACTTGGCAGCTGCATTGCAGGAGTGGGGCGGTTTCGACCACATCCAGCGCCAATCCGTCAAGCTGGGAGATGTTGAACTCACCATTGAGGGCCTTGTCACCGCGAATTCCACCGACGAGGCGCCTGACCGGTACCGGTTGGTGTTGTCACGGTACAGACGTGCCAATTCGGTTACGCGCCATGAGGAGTTCACCTTCAAGTGTAGTCGTGGCCGTGGTCGACGGATCACAGTTAGTGGTGATCGGGTGACTATCTATGAAGGAGACGAAGAGACTTTCTCCCGTAGCTTAGCGAGCAACCAGACAACCGGGCTCGCCACCCTCCCGAAATTGTCCGACAGAGAGGGTGGGCTAGGAATCCGGAGTTTCACTGAGTTCCTTTCTCAGATCCTCGTGTTCGAACCTGACGTCTCAGCAGCGCGTCAACCTGCCCGCGATTACGGAGCGACGATTGCCCAAGATGCCAGCAACCTGGCTGATGCGTTGAACCGAATCAGGATGCGCGACCCAGATTCATGGAAGCTGCTCTCGCAGGAGCTTGCGCGCTGCCTTCCTGGTCTGCAGAGCGTGCAGCTTGTGCCGGTCGGCGGAGCTGCGAGGGCTGTGTCCGTGCAGCTTAGTGAGCGCGGTGTCGCCGCACCGGTTGACCTTGCGGACGCCTCGTACGGCACAGTGCGGTTGCTTGCGCTGCTCGCAGCATTGCGCGAACCGGACCCGCCTCCATTCATGGCGATCGAGGAAATCGACCACGGCTTGCACCCGTACGCCATGGACGTCCTGCTTGACCGGTTGCGCGCGGCTAGCAACAGGACCCAGATCCTCGCGGCGACTCGTTCACCCACACTAGTGAACCGGCTCCGTCCAGAAGAGATCATCGTCTGCGACCGTCACCCGGAGACCGGCGCTTCTGTCATTCCCGCCATTTCGTCCGACGAGATCGCAAGCGCCGTGCAAGCCTCCGAGTGGGGTCCGGGAGAACTGTGGTTCTCTGGTGTCATTCGCGGCGTGCCAGCATGACGAGCAGCGGCGCCAGGACACGCAGTGAAGCGGTGCTCGTGTTCGGTGAGAGCGTGAACGATTCGCAGAGTATCCAGCATTTGCTGATCGCTGCTAACGCATCGCTCGCCAGTCGGGTCCGGGCTGTCCGCCGTCCGATTTCATTAACCCGTGCGGCAAAACCGGATGTCGTTCGCAACTGGGTCGATGACTTAGATCGGACGGTACGGGCCTTCGAGTCAACGGCGGCCGCGTCGCGGCGGTGATTGTGCACCGCGACGCGGATGGCCATGACCCCAACGGAGCGGTTGCTACGGATCTCACGCGGCAGCTCTCCGCGATTAACGGACACCCCGTGGTACCCGTGTAAGCCATGGAGGCATGGTGGTTCCTCTTCCCCGAAGCGGTCGAGGCCGTCCGGCCCCGTGCTTGGAGGAACAAGCTGCCGCGTGAAGCTCAAGACGTCGAGCTCATCAATCAGCCGAAGAAGGAGCTCCAGCGAGTGACCCGAGGCAAGAGTGCACCGGAATATGCTGAGTCGGACTCCCCGACGATTGCCGCCTACATCAAGGAAAAATCACTCACCCCGCTGTGTCCATGCAAGTCGTACGACTGCATGGTAAAGCTGGCAATCTCTATCCGTTGAACACACGAGGATGGGTGCACTAAGCCTGGATCCACCGTCTGACTTTAAGCCGTTTCTTTCTGACGGTTCCGATCAGAACGGTGGTGGGTTGTTGAGGGCGTCGGGCTCTGGTGGGGGTCTTGGCGACGGCGTGGTGTTGGCTTCGAGTGGTGTGTCGTCCCAGATGCTCGTCTTGTCCCAATTGTCGTCGGGTCGGATCAACGGCGGTGCTGCTGGTTCGCGCTGGGGGAGAGGGTCGGGTAAGGGTTCGATGATCGGGCGCGTGTGCAGCTGGTAGCTGTGGCCCAGCCGGCTCCTCCAGCGGAATACGCCGGGTTCGGGTTGATGTAATTGCCAGCCGCCTTCGTGCTTCAGGCGGTGGTCGTGGCGGCAGACGTTGCCGAGATTGTGCTCGGTCGTGGCTCCGCTGCGGGCGTGGTCGACAGTGTGGTCGGTGTCGGTACCGTGAGCGGGGGCGCGGCAGCCAACCATGACGCAGTACCGGTCGCGGATCTCGACGTGTCGGCGCAACGCGGCGCCGGGGAATCGTCGAGTGCGGTCCTCGGCATCGGATCGCTGCGCTGGTGTGCTGGCGGGTGAGGTCGGTGACTACCGGCCCCCAGCTGTGCAGCGCGTCGGGGCCGCTGGCGAGATCGCGCAGGGTGGTCGCAGGGACCTGCAGTTCCACGATGGCGCGGCAGCTGGCTATCCGGATGGGTGTGCCGGTGGGACGGGCTTGGGTGATTCCGCAGTGGCTGAGCTGCCCGTGCTCGTCGCTGCCCGTGCTCGTCGGTGATGGCGAAGCGCCATTGGGCGCCACCAAGGCTGGTGGCGAGGTCGCGGGCCAGTTCGGCGTGTACGGGTCCCCAGCCGGCTAGCTCGGCGGGGTACTCATCGCACCCGAGCAGGGTGGATAGCCGCACCCGCAGTTCCATTCCAGTGTCCGCCGGACCGCGCTGCGCGAGGTCGTCAGGGGTGCAACAGTCGCCCACAGCGGCCCCGCCGCCGTCGGGTCCGGTGTCGTCTTTCGGCCCCTGACCGTCGTCACCGTCGGTGCCCGTGTCGTCGGGTTCCCCCTCGTTCCCGTGGGTGGTGCGGAGGTGGTTGAGGATGGCTTTATCGTCTAGCCCGGCGTAGGTGCCGTCGGTCATGCCGAGGAACAGGTCGGCTCTGATGTGGTCGATGGGGCGGGGGTCGCCAGCGTGCTTGGCGGCTTTGGCGAGCGCGTCGATGCGCCCGCAGGCGGCGGCGACCCGGTCGACGGGCAGATTGCATCCGGAGAGGTTCGCCGAGCCGTCGGGGTTGCGGTGGCCGACCACCTTGCGCTCGGCGAGAGCTTGTTCGTAGCGGCGTCGGGCCCAGTCCGGGTCTAAGGCGATGGCTAGTTTCTTGATCTGCTCGATGAGCTGCCCCGTGGTCAGCTCGGGTGCCCGGGGCAGAAGTTCGGCGCACACTGCGCGGGCCGTCTCCGGGTGGAGTTCGGTGGTCCACTCCGAGAGCACCCGGGCTCGGGGCTCGTCGAGCACGCCGGCGTCCATAGCGGCGTGCACTGCGGGCAGCCGGGTCAGCAGGTCATGGGCTAGCCAAAACTGGGCGTTAGCGGCGCGGCGGGTCAGCACCAGGGCGGCGCGGACCTCATCGGCGGAGAACTCATCAGGAATCCTCATCCGGCGCAGCTCCTCATCCGGATCCGGGCCGACACCACACAGCCCGACTTCGACCATGGCGGCCAACAACCGGGCCCGCTCGTGATTGACCTGCCGGTACTGCGCCTTGAGCACCTCCACGCAATCAAAACCCGACAACCGAGCCAGGTCGATCTCGGACAGCACATGCGCCAGCCGCGGCCCTGGCGGAATATCCGCCAGGGCCGCGGGGATCACCTGGCAACCGGACATGAGAGCACGCTATAACCCAACACCGACAAAAATCGCAGTGCTGCGCTTATCCGTCCCGCCGTCGTGCCGGGAAGTGGCTCCTGACTTGCGTAGATCCTGCAACCAGGAGCTACGTTTCGCGGGTCGACGCGGCACTGCCCGGGCGGCGACGCTGCGGCGTTAGGCTACCTGGCAGTGGCTTGCGAGTTGGTCGCCACCGCCTACCGTGAGCTGGCCGCGACGGTCCGCTGCGGTGGTGAGGCGCTCGGTGCGGAGGGGGTTGTGGTGGACGATGCTGGGGAAGCACGGTCGATCGGTGCGCGCGCCCGGATGATTCGACGTCGCCGCGGATCGAGCTTGGTAGTGGTGGCGGGCCTGGCGGGAATCACCAAGCAGTATCTGTCCGCGTTGGAACGAGGCCAGCGCGGGTTTAACCGGCGTGGTTTGATCGAGGACCTGGCCAACGCGTTGGGCTGTTCGGTAGCAGATCTCACCGGAGTGCCGTATTCACCGCCGGACCGTCGGACCATGGAGGCGCTGGGTGCCCTGCCTGCGGTGAGCGTGGCCTTGCACGAGTGCAGTCTGGTGGATTGCCCAGACGTGCCCGCCAGGCCGGTTGAGCAGCTCGCGGCGCTGGTCGTCGACGCTAATCGACACTGCGACGAGACCCGGTATGACCTTGCGGGGCGCGACCTTGGCGCTGTGCTCACTGAGCTGTACGTGCACGTTATCTCCGGTCCCCCGGATGTTCGCCGGGCTGCGCTCGTCGCGCTGACTGAGGCCTGCATCGTCGCCTCGGGTATTGCTCGACCGCTGGGCCATGGGGAGCTGTCCACGCTTGCCGCCAGGCGTGCCACCGAGGCCGCCGCGCTGATCGGACGCCCTGAGCTAGTCGCGCTGACCGGTATGCAACGCGTCGGCGCGCTGGTGCGGCTGGGGGCGCGACACCGGGCGCGCGCGGTGCTCCTCGACGCATTGAGCACCGCGGAGCCCCACGCTGACCCGTCTGCGGCTGATACCGGACCGGCCGAGGGTTACGGCATGCTGCATCTGAGTGGGGCGCAGGTGGCCGCGCGAGAGGGTCGAGCAGCCGATGCCGAGACCCACCTGAGTGAAGCGCGCCAGCTCGCCGAGATCACCGGGGAACGCAATGCCTATCGGTACCACTTCGGTCCGGCGAATGTGAATGCGTGGTCGTTGGCGATCGCCGTCGAGCTTGAGCGCGGACCCTCGGTCGCCGAGACTCTGGACACGTCCCCGGCGACGTTCGCTGCCCTCGGTTCGGCCGACCGGCGCGCCGGATTCCACCTAGATTTATCCCGCGCCTACGCGCAGTCCGGAGGCGACCGTGACCACGTGGCATTGCGGCACCTGGACACCGCCGACCGCATCGCACCGCAGCGCATCCGTAACGATCCGATCGCCCAGGATGTGGTGCTGACCCTCGACCGGCGCGCCCCGCGCCGGGTATGGGAATTGGACGCGCTGCGTCACCGTTTCGGCATGGGTGGGCGTCCGGCCTTAACACTGGGTTAAAATCGGATAATCACCGCGGACCCGTCGAGCCCCGGGGCCAGGAGCGGGCGCCATGATAAGGGCATGACACCGGTACGGATGACGGCCTGGGTGCATGGTCGGGTGCAGGGCGTGGGGTTTCGCTGGTGGACCCGCTCACGGGCACTCGAGCTGGGCTTGGTGGGCCATGCGGCGAACCTCTCCGATGGGCGGGTCGAGGTAGTCGCGGAAGGCCCGCGAGAGGCCTGCGAGCGGCTGCTCGCCGCGCTGCGTTCCGGGTCCACACCCGGGCAAGTGCAGCAAGTCACCGAGCGGTTCACCAACGCCCGGGGCGGTGTGACGGGCTTCGTCGAGCGCTGAGTGCCCGCCGGATGCGGCGGCATGGGTACCCTGCGCGAGCAGGGGGAGCGGAGCGGCAAGGGAGGGTCCGGCGGACCGTGCACTTGAAGAGCCTGACGCTGAAGGGCTTCAAATCCTTCGCTTCGGCCACAACGCTGCGCTTCGAGCCCGGCATCACCTGCGTCGTGGGTCCCAATGGTTCGGGCAAGTCCAACGTGGTGGACGCGTTGTCCTGGGTGATGGGGGAGCAGGGCGCCAAGGCGTTGCGTGGCGGCAAGATGGAGGACGTCATCTTCGCCGGCACCGCCGGCCGCCCCCCGCTGGGCCGTGCTGAGGTCACCCTGACCATCGACAACACCGACGGTGCGCTGCCCATCGACTACACCGAGGTGTCGGTCACCCGACGGATGTTCCGGGACGGGGCCAGCGAGTATGAGATCAACGGCAGCAGCTGCCGGCTGCTCGACGTCCAGGAGCTGCTCTCCGACTCCGGGATCGGCCGCGAGATGCACGTCATCGTTGGCCAAGGCAAGCTCGACTCGATTTTGCAGTCCAAACCCGAAGAACGCCGCGCGTTCATCGAGGAAGCCGCGGGCGTCCTCAAACATCGCAAGCGCAAGGAGAAGGCGCTGCGCAAGCTGGAGGCCATGCAGGCCAACCTGACCCGGCTGTCCGACCTCACCGCCGAGCTGCGCCGTCAACTCAAGCCGCTGGGCAAGCAGGCCGAGATCGCCCGGCGGGCGCAGGCCGTGCAGGCCGATCTGCGAGACGCCCGGCTGCGGTTGCACGCCGACGATCTGGTGACCCTGCGTGCGGCGGTCGCCGCAGACGAGGCCGCCGAGGCCGCGGCCCGGGCCCGTCGGACTGAGGTGGAGAGCGCGCTGGAGCAGGCCCGCGCCGAGCAGACCAGCCTGGAGGAACAGCTTGCCGCTACCACGCCGCACCTGGCGGTGGCGCAGGACACCTGGTACCAGCTCTCAGCGTTAGCTGAGCGGCTGCGGGGCACGGTGCAGCTGGCGATGCAGCGAGCCCGGCACCTGTCCGCCCCCACCGAGCAGCACCGCCCCGGTCGGGACCCTGAGGAGTTGGAGCGCGAGGCCGCAGTCGCGCAAGCCACTGAGGCGCAACTGCACGCGGTGGTGGAGGAGGCCACGGGGACCCTGGCTGACGCTCTGGATCGGCGCGTGGAGCGGGAGCAGGCGCTTGCCGAAGCCGAGCGGGCGCACTTGGCTGCGGTCCGCGCCCTCGCCGATCGACGAGAGGGGCTGGCCCGGCTCGCCGGCCAAATCGAGGCGCTGCGTTCCACGTCGGGCGCCACCGAGGAGGAGATTGAGCGGCGCTCCGGCGCGCTGGCCGAGGCCAGCGCGCGGGCGCAGGCAGCGCAGCGGGAGTTCGACGAGCTGACGCACCAGCTCGACGCCCTGCATGCCGGTGAGGTCGAACTCAACGATCGGCACGAGGCGGCGGTGGCCGCGCATGCCACCGTCGCGCAGCGTCGCGCCGAGCTTGCCGCGGCACAGCGGGAAGCTGAGCAGCAGCGGGCCTCCTGGCGGGCCCGAGTGGAGGCGCTGTCGATCGGCCTGGCCCGCACGGACGGTTCTGCGCCGTTGCTGGCCGCCGGGTTGCCCGGTGTGGCGGGCTCGGTCGCCGCGCTGCTCGCCGTGAACCCGGGTGCCCAGGCTGCGGTGGCAGCCGCCCTGGGTGCCGCAGCGGACGCGCTGGCGGTGTCCGACATCGACGTTGCGGCCGCTGCGCTGTCCCTGTTGCGGTCCCAGGAGGCTGGTCGCGTCGGCTTGCTCATCGGCGGTGCACCGGCCATGGTCGACCGCTCAACCTGGCCGGAACTGCCGGCCGGTGCCCGGTGGGCGGTGGATCTGCTCCAGGCCCCGGAGGAGCTGCGTCCCGCGCTGCATCGGCTGCTGGAGTGCACCGCGGTGGTCAGTGATCTGGACGCGGCCCAGGCGCTGGTCGCCGCAGCGCCCACCGTGCGTGCCGTGACCATCGAGGGCGATGTGCTCAGCGCCGATTGGGCGCAGGGCGGATCGGGCCGCAGTCTGAGCGTCATCGAGGTGCAGGCCGCCGTCGAGGAGGGTCAGGTCCGGTTGGCGGAGTCGGAAACGCGTGTTGAGCGGCTCACCGCTGAGCTGGAGGGGGCCAGCGCCGAGGAGGCAGACCGCGCCGAGGACGTTGACAACGCCCTGGCGGCTCTGCATGAGTCGGATGCGCAACTAGCCGCGATCGCCGAGCAGCTCGCGCGACTCGGCGAGGCGGCTCGTGCCGCAGCGGGCGAGGCTGACCGGCTGCACCGCCAGCGCGAGGAGATGGAGGCCCGGCGGGCCGGCTCACTGCGCAACCTGGCTGAGCTGGAGGAGCGGCTGCGGCTGGCTCAGGACGAGTCGGTGGATATCGAACCGGACACCGCCGAACGCGACGACGCCGTTGCGGCACTGAGCACCGCGCGCAGCGAAGAGGTTGAGGCGCGCCTAGCGCTGCGCACCGCCGAGGAGCGTGCCCGGGCGCTAGCCGGTCGGGCTGAGGGGCTGCGTTGCAGCGCCCAGGCTGAGCGGGTGGCCCGGCAGCGGGCCGCCGCCGCAGCGGCAGCCCGGCAACGCGGCGCCGCGGTGGCCGCAGAGGTGGTGCGGGCTGGGGAGTTCGCCGCAGAGCGGATCGAGATATCGCTGCAGCGGGCCGCAGCCGAGCGGGACGCGGTGGCCCTCGAGCGGGCGCAGCGGGAGCAGGGCCTGGCGCAGGTCCGGGCTCGGGTGCGCGAGCTCGCTGGGGAGCTGGACAAGCTCACCGACACGGTGCATCGCGACGAGCTGCTGCGCGCTGCGCAGCGGCTGCGCATCGAACAGCTCGAGACCAAGATTTCCGACGACTTCGGTATCGGCCTGGATGACCTCATCGCGGAGTACGGGCCTACCGTACCGGTGCCGCCGCCGATGGCCGAGGTGGCTGAGTATGAGGCGGCCCTTGAGCGCGGCGAGCAAGTCAGCGCCCCGCAACCGGCTCGCTACGATCGAGTTCTGCAGACCCGCCGCGCCCAGCACGCCGAGCGCGAGCTGGCCCTGCTCGGCAAGGTCAACCCGCTGGCGTTGGAGGAGTTCGCCGCGCTCGAGGAGCGTTACAAATTCCTGTCCACCCAGCTTGAAGACCTCAAGGCCACCCGACGCGACCTGCTCACCGTCATCGCTGAGGTCGACGAGAAGATCCTTGAGGTCTTCACCGAGGCCTTCCACGACGTGGCTCGCGAATTCGAGACCGTCTTCGCCACGCTGTTCCCCGGCGGGGAGGGAAGGCTGCTGCTCACCGAGCCCGAGGACCTGCTCACCACCGGCATCGAGGTCGAGGCCCGCCCGCCTGGGAAGAAGGTCAAACGGCTGTCACTGCTGTCCGGCGGGGAACGCTCGCTCACCGCGGTAGCCATGCTAGTTGCGATCTTCCGAGCCCGCCCTTCACCGTTCTACGTGCTGGATGAGGTGGAAGCGGCGCTGGACGACACTAACCTCAACCGGTTGATCGCGCTGTTCGAGCTGCTGCGGGACCGCTCACAGCTGATCGTCATCACGCATCAAAAGGCGACGATGGAGATCGCCGATGCGCTGTACGGGGTCAGCATGCGCGATGCCGGCATTACCACGGTGATCTCGCAGCGGCTGCGCGGCGCCGCGGGTTCTGCCGGAGCAGCCTAACGCCTCAGGCGAGTCCTGCTGCTGAGCCTGCTGTTTCCCGCGGCGTTGGGAGTCGGCTCCCTCGGCAGTCCCGGCGGACTCGTCGGCCCCTAAAAGTCGCCGCACTCCGGCGCAACCTCGATCCTGGTGGTCAAGGACGCGGAGCGTTCGTGATTGGGGCATTCGTGATTGGGGGCGGGCGTGAGGCGCCATCATCGCACTCTCGACCACAGCGGGCGTTCTCGCGGACTGTCCGGGAAGGGGCGGTCGCTGGCCGCCCTGGATGGGCTCAACTTCTTTTTGGCCGACGTGCAGTCCGGGCTCGGTCCCTTCCTGGGTATCTACCTGTTGACCGAGCCCGGCTGGAACGCCGAGAGTATCGGGGCGATCCTGACCATTAGCGGCGTTGCGAGCCTGGTCGTGCAGACACCGGCCGGTGCCCTCATCGACCGGACGCGGCACAAGCGCGCCCTGGTCATCGCTGCTGCGGTCCTGGTGTCGGTCGGGGCCGCCGTCGTCACCGTCACTCCGAGCTTTCCCGTGGTCACGGCGGCCCAAGTGGTGATCGGGGTGGCCGGGGCCATCTTCCCGCCAGCGCTCGCCGCGATCGCGCTGGGCCTAGTCGGACCCCGGGGCTACGCCTACCGCACTGGGCGCATGCAGGCGTTCAACCACGCTGGCAACGTCATTGGCGCGGCGGTCGCCGGGATCGCCGGCTATCTCATCACAATCCGGGCCGGCTTTTGGCTGACTAGCATCCTGGGCATCTTCGTGGTCCTCGCGACGCTCGCCATCAACGGGCGGTTGATCGATCACGACCTGGCTCGCGGCTGGCAACCGCAGCACGCCGAGAAGGACAAACCGTCCGGCTTCGCCGTGTTGCTGCGCTGCCGGCCGCTGCTCCTGCTGGCCGTCTCGGTTCTGCTGTTCCATCTGGCCAACGCCGCCATGCTGCCGATCATGGGACAGAAGCTCGCGCTGCGAAACAGCGGGGAGGGAACACTGTTCCAGGCCGCGTTGATTATCGTGGCCCAGTTGGTGATGATCCCAATGGCGATCCTGGTCGGGCGGCGGGCGGATGTGTGGGGCCGCAAGACCATCTTCCTGGCCGCCTTCCTCGCCCTGCCGCTGCGCGGTGTGCTGTTCACACTGTCCAACAACTCCGCCTACCTCGTCGGCGTCCAGGTCCTCGATGGTGTCGGCGCCGGCATCTTCGGCGCCGTATTTCCGGTTATGGTCGCCGACCTGACCCGCGGCACCGGACGCTACAACGTGGCGTTCGGTGCGGCCACCACGATGCAAGGCATTGGCGCCGCACTCAGCACCACCCTGGCCGGCGCCGTCATCGTCTTCGGCGGGTACGACCTGGCTTTCTTCACCCTGGCCGGGATCGCGCTTGTTGCCCTACTTCTCTTCTCCTGTGCGGTGCCGGAGACCAGCCCCGCGAAACTCATCGTGTCTGGAGAGCCGCAGCCGGTGACCCAACCGGAGACCGGCTAATCGGGACTATGAGGCTTATGCAAAACTCTAATTATTCCCAGTCGGGGCTTAGTTAGGGGTCATTGGTTCCGAAAGCTGGCGACACGCCGCATGAAATAACAGGCAACGGCTTCTCCGACCGATAGAAAGGAGGTGACGAAACCACTCTCTCACGA
>JAFAPC010000038.1 GCA_019247305.1 Pseudonocardiales bacterium
CCATCTGCTGGCCGTAGCTCTGCATGACCCCGATGACGTGGAAAGTCCGCTTATTGATCTGCACTGTCTGACCCAGCGCCTGGGCGGGACCACCGAAGAGGGTGTTCGCGGCACTGGGGCCTAGGACGACCACCCGGGCGGCCTCGCGGGCTTGGGCGGCGTCGAAGAAGGACCCCGCTTGCACGTCCCGGTTGTTCGCCACGGCCCAGTTTTCCGTGGAGCCAACGATAGCCCCGGGGAGAAATGTGGTGGTATTAGTTTCGATTGGTATTGTGCCCGGTGTGGTGCCCGCTGCTGCGTTCGCGCCCGGTGGTGTGCCGGTGACCACCGGGGTGACGGTGGCCACGTCGGGGGCGTCGAGCAGCGCGTCGGCGTCGGCGTCGGTTAGCGGCAGCGCGGGCGAGCCCCCGGGGACGGTAAGGGGCTGCGCCACGATCGTCACCAGGTTGGCGTACGGTTCGATGCGCGCATTGATCGAGTTCCGTACCCCTTGACCGCAAGCGAAGAGCACGATCACCGCGGAGACTCCGATGATGAGACCGAGCATCGTCAGCCCGGAACGCAGCCGGTGGGCGCGCAACCCGCGGAGCGCGATGAGTAACGCTTCTTGCAGATTCATATAGCGACCTTTGCCCGATTCTGCGGCGCCTCACTGCTTATTGAGGATACCTCTCGACATACCCAATGGTCGACGGTGAGACACGAGGGATCAGTGGGTTCCCAGTTATCATCACGATGCGTCAATCGCCGCTACCGTTCGTGCTGCGCGCGACACTCGGTGGAAAATTTCGTCATACCAGTATCGGCGCCTCGGCTTTACCCCACCGTGAAAAAACGGCTTTAAGTCAGATTTGTCTATATTTGTCGCGTTCGCCGGGGTCCGGTTCGGTTCTGGCCCGGGCTTATCGCGTCGCCGGCTTATCGCATCGCACGCGCCAGCAGCGCCCGGCTCAGGCCCGGCAACGCGACGGCGAGCCGACGCTGCGGTGGCACTGCCACCCGACGGGCCAGGACGTGGTAGCCGGCCGCCTCAATCTCGTCCAGGATGCCGCTGTACAAGCGGAACGCGGTGGCCACGCAGTCCCGTGACACCGGGGCGAGCATCGGGATCCCCGGCTCCGCCCTCCGGTAGATCGCCCGGGTGCGCGCCACCAAATAGGCCAGCGCGCGGCGCACCCGTGGATCAGGCCGTCCGGTGTGGCGACACCATCCCAGCAGCGCGCGGTCCACCCCGAACGAAGCCAGCTCGTCAGTGGGCAGGTACACCCGTCCGCGATCGAGGTCTTCCCCGACGTCGCGGAGGAAATTGGTGATCTGGAAGGCGACACCCAGCGCGGCGGCGTGCGGCTCAGCCCGCTCCCGGGGGACCACAGTGCCCAGTACCGGCAGCACCTGCAGCCCGATCACCGCCGCCGAACCGTGCACATAGCGGCCCAGCTCGTCAAAGGTCCGATAACCGGCCACGCCGCCCTGGTCCACCGGTCGGTCCATCCGCATCGAGGCCAGGAAATCCGCGAAGTGCTGCGGATCGATCTGGTAGCGAACCGCCGTGTGCACCGGCGCTGCCAGCACCGGGTGGTCCGAGTGGCTGTGCGCCAGTCCCTCGTGCAGCTGCTGCGTCAGGGCGTCCAGCTCGGCGAGGCGTTGCGGCCACGGCCGAGTGTCAGCGAGGTCATCAACGATCTCGTCGGCATAGCGGGCCAGCCCATACAGGGCATGGATCGCCGGCCGTCGCCTGGGGGGCAGCAGCCGGGTCGCCAAGAAATAGGTGCGCCCGTGCGCCGCGTTGAGGTCCCGGCATCGCAGGTAGGAGGCTCGCAGCGCGGGATCGGTGATGCCCGCAGCATCCAGCTCACGACTCATTGCGGGGCTACTGGCGCCGGATCGATGACGGGGGTGCGCCTGCGCAGGCCCAGCGGATCGCGGCGCAGCAGGGCGGTGGCCGTGAGCAGCGAGACCGTTGCTACGCCAAGCTGGTAGGGCCATGACCTCAGCGCATCTTCCCCGGTGGGATAGGTGCACAGCACCAGCCAGGTGGACCCGGCTATGACCCAGGCCAGCGAGCGTTGTGGCCAGGCCAGCGCAGCGCCCAGGACCAGCGCCCAGGTGAAGTACCAGGGCAGTGTGGCCGGCGCCAGCAGCGCTGCCCACAGCAGCGTGAACGCTGCGTGGCGAAGCGCCTGCGGCCCGCCGTCTGCGGCCAGCCACCACTGCCGGGCGAAGACGGCCAGGAAGACCCCGGATCCCAGGAGCCGGCAGACCGTGATGAACGGGCGCTCGCTCACGTCATCGAACGGCGAGATCAGCGCGTGCGCGAGTTTTCCAGCGGCGGTGGGCAGCGACATCCAGTTGACGATCAGCGACGGTGTGTCCAGGGCCGGGATCCAGCCCAGGCCGACGCTAGAGGCCACCGTGATTGCGGTGAACACGGTGCCGAATACCGCCAGGCTGCCGGCGCTGGCCCGCAGCAGCCGCGCGCCCCGGCTACCGGGCAGGTGAGCGGCCCAGACCCAGACCAAAAACGGCAGCGCGATCCCGGCTGAGGCCTTCACCGCCATCGCCATGGTGACCAGCACAATCCCGGCGGCGTGCCGGCGCACCAGCACCAGCAGAGTGCCCGCCGCCAGGAGACCGATCATGAGTAGGTCGTTGTGCGGTCCACCGACCAGATGCACCACGGTCACCGGGTTGGCAATCACCAGCCAGAGCGCCACTGTGCGGTCGCCGCCGAGCTGATCGGCCAGCCGAGGCAGCGCGACGATGAGCAGCGCCATGCCGCTTAGCAGCACCAGTCGCATGCCGGTCACACCTAGGATTAGGTCCTCGCCGGCCAATCGGTTCACCATCTTGGCGATGAGAATGAACAGCGGGCCATAGGGCGCTGGGGTGGTTTGCCATAAATCGTGCACATTGTCCGCGATAGCTCCCGGCGGCAGCTCCGAGGGCCCTACCTGGTACGGATCCAGCCCGCGCACGGCAAGTGCACCCTGCGCCAGGTAGCTGTAAACGTCCCGGGTGAACAGCGGCGGCGAGGGCAGTACGGGTGCGGTCCACACCGCAGCGGCGAGGCGCACCTGCCGCACGGTCGCGGTGCCGCTCAGGACGTCGCGCCCCAGGCGTACCCAGGCCCACACGAGCATCCCGACGCCGACGTAGAGCGCCACGGTGGCCAGGTCATGCCCGTGCCCGTAGCGGATCCAGGACAGCGGACCCCCAGTGATCAGCGGATCGGTGATGAGGATGCCGCCGGCCCCGACCGCTGCGGTGGCCAGGAGCACTGAACCGGCCAATCCGAGCAGCACCGTGCCCGACAGCAGGCGATTCGGGCGCAGTCGGTCGAGCAGCAGCACGGGCTGCACCGGCGTCCTGCTAGGAGAGGACACTGATGGTTCAGCCGCTCATCGCAGTGCGTCGGCGGGCACCGGTGGCGGTGATCCGGGCAGCGGCGAGCTTGCCGGAGATGATCGCGGTGGGGACGCCGACCCCGGGCGTGGTGCCGCATCCGGCAAGCACCACGTTGGTCCGCCCAGCCACCAGGTTCGCTGGGCGCAGCGGCCCGGTCTGGGCGAAGGTGTGTGCTGCGGAGAACGGGGTGCCGACGGCCAGCCCCTGGGCCGCCCAGTCCGCAGGGGTGACCAGGTGCTCAACCTCGACGGCCTCGCCCAGGTCGGCCAGTCCCCGCTGCTCCAGCGTGCTGACCAGCTCATCGCGGTACGCCGATCCGAGGGTGGCCCAGTCCAGCGGCGCGGTGTGCAGGTTGGGGCACGGCGCGAGGACGTAGAGCAGCTCACGCTCAGCAGGTGCCAGGTTCGGCTCGGTGGCAGTGGGACGGGTGACGAGCAGCGACGGGTCAGTCATGAGCTGTCCGCGGTCGATGATCTCCTCGAAGGTGCGCTGCCACGCCTCGCCGAAGAGGATCGTGTGATGCGCCAGCCCGGCCCAGCCTGCTCCGGTGCCGGCCCGGACGCCGGCGTGCAGGATCACCGCCGAGGGCGACCAGCGCAGTGGCACCAGCCGCCGCGGGGCCCGGCCGAGCAACCGGTACACCACCGGTAGGTCGGGTGTGAGCACCACCGCATCGGCGCCTATCCGTTCGCCCTGCGCCGTGTGCACGGCCGTGATGCGGTCCCCGGCCTGCTCCAGAGCGGTCACCGTCGTGTGGTAACGAATGTCGGCGCCTGCGTCGGAGGCGGCGTCGGCCAGCGCCTGGGGCAGCGCCCGCATTCCCCCGCGGGGGAACCAGACCCCGGCGACCGTGTCCATGTAGGCGATCACCGCGTACGCGCCGAGGGCGCGCTGCGGGGGCACTCCGGCGTAAAGCGCCTGAAACGAGAAGATCCGTTGTAGCCGCTCATCGTGCAGGAAGCGGCCGATCTGCGTGCTCAGCCGGCCGAAGCCGCCCAGCGCCGCGAGCACAGCCAGGTCGCGGCGGGCATCCCGGCCGGCCACCAGGTCCAGCGGGGAGTCGAAGTTGCCGCCGATGAACCGCCCGATCTCGATCTGGTACAGCCGGGTCAGCCAGTGCCGCAGCCGCCGGTAGCCGCGCGCTTCCGCGGGGCCGGCCACCGCGTGGATGTGCGCCTCCATCGCGTCGGCGTCGGTGTGCACGTCGATCACTGACCCGTCGGCGAAGCGGGCCCGGTAGGCGGGGTGCAGCGCCACGAGATCCAGCCGTGCGGCCAGTGAGTCACCCACTGCGGCCAGTGCCTCGTCGATCAGCTCTGGCATGGTGAGCACGGTGGGGCCGGTGTCGAGGCGGTAGCCGGCGAGATCCATCCGGCCGGCCCGACCGCCCGGGTGGGGCTGGGCTTCGAGGACGGTGACGTGCCGACCGGATCCAAGCAGGTGCAGTGCCGCGGACAGCCCGGCTAGCCCGGCGCCGACGATGACGACGTGGTCGGTAGGTCCCGGCACGGTGCGCATGGGTGCACGTTACGCGTGGTCTCGTGCGCGAACTCTGTAGGTGGCGTGCGTACATACCGGTGCCGGGCCCACTCCGGCGAGCGCGGCACCGAGGTACTGAGGGTGCTCCACGGTAATTTGTTGCATCCTTTTTGCGAGCACGACCTAGGGTGGCTGTATGACGGCGGTCATCGACCGGCTCGGCGGTGGCCGCCCGGTCTTTTCAGTGGAGTTCTTCCCGCCCCGCGACGACGTCGGGGAGCGCCAGCTGTGGCAAGCGGTGCGTGACTTTGAGCCGCTGAACCCGGCCTTTGTCTCGGTCACCTATGGTGCCGGGGGCTCCAGCCGGGACCGGACGGTGCGGATCACCGGACGGATTGCGCAGCAGACCACGATGGTTCCCATGGCGCACCTCACCGCGGTGAACCACTCGGTGGCCGAACTGCGACAAGTAGTCAGCAGCTACGCGCAGGCCGGGATTCGCAACGTGCTGGCGCTGCGCGGTGATCCACCGGGTGACCCGCTCGGGGAGTGGGTGGCGCACCCGCAGGGGGTCCGCTACGCCGCAGAGCTGGTTCGCCTCATTCGCTCGCTTGGCCACTTCTGCATCGGCGTGGCCGCCTTCCCCGAGTGCCATCCCCGCTCGCCGGACGCCGAATCCGACGTCCGATACCTGGTGGCCAAGTTGCGAGCTGGTGCCCAGTTCGCGATCACCCAGATGTTCTTCCGCGCCGAGGATTACCTGCGGCTGCGGGACCAAGTCGCTGCGGCAGGCGCGGACATGGCGGCGGTGCCGATCCTGCCGGGGGTGATGCCCATCACCACCGTGCGCGGCGTACAGAAGATGGCTGAGCTGTCCGGCTGCACGATTCCTCAGACGGTGCGCGACCGGTTGACTGCGGTGGATGATGATCCCGCCGCGGTGCGCCAGGTCGGGGTGGACGTCGCCAGCGAGCTGTCGCAGCGGCTGCTCGCCGAAGGCGCGCCGGGGCTGCACTTCTATACGCTCAACCGATCCGGCTCTACTCAGGCCGTGCTGGCCCGGCTGGGCATGGCGCCGGAACGTCCAGCTACGGCCGTCGCCCGCTGATCAATGCGGTGGTGACTCTTCACATACCTAAGCGCTGACCTGTGTACGACAGCGGCAGGGTGCGGCCCAACACGGCGAACTCTCGGGAGTCTCCGGTGAAGTGGTAGTGCCGCAGCAGATCGGTGAACCCAAGCCGCCGGTAGAGCCGCCACGCTCTGGTGGGGCCCTCGGGCGTGGACAGCAGCGCGCGCGGAGCATCCACGCGAGACAAAAGCTCGACGAGTAGCGCTTTGCCGATGCCCCTGCCTTGCGCGCTCGGGTGCACATGCAGTTCGGTGAGCTCGAAGTAGTCGGCGAGCTCGCGTTGTACCGCCGCGGGATTGACCAGCATGAGTCCGCGGTGGACCTCGTCGTACCACCACTGGCCAGGTGCACCCCGGTATCCGTAGCCGACACCCACCAAGGCGTCGGCGTCGAAGGCAGCCATGCATACCCAGCCGGCCCGCCGCATGTGCTCCAGCCACATTGGGCCGCGATGGCGCTCGGTGCCCGGTGGATAACGCATCGCCGTGACATAGACCCGCAGTGCCTCGTCAAGCCGGACGCGCAACTGCGCGGCCGTCAGCTCGGTCAGCCGTGCTGGCTCGAGGGTGGGCATTGCGGTCACCGTTGACCTCCCGTATCGGCCCCCACATCGGCTGACGTCACACCGATGCGGGTGGCGTGACGGGAGCGCATGTCTTTCATGAGACCACTCCTCGACGTCGGCCTGCCGCGCTAGCCGGGATTGCTACTTGACGGACCTGCGTCTAGGTGAGCTACTCTCTACACGTATCGAACGTATGTTCGAACATGGACTCGGCGGTGGGGCGGGGGAAGCGCACCGCCGCCGAGCTCCGCCGGCTTCCCCACGGCGGAGTCAACCGATGTCGCCCATCACGACTGCCGATCCAGGAGGCCAACGTGGCCGCTGTTGCTGCGCTCACCCCAGCCGTTGTGCCGCGGTATGACAGCCCGAAGCACCACAGACCGAGTCACTGTGTGACGAACGTACGTATCCTCCTCGACCAGGCCCGGCGGACGCTACTCGACGCCGAGTACGCCGCGCGTCCCCTCGATCGATACGCCCAGGCGGACCGCGCAGCGTTGCGCGCGGCAGCGGCCGTTCTGGCAGCGCGGGCCCGGCCGCGCAACCGCGCTCGGCCGACCAGCGCTTGGGCGCTACTCGCCACGCTTGGGCCGGACTTCGCGGAATGGTCAAGACTTTTTGCCGCCACGTCGGCCACCCGCGCAGCCGCCGAGGCCGGTGCGCGTCACCTGGTGACTGAGCGCGACGCCGACAACCTCGTCCGCCGGGCCGGCGAGTTCCTCACTTTCGCGGCCCACGCGGTGGCAAGGAGTTCCCGATGACAGCTCCGAGACCGCTGATCGATTATGGCCGGATGCTGGATGTGATCGGCATCGAGGGCGAATTGATGCTGAACACCGCCGCCTCAGCGTTGCCGTCGGCGGCTCAAGCCGAGGTCCCCGGATGCCCCGGTCGCACCTTGGCGGAGACTCTGCGGCATGTCGGTAGCGTGCACCGGGTGACCCGGTTGTGGGCGCACGACGGGCGCCGCCCCGAACAGTGGCGGCGAGAACCCGCGGACGACGATCTCGTGGGTTTCGTGCGATCCGGTCTGGAGGAGTTACTCACCGAGTTGAGCCGCCATGACCCGTCCGAACCCTGCGACACCTGGTGGCCCGAGGACCGCACGCATGGGTTCTGGCGGCGTCGGATGGCTCACGAGACCACCGTGCACCGGGTCGACGTGGAGGCTGCCGCTGGCCTGCGGCCGCACCCGATCGAGCCGGAGGTTGCCCTCGACGGCATCGACGAGCTGCTGTTTTTGTGGTTCGGGTATCGCCTCAGTAAGCTGGGGATGTCCTCGCCCCGGCACGGTGCCGTAGCCCTCTCGGCTGCCGACCAGCGCTGGTTGGCCATTTCTGAGCCCGGCCGCTCCATCGCTCGCCGAGTGCAGGAGGCCGAGGCCCGTACCGCGGACGCAACGGTCAGCGGCGAGCCGATGGACGTCTACCTGTGGTGCTGGGGACGGGTGCCTGACCAGTCAGTGCAGATCGCCGGTGACCAGGATGCGGTCGGCCATTTGTGGACGCTGTTGCGCCCGGCAACGCAGTGAGCCGGGATGCGGCCATGACCTCAGGCACGTATCCGCAGCCCGCGCGGAGTAGCGCGGAACCCGGCCTCTTGCAACAGCACGGCCAGGGCGGATCCCAGGGCGGCCTCGCCGTCGGCACGCTCCACGGACAGCGTCCCCAACCACCCCCGGCGCACCGCGTCGGCGAGAGCGTCGATGGCGGCCCGCAGGGAGACGGTGTCCTCGCTGAACGACAGCATCGAGCGGCCGCCGCGTTCGACGTAGAGCACGGCGGCACCCTCGACGAGGACGGTGAGGGCTCCGGCCTTGCGGGCGGGCCGGTGTCGCAGCTCGCCCACGGTGGGTGGCCAGGGCAAGGCAGCTCCGTAGGGTTGGGCGGGGTCGGTGGCGGCGAGGACCACCGTGGCGGCACGGTCGGTGCTGGGCTGTGCCACCGCGCGCAGCCGGTCGATGGCGCCGGGGACGGCGAACTGGGCCGCCCCGAGTCCCTCGACGACGTAGCCGCGTCGGCACTGGCCAGCCTCCTCCATGGCCCGGAGCACCTGGTAGACGCCGGCGAAGCCGCCGGTGACCCGTTCGGTGTGCAGAGCCCCCCTCGTCAGGACCCCGTGGCGCTCGAGGAACGTCTCGGCGCGGGCGTGCTCGCGGCGCGTCGGGTCGGGCGCTGCTGCGGATGGCGGGGGCACCGGCGACAGCGACCAGCGTCCGGCGACCGTTGGCGGTCCCATTTGGGAGGGCATCAGTGGCCGACCCGCGCGCATCCGGGCGTATCTCGCGCGCGGCGCGGACCGGTGGGGGCGGTGCGCACCGCGGCGACCGGACACCAGGGCTCGCAACGGCGCCAGGGAATCGTTGGTCAGGTACCCGGCCCACACCAGGTCCCACATCGCGGTGACCACCTCGGCGTCACCGGGCGCCGGTTGGCCGTCGTCGAGCAGATACTGACTGGCCCGATCGGCAAGCTGCCGGAAGAACAGTGCGCCAGCCCTGACCGGAGCACCAGCGGACTCCCAGCCCAGAGCGCGCAGGACACTGCGGTGCACGGGCGTGAGCGCACACTGCTCATCGGGCTCCGGCAACACCAGGTCAGCCAGATCGGTGGGAGCCAGCGCGATCCACCCATCCTGACCCGGCAGTGACCCGCAGCCGATCCAGCTGACTTCACCAGAAATAGTGAGCTCATCGAGCAGGGCAGGGAAGTAGCCGGGAAACCGCACGGGCAACAGCAGTGAGTCCAGCGCGCTGGCCGGCATGGGGGCACCCGCCAGCTGCTCCACGGCACCCAGGACGTCCTCCGCGGTGGGCGCGCCGCGCACCCCGCGCGTCGGCCCAGACTCACCGCGCCGGTTATCCCGGGAGCTGATGCCGTGCCAAGCCGGCAGGAATCGACCCAGCGCGGCCTGCTCGACCGGCTCCACCTGGGCCCGCAACCGGGCCAATGAGGCGCGCCGCAACCGCCGTAGCACCTCGGGGTGGCAGTACTCCGTGCCGCCACCGCCCAGCTCGACTGGGCGTAGCTCGCCGCGAACGAGAGTGCCTGCCTTGGTCATCCGATCCAGGACCGCGCCCATCACGGCGGTCCCCAGTCCGAAACGATCCGCGGCCGTGGCCACCGCGAACGGCCCGCGTGTCCGCGCATAACGCAGCACCAGATCCCCCAGTGGGTCTGCCACCGGCTCGGTGAATGCTTCCGGCACCCCGACCGGCAGGGCCACGCCCAGCGCGTCACGCACCCGCCCGGCGTCCTCGATGGCGATCCAGCGCCGCTGGCCGGCGATCCGTACCGTGATCGCCCGGCGGGCGTTGCCGAGCTGGGCGAGCCACTCCGGGAGGACCCCGCGCTGGGCGGCCTCAGCCTCGGTGAGGTCACCCAGCGCGCGCAGCAGATCGGCGGTGCTCTCGGCGTCTCGGGCGTGCCGATCCGGATCGATGCGCTGCAGCTGCGCCTCCACGTCCACGAGCACCCCAGGGTCGAGCAGCTCGCGGATCGCCTCGGCGCCCAGCAGCTCCGCCAGCAGCGTGGAGTCCAGCGCGAGGGCAGCGGCCCTGCGCTCGGCCAGCGGGGCGTCGAGCTCATAGAGGAACATCCCCACGTAACCGAACAGCAGGCTGCGGGCAAACGGTGACGGCGCTGGGGTAGTCACCTCCACCACCCGCACCCGTCGGGCTCGCACCTCCGACATCAGCTCGCGCAACCCGGGCAGATCATAGACGTCTTGCAGGCACTCTCGCATCGCTTCCAGCACCACCGGGAACCGCTCGTACTTCGAGGCGACGGCGAGCAGCTGAGCTGAGCGCTGCCGCTGCTGCCACAGCGGTGTGCGGCGCCTGGGGTCGCGGCGGGGCAGCAGCAGTGAGCGCGCCGCGCATTCCCGAAAGCGGGCGGCGAATAGGGCGCAGGCGCTTACCTCGGCGGTTACGAGCTGCTCCACCTCATCCGGGTCGAGTAGCACGTCCTGCGCCCTCGGGAGCACCTCGGCCCCGTGCGCGTCGAGTGCGTCCGGCAGCCGCAGGACGATACCGTCATCGGCGCTGGCCACCTGCGCCTCGACACCGCACCGCTCGCGCAGCCGGGCGCCGATCGCCAGCGCCCATGGCCCGTTGACCTGCGCGCCGAACGGGGAGTGCACCACCATCCGCCAGTCCCCCAGCTCGTCGCGGAAACGCTCCACCACCACGGTGCGGTCGTCGGGCAGATGTCCGGTGGCTTCGCGCTGCTCGCGCAGGTAAGTCAGCAGGTTCTCGGCCGCCCAGTCATCAAGCCCGGCCGCTTCGATGCGCCGACGTGCCGCGTCCACTCCGGCGCCGCTCAGCTCCCGGACGAATGCTCCCAACGCCCGCCCTAACTCCAAAGGCCGCCCTGGCGCGTCGCCCTTCCAGAACGGCATCCGGGCCGGCTCCCCAGGTGCGGGTGCCGCGATGACCCGGTCGTGGGTGATGTCCACGATCTTCCACGAGGTCGAGCCGAGCAAAAACGTATCACCTACTCGGGACTCATATACCATCTCCTCGTCGAGCTCACCGACCCGCGAGCCCGCTCCCTCGGCGCCACTCGGGGTCATCACGGTGAACAGTCCCCGGTCTGGGATGGTGCCACCGGAGGTGACCGCCAGCCGTTGCGCCCCTGGCCGTCCGCGCAGCTCATCGCTGATCCGGTCCCAGACGATCCGCGGGCGCAGCTCGCCGAACTCCTCGGAGGGGTAGCGCCCCGCCAGCATGTCTAGGACGGCGTGCAGCGCCGAGTCGGGCAGCGCTGCGTACGGCGCGGCGCGGCGCAGGAGCGCCCCGAGATCGTTCACGGTCCACGGATCCAGCGCGACCATGGCCACCACCTGCTGAGCGAGCACATCCAGCGGGTTGCGGGGATAGCGCAGCGCCTCGATCGTCCCGCTGGCCATCCGTTCCGCGATCACCGCGCAGGAGACCAGGTCGCCGCGGAACTTGGGGAAAACCACGCCCCGGGACACCGCACCGACCTGGTGTCCGGCCCGGCCGATCCGCTGGAGGCCCGAGGCCACCGTCGGGGGTGCCTCAATCTGTACCACCAAGTCCACGGCTCCCATGTCGATGCCCAGCTCCAGCGAGGAGGTGGCGACCACGCACGGCAGTCGGCCGGACTTGAGTTCCTCCTCGACCAAAGTTCGCTGTTCGCGCGACATCGAGCCGTGGTGCGCCTTGGCGATGACCTCAGGGGCGCCACCGGCGAGCCCGGCCTGGCCCATCAGCTCAGCGGGCATCCGGTCTCGGGGTGTTGCGGACTGGTCGTTGGCTAGCTCGTTGAGCCGGGCGGTGAGCCGCTCGGCCAACCGACGCGAGTTGGCGAACACGATCGTCGAGCGGTGCGCGCGCACCAGCTTCAGTACTCGCTGCTGGACTGCGGGCCAGATCGAGGCACGCTGCTCCGCCGCCCCGTTGACCTCGCCGGCCCGCTCGCCCGGGGCCAGCTCAGCTGGGGCCAGCTCAGCCAGGGCCGACATGTCCGGCACCGGCACCTGCACCGAGATCTCGATCGTCTTGGCCGACGCCGGCTGCACCACCCGCACCGGTCGGCCCCCGGCGAGAAAGGCGCTGACCTCCTCGACGGGACGCACGGTGGCGGACAGGCCGATCCGCTGGGCGGGGTGCTCCAGCAAGGCATCCAGCCGCTCCAAGGACAACGCCAGGTGCGCGCCGCGTTTGGTCGCGGCGAGGGCGTGTACCTCATCGACAATCACGGTACGCACTCCCCGCAACGACTCCCTGACCGCCGAGGTCAGCAGCAGGAACAGTGACTCCGGGGTGGTGACCAGCACGTCAGTCGGGGTGCGGGCGAAGGCGCGGCGCTGATCGGCCGGAGTGTCACCGGTGCGCATCCCCACCCGGATGTCCGGTGTCGGCAGACCCAACCGGTGCGCGGCCTGCCGGATGCCCGCCAGCGGGGACCGCAGGTTGCGCTCGACGTCCACCGCCAAGGCCTTCAGCGGGGAGATGTAAAGCACCCGGCACCGCCGTGCCGGCTCGTCCGGAGGCCCTGCCACGGCCAGCTGATCCAGCGCCCACAGGAACGCGGCAAGGGTCTTGCCCGAGCCGGTGGGCGCCACGACTAGGGCATGTTGCCCATCGGCGACGGCGTTCCAGGCGCCAAGTTGTGCTGGGGTGGGCGCGGCGAAAGCCCCCACGAACCACTCCCGGGTAGCGGGGGAAAAGCGCTCAAGCACGCCCACCATGATGGTCTCTCGCCGCGTTCAGCAGGCTGAACGGGGGGCTGGCCCCAGCGCGGTGGAACGGATGGCACCATCTGGCGAGTACCTGGCGGACCGAGTGCGTGGCGGACAAGGAGACGAGCATGCGGGTCACCGGTCTTGGACACGCTGGGCTGTTCATTGAGACGCCCGCTGGCAGCGTGCTCTGCGACCCCTGGGTGAACCCAGCGTTTTTCGGCTCATGGTTCCCCTTCCCGGACAACAGTGACCTCGACTGGGACGCCTTCGGGCAGGCTGACTTTCTCTATGTCTCGCACCTGCACCGAGATCACTTCGATGCGCAGCTGCTGAGCCGGCACGTACGCAAGGCCGCCACGGTGCTGCTGCCGGACTACCCGACTGACGAGCTGGAGCGCGCGCTGGCTGATCTTGGGTTCCGGACCTTCCTGCGCACCCAGTCAGGTGTCCCGGTGGAACGCGACGGGTTGCGCATCATGATTACGTCCCTGACCGGGCCCAGCGACGGGCCGATCGGTGACTCGGCGCTCTCCCTGGACGACGGCACCACTGTGATCCTCAACCAGAACGACGCCCACCCGCTGGACATCGAGCGGCTCCGGGACTTCGGCGCGGTGCATGGGTATTTCACCCAGTTCTCCGGGGCGATCTGGTGGCCGATGGTCTACGACCTGCCCGAGGGGGCGCGCCGGGAGTTCGCCCGCCGCAAGCGGGCCGGGCAGACCGAGCGCGCCCTGCGCTACATCGACGCCGTGCGTGCCGCGCACGTGTTCCCGACCGCTGGGCCGCCCTGCTTCCTCGATGAGGAGCTTTTCCAGCTCAACGGTGTCGGTCGGGATGAAGACAGCATCTTCACCGACCAGACGGAGTTCCTGGCTGAGCTGGCCGGCGCGCGTCCTGACGTGCTGGCACACCTGCTGTTGCCGGGAAGCGTCGCCGAGCTGGACTCCTCGCGCTGCGAGCTCACTCACCGGCACTCAGCTGCCGAGATCACCCACATCTTCGGCGAGAAGAGCAGCTACCTGCGCGAATACCAGGCCCGTGCCCAACCCGCCCTGGCGCGGGAGCGGGCTAGCCGGGCGGTGGTGCCTGCTGACCTGCTTGAGCAGCTCAAACAGTGGTGGGAGCCGCTGCTCATGCGGGCCGAGAATATCTGCGCCGGGGTCGGTGGCCCCGTTCGCCTGGACGTCGGTGAGCGCTCACTGGTGATTGACTTCATCGCTCGCGAAGTGCGCGAGTTCGGTGGCGAGCACTGCCGCTACCGGCTGTCCGTATCGGCGGATCTGGTTGCCACCAACCTGGCCCGCCGTGAGGTGGACTGGTCCAACAGTTTGTTTCTGTCCCTGCGATTTCGGGCTAGCCGGGTCGGCCAGTACAACGAGTTCGTCTACGTCTTCTTCAAGTGCTTGTCGCCCGAACGCATCGACTACGTCGAGAACTGGTACGACGAGCGCAACGATGACGGCTCGGAGGTCACTCTGGACGGCTGGCGCGTGCAACGCCGCTGCCCCCACCTGCGCGCCGACCTGGCCAAGTTCGGCAGTGTCTCCGACGGGATTCTCACCTGTGCCTTGCACGGCTGGCGCTTCGACCTCGCCACAGGTCGCTGTTTGACCGCAGCGGGGCACCGCATCCGCGCCACGCCGCCGGAGGGCTCCGTGGCATCGCGGTAGTCGCGCCTCAGCGGCCCCGTTGCTGCCACCACCAGCGGATGAGCACCAGCAGAGCGGGGGCCTTAACGTGGCGGAGTGCGGATAACCCACTTCCGTCAGCGGATGGACGAGGAATTTGGCTCAGCCCGGGCGGCCGCGTTGGCCCATGATCATGTGTTCGCCGAGCTTGGCGGTCGGACGGTGAACGGGGCGCTGGAGGCGGGGATGGACACCAAGCGGGTGTGGGCCGTGGTGTGCGACACATTCGATGTTGCCGAAGAGCGGCGTTGACCCTTCGCTCACCTTGGTGCCGGGGCGTGCGATGGTAGCACACCGGCGTGTCGATACTGAGGTCGAACATGCGTTCCCCTAGGCTGTTGTCCACAGCCGGACCGCTGTCCACAGACCCGGCGTGTGTGTCGTCGCAAAGTGTCGGTCCTACCGCATAGCGTCGGCTCCGACCCACAAGAACCGATTAGCGAGGTGAACCGTCAGATGGCACCAGCACTGGACCGGGCCAAGGCGCTCGAGATCGCCTTGGCCCAGATCGAAAAGCAGCACGGCAAGGGCTCGGTGATGCGCCTTGGTGAGGAAGGCCGCGCGCCCATCGAGGTGATCCCCACCGGGTCTATCGCGTTGGACGTGGCGCTGGGCATCGGTGGCCTGCCCCGCGGCCGGGTCGTGGAGGTGTACGGCCCGGAGTCCTCCGGAAAAACGACGGTCGCGCTGCACGCAGTGGCTAACGCCCAGCGGGCCGGTGGGATCGCCGCCTTCATCGACGCCGAGCACGCGCTGGATCCTGACTACGCGAAGGCGCTCGGAGTGGACACCGACGCCCTGCTGGTTTCCCAGCCGGACACCGGGGAGCAGGCGCTGGAGATCACCGACATGCTGATCCGCTCCGGTGCGCTGGACGTCGTGGTCATCGACTCGGTGGCGGCCCTCGTCCCGCGGGCGGAAATCGAGGGTGAGATGGGCGACGCGCACGTCGGCCTGCAGGCCCGGCTGATGAGCCAGGCGCTGCGAAAGATCACTGGTGCGCTGAGCAACTCAGGCACCACCGCGATCTTCATCAACCAGCTCCGCGAGAAGGTCGGGGTCTTCTTCGGCTCCCCGGAGACCACCACTGGCGGCAAGGCGCTGAAGTTTTACGCCTCGATACGGCTGGATATCCGCCGGGTTGAGACGCTCAAGGACGGCTCGGACGCAGTAGGCAACCGGACTCGCGTCAAAGTCGTGAAAAATAAGTGCGTTGCTGCGGGAACCCGGGTGTTTGACCCGGTCACGGGTCAGACGCACGTGATTGAGGACGTCGTCGACGGCCAGCTTCCGGTGCACGTGGTGGCCACTGACAAGGCAGGGATGCTGCACAGCCGACCGGTAGTCTCCTGGTTCGACCAGGGCGAGCAGGACGTGATGGGTCTCCAGATGAGAGACGGCACCGAGCTGTGGGTGACCCCCGACCACAAGATCCTCACTGAGGATGGCTGGCGCCCGGCAAGTCAACTCATCCCTGGGGATCGAGTGGCGCGACCCCGCGAGTTCCTGGGATTCGGAGACGCCGAGCCAGTGACTCCCGAGCACGCTCGTCTACTCGGTTACTTGATCGGTGACGGCTACGTCGGTGGTAAGACACCCGTGAGGTTCATCAACTTCTCCCGCGCGTTGCAGGATGATGCCACTCAGATCGCTGGGACGCTCGGATGCGCTGCCAAGCCCCGGCCGAATGATACTGAGATCGTATTCTCGCACCGCCCAGGCGAGAAGAACGGAGTGCTCGAGCTGTGCCGAAAGGCCGGAATCTGGGGCAAGCTAGCGTCGGAGAAGCAGATCCCGCCACTCTTCTTCACGCACGACATCTCTGCCGAGGTGCTTTCTAATCTGCTCTTCGGTCTGTTCGAAACAGACGGATGCGTGACCCGTGACCAAACTGGCGGAATTCGAGTCGGTTACTGGACAACTTCCGAGCAACTCGCTCAGCAGCTCCACTGGTTGCTACTGCGGTGGAGCATCGGAAGCAGTATTCGGAGACGGGAGTCACGTGCTGAGGGAGGCGTCGTGGAAGGTTGGCGGATCGTCGGCAAGCTTCCGGCCTGGGAAGTGCGCATCGCCGGAATTGACAACGTAGCGACGTTCGCTAAGACGGTGCCCATGTGGGGGCCGCGAGGCCAGATATTGACCCGGGAAATCACCGCACTCGTCGGCCGCTACCGTGGTTCGCAGAGCGTCTATCTCGCGTCTGAGGTTTACGAACCGGTGCTCGCACATCTCGCCGTCCGGGGAGTGACTCCGCAGCTAGCAGCACAGCTGATCGGCGATCGGGCGGGAAGTCCGCAAGGCGGGATGAGGCAGGTCCTTGGCCTCCACCGGTTGCGGCGTGATCGTCTCTCCCGTCTCGCGGACGCCCTCGACGACGTATTTCTTCAGGAGATCCTCGCCGAGGGACTATGCTACTCGCGGATCGCCGCTATTCTGCCCTCCCGCCGGTGCCGGACGTTCGATATCGAGGTCGATGAGCTGCACAACTTCGTTGCGAACGATGTCGTGGTTCACAACTGCGCTCCACCCTTCAAACAAGCAGAGTTCGACATTCTGTACGGCCATGGGATCAGCAAGGAGGGCTCGCTCATCGATCTGGGGGTGGAGCAGGGCGTCATCCGCAAGTCGGGCGCCTGGTACACCTACGAGGGCGACCAGCTGGGCCAGGGCAAGGAGAACGCGCGCAAATTTCTCGCCGACAATCCCGACGTCGCTGCCGAGATCGAGAAGCGGATCAAGGACAAACTGGGTATCGGGGCAAAGCTCGACAACGACCAGACCGTGCCGGCCCCGGTGGACTTCTGATGTCCCCGATCCGTCCCAAGACGTCCGGGGCACCGGTGAGAAGAAGCAACCCTGGGGTTGCTGGGTCTGCCGTGGCGGGTTTCCCGGCCGCCACGGCGATGAGTCCCGCGCAGCGAGCGCAGGGAATCTGCCTGCGGTTACTCACTGCGCGGCCGCGCAGCCGGGCCGAGCTGGCCGAGGCGTTGCGCAGGCGCGGGATTCCCGAGGAGATCGGCGGGTCAGTGCTCGACCGGCTGAACGAGGTGGGCCTGGTGGATGACGCAGCCTTCGCCGAGGTGGCGGTGCACTCCGGGCACCGCCACCTCGGCCTGGGCCGACGAGCGCTAAGTACCGAGCTCCGGCGCCGGGGAGTGCCAGATGAGATCGTCCGCGAGGCCGTGGAAACGGTGCGGCCTGAGGATGAAGAGCAGCGGGCCCGCGAACTCCTCCGCCGCAAGCTACGCACCAGCACCGCACGCAACGCCAGCACCCTGGCCCGCAAACTCGGCGGGATGCTGGTCCGTAAGGGCTACTCCGAGGCGCTGGCGTGGCGAGTGGTTCGTGAGGAGCTCAGTCCGGGTGACTGGTCCACCGAGGTCGAGCCGTGTCCTGACTGACCACCGGCTGCTCCGCCGGGGACGATGAATTCGACACCAGCGGGGAGGCCGCCGTGGGCGTGCGCATCACTGAGCAGCTGCAACAATGTGGTCCGGAACTCCTCAGCGGCTCGGGTTGGGCGCATGTCGGTGCGGTGGGCCAGCGTGATCGTGCGAATGGGAATGGGAGGTGCGAACGGCACACCACGAAGCTGGGGGCGGCTGTGGAGAACCATGCTGGGGACCACGGCAATCCCGAGGCCGGCTTCGACAAAGCTGAGTACCGCGTCCATCTCACCCCCTTCGATGGCGAATTGTGGCTGAAACCCGGCTCGCTGACAGGCCGCGAGGGTCATTGATCGAAGGTCGTAGCCCTCGCGGAACATCACCAACGGGCGATCTCGGAGGTCTTCAGTGCGAAATGAGTCAAGATCGAGGTCCATGGCGCGGGGCACGGCGACGGTAAGTTGCTCGCGAAGGATCGGGACCGTATCCAGGGTGGGATCCCCTCGATGCACCGGCGATGTGATCATCGCCAGATCGATGGCTCCGTCCGCGAGCTGGCGTACCAGATCCCGGGACCCGCTTTCGTCGATGACGAGTTGGATGCCTGGGTAGCGGAGGCGGAAGCGGGCGAGCGCCTGCGCCAGCAGCCCGGTGCAGAGGCTTGGCGTGGCGCCCAGCCGTAGCCGGCCCCGGCGAAGCTCGGCCAGCTCATGCACCTGCACCCGGGCGCTCTCAACATCTGTCAGAATCCGCCGGGCGAACGGGACGAGCGCCTCCCCCGCTGGGGTGAGCGTCACGTTACCCCGGGCCCGATGGAACAGCTCGCTGCCTAGTTCGCGCTCGAGACAGTGGATCTGTTTGCTCAGCGACGGTTGGGCAACGTGCGTGAGCTCAGCTGCCCGGGTGAAGTGACGGGTCCGGGCGACGGCCAGGAAGTACACCAACTGCTGTAACTGCATCGTGATAGCTTACGACTATTGAGACGAGCGTCACCATGTCTTGGACCTGCGCCACGCAGGCGGCTTATTGTCGGTTTTAGCCACGTTCCGCTACGCGGGCCGCCGACCCGTGGCGATAGTGCCGGTTGCGGCCGCCACCGCACGTTGACCTGACCACCCTGGCCTGTGGCCCCGAGTTGAATCGACGTTATGACCACCACTTCACCGTCCTCCCCGTCCGGAGTCGGCCAGTCCAGTCGGATACCCCCCGCTCGGGCAGCGATCGCCGCCCGGACCTTGCGTAGCGACCGTTGGTGGGTCTCACCCTTGGTGACTGCCATCGTGCTGGGAATCTTCATCATCTACACGACGATCCGGTTATTCATGCGGCATGACTACTGGGTCGATGAATACCGCTACCTCACTCCGTTGTACTCGCCGTGCTTGAGTGAATCGTGCGCGCCGGGCTCGTCGCATTTCGGCACCCCGCTGCCAACGTTCCCACTGGCACTGCCGCTGCCGATCCTGATTTTCCCGGTTCTCGCCGGCTTCCGAGCCAGCTGTTACTACTACCGCAAGGCCGGCTACCGAGCTTTTCTCCTGTCGCCGCCGGGATGCGCCGTGGCTGAGCCGGCGAAGAAATACACCGGGGAAACCCGTCTCCCGCTGGTTCTGCAAAATCTACATCGATATTTTTTCTACCTGGCCAGTGTATTACTTCTGATCAATACCTATGATGCCGTGTTGGCGTTCTTCCCCCTCAATGGTGGCTTCGGGGTGGGTTTGGGCTCGTTGATCTTGCTGATCAACGTCACGATGCTGTGGCTGTACTCGCTGTCCTGCCATGCGTGCCGGCACATTTTCGGTGGTCGGCTGAAGAATTTCTCCCAGCATCCCATGCGGTATTGGCTCTGGACGCAGCTGTCCAAGCTCAACGGGCGCCACATGCAGTTCGCATGGGTTTCGCTGATCACGGTGATGCTCACGGACTTCTACATCATGGCCGTCTCCGCGGGCTGGATAGCCGACCTACGTCTCATCAACTGACTGTGCTAGTTCAACTGGACGGGTTTTGTTCAACCGACGAGGGAACTGAATAGCTATGATCGAGATCGAGCGGCACGACTACGACGTCGTGGTGATCGGCGCAGGCGGCGCCGGGCTGCGTGCCGCGATCGAGGCCCGTGAACTGGGCAAGCGCACCGCTGTGGTGTGTAAATCTTTGTTCGGCAAGGCCCACACCGTGATGGCCGAGGGCGGTATTGCGGCGTCGATGGGCAACGTGAACTCACGAGACAACTGGCAGGTCCATTTTCGCGACACCATGCGCGGGGGCAAGTTTCTCAACAACTGGCGGATGGCCGAGCTGCACGCGAAGGAAGCGCCGCAGCGGGTATGGGAACTGGAGACCTACGGCGCACTATTCGACCGCACCAAAGACGGCAAGATTAGTCAGCGCAACTTCGGTGGACACAAATACCCTCGATTGGCCCATGTGGGTGACCGTACCGGCCTAGAGCTGATCCGCACGCTGCAGCAGAAGATTGTCTCGTTGCAGCAGGAGGATTTCGCCCAATACGGTGACTATGAGGCTACGCTCAAAGTCTTCGCCGAATGCACGATCACGGACCTGCTCACCGCTGATGGCGCGGTGGCCGGCGCGTTCGGCTATTGGCGGGAGACCGGCCGCTTCATCCGGTTCGACGCACCGGCCGTGGTGCTGGCCACTGGAGGCATCGGAAAAGCGTTCAAGGTCACCAGCAACTCCTGGGAGTACACCGGGGACGGGCACGCGCTCGCGCTGCGGTGTGGCGCGGCGTTGATTAACATGGAGTTCGTTCAGTTCCACCCCACGGGGATGGTATGGCCGCCCAGCGTCAAGGGAATCCTGGTCACCGAGTCGGTCCGCGGTGATGGTGGGGTGCTGCGCAACTCCGAGAATAAGCGCTTCATGTTCGACTACATCCCTGAGGTCTTCGCCGACCAGTACGCGACATCGGAGCAAGAAGCTGACCGCTGGTACGACGATCCGGACAACAACCGCCGGCCACCGGAGCTGCTGCCTCGGGACGAAGTCGCGCGTGCGATCAACTCCGAAGTGAAAGCGGACCGCGGGTCCCCGCATGGCGGGGTCTTCCTCGACATCTCGACCCGGCTTCCCGCTAAGGTCATCATGAAGCGGCTTCCGTCGATGTACCACCAGTTTAAGGAACTGGCCGACGTCGACATCACGGCTGAGCCCATGGAGGTCGGCCCTACCTGTCACTACGTCATGGGTGGTGTGGAAGTCGATCCGGACACTGCGGCGGCCTCGGTGCGCGGACTGTTCGCGGCCGGTGAGGTTGCCGGCGGGATGCATGGCTCCAACCGGCTGGGTGGTAACTCGCTGTCCGACCTGCTCGTTTTCGGCCGCCGGGCTGGCCTCGGAGCGGCGATCTATGTCGATTCACTGGGCGGGCGCCGGCCCTCGGTTCGCGAGGCCGACGTGGAGGCCGCTGCGCAGCGGGCGATCAGTCCCTTCCGTACCGGAACGGAGGATGTCGACGCCGAGAACCCCTACTTGTTGCAGCAAGCTCGCCCTGCTGGAACTGCACGTGAGCTGAGGGAGGATGTCGACGCCGAGAACCCCTACTTGTTGCAGCAAGAGCTCCAGCAGACCATGAATGACCTGGTCGGCATTATCCGCACGGCAGCGGAGATGGAACTTGCGCTCAAAAGACTCGACGAGCTGCGTCGTCGAGCCCAGCACGTCGCGGTGGAGGGTCACCGGCAGTTCAATTCCGGCTGGCACCTCGCACTGGACCTGCGCAACATGCTCGCGGTAAGTGAGTGCATCGCACGGGCCGCGCTGGAGCGCACCGAGAGCCGGGGCGGGCACACCCGAGACGACTACCCGGTTATGGATCGTGAATGGCGACATGTCCTGCTGGTATGCACCCAGCACACCACGGGAGCTGACAGCAGCGTGCACGTCGGACGCAAGGAGCAGGTTCCGATGCGCGCGGACCTGGTTGACCTATTCGAACATGACGAGTTGAGGAAGTACTTCACCGCCGAGGAGCTCCCAGGAAGGACAGACTGACATGGGCGACCAGCGGCGCTTCCAGGTATGGCGGGGTGACGCCCACGGCGGGAACCTCGTGGGTTTTGATGTCGAGGTCAATGAGGGAGAAGTGGTTCTCGATGTCATCCACCGCCTGCAGGCCACTCAAGCGCCCGACCTCGCGGTGCGGTGGAACTGCAAGGCGGGCAAGTGCGGATCGTGTAGCGCCGAAATTAACGGCCGACCGCGGCTGATGTGCATGACGCGGATGTCCACGTTGCCGCCGCCGCTGCCGGTGACGGTCACTCCGTTGCGGACGTTCCCGGTTATCCGTGATCTCGTCACCGACGTCTCGTACAACTATCAGAAGGCGCGCGAGGTGCGTTCGTTCATGCCGCCTAAGGGTGTGCAGCCTGGCGAGTACCGGATGCAGCAAATGGATGTGGAACGCTCGCAAGAATTCCGCAAATGCATCGAGTGCTTCCTGTGTCAGAATACCTGTCACGTGATCCGCGACCACGAGGAGAACAAGGCGAGTTTCTCCGGACCGCGTTATCTCATGCGGATCGCTGAACTCGACATGCACCCGCTGGACGCAGCCGACGAGGAGGGTATTGATCGCAAACGTGCTGCGCAAAACGAACACGGCCTTGGGTTCTGCAACGTTACCAAGTGCTGCACTGAAGTGTGCCCGGAGCACATCAAGATCACTGATAACGCGCTGATCCCGATGAAAGAACGGGTAGCAGACCTCCGCTTTGACCCGCTGATCCGGCTATTCCGCCGTAATCGGAGATAAATCAGCGCAACACAGGGGGGGTGGGTACTGGAGTGCCCAGGTACTCAGCGTAGAGGCGAGCCCAGGTGCCGTCGTCAATCGCATGCCGCAGCACCGCGGTGACCCGCTGTCGCAGCAGCGGGTCACCGGGCGGCAAGCCGATGCCGTACTCCGTGGTCCCCAGCGGCTCGTCGATCACCCGCAGCGTGCCGGGCTCCTGGGACAGCAACGCGGACAGGGCGTCCTGACTCCCCGCGATCGCTTCGACGAGGCGATCCCCGAGCAGGGTCGCGCAGTTGGTCAGGTCCGCCCGGGTCTGTAGCCCGATGCCGTGGTCGGCCAGCGCCTTGGCGGCCGGTGAGTCCTCGGGTGCGCATACCTCCCCGTGACCGAGCGCGCTCAGGCTAGTCACCGGGCTGGTGGCGGGCACCGCCAGGCGCAGCGAGCGCACCAGGTAAGGACCCGCGATACCCACCTTGGCGCTCCGCGCTGGGGTGATCTCATAGCCGCCGAGCACGAGATCCACCTCACCTCTGTCCAGGTCTCCCTCGCGGTTAATCGTGGGCACAGGCTTAAAACTGGTGCGGGCGGGATCCGCCCCCAAGTCGCGGGCGATCAGACCGAGCAACGCGATGTCGAATCCGGTGTAGCGGCCTGACTCTGGCGAGCGCTGCGCCAATCCGGGCGCCTCCTCGATCGCGACCCTGAGCTGCTCTTCGATCGCGATCCTGAGCTGGCCGCCCCCGACAGTCTGGCCGCCCCCGACAATCTGGTGGCTCCCGACAATCCGGTCGATGGTTGGCGATCCGCTGCTTGCCCGGGGCGCTGGGGCGACTTTGTCAAACGTGCTGCCAGCCACCGGAGCAGGATGATTACGGAACAGGTCGATGACCGTATCGACGATCCGATTCTGCACCCACAGTGCCGCGATCACGAGCACGATGAGCAGGCAGCCGATCCGGCCTGGTCGGCGCTGCCCAGACCGGGGCGTGCTCCGCTGAGCGTCCGACTGGGACTGCGCCGACCGAGACCAGGTGCTCGCCGACGGTGTCGGCTCCGGTTCCGGCCAGGGCCGCTGAGGATCACAATCCATGACGGTTGTCCACGAGGTGATTCGCCTCACTCTTCCTGCTGGCGGCCGGTGCCGGGGCTACCGCGGCAGGCACGGGTCGAGCTTCCCCAGCCACAACGCCGATCTGACTCGTGCGTCCGCCAGCCTGCGGTAGCGCACTCACCCTATCGACGGGTGTGCTTAAGGCCGCTTGTACCCGGGCGGACCAGACACGGTGCGCGCCGGTCGTGACGGCGCCCAGGACGAGGATGAGGAGACCGACGGCTACCGCGTGGCGGGCAGTGATCAGCCCGAGGTGGATGAGCGCGTCGGCTAGCAGGTAGCCGCCGAGAACGATCAGCATGGGGCCGGCCGAGCGTTCGATGCACTCCCGCACGCGTTCGCTGACCCGAGAGCCGAAAGACAACCCCAGCTGGGAGACGATCACTGTTTGGATCGCGATACCGGCGACGGTAGCGGCGGGTACGCTACGGTCGGCGCTCAGGCCGAAGCCCACGCCGATCGCCAGCTCGTCGAAGCTGATCGTGAGGGCGAGCCCGATCAAGGCGAGGCCCTGCGCCGTGGTGAGTCGGCGAGTCTTCGCGACGTCGTCCTCGTCATCGTGGTCGGCCCACCAGAGGTAGCCGCCGAGCAAGACGAGCAGGCCGCCCGAAAGGTAGTCAGCGACGTTTCCGACCAGATGTCCGATAGATGCGCCGAGGGCAAGGCCTATCAGCGGCATACCCCCTTCACAGAGGACGAAGACCGCGGAGATCCGCCACCGGGTCGAGCCGGTGGGCCGGCTCGCGCCCACCGCGGCGGCGATCGCGAACGTGTCCACGCCCAGCGGTAGCACGAACAACAGGAAACTGAAGAAAACGCTGTCCATAAAGCGCGCTATCTCCCATCACAGAAATTCCGGAAAACCGGACTGCCCGGAGATTAGCGCCCATCGAACGAATCATCGGAACTCGTCGCTGAGCTGAGGCGGGAGCGCGCCAGACGGTACCGGTCACGTGGAGCTGGGGGCTTTCGGCGTAAGCGCACTGGACCTGCCAGCGCCCGGGGTTGACCGGTGGGCGTCGTCGACGAACCAGGGCTCTCAGGTCTCGACGAGGCTACGGTTGTGGCGTTCCAGGTAGCGGGCGAGTAGCGACAGCGCCACACACAGCGTGATGTAGATCACACCTATCACGAGTGCCGTGGGAATGATGGGACGCCCGAACTCAGCGAGGCCGCCGAGGTACCGAGCCTCGAAGAGCAGCTCCTGGTAGGTGATGAGGAAACCCAGCGCGGTGTCCTTCAGGAGAACCACCAGTTGGTTCACGATCGTCGGAAGCATGGTCCGCACCGCTTGGGGAAGCAGCACCGCTCGCATCACCTGGTTGCGGCGCAGGCCCAAGGCATACGCTGCCTCGCGCTGGCCGCGCGGCACGGACAAGACCCCGGCCCGGAACACCTCGGCGAGCACCGAACCGTTGTAGAGCGTCAGACCAACCACGAGCGAGGCGAAAACACTCAGCTTGAGTCCAGCCTGCGGTGCCGCGAAGAATAAGAAAAAGATCATGATGACCAGCGGGATCGCCCGGAATAACTCGACGATCGCGAACGCCGGCGTGCGCAGCCACGGATGCTCCGACAGGCGGGCGAGAGCGAACAGCAAGCCGAACGCAAGAGCAAGCAGCGCTCCTACGACGAAGGCGCCCAAGGTGGCGCGCAGCGCCGCGAACAGCTGCCATTGAACAGTCTTGTAGAGCAGCCACTCCCATTTCGTGCTCTCGAACTGACCGGTCGCCCAGAAGCGGTAGCCGATGAAGCCGACCAGCGCACCGATGCCGAGGGTGGCCACGACGTCGAATGCCTTGTTCCGGGCCCGCGCCCGGGGACCGGGAAGATCATAGAGCACTGAGCTCATCGGGCTAGGCTCCACCGCTTCTCCAGGGCTCGCTGCGTGATGGTCAGCGGGACGACGAGGATTCCGAATCCGATGGCGATCCACAGCATGCCGATGAGCAGCGGTGCCCCGCGCTCGGACAGCGCCGGAACGATCTGGCCTGCCTCAGCAACGGAAAAACCGGCCGCGATCGTCGTGTTCTTCAGCAGCGAGATGAGCACGCTGGTCATCGGTGGCACCACAGATCTGATGGCCTGGGGGACGACGACTGCAGTGAGGGTCTGGGTGAATCTGAAGCCCAATGCCCGTGACGCCTCGAGCTGTCCCACGTCAACGGTATTGATGCCGGATCGCACCACCTCGCACACGAACGCCGCGGTGTACGCGATGAGCGAGAGCACAGCCCTGGTGAAGAAGGAAACATCGAGGAGCTCTAGGCGGGGGTAGGCGAAGGCAAAGAAGAAGAACACGAGAGTGAGTGGCGTGTTCCGAAAGATGGTGACGTACCCAGTGCCTAGCAGACGCAGCACCGGGACGGGGCTGACTCGCATCACGGTGAGCAGTGTCCCCAGCATGAGCGCGCCGATAGCCGCGAGGAGGAACAGCACGATTGTGTTCTGGAATCCCGTGATGAACAGGTCGCGGTTGTCGACAAGCAGCTCAATCACGCCGGACTCCTCTCGGGCGCTGTGGCCCACCGTGGCATAGCGGTCAGTACCGCTCGACCGCTGGAGGCGTCGCGCTCGACCCCGGCGTCCCCAGCGTGCCGTCGTAGATCTGCTTCCAGGTGCCGTCCGCAGCGGCGGTTTCCAGGATGTCGTTGACTTTGGCGCGCAGGGCGTCGTCGGCGTGCGGCAGGCCCACTCCGTAGGGCTCCTGGGTGAACGGGTGGCCGACCACCTTGAGGTGCTGGGAGTCCTGCGCGGCGTAGCCCTTGAGGATGGCGTCGTCCGTGGTCACGGCATCGACCTGCCCGGCGAGCAGCTGGTCGACGCACTGGGAGTAGGTCTGGAATTCGACGATCTTGTCGGTGAGGCGTTGTTCGCGGACCAGGCGGATAGACGTCGACCCGGTGGCTGAGCAGACCCGCTTGCCCTGGAGCGTGTCGGGACCGGTGATGGACTTCTCGTCGGCGTTCACCAGCAGAGCCTGACCGGCGATGAAGTACGGGCCCGCGAACGCGATCTGCTTCTTACGGCCATCGTTGATCGTGTAGCTGCCCACGTAGTAGTCGATCTGTCCGTTGATGATTGCCTGCTCGCGAGCGGCGGTCGGGACGACCTTGTATGTGATCTTGGTTTGTGGATCGAACCCGAGCTTGGCCGCGATGAGCCGAGCGATCTCGATGTCGAAGCCCTCGTAGGTGTTGGTGATCGGGTTGAGGTAACTCATGCCCGGCTGGTCGTTCTTGACCCCGACGATGACAGTGCCACGCTGCGTCATGCGCGCAAAGGTCGGCGAGCCCGCAACAGTGACGTGCTGCGCCACGCTCGGCACCGGAACCCTGGCGCTGGTCCCACCCGGGGTGCTTTCCCGGCCGCAGGCAACCAGCACGAGGGCACCGATCAGCAGACCGACCGCCATGGCGCGCCGCTTCATCCGCCACTCCGTCCTTAGTCGTGTGAGGCCCGTGCCCCGGTCAGTGTGTCAAGATCTTGCCGAGGAAGTCTTGGGCGCGTTCCGACCGCGGTGCCGTGAAGAACTGATCAGGCACCGAGTCCTCGACGATGGTGCCCTCAGCCATGAACACCACCCGGTGCGCAGCGCGGCGGGCGAAGCCCATCTCGTGGGTGACCACTATCATGGTCATGCCGTCCCGGGCCAAGGAGGTCATCACGTCGAGCACCTCCTGGACCATCTCGGGATCCAGTGCCGAGGTCGGCTCGTCGAAGAGCATCACCTTCGGGCGCATGGCCAGCGCGCGGGCGATCGCGGCTCGCTGTTGCTGACCACCGGACAGCTGCGCCGGGTACTTGTTGGCCTGATCCCTGATCCCGACCCGGGTGAGCAGCTGAAGTGCGGTGTCGTGCGCTTCGGGTTTGCTGATTCGACGCACCCGCACCGGAGCGAGCTCGACGTTTTCCGCAATCGTCTTGTGGGGAAAGAGGTTGAACTGCTGGAAAACCATGCCGACGTCGGCCCGCAGCCGGGCCAGTGCCCGGCCTTCGTCGGGCAGCGGTGACCCGTCAATCTCGATGCTGCCCGCATCGATCGGCTCCAGCCGGTTGATCGTGCGGCACAGTGTCGACTTACCGGACCCGGACGGCCCGAGCAGCACCACCACCTCACCGCGCGCCACCGTCAGGTTGATGTTGCGCAGCACGTGCAGCGACCCGAAATGCTTCTGCACTCCGACCATCCGGATCATGGGGATCATCCGGATCATTGGCGGCTCGGCTGCTGCGGGCTGGCTCATCCGAACCTCCGGGTGGGTGAGGGAGTGGGCTTAATCCCTATCACGGGGGTGGCATGAGGCCACGATCGGGTGAGGTGAGTTGCCTCAAGGGAGACAGTCGGCCCGGCTTTACTCTGATACGGGTAGGCACGGAAGATGAAGATAAGGACGAGATGACGGCGAGCACCGAGCAGCGCCCACGCAGCTACCGCGTGCGCACCTACGGCTGCCAGATGAATGTGCACGACTCCGAACGGCTGGCCGGGCTGCTCGAGGCGGCGGGATACGTGCCCGCCGCCCAGGACGTTACCCCCGACGTTGTCGTGCTCAACACCTGCGCGGTGCGGGAGAACGCCGATAACCGGCTCTACGGCAACCTCGGCCAGCTACGCCCGATCAAGCGCGAGCATCCAGGGATGCAGATCGCTGTCGGCGGCTGCCTGGGGCAGAAGGACCGCGGCGAGATCATTCGCCGGGCACCCTGGGTCGATGTGGTGTTTGGTACCCACAACATCGGCTCGCTGCCGGTGCTGCTGGAGCGGGCCCGGCACAACGACGCTGCCCAGGTCGAGATCGCCGAGTCGTTGGAGGTGTTCCCCTCCGCGCTGCCGGCAAAGCGGGACTCAGCGCACTCCGCGTGGGTGTCGATCTCGGTGGGGTGCAACAACACCTGCACGTTCTGCATCGTGCCCGCGCTGCGCGGCAAGGAGGTCGATCGGCGACCGGGTGAGGTGCTCGCGGAGATCGAGGCGCTGGTGGCCGAGGGTGTGCTGGAAGTGACCCTGCTGGGCCAGAACGTCAACGCCTACGGGGTCTCCTTCGCCAACCGGCGCGCGTTCGGTGACCTGCTGCGCGCCTGCGGGAAGATCAACGGCTTGGAACGGGTGCGCTTCACCTCACCGCACCCGCGGGACTTCACCGCCGATGTCATCGAGGCGATGGCGACCACCCCGAACGTCTGCCACCAGCTGCACATGCCGCTGCAGTCCGGGTCGGACGCGGTCCTCGCGGCGATGCGCCGTTCTTACCGGGCGCAGCGCTACCTCGCGATCGTCGAGCAGGTGCGGGCCGCGATGCCGGACGCGGCGCTGTCCACCGATATCATCGTCGGTTTCCCCGGTGAGACCGAGACCGACTTCCAGGCCACCTTGGACGTGGTCCGCCAAGCACGCTTCGCTCAGGCGTTCACGTTCCAGTACTCACGCCGTCCGGGCACGCCGGCCGCGGACCTGGCGGACCAGGTACCCAAAGCGATCGTGCAAGACCGCTATGAGCGGCTCGTCGCGCTGCAGGAGGACATCTCCTGGGAGCTCAACCGGAGTTTGGTCGGCAGCGTGGTGGAAGTGCTGGTCTCCGAGGGTGAGGGTCGCAAGGACGCCGCCACCCGGAGAATGAGCGGGCGGGCCAGGGACGGCCGGCTCGTCCACTTCGCACCGGGCGAGAATGAGGTCCGGCCGGGTGACGTGGTCCTCGCGGAGATCACCTACGCGGCACCGCACCACTTGGTGTCTGAGGTGGCGTTGCGGGCACACCGGCGGACCGCCGCAGGTGATGCGTGGGCGGCCGCTCGGGTCCCGACGACGCCGGGGGTGGCGCTGGGTTTGCCATCGTTTGGGCGGCCGGCGCGATGACCGCCGACGATTCCGACGGCCTTGCTGGGCTGCGCGCCGAGATCGACGCAGTGGGGCGCTCGGCGTTACGCCGGGTCGATCTGGGTGTCCGCGCAGCGGTGATTGCCGGTGCCACCATGGTGCTGCTACTGGCCCTCACGCTGCCCTGGGTGGGTGGTGCTAGCGGCTGGGACGTGCTGTGGGGTACGGCGAACCCGGTGGACCGCGTCGGGCTGTTGCCGCGGCTGTTCGGGGGCGTCGCGCTGGGGTTGGGAGTCAGTCTGTCCATGCTGGCGCTGCTCACCCGTCGCTGGGGCCTGGTCTGGGCCAGCGCATTGGGCTGCACCTACGGCGTGCTCGACGGGGTATGGGCGATCTGGTCCCGGCAGACCGTGCCCGGGCCCGGCCCCGGCCTCGGGCTGGTGTTGGCCGTGCTGGCCATGGGAGTGCTCGCCGTGCAATGGCTGCGGCTCGCATTCTCCCGCCAGTAGCCTCGCGAGAGTCCTCGATTCAGCGGCTGCTGACGGCCCGCTCAGCGGCGGCCAGCCACTCGCGCCACTGATCCGCCCGGGCCTGCGCGGTGCTGGCCCGGCCGTCATCCCCGGCCGCGCGGGCCTTCGCTGCCTGGGCCTCGTACTGCTCCACCCGCTCCCGGAACTGGGCTACCCGAGCCTCGGACTCGGGGTCGGCGTGTCGCCACTGCGCGTTGGCCGCTGCGCGGATCCGCTCCTCAACGGCCCGCAACCGGCCGTCGAGCTCTCTGGCCCGCTCCCGCGGAATCTTGCCGACGCTCTCCCAGCGCTCCTGAATTCCCCGCAGCTGCGCTCGGGCCGCGTCCACATCCCGGGGGTCGATCCGTTCCGCGGCGGCAATCAGTTCCTCCTTGCGCGTCACGTTGCGCTCTATCTCTGAGTCGCGCCCCGCGAAGGCGGCGGAGCGGTGGCTGAAGAAACGTTCCTGAGCAGCGCGGAACCGCTGCCACAAGGCGTCGTCGGCTTCCTTGGGGGCCCGCCCTGCTGCCTTCCACTCCGCCATCAGGCTTCGGAAGCGACTGGCGGTGGCACCCCAGTCGGTGGAGGTGGCCAGCTTCTCCGCCTCGGCAACGAGCTCCTCCTTACGACTCCGAGCCCCGACGCGCTGCCGGTCGAGCTCGGCGAAATGCGCGCCGCGGCGCCTGGTGAAGGTGTCCCGAGCTTTGGAGAAGCGGCGCCACAACGCCTCGTCGATCTTCCGGTCGACGCCTTTGATGGTCTTCCACTCATCCAGGATGGTGCGCAGCCGGTCGCCACCGGCTTTCCACTGGGTGGACTCGGCGCCGATCCGCTCAGCCTCGTCCACCAAGGCTTCCTTGCGGGCGGTTGCTTGCGCCTTGGCCTGGTCCCGGGCCGCCTTAACGCCCGCGAGGGACTCCTCGGCGTGCCGCTGCAGATCATCGAGCAAAGCGGTGAGGCCGGCGAGGTCACCCACCACGGTCGGCTCGAGGAGTTCGTGGCGCAGGGCACGAGCCCGGGACAGCGTCTGCTTGGGATCGCCGACCCCGGCGCTCAGCCGGGCCTGGAGCAGTTCAGCTTCGGTGAGCAGATCGTCGAAGCGGCGGGCGAAGTGCGCCAGACCCTCCTCGGCGCTGCCAGCCTGCCACGAACCGACGGCTCGCTCGCCGCCATCAGGGGTGTGGGTGTACACCGTGCCGTCCTGAGCTACCCGCCCCCAGCGCTGCGGATCTCGGCCGGCGCGCGAGACGAGGAGCGGGGGGCCGGATGGGGCGCCGGTCTCCAGCGGTTGTTCGGTGTGATGGTGCTCGGTCATGCCGGCCTTCCTCGACCTCGTGCCCGCCGCCACATCCTGCGCACCACCCCGACTGCGCAGGTGCGGGTACCTCGGGCGGTTCCGAAACACCCGGCCAGGGCCTCAGTGAAGCAGTTCAGGTGCGTAGGCAGGGGAGCAGCTGCGAAATGGCACTAACCTGCAGCGGTGATCGTACGCGTGGCAGTGTTATCACATCCACCGATCCTGCGGCTAGAAGTGGCCCCGTCATGAGTCCCCGAGCGGTCGCGATAGTCGGCCCCACGGCTACCGGCAAGTCCGACCTCGCGGTCCAGCTGGCTCGCGCTCTGGGCGGCGAGGTGATTAACGCCGACGCGATGCAGCTTTATCGGGGAATGGACATCGGCACCGCGAAGCTGCCGCTGGCCCGGCGGTGCGGGGTGCGCCACCATCTGCTCGACATCTTCGACGTCACCGAGACCGCCTCGGCGGCAGCCTACCAGTGGGCGGCCCGCCGCGTCGTGGAAGAGCTGCTTGCCGTGAGCCAGGTGCCGGTGCTCGTCGGGGGTTCCGGGCTGTATGTGCAGGCTGTGCTGGACGAGCTGGACTTCCCGGGCACCGACCCGGACGTGCGGGCCCAGCTGGAGGCCGACCTGGCCGAGCAGGGGACGGTGGCACTGTATCGCCGGTTGCATCGGCTCGACCCGGTGGCGGCTGGCCGGATCCTGCCGAGCAACGGACGCCGGCTGGTGCGGGCGCTGGAGGTGATCCGGCTCACCGGACGCCCGTTCTCCGCGGCGCTCCCCCTACCCGGCCCGACGCGCTACCGCGCATTGATCATCGGACTGGATACCGATCCCGCCGTCCTGGATGCCCGAGTCGATGCCCGGGTGGACCGGATGTTCCGCGACGGGCTGGTGGCGGAAGTCCACGACCTGCTGTCGCTGGGCCTGCGGGAGGGACGGACGGCCTCGCGGGCACTGGGCTACCAGCAGGTCATCGCCGCCCTGGACGCGGGCGCTGATCCGGCCGGTGCCGCGGGCCCGACCGCCCAGGCGACCCGGCGTTTCATCCGCCGGCAGCGCAGCTGGTTCCGCCGGGATGGCCGGATCAGGTGGTTGGACTCCCAGCACCCCGACCTGCTGGAGGCCGCGCTCGCGCTGGTAGCGCACGAATAGGCTCAGCGACAATGGACCAGGGCATCGAGTTCGTCAAGGGACACGGGACGGAGAACGACTTCGTGCTGCTGCCCGACCCCACCGGGACGCTGGAGTTGACCCCGTCCCGAGTTCGCGCCCTGTGCGATCGACACCGCGGACTGGGAGCGGACGGAGTGCTGCGGGTGGTGCCCGGGGCGCTGGTGTCTGACGCGCCGCCGGACACCTCACCCGAGGACTGGTTCCTGGACTACCGTAACGCGGACGGTTCCCTTGCTGAGCTGTGTGGCAATGGGGTGCGGGTCTTCGCCTGCTACCTGATGGACGCCGGGCTGGTGGCCGGTCCTGAGTTCCGGATCGGTAGTAGGGCCGGAGCTCGTGGCGTGCGGTGTCAGGAGGACGGTTCGGTGACGGTTGAGATGGGGCGGGTGCGGCGTGAGGGCACGTCGACGGTGACGGTGGAGGGCGCGGCGTTCACCGGGCTCGTGGTGGAGGTCGGCAATCCCCATCTGGCCTGCCTGACTGAGGTCCCGGTGGAGCACTTGGACCTCAGCGTGCCGCCGGGACACGACCCCGGGGCCTTCCCGCACGGCGTCAACGTCGAATTCGTCAATGTGCGCTCTGCGGGGGGCCTGCGGATGCGGGTGTACGAGCGGGGAGTGGGGGAGACCCGCTCGTGTGGCACTGGAGCGGTGGCGGCGCTGGCGGCGGCGCTGAACGCGCAGGGTCGGGAGGTCGGCGCGGCTGAGGTGCAGGTGCCCGGGGGCCAGCTGCACGTGGCGATCACCCCGGACGGCAGCACCCTGACCGGTCCGGCGGTGCTTGTCGCGTGGGGCCGGCTGGCCCAGGACTGGTGGTCGGCGCACTGACCACCAGTCCTTTAGCGCCGATTCTGGCCGGGTGTGGGCGTGACCATGATCCCGTACGTGGCGATTCGCCGGGCAGTCTGGGCGAGGTCCCGGGTATCGGTGCCGGGTCGGCTTTCCAGCGCTGCGACTAGCGGCAGCAGCCGTTCCCGGCGGGCGGCGACGGAGCGCAGGCCGCGCACCTCCTCGATAGCATGACGGGCCAGCGTCAGCCCCTGGGGCTCTCCGGCCCGGATGTGCACTTCGGCGAGGAGAAGCTCGGCCAGGGTGCGGCCCCGGCGGTGGGCCTCGCCGTAGCTGCCCAGCGCTCTGGTAGCGAACTGCTCGGCGGCCTCCAGCCGACCCAGATCCAGCGCAATCCCCGCAGTCACAAAGTCGGCGCCGGCGCGCTCGAACGCGCCGGGAGGCTCCCATCCGTCGTCTGCTTCCGCGAGGCAGCGATCAGCCTGCTTCGGGCCACCCATGATGGCGTAGGCGGTCGCAGACTGCCGCCTCAGCCGCGTGGTGACGGTGAGGAACCGGGGGTCATCGGTGCTCATGGTTGCTGGGGTGGACGGGCGGGGCGGGAACAGACGCAGCCGGAACTGTCCGAGCTGAAACAGCTTCAGCGCGTCGTTGGGATGCCCACTGCGCACCAGCGTCACTCCAGCGTGCAGGACGGCGTTGGCGACTCCATAAGTATCTCCGGCCTTGCCGGCGAACCCGAGCGCGCGGATAAAGTGACCCCGGCCGTCCAGTCCGGCGTCGTGGCAGGCCCAGCCCGCCTCGGTGTGCAACTCCGCCAGCGCGAGAGCCAGCTCATTCTTGACCGCCTCGCTGGCGGGCACGGCCAGCCATTGGGTGTAGCGGCGCACCGTGTCGGCGAACGCGCCGGCGTGCCCACCGTAGTAGCGCGCCCTGGTCACCAGCCCTCGGGTGAACGAGCGCAATTCCTGGACGTCGGCCATGGCCAGCCGCCACGGCAGCGGATCGTCGGTAGGCAGAGCTAGCTGCACGCTCGGTGTGCGCCGTGAGGCGCTTCGCTGTATCCCCGACGCAGTCGGGGTGAACTCGGAGGGAGGTTCTTGGGTCACCTGACTTACCTGGAGGCGAAAGCCCGAGGGAAACAGAGCATGTCAGGGAAGCGGCGGCCGCCTGGAGGCGTC
>JAFAPC010000130.1 GCA_019247305.1 Pseudonocardiales bacterium
CCCGGGCCCGAGGCTACCGCAGCAAAGCCAAAATGATCACCATCGTCTACCTCACCGCAGCCAAGCTCCCACTGCCCACCCTCACCCATCCGGAACCCGCGTACATGCTCTCACGCTGAGTAACCCACTGAAAACAGCGAAGAGCCCGTGTCCATCGATGATAATCTTGCAACCGACAAGCCTGTGCAATTTGAACTGCGCGTATTGTTACCTTCCTGGGCGCAAGTCTAAGAATGAGATGTCTCTTCCAGTAGCGCGTGCCATCGCCGAGGGAATCAACCACGAATGGATGGAGTCTGCGCCGTTGGAGTTGGTATGGCACGGCGGCGAATCTCTCGCTGTCGGCCCTACCCTGTTCGAGGAACTTCTCACACCCTTCACCGCGCTACAGCACGCCAGTCTGGTTCAGCACGTGATCCAGACCAACGCTACACTGATCACCAACAAATCGTGCGAGCTGCTCCTTAAGCATGACATTCAAGTGGGGGTCAGCCTCGATGGCCCATCGACCCTGAACCAAAACCGGGTCGACTGGCAGGGAAAGCCAGCATTGACGCGCATCATGAACGGAATCGCAAAGCTCGCAGAACACAGAATCGACTTCGATGTGATCGCCGTCATCGACCAGACCGCGATTGACGGTGTCGAGCAGATCCTAGACTTCCTCGCCACCCTGCACCCCAGATCAATCGCTCTCAACCTGGAAGAGCGCGAAGGGGCCAACCTCCACAATGGCTCCCCTTCGCCACATGAGGCCCGAACCCTGTGGCGGGATGTGTTCACCTGGGCCAGCAGGAACAGGAGTATACGGATACGAGAAGTTGACCGACTACTGAACTACCTCGCCGCACCACCACCAACGACAGCCGCAGACACCCCTCACGATCCGCTTCCCACTGTCGCATGGAACGGCGACGTCATCATGCTCTCCCCCGAACTACTCGGGATGAAATCCACTCAGTATTCCGACTTCATTGCCGGAAATGTCTTGGTCGAACCCCTGCACCGTATGCTGTCGCGAGTCTACGACCTTCCATACGTTCAAGAGTTTCAAACAGGGGTCCGACGATGCAAACAGACTTGCGATTTCTTCGCTTTCTGCCAAGGAGGACAGGCAGGGAATCGCTTCTTCGAGCACGGCGCCTTCTCCACCACCGAGACCCATCACTGTCACATCACTATACAAGCTCTGGTAACTGGTTTCGCCGATCTTGCCGAGACGGAAGGTAAGATAGCATGACCCTGCTAGAAAAGCTTGCCGCGACGAAAAACCCAACTCTGCTCGCCCTGATCGACCCCTACCGAAACCCGGACAACGATGCTGCTCTCGGGCCAGGCGAAGCGGACAAGCATCAAACCTCGGGGTTCGGGAGGCCGACTTCCAGGAAAACAATGCCCTGGGGTAAGAAGCGCTAGACCTCCTACGGAGAGCAGAAGCACCAAACGGTACTATGAACACTATGGACCAGGCTGAGCACTATGACGGCGAATCGGATCGCGAACGCGCTGACTTCCTGACACACCACCTGCACATTGCGGCGGGCAAACTGGACGTTACTCCCATTGGCGACCCTACGTTCACCGGAGAGATGCGGACGGTAGGAATACATGCACAAGATAAAACTGGAGACGTGTGGCTGCGGACCATCATGGACGATCCCGACGCCCGGCGGATCTGTCGCTGGGAAGGCAACGTCGAATCCAACGCCATTCACGGCGTCCCCAAACCCGAAGTGATCCGGTGGACCGACTGGCACGACCCCGACTGGCACGACCCCGACTGGCACGGTGCGGGTATCCGGCTCCGGGGCGAGGTCATGACCTACATCCCAGACAAACCCGTCTCCGACGACGGAGACCTCTACGCTGACCCCGGCCTGCCCGAGACGTGGTGGACCACGCTACGACAGGCCCTTACCGCACTGCAACAGCACCCGGTCCCGGAACACGACTTCGGCTGGCTGCCCGAATACACCGCCGAAGGCGTCGAGCGATTCTTTGACACAAAACTACCCATAGAACTGTTCACCACCCAGGTCACCTGGACCACCGCCCACGGGGACCTGCACTGGGTCAACATCACCGGCCCCCGCCTGTGGCTCCTTGACTGGGAATGCTGGCGCCGCGCCCCCGCCTGGTATGATGCCGCAACTGCTCTACTGCAGCAGCCTCTTCCACCCACCCACCGCACGACGAATCCATGACCTCTTCCCCGAATTGGACAGCCACTCCGGAACTATCGCCCAACTCGCCGCCATCATCCGCTACCTGTGGATCAGCAGGGACCCCGAATCACCAGTGAAACTTCACGCCCTAGGCCAGACACTAGTCCAGCGCCTCAGCTTGTCGCTCAACTAACAGAGGCGAGGATATATATCCTGCGCCGGTTCCTGCGTCATCACCTGAGCCATCGATGCACTTCCTGGCCATAGCGGAGTTAAAGTACACTCGGGTATTCGAGATAATATGACGATAGGACACATCGGCTACCAAGCGACCTGCGCCCGCGATGCCGCCTCGCTCGCTCACCACGCTTCGGCAGGTGGCAGCGGCCCTCCGAGGCACCTGGACAACCCGGTTGGACCAGCCGATACCCTTGGTGACCTCACACTCTGTCCCCCTGGAGAGGCCGATGTCTCGACGCTACATCACCACCGCGATTCCCTACGTCAACTCCAAGCCACACCTGGGGTTCGCTATGGAACTGGTGCAGACGGACGTCATGGCCCGCCACTGGCGACACCGCGGCCACGAAGTCCGCTTCCTCACCGGCACCGACGACAACTCGCTGAAGAACGCCCTAGCCGCCGAAGCCGAAGGAATCCCGACGAGCGAACTGGTCAACCGCAACGCCCAGACGTTCTACCAACTACGCGAGCCACTGCACATCAGCTTCGATGATTTCATTCGCACCAGCGCTGATCAACGCCATTTCGGCGGGGTCGACTGCCTATGGCGAGTGGCTGCGAAGTCCGGTGACCTCTACCGCAAATTCTATGAGGGTCTGTACTGTGTCGGATGCGAACAGTTCTACAACGAAAACGAACTCGTGGACGGCCTGTGCCCGGAGCACCTGACACCTCCGGAGCCTGTTTCAGAGGAGAATTGGTTCTTCAAGCTCTCCAAGTACGAGAGACAATTGCTTGAACTCATCGAGAGTGGCAAGCTGCGCATTGAGCCCAAGTCTCGGCGCAACGAGATGCTCGGATTCATCCGGCAGGGTTTGGAGGACTTCTCCGTGTCCCGCTCGACTGAGCGTGCACGCGGCTGGGGCATTGATGTCCCCGACGACCCCAGCCAGGTGATCTACGTCTGGTTCGACGCCCTGGCCAACTACATCACCGCCCTGGGATATGGCACCGATGATGAGACCTACCGGCACTGGTGGATTGACGCCGACAGCCGCACTCACATGATCGGCAAGGGCATCACCCGGTTCCACGCGGTGTACTGGCCTGCCATGCTGATGAGCGCAGGTGCTCCGCTGCCCGACACCATCTTCGTGCACGATTACCTCACCGTCGAAGGCCGCAAGCTCGGCAAGAGCCTGGGCAACGCCATCGACCCCGTATCCATCGTGGAGCAGTTCGGCACCGACGCTCTGCGCTGGTGGCTAGTACGGGACGTGCCGCGTGTCGGTGACGCCGATTTCACACCAGCCCGGCTGGTCGCCCGCGCCAACGAAGATCTTGCCAACAACATTGGCAATCTGGTCAACCGCACCGTTTCAATGATCCGCAAGTACCGTGACGGCCGCATCCCAGCCTTGGCCGAGGACAACCCTCTAGCCGCCGACGTACGCGCAGCCCGTTCCGGGGCAACCGCAGCGATCGACCAGGCCCTGGACGCCTTCGACTTCCGACGCGCCGCCGAAGCGATCGTGCACATCGGCGACGAGGGCAACCGCTACGTCCAAGCCACCAAGCCCTGGGTGATGGCGAAGCAGGAAAAGGTCGGCGAGATCCAGCCCGACGCACTCGACCATGTGCTCGCCGAGCTACTGGCGACCTGCCGAGACCTTGCCGACCAGTTGGTGCCGTTCCTTCCCGACGCCGCCCGGCGCATCGCCGAGCAGTGCGGCAATGGTGGCGACACCGTAGCTGCGCCCGAGCCGGTGTTCCCTCGCCTGGAGCTGGCAACCGCCGACGCATGACCGAGGACGCGAACCGCAGCGGGTGGGTTCATTCAGCGGGTAGCGCGCGAGGATCATCAGCCGGTGCTGGGCCCGGTCGACGCTCGGGAACTCCACGGCGGCGAGCTGGTCCGGGGCCATCGCCCTTGTGGACGTCCAGCAGCGCCAGGATGGGCCGGTCCAGGGTCCGGGATTATCAGTGGGCTGCTGGGGGCTGGCAGTCGTAGAGTTCGGGCGGTGCGCTGAGGGGTGACGGGGCGGTGTGCTGGGTGGGGGCGCCGTATGCCTGGGGTGGGACTTCGGCGCAGTGCTTTTCGATCCAGTCGGCGCGGGCGATTGATGCCGGAGTGGCGAACAGGGCGGGCATGCCGCCGCCGAACCAGCCGCTGGTTCCCGGCTTGCCGGCGGCTGGGCCGGGCGGTTTGAGGACGAACCGCACTTGCCCGTGGCTTACCCACTGGGCGAGTTGATCGGCGGTCGGGACGGGGTCACCGCCGCCGAATCCGCCCAGCCCGACCACGGTCTTGCCGGTGTTCATCAGGTAGCTGGCCGCGCCGCCCAGCACGCCGTCCTCGACGGCGAGCACGATCGGCGTGTCACCGGAGTTGGCGATGGCGTAGGCGAGCATGCGCTGCTGCTTGCCGGAGAGCTGACCGTCGCGGCCGGTGCGCATCGCCGTGAGCGCGGCCCCCATCTGCTGTGGTGAGACCCCGCCGAGCGGGACCCCGGGGGCGCCGTGGGCGGCGGCGGCCCAGCCGCGGAGCAGTGGCGTGGCCGAACCGGCGATGGGGTTGTTGGCCCGCATCAGGACGGCGCTCGCGCCGAGGGCGGTGGCAGCCGACCATACGGCCGGGGCCAGCAGCACGCTCAGCAAGCCGAGCGCCCCGGCGGCGTGCCGGAAGCGGCGCGCCGTGCCGGAGCGGGTGGCGAGCAGCGCCGGCACGGCCAGGCCGGCGGAGACGAGCACCGGGTAGCGCAGCCAGCCGTTCCACGCCAGGTCGCGGGACACCAGCACCCAGGCCCAGGCTGCCGTGCCGGCGACGGCGAGCGGCAGCAGCGGCCAGGCGGCGTTGCCGGGCTCCCGGTAGCACCGCCACAGCGTGGCGAGGCCGACGGCCGCCACCGCGGCGACGGCCGGAGCCAGCTCCGCGCTGTAGTACGGGTGGGAGATGCCCTGGGTGAAGCTGAACACCAGTGCGGTGATCAGCAGCCAGCCGCCCCACAGTAGCCAGCCGGCGCGCCAGGCCGGCGGTGTCGGCGCCGAACGCTGCCGGAGCACGCCGCTGCTGGTCACCGCGACCAGCACCAGCAGGCCCAGCACCAGCAGGCACAGTGGCAGCAGCCAGCTGATCTGGCCGCCGGTCTGCTCGTCGAACAGCCGCAGCGGGCCGGCGCTGCCGGAGAAGGCGTTGCCGATGACGGTGCCCGACGCCCCGCCGGCCGACCCGGCGAGGGTGCTCTGGCCGAGCAACCGGCCCAAGCCGTTGTAGCCGACGATCAGGTCCAGCACCGAGCCATCCTGGCTGGCGCCGAAGAACGGCTTGGGTGCCGGCCACAACTCGACAAGGGCCACCCACCATCCGGCGCTGACCAGCAGCGCCAGGCCCGCGGCGAGCAGGTCGGCGATCCGGCGCCACCACGAGCCGGGCACGCCGAACAGGAAGGCCACCGCGAACGCCGGCAGCACCACCCAGGCTTGCAGCATCTTGGCCACGAAACTCACGCCGAGGAACACCCCGGTCAGCAGCAGCCAGCCGGTCCGGCCGGACGGCGTGACTGCGTCGATCGATCTGGTGAAGGCACCGGCGGCGGCGACCAGCAGCAGCACCATCATGGTGTCGGGATTGTTGGTCCGGTTGATCGCCGTCATCACCGGGGTGATCGCCAGCAGCAGCGCGGCCAGCAGCGCCACGTTCTCCCCGGCCCAGCGCCGCACCGCGCGCCGCAGCAGGAACACGGCGAGCACACCCTCGAGCACCTGCGGCAACAACATCGACCAGCCGTGGTAGCCGAAGATCGAGGCGAAGACCACTTGGGGCCACAGGGCCAGCGGCGGCTTGTCGACGGTGATCAAGCCGAGCGGGTCGAAGGCGCCGAACAGGAAGTTGCGCGGGCTCAGCGACATCGACCTGACCGCGGCCGTGTAGTAGGTGTTGCTCCAGCCTTCGGCCCAGATCCGCCAGCCGTACAGCGCGGCGGCCACCAGCAGCACGCCGGCGGGCGCGAGGCTGCGCAGGCGCATGACGCCCGCCGGTGGCGCCGGAGCAGGGTGGGGCGGCTGGGGCCGACAGGGTAGCCCTGTGCAGTTCCCGTGCGGTCACATCACACTGTGTCGGGCTCCGACCCTATGCGGTCCCCCGGGCGGGGGAACGAGCTACGGAAATAGGCCACCGCACTAGTTCCTTTCGGCCGAAGACCCGATCACCGCTGGTCACCTGTCTGCTGGCAGCCTTCCCCACAGGCTGCCAGGGCCGGACGCTGGTGCATCAGCTCCACTTCGGTGACACCACCGAAGTACGGACTTCACAGGCTCAGCGCGGCGCGTAGGGCCATATCGACCTGTTCCAGGGTCGACTCCGGGACGGTGCCGAGCAGTTCGGCGAAGCGTTGGGCGTCGGCGAAGCTGATGGTGCGGCATCGCGCGTAGCCGCCCAGCTCGTCGCTCAAGCGCACGGTGAGCAGCGCGGCCGGCCCTTGCGGGCTAAATGGCGTGACGTCGACCACGATCGACTGATCGGCGTCGTTTAGTTCGTCGCAACTGACCACCAGCACCGGTCGGGATCGCGAGATGGCTTTGTATCGCCAGACCTCACCGCGTCTCAAGCCTCCACCCCGTTGGTCTCCTCCAGCCGCTCGGCGCGCCAGGCCAGGTAGTCGGGGTATTGCTGATCGCAGGCGAGCTCTGCGGCGACGGCGCGGCGCAGCAACTCGGCACGGACCACCCTGGCCAGCCAGCCGGAGACGTTGTCACCGGCCGTGGCCCGGACCGCATCGGCCAGCCGGTCGTCCATCATGACGGTAATCCTCATCATACCAAAAAGCATACGTACGAGCTTATCGAGAAGCTGTAGCGATCCTTCGCTAGCTGCCTTCGCGCCAGCGCCGGTTCGACCACAGTCGCGTTGTTCCACAGGTTCTCGTATCGCGCGCGATACACACGCATGACGTCGAGCGTCTGGCGTGCTCGCTACGCTTCAGCGATATGGCCGCTGAGCTGCTGAAACCTCCTCCGCAGCGTCCGCATCAGGCGAGCCCGCTCACCGGGCAGCGCCGCGCTGGCACACCTACCCACGCCGGGGGCTGCTTGTTTGTCTCAGATGACTGCTCTGCTGAGTTCACACCCGTGGCTGTTGGGCGCCGGGTCATGGACGCCGACGACGAGCCGCTCCAGCGTGGCGAGAGCTACTATCCCTTAGCCCTCGCGTGCGACTCACAGATCAGGAACCCAGTGGACATCGTCGAAGCACAGACCAGGTCCTCGACGACCTCGGGCATGTCCCCGCCCGTCGATGCTCGGGAGTGGTCACTACCAGGCAAGACTCAGCGCCGTGAACTCGACCAGACCGACGTTTCCGGTGCCTGCCCACGTCGGTCTGGTCGAGTTCACAGACAGCGCCCACCACGAGAAAGAAAGCCCGCATGAGCAGCGAGGGCATTGACCTCAACAGCATCGATCTTGAGGGGGCCCGGGTCTACGCCATCCCCCTCACGACCCGATTCCGCCGAGTCACCCTCCGAGAAGGGATGCTGATCGAAGGGCCGGCCGGGTGGGGCGAGTTCTGCCCGTTCCCAGAGTACGACGACCGGGAAGCGGCGAGCTGGCTACTCAGCGCGGTCGAAGCCGCCACCCTGGGGATGCCCAGAGCACTGCATGATCGTATCCCGATCAACTGCATCGTCCCAGCGGTAAGCCCATAGCACGCCCACGAGATCGTGTCCACCTCCGGATGCGACACGGCGAAAGTCAAAGTCGCCGATCACCCCACCTCGCTGACCGAGGACCTCGCCCGCGTCGAAGCGGTCCGCGATGCCCTCGGCCCACACGGAGCGATCCGCATCGACGCCAACGGAGCCTGGGACACCGACACCGCCGTCGCGGTGATCCCCCAGCTCGACAAAGCAGCCGGCGGATTGCAGTACGTGGAGCAACCCTGCCACACCCTCGAGGACCTCGCGGTGGTCCGCAGACACGTCACCGTGCGCATCGCCGCTGACGAGTCCATCCGCCGCGCCGAGGACCCCCTGCGGATCGCGATAGCGGGCGCGGCCGACATCGCCGTACTCAAGAGCACACCACTAGGCGGAGCATGGTGGCGGCAGCGGCTACGCCGCATCCACGCCACACTCACCCGCATCCGCCCACCATCGTGACCGGCCGGGCCACTCCCCCACGGCTGGCCAGCCACCGAGTCCACCGAACCGCGGGTCGGTTTGAGCGTTCCGCTAAGTGGGCAACCCGGGATCGTCTGTCGTCCGCATGGTTCGCGGGAATGCGGCCTGAAGGGACCCCGCCTATGACCACGCCGAGCCCAGCGAGCAGGGGGAAGGCTGATGAATGAGCACGACGGAGCCGGTGAGCCGACACTGGGCTTATCCCGCCGGAGGGTCGGCGCATCGGGGATGGGGATACTGGCTCTGAGCGCTACCGCCGCAGGGTCGACGGTGACGGCGTCCTGCGGCTCCCCCGGGCACTCTCCGCAGTCAGGCAGCCTGGCGCCAGGCAGTCCGGCGCCACGCACGGCGAGGGTGGGATGGGTGTTGTCCCACGAGCAATTCCCGACCGCACAGTTGGTGGAGTTCGCCGCGGCGGCCGAGCAGGCCGGGTTTAGCCACCTGTGGGCCAGCGACCACCTGCAACCCTGGCAGCACAACGAAGGTCACGCGGCGTTTCCGTGGCTGACGCTGGGGCTGGTCAGCCAGCGCACCCGGACGGTGGTTTTCGGGACCGGCGTGACCTGCCCGATCTACCGGCATCACCCCACCGAGGTGGCACAGGCCTTTGCCACGCTGACCGAGCTGGCACCGGGGCGGGTCTTCCTCGGGGTGGGCACCGGTGAAGCGCTCAACGAACTGGCCGGTACCGGCCAGTTCGGTCGCTACGCTGAGCGCCACGACCGGCTCATCGAGGCGATCACCCTGATCCGCCAGCTCTGGAGCGGCCAACGGGTATCGTTTCGCGGCCGCTACTTCCAGACCGAGCAGCTGCAGCTGTATGACCTGCCTAAGTCCCCACCGCCGATCTACGTCGCCGCCGGTGGACCGAAAAGTGCCACCCTCGCTGGCCAGTACGGCGACGGATGGATCACCACCGGGGCAACCGTGGACCCGCGGCTGCGGGCTGCGTTCGCCCAGGGCGCCCGCGCCGGCGGGAAAGACCCCGCACACATGCCGATCTTCCTGGAGACCTTTGTCGTCGTCGGCGACCGCTCGGATCTCGACTACGCTGCCCAGCGCTGGCGGTTTCTGGCCGCCCCGCCCACGGCTCATCTGGTCGACCAGCCCAACCCGGTGACGATCGAGCAGACCGTTGCGCGAGTACCCCTGCCGCAGGTCTCGGCCTCGTGGGTGGTGGGAACGGACCCCGCCAGGCACATCGCGGCGGCGCAAAAGCTGCTCGACACCGGTATCACCCCGTTCATCCACGCCGCGCAAGCCGACCCGCGGCGGGTCATCGACTTCTATGGTCAGCATGTGCTGCCCCAGCTGCATACCTGACCCCGCCACACCGTGCTCCGGGTGAGGAAATCCGCCTTACCCGCCGCTACCCGAGCACCTCTTTAGTCGGTGAATCGCCCGCTCTTCCCGCTAGGTTAACCCGCGCACAACCCCCCCGCACGGTCTCATGGATGCTTATGCACCTCCAGAGCAGCCCCCGCACGGTCTTATGGATGCTTGTGCACCTCTGAGATCTCCTACTAACTCACTCGATCTTGAGATGACCGTGTGCGCCCGTGGTGCCGGCTTGACCGCCGCGTCAGAAAGTGCGGTGGCGCTTTGGTCGTAGGTGAGGTTCTCGATATAGACGAACTTGTCGCACGCCGCGACGAAGGGCTTGGGTATCCTGTGTTCGCCGAACCCATACACCGTGAGGCCAGGCAGGTGAAGTCGCTGTCGCTGGAAACGAGACGAAGAAGCTGATGCGAAAAGCAGTGAAATGCCAGCGCGTCCAGCGCAGATCCCCACCATGCAGATTGCTGGACACCGCCAGTCGTAGCGTGGCCGCTCTGGGTACGCCGAGTTCGACGTCAGAGCTGTGCGCTAGGCTCCCGACAGCTCTTCTGTCGAATTCGGCGTACCCAGAGCGGTACCAGTCGTCCGCACCGGCGGGGTCCTCGTTCCCTCCAGTGCTGATCACGGTGCTGCCACCAGTCCGCAGCATCGCATAACATCGCATAACAGGGACTACCCCAGACGCCGGCTGCACGGGTGAGAACGAGAGGAGTGTTGCGTTGTGCGAAGCCGGGGTAGGTGAATCCTGGTTGAGGAGCACCAATGAGGCACAACCCACGAATTATCCCACAGAAGGAGCTATCCGTGCGGCGCTGTAGCTCGTCCACGATCGTGCCCAGCTGGCCTAACTGGGGTCGCCACGGCCGTGTCCGGTTGTGACGCTTCATATGAATTTTCGGGCCTAAAGTGTGTGAAAGCGGCGTAGATGGTGCAGATGCGGCGGCGCGGAAACGGCCACCATCGTGGCCTCGGGCTGCCCGGTCCAGATCGCCTGCTTGGCCATGCTCGACAGGACCTTGGCTCTCAGGTTCCAGTCTTTGGCTTGTTCGGCGCAGGCCAGCGCGAAGCCGAGCACCCGGTGGGCCTCCGCATGAGCGCCGGCAGTGAGGGCCATGTATCCGACGGTGTCGGCGAGGGCGCCGACGGCGGCGTGCAGCTCAGGGAGCAGCCGCTCCGGGCAGATAGCCTCCAGCAGGCCGGCTGCCCAGCGCAGCTCGCCCATGGCGGCCTCCCGGGCACTCCCGCCACCGTAGGCACGATTCCATGACTTGAACGATTGGGTGGCGTCGCGGATCTGTGCGATGTCGCTCGCCCCGACCCGGCGGGGGATGGGGGCGGGTGTGATGCCGTCTAGCATCGCGGCGACCGGTTCGCCGAGGAGCAGGCCGCTCACGCCGCCGAGGGTGGCGGTGTGGAATTGTTGGCGTTTCACTTTGTCCACCGTCTTCAGTTTCACCGCCGTGCGCCGGGACCGGGCATTGACGAATCCCAACGCGGAATCGCTGGAGGCACCCAGGATCGCTCGGAGGGCCTCCCGGACCAGCGCTCCCGGCCAGCGGATGGTACCGTTCTCCAGTTTTCCAATATAATTTCCGGTAAAATCAAATTCCCTCTGGTGGTGCTCCCAGATCCAGGCGTTCACCAGCTCGGCGAGTTCCTGGCGGGATACGCACTCATCGGTATGGATCAAGGACGAGATGCGCAACCGCGCCTTCCGAAACTCGTTATTTGGTGTGGAATCATTCGGTGTGGGCAAGGCCGGCCTCGTGTGGGTTGGCGCAGCGTCTGTAGTGAGCACTGAGCAGTCCTGACGTTTCATGTCCGCACGATGGACCACTGGTCTTGGTCGGTCCGCCGGAGAGTGAACCAGCTCAGCGGTGGCCCTCCTTCCGGGCCGATCTCACACGACGAGATCGTCGTGACCTCGCTCGGGTAGACGTCGGGTGAGCGATCACCGGTCGAGTCGTACGTTACAGCCCCGCGGCACAGTGGTCTTCGGCGTTGGGTACAGCGCCGTTGCGGATGAATTGAGCGGGGGTTAGGGGGCCGCCAGGAGAGCAGCGGAGACGGGGACGGCGTAGGCGACAATGTTGTTGGCGTACTGCCGGGTGTTGTGATTGAACGCGCCGCCGCAGGTGATGAGGACCAGACGGGGTGGCCCGCTGGAGGCGAACACCTCGGCCGGTAGGTCGGCCTTGGGGTAGCTGCGCAGCGCGGCAATCACGTAATGCTGTGATCCCTGCTCGGTGCTGAGCACGAACGGATCCCCTGGGCGCAGCTCGCGGAGGTGGAACAGGGCACCTGGGCCGTCGGCTGCGGTATCGACGTGGCCGTCGATCACGACAGTGCCGTGCCTGGTGGCGGGGCGTGCTCCGTCCTGCCACCAGCCGAGCACGTGAGGGTTCGGGGGAACGCCTAAGCCCCCACCGGGCAGCAGCGCTACCGGCACGATCGGCGCGTCTACCCGCAGCGTCGGCAGCGCCAGGCGCCGCGGGATCGCCCCGGCCATCGGGGCTGGCCCGGGCGTAACCGCAGTCCCGAGTCGCGGTGCCAGCGGCACCGTCGGACCGGCCGGTGCCTGGACCGCCGGTACCGTGCCGAGCTGCGGCGTGGCGGGCAGGCTCATTGTGGAGCCGATCCCGGCGGTGGCGATCAGGCCGAGGCCGACCGTGAACCCCACGGACGCCCACCCGCGCCGCCACCAGCTCGGGACCCGCCGTCGCTGGGGATGGGTCATCACTCCCGGCGGCGCGCGGCGAGCAGCGCACCCCCGGAGCTCAGCATGAGCAGGGCGCCGCCACCGGCCAGGCCAGCGATCCACGCTAGGGACAGCTGCGGGTCCGCCGCCTGTCCACCAGAGCCGGCGTTGACCCCGCTGGGCGGATTCGCGCCGCTGGGTGTGCCAGTGCCGCTAGCTGGATTGGTGCTGCTGAGCTGCTGGACCATCTGCAGGTGTTTCTGGGCGCTGGGCAAGTAGGACTTCGCAAAGTCAACCACCTGCCGGTCGCTGCCCGACTGGATCTCCTGCTGAGTGTGGTTGATCGACGTCTGATGACCCTGGATCATGTCCTGCAGGTAGGTCTGGTCGAAGGACGCGCCGGAGGCAGCGCTGAGCTGCTGCGCTTGCTGCTGCTGCGCCGAGTCCGGCGAGTCCGGCAGCGTCACGTGCAGATCGCGCGCCAGATCCTGCAACGTGGACAGCACCTGCTGGTGATCCGACGCAATCGTCTGCGCGTCCTGGCGGACCTGCGGGCTTGTCGCGCGCTGTGCGGCGAGCTGACCGGCCGAAATCTCCGCCAGGTCGGTTTGCGCGTTTTGCATCATAAACGTCTGATCCTGCTGGGATAGTTGGCCACCGCCTGGGCCACCCGGCTGCGCCGCAGCGATGCCGACTCCCGCGGTCGCGAGCACCGCTGAGCCGAACAGGCTCGCGGCGACCATCCTGACCTTCATGCCGTCCTCCTTTATTTCCTCGGTGGAGGTCCGACCCCCGACCCGTGGTACGGCTGCACCTGCAAGGGTGCTACCCCATCCGCAAAGGCCAGAAACCAAAAAGATTGCCCTGCCGGCGTGATGGCGAATTCCGACATGGAGACATATCGGGATCAATACTGCGTGTGCCCTATCCCGACGGTCGGGCGTTCGACCAGCGCGCCGATGGAGTCATCAAGGCCGTCTTGCGACCCAGCTAACCTCACGGATGAGCGCTCACAGGCATCCCCAGGGTGGAGTGCCGCTGATCGTCCTGGCTGCCGCGCTGGCCTTCGCCAGCGGTGCGACGGACATCGCCTCCTTCACCCACCTTGGTGACGTGTTCTGCAGCGTCATGACGGGCAATCTCGTGCTGCTCGGTCTGGCGGCAGCGCGCGTATCCGGCGATGTGGCTACACATACTGCGGTGGCCTTCGCCGGCTACATCGCTGGTGCCGCGCTCGGCAGCAGCATCGGTGGGCGATCCCACCGCGACGATGTGCTGTGGCCGGCACCAGTGACCGCCACTCTTCTGGTCGAACTACTCGCGTTCACCGGCTTCACGGTGGGCTGGGAACTCACCAACAGTCATCCGGCCGGCGCCTGGCAACTCAGCCTGCTTGCCGTCGCCGCGCTCGCGATGGGACTGCAGAGCGCGGCCATGCGCAACGTCGGCGCGACGCTGTCCACCACGTATCTGACCGGAACGCTTACCAGCACGGTCGCCTCCATGGTCACCCACAGACAGCCGAGCCAACGCAACCAGCTGAACGTGGCCGTCCTCGTCGCGGCCGCAGCCGGCGCCGCCGCCGGTGGTGCGCTGCTCGCTGCCCTGCCGGCGACGCTTCCTCTCCTGCCGATGAGCGCTCTCACGGGGGTTATCACCATCGCGATGACGGTAGGAACCCATCAGTAGCCGGGCCTCGCGAGGCGCGCGCCGGTTGGTTTGCTGCGCCACTTTAGCGATGTCGGCCTGATCCAGACCCGATGAGCTGACCACCCAGCCATGATCACAGTTTGTGTGACAAAACCGACAGATTCTGTCGGTTTTGGCAGGTGAGTCGCCGGGGGGAGTTGCGCCCCCCGGCGCTCGTTGAACCGTGCGTGACGCTCTCGCGTCACACGGCTCCCGTCGCCCAGCCGATGGGGTAGGCGCCGGCTTTCCAGTGGGCGAACAG
>JAFAPC010000131.1 GCA_019247305.1 Pseudonocardiales bacterium
CCCGGGCCCGAGGCTACCGCAGCAAAGCCAAAATGATCACCATCGTCTACCTCACCGCAGCCAAGCTCCCACTGCCCACCCTCACCCATCCGGAACCCGCGTACATGCTCTCACGCTGAGTAACCCACTGAAAACAGCGAAGAGCCCCAGAGTTCCCGGCCCGCCAGAACCGGAAAAGATCACGAAGAGGGCGGTGCGCGCGACTAAGTGGTCGCCCCCGGAAGTCTGTCGGGGTGGACCGCGGGTGCCACCGTGCTGATCGTGGGTGCGCCTACCGCCGTGTCGCCGAGTTCGACATCAGCGCTGCCCGGGCAGCCCCTGACAGCTCTCCTGCCGAATTCGGCGACAGGACAATCCTGACGATGCCCTCCCCACTCACCCGGGTGCCCGGCAATCCCGACAGACCCCGACGGACTTCCGGGGGCAACCACTAAGCCAAGCAGATCAGCATCAAAGTAGAAACGGACCTCAGCGCGCCGGACCAATGCGGCTCACGCCGCCCGCTGCGCGTTCTCGTAGGCTAACGCCCACTGCACGTCGCGGACAGTCAGATCGAATGCCTCCGCTAACTCGCGGGTGTCCGCACCGCCCTCAGCGTGTTCCCAGAGCACCTCGGTGCTGATTCCCCGGACTGACGGCCGACCGAAGCGAACCTCCGAATTGACCAGCACCAGTGAACGCGGATCATCATGCGGGCGCCATGCTGCTGCGACATCGTCGGTCCAGGTCACCCGCTCCAGGTACGACGGCGACGGTGCGGTCAACACGTACTGGCCACTCACGGCGGCCACCAAGCAAAACTCCGGCGCCAGCCCTGAGCCTTCCTGCGCCTCATACACAAGCTGGCGCCCACTGACAAACGGTTCATGGTGCGCCAGCGGATACGGCACTCCGTAATGATGACGAAGCAAGTCGATGAACTGGCGTAACTCCGCCATCGGCACTCCATGCGTGCGGCGGTACTCCCGCAACAGCGCGGCTTCCACGAACTCTGCCCAGGTCACTGACCGAGCACCGGTGGGCTCGATCCGTACGATCGGCTTGTAGGTCTTGCCCCGCTGAGTGCCACCCTCCAGCCAGTAGTGCAACGTGCCCTGCGCAACGCGTAGCAACCGGGCACCCTCGGCTTCCGAGTACATCTCCCGGTCCAACACATCCACAGCGATCACGCGTTCCAGTCTGACACTGGCCCAGCAGCACCACGAACCACCACGCCGTTACGCCTTTACGTCGTCCCCTCCTGCCGAGCGGCCTTAGCTGCTTCCAGTGCCTCGGCGACCGCCGCGAACTCGTTGAGCGCGGCCTGTAAGTCCTCGACGATCTCCTGGGCGATCACCTCGGGCGGCGGTAGATGGTCGCTGTCCTCGGCGTCCGGATCGCGCAGCCAGGTGATGTCGAGATTGGCCTTATCGCGAGCGACCAGCTCGTCGTAGTCAAACGCTCTGAAACGCTCGGTCTGGGTGCGTTCGCTGCGGGGTTTGCCAGGCAGGTAGCAATCGATGAAGTCCTGCAGGTGCTCGCGGGCGAGCTTGCGCTGGCGCAGCGTGAAGTGCTGGCCGGTGCGGAAGTCATAGACCCAGAGTTTCGAGGTCCACGGCTTGTTCGGCCGGGCGCGTTGCTTGTCGAAGAACAGCACGTTGGCCTTGACGCCACCGGCGTAGAAGATGCCGGTAGGTAGCCGTAGCAGGGTATGCACGTCGCATTCATCGAGCAGCCGCCGCCGGATGGTCTCACCCGCGCCGCCCTCGAACAGCACATTGTCCGGGACGACAACAGCAGCACGACCACCGACGGTGAGCAGTCGGTAGATGTGTTGGACAAAGTTGAGCTGCTTGTTGCTCGTGGTCACCCAGAAATCGTCGCGCTCGTAGGAGTCATCATCGCGGGTGACGCGGCCGAGCTCATCGACGGTGGTGAAGCCGGACTTCCGGCCGAACGGCGGATTCGCCAGGACGAGCGTCGCGTGGTTTTGTATCTTCTCGGCGAGCGAGTCGTGCACCTCGATGAGTTCCGGACCGCTGGCCTTGCCGATGCCGTGCAGCAGTAGGTTCATCTGCGCCAGGCGCGCGGTGTCTTCCACCAGCTCGACGCCGCGAATCCCACCCCCAGATAGGTGCTGGGCATCCTCGGGGGACAACTCGTCGCCATAGCGCTCTTGGATATATTCGTAGGCGACGAGCAGAAATCCACCAGTGCCACACGCCGGGTCAATGATGGTGTCCCCCGCGGTCGGCTGGGTGCATTCGACCATGGCCTGAATGAGCGCCCGAGGGGTGAAGTACTGTCCAGCCCCGGACTTGACGTCCTCCGCGCCCTTCTCCAGCAATGCCTCGTACGCGTCACCCTTGATATCAACCTTAGTGGCCGACCAGTTCTGCTGGCCGATCAGATCGACAATCAGCCGCTTAAGCGTGGCCACATTTCGGATCTTGTTCTGCGCATTGTGAAAGATCCGCCCGAGCGCACCGGACTTCGTGCCGAGCTGGTCGAGGATGTCATCGTAGACATCCTTGAGCTTCTTCGCATCGGCGTCAAGCAGCGTCTGCCACCCCAGATGCTCCGGCACGATCTCCTCACGGACCCCCACCCTCCGCCCGGCCCGCTCATGCGCCATTTTCAAGAAGAGCAGCAGAGTGAGCTGATCGACGTAGTCGATCGTCGACACCCCGTCATGCCGCAATACATGACAATAACTCCACAACTTGTCAACAAGCTGCCGAGTATCGAGGTTTGCAGCAGTCACAGCAAGCTCCCCTGCTCATAGTTGGGGTTCTTCGGAATGCTTCGAGCACGCCTGGCCTTCGGCTGCACCGCACGTTCCGTCTTGATCCGTTCTAATAACACTGATGCCGGCTCATCATTCGGATCCTGCGGCACAAGGCGTCCCGAGAAAACAGCGGCCAGGAGGGAGCGACGTAGGGCCTCTCCACGCACTGCCGCGACTACAAGCGAGGACTCAAGTCTGTCATTCGTAGAGCGTTGATCATCCAATTCGGCTAAGATCGCATCTTGCTCGGCCAGCTCAGGAAGCGGAATCGTGATTTTTTTCAGCTTCGCCAAGCTTAGGTTGTATTGGCCTGCACTTGAAGCCGCTTCTCGTTCAAGCTTTCGGCGCCATGTCAGGCTTTCAAGGATGCAATGGATCCATCTCGGTCGTACAATCTCGACGCGCAAACGAAAGCGGATTAAATATGACGCAAAAGCGATGTTGACAGCTACTTCGTCTACGACCGCTGTACGACCAATCAAGGAACGACTTCCATTTGTTCGCACAAACAGGATATCTCTGGTATTAAGATATAGCGAGGAGAGATCCATTGTCGCATCCATCGCATACTTCATGTCAGCTAGATCAATCCGTCCGTTGACGATATTCGGTATGCGGACTACCGCCACTCCCTGTCCGTTGTAGGCGCACTTCGCCGACGTCCCATAACTGCTGCCACGGCTCAGCTCGCCGAGGCTCATTATCGACCACATGCTTTCATGACCGTGACGTGATAGTTGACAATTTAAGACGGATTGCCAAAGGGTGGCGACACGACTCCGTGCCGTGGCGACCTCAGAGAGACCGGCATCTAACTTGGAAAGATAGCTGTCGAGGGCGATGACGATTCGGCGCTGCTCGGCGAGTGGAGGAATTGGCAAAACCTGCTCCGCCAGGTAAGTTCTCGGGACTCGGCGTTGTCCAACTGCGCCAGTCATATTTCGCTCGGCATCGTGCCGGAAACTCGGTTGAAGCAAGTAGTGGGAAAGATATTCGGGAAGGATTGCGCCCCGGCTGCGCAACACAAAAAACTCCGTACTTCCTAATCCCCTGCCAGTTTGTAGGTTGCGCGCCACGCCAACTTTGCCGTTTTCCATACATGGCGTAATCTTCGCGAACAGAACATCGAGCTCCTGAAAGGGTGTCAGTGACTTTCCTCGAAAGGTGCCGTAGCGAATTCTCTCTGAGGTATCCATTCGTCCAGTTCCCGCCTCCATGGCGGCCATTGGAACAAACGAGACTTCTTCATCGTCACTGGGTGGGTTATCGAAGTAGCGCGGATTGATGTCGCACAGTTCGCCAATGCTGGCCCACTCCCAACCGGGTGGTAGGTCGGTCATGCGGGGAGTTCCTTGTTCAGTTCGGCTAGGAGGGCAGCGGCGTGTTCATCACTGCCGAAGGTTTGGCAGAAGCCGTCGGCGCCGCCGTATTCGGTGAAGGGTGGGTCGTCGAGGGTGTCTTCGGTGACGTGCAGGCGGCTGGCGATAACGGCGGCGATGCGGTCGATGAACCAGCGCTGGTCGACGGTGAACTGGCGACCAGCTTGCTCTTGGCGGGCCAGCCAGTTGGCCAGCCGCGCCTCGACCTGGCTGCGGTAGGCGTGCAGTTCGGAGTCCAACCCAAGCTCGTAGCGCAGGATGGCGACCAGCTCGGGCACGCCCTTGTAGCCGCCGTTCTCACGAGCGATGCCGAGCTTGCGGTAGGCGTTCCACAGCAGAGCGGGCGTCCATTGGTGGGGTGGACGCTCGATCTGCCGCGCGAGGTCCGCTAGCTGGGTATACACCGCCCTCGGATCCCGGCGAGGATCGGTGAAGGCGACCCGCAGCGCGGCGATCACGTCCTGGTTCTCCTCAAGGTAGACCCGCCAGTCCTCGACGGTCTGCCGAGCGCCGTCCCGGTCCAGCGTGCGGGCCTCGACGAAGAGCAGCGCGTCCTGGGTGTGCTCGTCGAAGGGCAGATCGTACTTGCGGCGGATGCTGAGGATCCGGGCGCGGAACTCCGGATCGGCCAACGGTGCCACCGCGGCGACCACCAGGGCGTGCTGCGCGGCGGCTCCGCCCGCCGACCGGGCGGCCTCTTGGGCGTCCTCGTCGGTGGCGTCGGCCAGGTCGCGGGCGATCTGATGTAGCGGCCGGCTCCCGACCTGAGCCAGCTCGGCCCGCTCGGATTCGGTGATCTGCCCGTTCAGCGCGGCGAGGCGGGCGCACAGCGCCGCTGCCTCGTCGGTGCTGATGCTGTGACTGGCGGCCTTGGCCAGCAGCTGCTGCAGGCTCGCTCGGCGCTGGCTGACCGGCTGTAGTGGCTTGGCTTCGACCAGCGGCGAATCGGTCACTCCAACGGCGTCGACCAGGAGGAACTTGGTTTTACCCGCCGCATCTGGAGTGACGGTCTGGAACTCGTCGGCGTCAATAGTCCGCGCACCGCGCCCTTTCATCTGCTCGAAATAGGTGGCGCTGGACACGCCCCGCAGGAAGAACACGCATTCCAGCGGGCGCACGTCGGTGCCTGTCGCGATCATGTCGACGGTCACCGCCACCCGCATCGAGGCCGTGGTGCGGAAGTCTTTGAGCGCTTGTTCCGGATTCTCCGACCGGTAGGTGATCTTCGTGCAGAATTCGTTGCCACCGCCGAAGACCTCCCGGACTGCCGTGACGATCGCGTCGGCGTGCGGGTCGGTCTTGGCGAAAATCAGTGTTTTGGGGACGTATTCGCGGTGGGGAAAGAATTCGCGCCACCGGTCCGCGAATGTCTGGACCGCCATGCGGATCTGGCTGGGGTTCATCACCGCCCGGCCGATCTGATCGCCGCGATAGTCCAGCACGGTGTCGAGTTGCTCGTAGCGCTCCCGGCGGGTGTGCAGATCCATGATCCGCACCGGGGTGCCTGCTGGAATGCTGCCGCCGTGCTCGCCGACCTGCGTACCTATGCGCATGATCTCAAAATCGACGTTCACCCCGTCGGCGACCGCTTGCCGGTAGGTGTACTGCGACACCAGGTTCTCATGAAAGAAACCGAAAGTCTGCACGACGGGTGTGGCCGTCAACCCGACCAGGTACGCGTCGAAGTACTCCAGCACGGCACGCCATTTGCCGTAGATGGAGCGATGGCATTCATCAACCACGATGAGGTCGAAGGTTTCCGGCGGGATCGCCGCGTTGTACTCCAGCTCGACGGCCTCATGAATGTTGTAGTCGTCGAACTCCGGGTCGTCGTCTTCCGGGGGCAGCTCCTCCCCGCGCAGCATCGCGTACAGCCGTTGCACGGTGCTGATCACGACGCTGGCTGATTCCAGCAACGTCGTGCTCCTCAGCCGCTGCACGTTATACAGCTGCGCAAACTTGCTGAAGTCATCCGGAGTCTCGAACCGGGCGTACTCCGCCCTGGCCTGCTTGCCCAGGTTGTTGCGGTCGACGAGAAACAGCACCCGCCGGGCCCCGGCGTGCTTGAGGAGCCGGTAGGAGGCATGGACCACGGTGTAGGTCTTGCCCGCGCCGGTAGCCATCTGAATCAACGCGCGGGGTCGGTCGGCGGCCAGCGACTGCTCCAGGCCGGTGATCGCTTCGACCTGGTTGGGGCGCAGGCCGTGGGTGATCAACTTTGGCATCCGGCGCAGCCGGGCCCGCAGCGTCGGCGCCTGCGGGTCGGCCTGCGCCTCGCGCATCCAGCGGGCGATCGTGCTCGGTTGGTGGAAAGAGAACACCCGCCGGCTGCGCGGGAAGGGGTCGAGACTGTTGGTGAACCGGGTCTCGACTCCGGTCGACTCGTACCGGAATGGCAGCGGTGTGCGCCAGGCGGCGAGCTGCTGCCCCGTGGTGAGCTCCGTCGCGTACCGGCCGGATTGCCGCTCCGCGCCGAGCACACTGACACCTTCCCGCTTGGCCTCGATCACCCCGACCAGCGCACCCTCGACGTAGAGCAGGTAGTCAGCCCGCCCGCGGGCCATGCTGACCTCGCGGAGGGCCACCCCCGTCGCCGCCAGCAGGTTCGTCGTCGCGACGTCCTGCACCGCCCAACCGGCCTGCGCCAGCATCCGGTCGATGACCCGCCGCACCTGCGCTTCGGACAGCGGCGGATAGCTGGCAATCTGGGCCTGCTCGATCAGCGCGTCGCGCCGAGTGGGGTCGAGCCGGAGTGGGGTTTCGGCGCGGCGGGCCAGGTCCTGGCTGAGGTCCTCGACCCGGGCGGACAGCTCCGACACGAGCCGGTGAAGATCAGCCTGTCCCCGGATGGCCGCGAGGATCTCGGTTTCGGCCTCGCGGCGGGCCTGGGCTTGCGCGGCGGCCTGCGACGCCTGGTCGTCGAGCCGCAGGCGCATCTCGACCAGCTCGGCGTGATAACTGCTCAGCTGGTCGTTCAGCTCGGTCAGGGCGAGGGCGTCAGCGTGATCGCGGGGCGCCGCGGCGGGCTGGGGCGGCTGAGGCGGGACGAAGGGCGGCGCCTGTCGCGACTGCGTCACCGTGCGGTGGAACCAGGCACCCAGGTCATAGCAGGTTCGGACCAGCCGCAGGGCATCCCGCTGCGCCGCGAAGCCCTCGTGCACGGCCTTGTTCCCGGTATCCCGGAGGGCGTCGAACCAGGAGTGCACCCGCTTGGCGATCACACCTTGGTCCAGGAGCACCTTCAGGCGCTTGTGCTGTGTCCCCTGCGCGGCAGGGATTGGCATGCCGAAGGTGGTGATCAGCGTCTTCACCAGCTGTTCGCCGAACTGACGGGACTTGATCATTGAGGTGTTGGGGTCGGTGAACACCATCGATTCGGCTGCGGCGCCATATCCGACCAGCACGGCCTCGTGGGCTAGCAGGAACCCGAAGTTGGGCGAGCGATGCGCCAACTCGCGCAGGCGCGGATCGTCCGTCACTGCTCACCGTCCGCGTTGGGCACGCCCGGGACGTTAACAGGGCCGGCGGTGACGGAACGGGTCCACATCCAGCTCCCCGCCACGCCGAGCGGACCGGACGCTGATCCGAGGGGGCGGTCGTAGGCTTTGCGGAGTGACCCTGGCCGAGCTATCCGAGCTGCTCCGGGACGGCGAGAACAGCGGCGTGGAGTTCAAGCGTGATGATATCCAGCCGCAGGATCTCGCGAAGGAGCTCGTCGCGCTGAGCAATCTCCGGGGCGGTCGCATCCTGCTCGGCGTCGAGGACGACGGAACGATCAGCGGCGTGGTCCGGGACGCGGTCGATGAGTGGGTCTTGACGATCGCTCGGGACAAAGTGCGCCTGCCCCTCATCCCGCATGTGCAGACCGTGACCGATCCCGGCAGTGGCAGGCGGGTCTCGGTGGTGACGGTCGAAGCCGGCTACGCCGTGCACGCGGTGTGGCACCACAACCACTTCTCCTACTACATCCGCGTCGGACGGCAGAGTCGTGAGGCGAGCCCTGAGGAGCTTTCCCGCTTGCAGCAGCAGCGCGGTGGGTTCCGCGCCGAGCTCCGCCCGATCTCCGGAGCGTCCTACGAGGACCTCGACCAGCGGCGACTCGAGGACTACTTCCGGCGGGTGCGCGGCCAGGACGTGCCCGACCAGCAGGACCGAGCGGGTTGGGTCCAGCTGCTGTCGGCCACCGAGTTTTTGGTGGAGGGCATCAGCGAACCTGTGCCCTGCCTGGCCGCGATCGCGCTGTTCGGCCGGGCGACGGGCCGTTACCTACCGCAGTCGGGAATTGACGCGGTTGCCTACCCCAGCGTGGAGAAGGACTACGCCGCCATCGAGCGCGCCACGCTTCGCGGGCCCTTGGCACCGCTCATGACCCGGTTGGGGGAGCTCGTCGAGCCAGGACTCGTGGACTCGGCCGTCGCCTTTGTGCGACGTAATGTGGGCGTTCGCGCCGAGCTGGTCGATGGCGTCCGACGGGTGGAGATCCCGGGGCTTCCCGCGGAACCCGTCCGTGAGGCGCTGGTCAACGCGGTGATCCATCGTGACTACCTGCTGGCCCACACCGACGTCGAGCTGGGTCTCTACCCCGACCGGTTGGAGATCGTCAGCCCCGGGCGGCTGCCGAACGGGGTGACCGTGGAGCGGATGCTGGCCGGAACCAGGGCCGCCCGCAACGAACTACTCAAAGACGTGATGCGGGACTACGGCTACCTGGAGCATATGGGTCTGGGGGTGCCACGGAAGATCGTCCGAGGGATGCGGGAGTTCAACGGCTCACAACCGGAGTTCGTGGTCGGACAGGAGAGTCTGGCTGTGGTGCTCCGACGCGTGCCGGGACAACGCCGTTGAGGTCGGGACCGGCCGAGATCGGGTGGCGAAGCCGCCGCTCATCGTTGGTTGGCATGATGCCACCACCGCTCGGCGAGTCACTTGGTGACCGCTCGGCGCGCCAGTTTCCGCATCGGGCGCACACGACACACCGGCGCAGGTCCGGTGTTTGCTGCCAGGGTAGCCCGACCGTTACGTTCCGTCCGTCACAGATCACGATCTGGTGGCGGGCAGGTGTCGGTCCGGATACCCCGAGCGTCCGGACGGCTGCGGTCCCGGTCCGCCGACCAGGTCCTCGGTGCGGAAGGGACCCCAGTTGGCGCGTCACCGCTGTCCCCGCGGTCGTCAGCAGCATTCCCATTTCGTTCCCCCGCCTACCCCCGAGCGCACGTCGCGTGGCGCGCATCGCCTTCCTCGGCCTGCTCCGGCGCTGCGCGGTCGGGCCGTGACCGCGGCGGTAGCCGTTGGTGCCCTGGCCATGGCTGGTCATACCATGCAGGCCACGACCACGGGGACCATCGAGCAGGTCGCTGAGGTCTCACCGGCCGCCCTGACCGGCCCCTCGGAGGAACCCGGGATCGTCCAGCTCGACCCCGCCCGGGCCGCTGTCACCGGAGCGTCCGGACTGCGCCGTGCCCTCGAGCGAGCAGAGCAGGCAGTGGCGTATCAGGAGGAGGCTCTCCAGCACCGTCTCGGGCAGCCGTATCAAGCCGGCAATAACCACAGCCTCGAGGGCTGGATCGCCAAAGCGCTCGGGCTGATGGGCTTGCCGCAGGCCCTCGCCCCCGGCGTCAAGTCAATCATCATGCACGAGTCCGGCGGTAACCCCAACGCGATCAACTCCTGGGACAGCAACGCCGCTGCGGGCACTCCCTCGCAAGGCCTCATGCAGACCATCCCCAGCACGTTCCGAGCCTGTGTGCTGCCCAGCCTGGCCGACCGCGCGATCACCGATCCGGTGGCCAACATCACCGCCGGAATCCGCAGCATGATCGCCCACCACGGGATCAGCACCGTGATGAACGGCGGGCGGCGCGACGCCCACGGCAACTACATTGGCTACGGCGGGGCGGGCTGCTCCTCCTATGACCCCAACGAGTACGCCGCTCAACTGCGCACGCTGTGGAAAGACGAGCCGCTGCCCGCCCTCTAGCCGGAAGGCTGCCCAGGCCGTTGGCGTTGACGACGACGATGACGCCAACATGAGGAGAGCGCGGTGGCAGCCGATCAGGAAGCCGAGCAGGAACAGTCGGTGCGACGAGTCCTGGTCGTCGCGGCACATCCCGATGACATGGACTTCGTAGCCGCTGGCACGATCGCCACCTGGACCGACGCGGGCCTTCAGGTGTCGTACTGCATCGTGACCGACGGTGACGCCGGTGGTAGTGACCTGAATGTGCCCCGCTCAGCGATCGGCGTGATCCGCCGGGACGAGCAGCGCAAGGCAGCCGCCGCGCTGGGCGTCACCGACGTTGAGTTCCTCGGCTACCCCGATGGTCAGCTCATGGTGAGCATCGAACTGCGGCGCGACCTCACCCGGGTCATCCGCCGAACCCGCCCGGACCGGGTGCTGATCCCCTCTCCGCACCGCAACCTGCGTAACGTCCACGTCAGCCACCCCGACCACCAAGCTGCCGGCGAAGCGGCCCTGTGCGCGATCTACCCTGATGCCCGCAATCCGTTCGCGCATCCCGAACTGCGCACCGAGGAGGGCCTGGACGCCCACATCGTGCCCGAGGTCTGGGTGATGGGCGCACACGACCAGGCTGACCGGTACGTCGACATCACCGACACCTTCGACCGCAAGATCGCAGCGTTGCGCGCACACACCAGCCAAACTGGGCATATGACGACGCTGGAGAAGCGGCTCCGCGACTGGGGCGCCCGACAGGCGCAGGCCGCCGGCCTGCCAGCGGGCCGCTTAGCCGAGGGCTACCTCGTCCTCGACACCCGCTAACCGATCGGTGTCATGATTGACCCCGCAGACGTCGCGAGCAGATTACACCACACGCGTTATCTTCCGCATGCGCGTGTACCCCGCCGTCGCGCATTCTCAACGGCGGCCAACGCAGCTTGTGGCGGCCGCTGTGATAGCTGTCCCCGTTCGATGTACACCACGTCCCACGTTCGGCGGTGACACTCAGCGGACGCGGTAAGTAAAATTTCTGTCACCCTAGGGATCCTTGGTCTCGAGAAGTTCGACACGTAAGCCGAGCTCTGGGCGCATCTCCAGGGAGGATGCCCTCGCTCCGGTTCCGGACCGCGCTCTGCCGATCATCTCCTGCGCAGTCCGGTGTCGTGAACTCGACAGGACCGACA
>JAFAPC010000153.1 GCA_019247305.1 Pseudonocardiales bacterium
GTCGAAAGGAAACCTGATCTTGTTCGTACCGGATTTCACTCGCCGCGACGTGCAAGCCGCCACGACGCCGGAAGCGCTGGCGCATGGTCAGGGACTCGCCATACACGTCGCGGACCTTGACTGGGACGAGTATTCGCTGTGGGGCCGACTGCCGAGCCAGGGCGTCGAAGTGGGGGAACTCCTGGTCCACCACGCGGGTCGGCCGTTGACCGGCGAATGCCCGTGCCCGGACGGCCGTGCCGCGGAACTGTGCGCCCACATGGTGGCCCTGGCGTCGGCGTTCCTTGGCGACGACACTGAGCTCGCCGATCGTCTTGCCGCCCTGTCGCACGGCGAGGTGGTGGCGCTTGTTCTGGAGTTGGCCGACCGCTCGGGGTGGGCACGCCAGGCAATCTGGTTGAGCTTGGACGCCCGAGGATCTCGATGAATTCCCGGAACCAAGCGAAGCTGCGGCGCGATATTGCCGCCGTCGGCAGTGCGGCGGTCGCCTAGCATGGGGTCCTTGTCGGAATCTCCTGTCATGCCGGTCGGCGGACGCCGGCATTCTCGTCTCACGGGGACTCCTGGCATCGGTATGTGGCCCAGTCATGTCGGTGTTCATCCGATTTGCACCCCTGGGTCGTCGCTCAGCCACGTCCCGAGAACGTCGAACAACACCGTCGCAGCAGCCTCATCAAGGATGATCATGCACCCGCCGGTGACCTGCACGTCGAACACGATCTCCTCACCGCGTTTCTCTACCACCAGGGTGGCGAAGCCCCGCGAGCCCCGATGCGGCACACAACTGACCGGGATCGTCCTACTGCTCTCGCATGATCCCCTCATGGTCGTGTCATCAGCCATGGTCAGCCTCACTTCTCAGCAGGGGGACGGGATCGTGGCCCGCCCACTCGTCGGGCACCCGGGAAAGGAGCGCCCGGGTGGCGCCACTGGGCCAGCGGCCAGCCGGACTCTGGCAGGCGGGGAAACCGCGCCGGGGGAACCGGGAGGAGCCGCCGCTAGCCAGGCTCGCTCTATGGGAAGGGACCGGCTGGCCGCCGGGAGCGGGGGGGATCGGGGGCAGCTCGACCGACGGCCAGCCGGATTTCGGGTCGCCAACCTCGGCGATGCCCGCGCACGCGGGACACGCCAGCGACCCGGAGGGTCGGTCACTGTCCAGGACAGCGACCGTGGGTAACACGCCCGGCGGCGGGCTCATGACGCGCTCCCCGCGGCCAGGCATTCCAAGCACGGTGCCCCCCATCCGCGCCGAGGCAAAGACAGCTCCTGGATGGTGAGCAGAGTGCCGCACCACGCCAGGGTGCAGCCCATCGTCGCGACCTCCACCACAGCGCGGGCACTGAGCAGGTGCAGCTGCCCATCCACCAGGCAGCGCACCCACATCGCCCGGGCCAACGTCGGGCGCCCGGGGGCAGGGGAGGGGCCCTCAGGAGTGTCCTGGGGCGTGGCCACCCAGTCCTCAGTCGGGACCGAGCAGGGTCTCTGGGCGATCACTAGGCACGTCCGGCACGGACGGTGCACACCCCAGGACGACCGGTCGGGCTGGCTGGGGCTGCCCAAGGGGAGCAGCACACCACACCGAGCCTTGAGCACACCCCACGGGTGATTACCTGCCGGCACCAGCAGGTGCACCTGATAATCCAGGGGGGACAACGCCCACCGCGCTGAGCCCCTCACGACGGTCTCCGAGCACGGTCGAGCTCGGCGAAGGTCACCATCAGCTTCATCAGCCGAGTCCGCATCTGACCGTCACTCAGCCCGGTCGCCTGCTGCGCCAGCGCCACCGCATCGGCCGGCACCACCCGGGACGCGCCCAGCCGCATCGTCACGCACAGCACCTCCAGGAACTCCCGGCGGTCCAGGTCGCTCACCGCGCACGGCATCCCGTCGGGGGCGTTCATCGGCCAGTCCCGCGGACACAGTCGTCAGTGATCTCCCTCACCGGGCGCGGCCCGCGCCGCTCAGGTACCCGGGCGTGCGCCCCGCGCCGCCGATGCCGTCCTGTCATGAGTCCTGCCTTCACCAGCTCTGGAGCGCCGCCCCGGTCCAGTCAGAAAGAGACGGGCGGGCGACGCGGCGCCAACCTTGCGCCAATACGTCGGCAAGTGACTACAGTCACCAGCCATAGCCACCGTAGATGTGTCAGGTGACTCTAGTCAAGCGCCAGTGGGCAGCCATTTTGTGCGGCAGACTTGCCAGGTGCAGACTGGAACCTCGTACTGGCTGATCACGGAGGCGACGATGGCGGAGAGCAGTCCGACGGTGCGGATGCGCCAGCTCGGCATGGAGCTGCGACGCCTGCGCGACCTCGCGGGCAAGACCCAAACCCAGGCCGGCGCGTGGATCAACAAGACCGACACCACCATCAGCAAGTACGAAACCGGCGGGCGACGGATCGACGTGGGCAACCTCCGGTCCCTCTGCCAGCTCTACGACGTCGAGGCCACCCATGTCGCCTTCCTCGAACGGCTCGCTCGGGAATCGGGTGAGCGCGGCTGGTGGGCCGCCTTCGGCAGCACCGTGCCGCATTGGTTCGCCGACTTCCTCGGCATGGAGACCGTCGCCACCGAGGTGTGGACCTACGAGTCCGAGCCCTTCCCCGGCCTTCTCCAGACTGAGGAATACGTCAGCGCCGTTGCTTCCAGCCGCAGCGATGCTGAGCGGTTCAGCAGGCTGCGCGCGACTCGGCAGAAGCGACTCGTGGACGAGAACCCGCTGGTCCTGCGGGCGGTGCTCAACGAGGCTGTGCTGTGCCGGATCGTGGGCAGCCCCGAAGTGATGCGCGGGCAGATTCGCCACGTCATCGACACAGCCCAACTGCCGAACGTCACAGTCCAGGTCCTGCCGTTCTCGGTCGGGTTTCACCCCGCGATGGTCGGGTCTTTCACGGCGTTGCGGTTCCCCGAGGTCCCGATGATGAACACGGTGTACGTGGAGATCCGAGGCGGCGCGCTCTACGTCGAGAAGCCACCCGACGTTGAGCGGTATACGGCCACCTTCGAGCACCTGACAGAGCTCGCGCTCGATGAGGCGAGAACGATCTCGTTCCTCGAACAGATGGAGAGGAGGTATTCAGCGGAATGAGCGATCTCGATCTGGCGGTGTGGACAAAGAGCAGCCGCAGCACTGACCAGGGAAACTGCGTCGAGATGGCCGCCCTCGACACCGGCCTTGCCGTGCGGGACAGCAAGAACTCCACCGGGCCGACGCTGAGGTTCGCCACGGCAGCGTGGTCCGCCTTCACCACCGGAATCCGTGCCGGCGAATTCGACTAACCGACCCACAACAGAGCACGGCCCCACCCGGTTCTTCTGGGTGGGGCCGTTGCCGTTCCGGTTCAGCTCGTTGAAAGGGCCCGGCCCACTAATCGTTGATCTTTGCCCAGTAGCCGGGCAAGTGCGTCTTGAGGAGTTCCGTGGACGCGTCCTTCTTGACTGTGTGCAGGTGATAACCGGTGAAGAGGGTACCCTCCCACCCGAGCAATTCATCAGATCTCAGCGGCGGATGGTGAGCCCGCCAGCGTTTGATCTCGATCTCCTCGACCACGGATGCCTGCCGCGCGTCCTCCTGCGTGTCACTGCCGCATAACTGCTTGAACCATCCCATGGGTGTTCCCCCCGAATCTCGAATCTTTAGCGCGCCACCGCGCTGCCCCTATTGCGGCACTGCGGTGCGCTCATCGGATGTTTTCCGCCTGCTATCGAGAATGCCAGACATCTAGGGGTCAGGCGTCATTCCCAGGCAGGATCGTACATGTACCTCAGGGGATGTAGCCCCGGGGGGTTCTACATCTGAGGTATGTCTTGCGCCGAACCCGCCCAGTGGACAAGGTGCCGTCGTCTGCCCTGACGGGTCGCGGTCGTTGCCGTTTCACAAATCTCGTGCGCGTGAAGGCGACGGCTGAAAGGCTCGACTGCGCTTGCCGACTCGCTCATGGGTCGGCAAGCGCAGTCGGTGGCGCTTATGCTGCGGGGTGTAGCAGGACCTTAGTCCAGCCGTCGGCCCGCTTGTCGAATGTGTCATAGGCCTCCGGAGCCGCATCCAGGGGTAACTCGTGGGAGACGATGAGCGACGGCGTCGCTCGACCACGGATGATCAGGTCGCGCAGCTGCCGCAGCTGATGCGGCGCGCGCCCCTCGTACGGGTGCAGGTCCGAGCCGCAGATGTTGGCGGTGGTGATGCGGATAATCGCGTCGAGCGGCTACTCGATTCTCGGGTCGGGTACCTCCTCGACGGCTACGTCGAACGGGCCTCGATAGACGACGGCCTTCATAGCGCTCCTGCACTCCTGTCGTTCGGGTGCTCCCCGTTGGGTACCCCGCCCAGGCGTACGTATGCGCCGAACCCGATGTGTCGACTCACCGTGGCGCACCCGGCGCCTGGGTGCCAACCCGCGGCCCGGCGAGGGCAGGGCCCGTCACCCCAGGTGGCGGGCCCTCACCGGGAGCCCTGCACGACACGGGACAACCTCCGGTCCTGTCGGGCGTCTAACGCATTGAGTCGGGGAAGGGGCGTCGGGGCCTCATACGGGTGGAGCTGAGCGCGATCAGAACCGTCCGAGGAGGTTCCCATGATCGAGCGGCCACCGATCTAGGCGGATCCGGTATTTGCCGACGTTGGTGATGAGAGGGTGAAGTTAGAGGAGATTATTTACTATCTTCCTGAGAGAGGATTGGGAATATATGAGAATCATGGAAGTTTTTAATCTTGGCAGAGCAGTATACGGCCCTGCTCCCCGTCGCCGTGACGACGACAAAGATAGGGACCGCTGCTGGTGGTACGAGGATCCTCAGGAACGTTGGCGGCATCGTTGGGACCCCGACCGTCGCTGTTGGTACTAGCACTACGGAGAAGTTTTTGTTCCAGAGTTGTGAGTCTAATGCCTGGCCATGTTGGTGCTGACTTAGGACTCCGGCGACGTCGTCCACTGCGGCATGTCTGCGGCTTCGCACGCTGGTGACGACAGTAGTGGCGGTGCGGACGCGGCACGACTAGTGATCATGACGGTTTCTACGCCAGCACGATCACCGGAGCGACTGTCGCGTCCGCCTGTCCATATCATCCGCGCTGCGGTACGCGCGGCGCGGATGATATTAGCGCGAGTCGAGGGATATGTTGGCCCAAATCGTTTTGCCGTCTGGATTCTGGTTTGCCCCCCAGGTGTGGGCCAGGGCAGCTACCAGGTGCAGCCCACGGCCTCGGAGCGCGTCGATGTTTATAGGTCCTGGTCGCGGGATGGGTCCCGGGCGGTAGTCTCGGACCGAGATACTCAACCTCGATGACGTGCAGGTGAGGGTGAGCCGGCTGGAGCTATGAGCGTGTTCGACAGCATTGCTCACCAACTCGCTTGACACGAGTTCGGCGATTTCACGGACGGCCTGAGGTACCGACCAGAGCGCGCAGGACTCACGCACGAGTAGCCTCGCGGCTGCTGGAGCGGTGTTGTGTAGCAGTAGGTCACGGTGGCGTCGTACGTGTGGGGGCCGTTGTTCCAAGAGCGCTCGGGCCGAAGGAAGGTCGGCGGCTAGGGGCACGGTATCGAGTATTCGGGTGAAACGGAGCATCGTGCGTGTGGCGGCGTTGGCACCAAACAGGACCAGCCGGGCTGAGGGCCAACCGCCGGCAACCTCTAGCGCTGCCGGGAAGACGGTGACGAAGGTGGGGTGGGGTGAGCACAGGCGGGACAGATCAATCAGGACGCGGCCGGTACCGAACAGCGACTTGACGGCTGCTTCGCGGACCCGGGGAACGGTCCGCAGGGACAGACGGCCACAGAGCCGGAGTATGGCGTGATCGGGTTCTTCACAAATCTCGATCATGAGGTCATGTGACATTGGTTCCACCAGGTTAACCGGTATAGTTCGGGCATCCAGTCAAGCACGTCCCGGGTTGTCGTGCCTCCTGATCTTTGGCAATGCGGATAGCCAACTGGAACTTACTCACCGGGGTGGCCGAGGTGGTGGCGGCTGGTGTCCGGGCCTCAGGAGGGTCATGCTGGTGGTAGCGGCCATCTGGCGGCAACCATCGAAGAAGGTGGGAAGGCAATGGCTCAAGCAGCCGACCCCGCGCGGGACCCTCGGCGGTGTGGCGCGGAGTTAGGTGGCGAGCCGTCGGACATGCCTGCGCATGAGGGTGCAGGTGTGATCGCGATCGGTGCCTCCGCTGGGGGCGTGGAGGCGCTTCGGGCGGTTGTTACCGGGTTGCCCGCCGAGCTGCCGGCCGCCGTGCTGATCGTGTTGCATATTCCTCGGCAGGCGCCCAGCGCGCTACCGGGCATCTTAAGTCGTTCCGGGCCGCTACCGGCGGTGGCAGCCCGTCATGGCATGCTGGCGCGACCGGGCACGATCTATGTGGCGCCGGCCGATCGTCATCTGCTGATTCGCGATGGGCACCTGGAGTTGTCGGTCGGTCCGACGGAGAACGGGCACCGACCGGCGATTGATCCGCTGTTTCGCTCTGCTGCTGTGGCCTATGGTGCCGGTGCGATCGGGGTGGTGCTGTCGGGCTCACGAGACGACGGAGCGGCGGGGCTGACGGCCATCGTCGAGCGCGGAGGGCAGGCGGTGGTGCAGGATCCGGAGGAGGCATTGCATCGATCGATGCCGGCGAGCGCACTGGAGCATGTTGCGACGGCCCATGTCCTTCCGGCAGCGAAAATCGGCATGCTGCTCGGGGAGCTGGTGGGCGAGGGCGCGGCGCCGCTCCAGCAGTCGTGCCCGGATCCGCAACTTGCCGCTGAGGATGAGATCGCCGCGCTGGGGTCGGTGACCACTGACGCGGTGCGCTCGGCCCGACCGTCGGGGTTTTCCTGTCCGAGCTGTCAAGGGGTGCTGTTCGAGCTGGACGGGGAACCGGCGCCCCGCTATCGGTGCCGGGTTGGCCACGCCTGGTCACCGGGAAGCTTGGTCGCCGAGCAGACCGAGGCGGTGGACCAAGCGCTGTGGGTGGCGTTGCGGACCTTGGAAGAAAACGCGGCCATGAACCTTCGGCTCACTGAGGTCGCAGAGCGACGGGAGCGGCGCCGCGCCGCTGCCCTGTACCGGCAACGGTATGAGACCAGCAAGGCCGAGGCACGGCGGTTGCGTGAGCTGATCAGCCGGATCAGCCCGGTTCTGGGCGGGTCGGCCGAAACCGAGTCATGATGGTGTCAGTTCCGCGGAGCCGGCCGCAGTCACGGCGCCTAGCTGAGCGAACGAGCGCCCCGTTGCTGTGGAGGCAAGAGTGTCGCAGCCTGATGCGTCATTCGAGACGCTGCTAGAGCATCTGAAGGAGAACCGCGGTTTTGACTTTACCGGGTATAAGCGCTCCAGCCTGACTCGCCGGGTGGACCGCCGAATGCTTCAGGTCGGAGTCGGCAACTATGCGGAGTACGTGGACTATCTGGAGGTGCACACTGAGGAATTCACGGCGCTGTTCAACACGATTTTGATCAATGTGACGGGCTTCTTTCGGGATGCCGAAGCGTGGGAGTACCTGCGCGCGGAGATCCTACCTCGGGTGCTGGCGGCCAAGGCGCCGGATGGGGTGTTGCGGGTATGGAGCGCGGGCTGCGCCTCGGGCGAGGAGGCCTACACGCTTGCCATGATCCTGGCCGAGGCGCTTGGTATGGACGAGTTCCGGCAGCGTGTCAAGATCTACGCTACCGATGTGGACGAGGACGCCTTGACTCACGCACGGCACGCGACCTACGACGAACGGCAGGTCCGTTCCGTGTCGGATGAGTTACGGGAACGCTACTTTGATCAGGCCGGCGGTCGGTTCTGTTTCCGCAAGGATCTGCGCCGTTCCGTCATCTTCGGTCGAAATGACCTTGTTCAGGACGCACCGATCTCCAAGATTGACTTGCTGGTGTGCCGCAACACGCTGATGTACTTCAACGCCGAGACACAGTCGCGCATCCTGTCCCGGTTGCACTTCGCGTTGGCGCCAGCCGGTGTGCTGTTGTTAGGCAAGGCCGAGATGCTGCTGTCGCACGCTGAGTTGTTCCTGCCCATCGACCTCAAGCGCCGGGTATTCCGCAAAGTGCCGCGCCCGGTAGCGCTAAACGGTGCGTTCTTGGCCGAGGCGGCGCCGTCGCAGAGTAGAGCCGTGATGGGTGGTCTGGACCTGTTGCGCCACGCGGCACTGCTGGCCAGCCCACTGGCTCAAGTCGTCATCACCGCGGATGGCTTGATCGCACTGTGTAACCGGCAGGCTGAGGCGCTGTTCGAGGTGTCCGACCGCGACGTGGGTCGACCATTCAGCGACGTGGTGCTGTCCTACCGCCCGGTGGAACTGCGTCGCTACATCGAGCAGGCGCACGCCGAGCGACGCATCGTGCAGGTTACTGACATCGAATACGTCCGCGGCGGCGAGGCGCTGAGCCTCGACGTTCAGATCAGCCCGCTCACCGATGCCGACGCCAGTGTGCTCGGCGTGACCCTGAGCTTTCATGACGTCACCGAATCGCGCCGGCTGCGTGACGAGTTGCAGCAAACCAACCGCCAGCTTGAGACGGCCTATGAAGAGCTTCAGTCCACGAACGAAGAACTGGAAACGACCAACGAAGAGCTCCAGTCCACCGTCGAGGAACTGGAAACCACCAACGAGGAGCTCCAGTCCACGAATGAGGAACTGGAAACGATGAACGAGGAGCTCCAGTCGACCAACGATGAGCTCCAGGCTATCAACGATGAGCTACGCGACCGGACCAGTGACCTTGACCGAGCCAACCAATTCTTGGAGACAATACTGACCGGTTTGCGTGCCGGGGTGGCGGTGTTGGATGTGGAGATGCGGGTGCTAGCCTGGAACCGACGCGCTGAGGACCTGTGGGGGCTGCGGCAAGACGAGATCGTCGGCCAGCATTTTCTCAACCTGGACATCGGATTGCCGACCCAGCAGCTGCGTCCCCTCATTCGCCGTACGCTCGCTGGTGACGCTGGACCGCACGAGATCGTGTTGTCCGCGGTGAACCGACGCGGTCGCCCGATCCTGGTGCGAGTGGCGAGCAGCCCTCTCAACGGCACTGATGGCTCGGCCAGCGGCGCCATCCTCCTCATGGAACGAGATAGCAGCGCACAACCCGATGGAACAGGCTCAGAACCGACCGAACAGCACGATGGACAGGCTTCATCGTCAGGCTAGGCGGAGTGCGGCGGCGATGCTGATCGCACCGCACTCCTAGACAGCCTAGACAGGAAGGGGGGCTTCATGCCCGCCAACGAAGCACCTCAACCGGGCCACGCCATGTCGAGCGCCGAACCCTTCAATAACATAGACGACAGCGAACTGCTCTCAGTGACAGTGCACCAACCCGACCGCGCAGTCTGGATCATCCACGTTGCCGGCGAGCTGGACATGCTCACTAGCCCGTCACTCCACAACCACCTCAGCAGACTCTTCGTTACCCGACCTGACCGGCTGATCATCGATCTCAGTCAGGTTTCCTTCCTGGGCTCGGCCGGGCTTCAGGTACTCCTCGACGCCCGGCGAGCCGCCAATCAGCAGGCAACCACGCTCCAACTCAGCGGTACCACCCACCACGCGGTAGCTCGCCCACTGACAATAACAGGAGTGGACTACCTATTCGAGATCGTGCCACCAGCGACCGAATAGCGCTGATGCGACCTGCATGGCCCGTCATACCCGGTCGAGGGTGCGCAGCCTTAGATCTCTCGGCCGCACTTCGTGCATACGTATGTCACGAAGCCCTTTTTCACGACGATGTCACATCGGCAGTTGTCCCGATTCTGGTGGCGTTCTATCCACGTCTCCTCCAGTGGGCCAGCTTTTCGGGAATGCCAGTCGTTGTAGCGAACTGTTCCCATGTGAGCTCACTCCTCTCTCGATACTGGTGAGCGCCTGAGCCGCTGGGCTCATCGCGCAAGTCAGCAGCAGCAATGAGTCAGCAACAGCAACAACACGGTTACCTGAGTGATGACCCCGCCTCGTTATCGAGGATGCCGGACACCACGGAGTTGGTCGTCATCCACACAGATCATCTTTCGGGTACTCTGGCGGGTGTAGCCGGGAAGTCCGCTACATCTGTGGGATGACGGCGGCCAACTCGTTGTGGGGACGGCGTCGCTCTTAAAGATCTTGCCTGTTCCCGGGTTTAGTTGAGTTTGGTTCTTTACTCACGGGTAGATGAGGATGGGCAACGCCCGGCAAATACGTCACGCCCAGGCCCCGATCGGGTGAACTTGGCGGCCCGGGCCGCTCCCGGTCCGCGCCGCTGCGCAAGCCACTGACCGCAGCTACCGCCTTCCGTCATCGGGTCTGGATGGCACCTGGTGCGGGAAGGTCAACGGCGGCTGACGGTGGAGCATCGCCTGCACGTCCGGAGGCGTGTACCGCGGGGACTTGAGGACTTTTCCGTCAGCTCGCTTGATCGGTTTCCCATCATCGTCCAGCTTGCTCATGTTAGCCCGATGAACCTCGGACAGGACGAGATCAAGATCGATGCCATAGGTCAGTGCGGTTCCGTAGGCGACGTAGACGATGTCAGCCAAGGCGTCGGCGATCGCCACCAGGTCGCGTTGTTCTGTCGCCGCAACAAACTCGCCGCACTCTTCGTCCAGGAGCGCCACTCTCAGCGTGGCCAGTGAGTCGTCGATCTCGATACTGGGAGTTGTTTGCCTCGGGAGATCAAAGGTTGTGTGGAACTCCGCCACGGCGCCCGCGACGTCGCTACGCCGAAAGCGTTTCTCGGGCCGGATGCTCTCAGTGGTCCCGCTGCTCGCCAGACAGTTATCCTCCAGGCGGCGTAGGTTCGTCCCGGAGTCTGAGGTCTGCGGCATACGTTGGCTGTCTCCTTGCGATGAGGTGCCCACGGTAGAAGCTCTTCTGCCATGACGGCGGATGAGTGGCGGGCAAGGCGTCGGAGGCGGGGGCGCAGACTCTATCACCCGATGAACCTGCCCGGAGTGGACCGTACTGCCCATGGCAGGGTCCCCGAGGGCGTCCCCGGGGTGTGCTCGCCCGCAAGTCTACCCGTTCGAGCACGCGGAGTTCATCTTTTGTTCATCTAAAAGCAGGATTCTGGTCCCGTGCTGCTGGACCGGGTGGGCGAGAGCACCAACGGACACCACTGTGTTGTCGCCGGTCGGCGGGTGGACGGGGCGCTCACCGATCTTTGGGGCGAGGTGAGCGCGTGCCCGGACGGTCGCTATGTGGCGTACGTGCCGCGCTGTGAGTGCGGCTGGACCGGGCCGTCGTTCAGTAATACGCCCGCCGGGTACGCCGCGTGCCAGCAGCTCTGGCGGTACAAGCACCTTCAGCCTTTCCTGCGCGCGCGAACCTCGCTCCGGCAGGCTCTTGACCACCGGACTGCCGAGGCGCATCCCCGGTGGCTACGGACCGTATCCGATGCCACGCCACGCTGGGTACCGTGATCGCTGACGGGCAGCCAATGGCCGCGGCGGGGGACGCGCTCGACGATCCCATCCGACGCATGGCGGCGCAGAGTTACGATTGGGTACATGGGGCACGGGCCGGCTGGCATCGTGCTGGCGGGTGGCCGTTCCTCGCGGATGGGCACCCCGAAGGCTGCGCTGGAGTGGCACGGTTCCACGTTGCTCGGCCGCACCTTGGGCGTGCTGGCCCGCTCGGTTGAGGGGCCGCTGGTGGTGGTCCGCGCCCCAGGCCAGCCATTACCGGAGATTCCCCCGCAGGTGGAGGTGGTGGACGACCCCGAGGAGGGGCTGGGGCCGCTGCAGGGCATCGCCGCGGGCCTGGCTGCGCTAGCTGCTCGGGCGCACATCGCGTTCGTCTGCTCCACCGACCTGCCCTTCCTGCACCCTGCGTTTGTGCGCCGGGTGCTGCGGGCGCTCACTCCGGACTTCGACGTGGTGCTGCCGCTGGCCCGCGGCTACCCGCAGCCGCTCGCCGCCGCCTACCGGGTCACCCTCGCGCCGCTGATCGCCGACCTGGTAGCGGCCGGCGAGCGGCGCCTGGCCTTCTTGTTCCGCCACCACCGCTGCCGCACATTCCGACTGGACGGCACCGCGCTGCTCGCTGATCCGGGGCTGGCCGCGGCTGACCCAGCGCTGGACTCGGTGGTCAACGTCAACTCCCCGGAGGACTACCGCACCGCGCGGTGCCACCCCGCGCCGCAGGTCACCGTGCAGCGCTACGGCGCGCTGGCCAGCGGCGACCACCATGGCCCGCGCACCGTGCGCGCCGCCACGCTCTCGGGTGCCGCCGCCGCGGTGAGCCTCGCCCTGGACCGCCACGTGATCGCCGCGCTCAACGGTGACCAGATCAGCCGCGACGGCGGCCTCCCGCTGGCCAGCGGGGACACCATCGCCTTCATCTCCGCGGACGCGGGCGGGTGAGCCCGGTGCGCCCGGTGCGCCCGGTGCGTGGGTCGCACCCCGGGCCCGCCGCCGCGCCGGGCGGGTACGCGGGTCAGGCGCTGATCGTGGATGTCAGCGAGCGTGGCGCCGCCACCGTCTTCCCGCTGGCGGAGACGGTGTTGCTGTACCCCAACGCCGACCCGGAGCAGTCCGATGGCACCGTGGTGCTCTTTACCGAGCGGTTCAACACCGACGATGGGTTGGCCCACCTGGTGCCCGTGCACTGGCCGCCGGCCAAGGAACTGCCCGACGCCGACTACCCCCTAGTGCTCCACACCGGCCGATTGCTGCAGCACTGGCACACCGGGTCGATGCCCCGGCGTTCCTACGTCCTGGACACCATCGCGCCGCACGCGGAGGTGTACGTGCACCCCGAGGACGCTGCGGACCGGGGGCTGGCGCACGGCGAGATGGTGCGGGTGCCCTCCCGGCGTGGCGAAATCCGGCTACAGCTAACCGTCTCGCACCGGGAGGCGCTGGGCAACTGCTTTATCCCGTTCCACTTCCGGGAAGCCGCCGCCAACATGCTGACCATCGACGAGATCGACCCTTACAGCAAGATCCCCGAATTCAAGTTCTGCGCCGTCCAGATCGAACCCCTGGCAGCACCGCGCTGTCGCGAGCCGTAAGCACCGACGACGACCACGATGGGCTCCGCACCCGCTACACTGCGCGCACGCGCGGGGTGGCACACCACGCACGTCGTTGGTGATCAAGTGGAGCGTTGGAAGCGGACGTGAAAACGGTCATGAGTGCTGGAGGGCACGACCCGGGTGAAAAGATCGCGGCGAAATCGAGCGAACCAGGCAAAGAGAGCGGTGGCGGGCCGAGTACGACTGACAAGAGCAGTCTGAGCCCTGCGCTGATCGTCGCACTGATTGGTGCAGCGGCAGTTGTGGCAGCTGCTGTGCTAGGTCCCGTAGTCACCCACGCATTGAACAGCGCCGCATCCGTTCCGTCACACGCTGCGGCGCCACCGCAACCCGAGCCTTCTGGTGACACGCCGGTGGTGAACTGCCGCACTTGCATTTCGGGGCCGGGAGGCCAGACCTTCACCGAGCAGGCGGGCGGGGGCAGCGCGAAGCCTACCTTCCGGAACCCGCTTGTTTTCGGAGGACAGGGTCAATCGGTTCAACCTCACGAAAAGGTGGAGGTGGTCTGCCGATTCTTTCAACCTAACGCGGACCCTTCAGTAAGACACGACGGCTGGTGGTACTTGATCGCTAGTCAACCGTGGAACCGACAATACTACACCGTGGCAAACGCAAACATTCAGCCGGCGTGATCATGTTCATTGGTGGCATGGCGTGATAGCCCGATCGGTGAGGTGTCGGTCGGGTTGGTGTTGGTGATCGTGGTTGGTCAGGTGGGGTGGGGATGGGGCGGTGTCCAGGGTCGCCCGAGCATG
>JAFAPC010000179.1 GCA_019247305.1 Pseudonocardiales bacterium
GCCCTCGCCGAAGCAACGCGGCGGTTGACCACTCGCGACATTTAACCGCTCATGTGGCCCATTGCCATGGCACCGTCGTGCATGTCGGTGACGGTGACGACGAACGGCCGCATCATCTCGGTGTCCTCGTGTTCGAGGATGTGGCAGTGGTACACGTAGCGGCCGGGAATGTCGAACCGGACGGCCACCTCGACGACGTTGCCGGGATCGACCCGGATGACGTCGTTCCATCCGTTGACCTCGCTGGGCTGGAAGGTCCGGGGCGGGTTCTGGGTGTCGGGCACCAGCGGCGCTGACGTCTTGCGGGTTTCGGGGTTGTACAGGTTCGTGCCGCCTGCGTCGGTGACGACCAGGCGGCTGCCGGTCGAGTTCAGCGGCTGGAACTGGGACTGGTGGATGTGCATGGGATGGGTGTCGCCGGTGGTGTTGACGAATCGCCACACCTGCCACTGCCCCACCCGGGGCCGGAGTGCCACCCGGTCGTAGAAGGAGACCCGGCTACTCGATCCCGCCGGGTCACCCGCCATCCAGCCCTCCACTCGGTAGGTCATGGGGTTCGCGTCGCCGGGGAACTGGATCGTGATCTCTCCGGCCGGATCCTCGACGATCTCGTGCAGGTAAAGATGGCCGGGCGGGGTTGTCTCGGCGAGCAGGATGGTCCGCTGGTCGGGCGCGGTGATCGGGAACTGCTCAGGCTCGTCGATACGCGCCGGTTGGTGCTCGTCGTGTACGAGGCGTCGAAACGCCGGATTGAGCACGGCCGCCGCGGTGTTGGTGAACAGCGCGCGGGACGCGCCGCGGGTCGGGGCGTCGTCGTCGATGTCGAGCCGCAGCACCCATGGGTACGGGTTGCGGCCTGGTCGGTCGCCGTTGGTCAGCAGGCTATCGAGCGGCGGTGGCGGAGCCCCGTCGAACGGGGCCTGCGCGGAGTTGACCAGCAGGAGCTGTTCCCCGTCGGGCAAGTCGGTGAGGTCGACGAGGACGTCGATCCGGTCGGAGGATGCCACCGTCAGGGCCTGGTCATCGCCGAGCCGCCAGGCTCGCCACAACAGGCCACCGCCGGTGCCGATCACCAGAACCCGGTCGTGCTGGGGCGTGACCACCACCGTGCCGTCCGCGTCCTTTCGTGCGGTCACCAGGTGCAGCCGGTAGGTGCGGGCGTTGCTCGCGTTGAGCAGCCGCAGCCGGTAGACCATCGGCCGCAGCGGTAGCCTCGGCCAGAGCGTGCCGTCGACGAGGGTGAGTGGGCCGAAGGACTCCGCGGTATCGGTTGTGATCTTGTGGAGTAGTCGGAGCTCGCCGTCGACGACGTCGAGGTTGCGGTCCTGCAGGACCAACAGGATCTCCCCGTCCACCGCGCTGGTCGGCAGGGCCAGCTCCCGCTCGCGCGGGTCCCGTACCAGATATCCGCCCACCAGCCCGGAGTAAGCGTGGTAGCGGGTGCCGTTCATGGCATGGTCGTGGTACCAGAGAAACTCACCGACCTTGCTCAGCCCGAGGTCGAGGTTGTCGTAGCTGTTGGGGTAGGCGGAGAGCTGGTCGGAGCCGGTGGCCGCCATGTTGTCCGGCCATCCGTCGGCGTCGGACGGTGCGTGCGCGCCGTGCAGGTGCACCGTGGTCCAGCCGATCGGTGCGCCGGAGGTGTCCTCGGGTGCACCGCCCTGCGCGCCGAGGTGGTTCTGTACCGAGTCGGTGTCGCCGTCCGGGTCCGCCAGGATCGCGGTGGCGATGGGGAGCCGGGCCGGTTTCGAGGGACGGACCGACGCCGGCAGGCGGTTGCGCCACCGCACGAACGCTTCCTGGCCGGCCGGCGTCTCGAGCAGTGGTCCGGGCGAGACGACATGACCCCCGGCACCGTGACCCCCGACACCGAAGCCCCACGCCGGAACAGCGGGAAGGTCGGGGTGGACCGCCATCGTGGTCTCCGCGATGTCGATCTCGTGCACGGACCCCGGCCGCAGCTGGTATGCCCGCGGCGGGCTCAGCAACGCCTGGAATGGAGCGAGCGCCTGCTCAGGACAAATCGGGTTCGGTGGATCTGCAATACCGCTCCCGGTTGGTGGCGCTACCTTCGTACCGCCCAACGCCGGTGAGATCCGGTTCCCATCAGCCATGACCCCTCGCCTCCTCCAGTGGCGCGCACGACTGGCGATCCGCGGGTGCTCCAGCTCCGCATGCGCGACGGGCACCTTCCCATACGAGCCGCAGAGACCGCCAACGAATACGTCCACCACCACAGGTCGGCTCGACAGTTCCTGGGCCGAGGTCACCCTCGCGGTCCGCGCCTGGTGCCGCTCAGGCAGCCTTCCTTTCGCAGACCGGTGCCCGCGTGTCGCGCCCAGCCTCCCGGACCGCAGCCTGCCGGTCTGGTACGCCTCCCGCATGGCGCTAGACAAACCGCACGACGACGATCTGCTCGCCCGGGTACGGGAGCTCCGCGCGGCAGGACGATCCCCCAAGGAAATCGCCCGCACCCTGGGCATACGGCCCAGCACCGTGGCACCACTGATGCGGACTATCGCCCGGGAAGCGGCGGCCGACGAGCCGGAGTCCGCGGTGATCGGCTGCTGGGTGAGCCCGGGCTGGAGCGCAGGTCTCACCGTGGCCGGACACGACGAGTGGCCAGACCTCGATGCTGCGGATAACCCGGGTGGTGGGCTCGTCGGCGTCGTGGTCGCGCGGCGACACCGGCCGCGACGAGTGTCAGTCTGCGGGTATCTAGTCGATGTGTACTGCCTCGGGGTGAAGAATGCCCTCGGTCCCGACGTGATGAACGATCGCGACCTGCCCGGCTTCCTCCGCAGGTTCTTCAGCGCCTTCAAGGATGCCGAAGCGCCGATCGAGGCGCCGCTGGAGCTGGCCCGCCATCTGGTGTGGGGGGCTGTCGACTACGCCCGCGGGCTCGGGTTCCCACCCCATCCCGACTTCCAGCCCACGTCCGGCTATCTCGGCACATGGCAGGAAACCAGCGATATCACCTTCGGACGCGACGGTGTCCCGTTCTACGTGGGAGGCCCCTACGACAACGCGGCCGCGGTGACCCGCACCTTGACCCGGTCCGTCGGTAACGGCAACTTCCACTTCATCGCGCCGGTCGGTGCCGCAGTCGGCTGGTGATCCGCTCGGCCAGAACCGCCTGCTCGACCTGCTCGCCAGCCGTCCCGCCCGGAAGGATCACCGTACCGCATCACCAGTGATCCTGGTCAGTCGAGATTGAAGGCGGCACGGATGGCGGCGGCGAGTGCGGCCTCCTGCGCCGGAAACAGATAGCCGACATGACGACCCAGCACCGAGGTGGGCACGGTGACGATGTTGTCACAGCTGACGAGATGCGTCCTGGCCCACCGCACGGGCGCGACACGCGCATGGTGATCTATTGCGGAATCTGCGGTTAACGCTAGACAGGCGGATACGGTCCGAGAATGGATCCGGTGCGCAACCCGTTCGCCCCCGGCGCCGGCCAGCGGCCGCCCGAGCTGGCTGGGCGGGACCGTGAGCTGGCCGCTTTCGACGTGGTGCTGGAGCGGGTGGCCCGCGGGCGCCCGGAGCGCTCCCTGGTGCTGACCGGCCTGCGCGGGGTGGGCAAGACGGTGCTGCTCGGCGAGCTCCGGTCGATGGCGCTGCGCCGGGGATGGGGTGCCGGCAAGATCGAGGCCCGGCCCGAGGGCGGGCTGCGCCGGCCGCTGTCGGCCGCGCTGCACCGGGCGGTGCGTGATCTCGCGCTGCGCCACCGCGCGCCAGACCGGGTCACCGATGTGCTCGGCGTGCTCAAAGCCTTCGCGCTGCGCGCCACGCCGCGGGACGCCAAGCTGCGGGACCGCTGGCAACCGGGCATCGACGCGCCAGCCGTCGCGGGCCGGGCCGATTCCGGGGATATCGAGATTGACCTGGTGGAGCTGTTCACCGACGTCGCCGAACTGGCCACCGACGTCGGCACCGGGGTGGCGCTGCTGATCGACGAGATGCAGGACGTGGTACCCGATGACGTCTCCGCACTGTGCGCTGCGTGTCACGAGTTGTCCCAATCAGGGGCGCCGCTGGTGGTGGTCGGTGCCGGGTTGCCGCACCTGCCGGCGGTGCTGAGCGCGTCGAAGTCCTATTCCGAGCGGCTGTTCCGCTACCTGCGGATCGATCGGCTGGACCGCGTCGACTCCGACCGCGCGGTGGTCGCGCCGATCGAGCGAGAGAACGCCGCGATCACCCAGGACGCCCTGGACACGCTGTTCGAGACCTCCGGCGGCTACCCCTACTTCGTGCAGGCCTACGGCAAGGCCGCCTGGGACGCCGCTCCCGCATCGCCGATCGGGATCCTCGACGTCCAGGTGGCCGCGCCCGAGGCGGAGAGCGAACTCGCCGTCGGGTTCTTCGGGTCCCGGTTCGAACGGGCCACCCCGGCCGAGCGGGAGTACCTGCAGTCGATGGCCGAGCTCACCGGCGGCCGGGACGAACCGGTCGGCACCACCCAGGTGGCCGAGGCGCTCGGTCGCCGGGCCTCATCGCTGTCCCCAGCCCGGGACAGCCTGCTCAAGAAGGGACTCGTCTATTCCGGGGAGCGCGGGCAGATCGCGTTCACCGTCCCACATTTCGGACGATTCCTGCTCGGCAGGCTGGTCAGCTGAGGCTCCTGACACCCCCGAATGAGTGAATCGACGGTGGGTCGGCAAGCGCGTGTAACAACGCCGTGGCGCGCTGCGATGACACTGGTAGCCCCGTGATGCTGTTGGACCCCCGACCCGGCAGCCTCACGGGGCCCTTTCTCTGCAGGGGGTCCTAGCTGGAAATCCCGTGTGGTACGGGCCCTTCCGGGCAGCGCCGACGGCAGCACGTAACCTCTTCGCCGTGGCCGAAAGCAAGCTCGAGATCCAGATGCTTCACGACCGTGTGATGGTGCGCCTTGCGGGCGAGGACGGCGAGCGCCGCAGCAGCGGGGGAATCCTTATCCCAGCGACGGCCCAGGTAGCCAAGCGGTTGTGCTGGGGGGAGGTGTACGGCATCGGTAACCACGTCCGCACCGTCCAGGTCGGGGACCGGGTGCTGTTCAACCCGGACGACCAGTTCGAGGTTGAGGTGCACGGGTGCGCATACCTGGTCATGCGGGAACGGGACCTGCAAGCGGTAGCCAGTGAGCGCGCCGAGCACGGAACAGGCCTGTATTTGTGACCCCACCCGACTTTGTGACCCCACCCGACGCCGACCGCACAACCGTGATCCCCCTGATCCCCGCAGCACCAGCACACCGGTTGGTCCACACCTCTGCGGAGCACCGCGGTCGGGCACTGCGTCGCACGAGCTTCGTCGCGGCGACCGTACTCGGACTGTTAGCGCTGGTCTATGGCATCGACGTCGCAATGTCCGCTGGCAAGGTACCCCGTGGCGTCACCGTCGCGGGAGTGCATGTCGGCGGGATGGCGCGGGCCATGGCCGAGCAGCGGCTGCGCAATCAGCTCGGGCCACGGCTGAACCAACCGATCGCACTGCGCGTGGGTGACGTCGATGCCACCCTGGAGCCCAGGCGGGCCGGTCTCACCCCGGATTGGACCGCCACCCTCGCTCAGGCAGGCGAGCAGCCACTCAACCCGTGGGCCCGCCTGGTCTCGCTGTGGCGGACCCGGGAGCTGGGCGTGGTCACCGCTGGTGACCGGGCGACTCTCGCCGTGGCCCTCCAGAAGCTGCGCAGCCAAACCGACCGGGTGGCGGTCGAGGGCACTATCCGCTTCGCCGGCACCCGGCCGATTCCGGTCGACCCCCGACCCGGCCAGCACCTGGACGTCCCCGCCGCCACTGACCTCATCCTCGCGGTCTGGATCCACGGCGGCACGGTGCAGGCCCCCGTCCCGACCCCGGTGACGACACAACCGGTCCGCACCACGGCCGAGGGAATTCGGGCGGCGCTGCGCGACATCGTCGAACCCGCCGTCTCAGCCCCGGTCACGGTCGCCGGTGACAGCCACGACGCCGTGCTCAAGCCGGACGTCATCGCGGCGGCGCTGCGGTTCGCGCCGGACAGCCGAGGTGGCCTGACCACCACCGTCGACAATCCCATGGTGATCGCCGCGCTGACCCCGCAGCTCGCATCGACCCAGCGACCAGGCAAGAACGCCGAGATCCTGATCCAGGGTGGCGCACCGGTGGTGCTGCCCTCGGTCGACGGCCGCGGCATCGACTGGGCCGCCAGCCTGCTGCCGCTGCTCGACGTGCTGCACAAATCCGGAAGCGAACGCACCCTGTCGGCCAGCTACGTCACGCTGCCCCCGAGCCTGAGCACCGAGCAGGCCCACGCGCTCGGGATCACCACCCAGATCAGCACGTTCACCACCGGCGGGTTCGCCACCGACTCCGGGCGGAACATCCGCCGCGTCGCAGAGCAGGTCAACGGGGCGATCGTGCGGCCAGGAGAGACGTTCAGCCTGAACGGGTACACCGGCCCGCGCAACGCCGCCACCGGATACGTGGACGCCGGCATCATCGACCACGGCCGTCCCAGCCGGGGCATCGGCGGCGGCATCTCCCAGTTCGCCACCACGCTCTACAATGCCGCGTACTTCGCGGGCATGACCGACGTCGAGCACAAGGAGCACAGCTACTACATCAGCCGCTACCCCGCGGCCCGCGAGGCCACCGTGTTCGAGGGCGCCATCGACGTCAAGTTCCGCGACGACTCATCCACCGGCATCCTCATCCAGACGGCGTGGACCCCCTCCTCGATCACCGTGACGCTCTGGGGCACCAAACACGTCGACGTCGAGTCGATCACCGGGCCGCGCACCGACTTCACCGACCCGAAAACCGAAACAATCCACACCCAACCCTGCACCCCCACCCAAGGCTCCCCCGGCTTCACCGTCACCGATACCCGCGTGATCCGAGACGCCAAAACCCACACCGAACTGACCCGCCACACCCGCAAAGTCACCTACGACCCGGTCCCCCACGTCATCTGCGCCCCCTAACTTCCTCACTCCCGGCGGTCTGGACATGGGTCTGACCATGGTCAGACTGGCAGCATGACCGTCAAGGTTGGCATCTCCCTGCCAGATGCGACTCACGCCCGGGCACTGCGGCATGCGCGCAGCGCCGGAACCACCCTGTCAGGATTAGTTGATGCGGCACTGAAGGCCGAACTGACGCGCCGGGTGTCGCTGAGATCGAGACCGATGGCCGTCCTGCGAGGCCACCACTAGACGATCAGAAAGCGTCCTCGGGGAGGTCCATGAGGGTGTTGTCCGTTGACTCGACGATGGCCCGGCGGGCAGTGAGCTCAGGGAGGATGTTGCGCGCGAAGAACTGGGCCGCCGCGACCTTGCCCTGGTAGAACAGCTGGTCCTTCGGGGAGACCTCGCCGTCCACAGCGGTCAGGGCCACCTCGGCCTGGCGCAACAGCAGCCAGCCGATCAGCACATCACCGGTGCTCATCAGCAAGCGCACGGTCTGCTGGCCGACCTTGTAAGTGTTGCGCGGATCCCGCCGCGCCGACATCACAAAGTCGAGCATCGCGTCGAGCATCGCCTGCAGGTCACCCAGCGCGGTGGCCAGCAACGCCCGTTCCTCCTTGAGAAGGCCGTGACCGCTGCCGACGTCCAGGAACGCCTGGATCTCGTTGTTCAGGTGCCCGATCGCTTGACCTCCGTCCCGGACGATCTTGCGGAAGAAGAAGTCCTGGGACTGGATGGCCGTCGTGCCCTCGTAGAGACTGTCGATCTTGGCGTCTCGAATGTACTGCTCAATGGGGTAATCCTGCAGAAAGCCCGACCCGCCTAAGGTCTGCAAGGACAACGTGAGCATGTCATACGCCCGCTCCGAACCGACCCCCTTGACCACAGGCAGCAGCAGATCGTTGACCCGCGCGGCCAGCGGGGCCTGCGCGCCTCCCATCTCGGCCGTGTCCTGGTAGCTGGCGGTGTAGAGGTACAGCGCGCGCAGGCCCTCGGCGTAGGCCTTCTGCAGCATCAGCATCCGGCGCACGTCGGGGTGGTGGGTGATCGTCACCCGCGGCGCGCTCTTGTCGTGCATCTGGGTGATATCGGCGCCCTGGACCCGCTGCTTGGCATACTCCAGCGCATTCAGGTAGCCGCTGGAGCACGCCGCGATCGCCTTGGTGCCCACCATCATCCGGGCGTAGCAGATCACTTGGAACATCTGTGCGATACCGTCGTGCACCTCCCCGAGCAGCCAGCCGACCGCGGGTCTGCCGTGCGCGCCGAAGGTGAGCTCACAGGTGGTGGAGGCCTTGATGCCCATTTTGTGCTCAACGCCGGTCACGAACACGCCATTACGGGCGCCCAGCTCACCGGTGTCGGTATCGAAGTGGTATTTCGGGACCAGGAACAGCGACAGACCCTTGGTTCCCGGGGCCGGGGTGATGCTGGGGCCAACCGGGCGCGCCAGGACCAGGTGCACGATGTTGTCGGTCAGGTCGTGCTCAGCGGAGGTGATGAAGCGCTTCACCCCTTGGAGGTGCCAGGAGCCATCGGGCTGCGCGATCGCCGTGGTCCGTGCGGCGCCCACATCCGAGCCCGCGTCGGGCTCGGTCAGCGCCATGGTCGCCGACCAGCCATTATTGATCATGAATTGGGCCCAGCGCTGCTGCTCGGCGGTGCCATTGTGGTGCACCACCACGGCCATGCTGGGGCCGCTCAGGTACATGAACGCCGCTGGGTTGGCGCCCAGCATCAGCTCGGAGGCGGCCCAGCGCAGGGTGGCCGGCGCCCCGTAGCCGCCCAGCTCGGTGGGCAGGTCCAGCCGGTACCACTCACCGTCCCACAGCGCGCGGTAGGACTTCTTGAACGCCGCGGAGAGCTCGACGCTGTGCGTCTGGGGGTCGAAGATCGGCGGGTGACGGTCGGACTCAGCGAAGGACTCCGCCAGCGGCCCGCGGGCCAGCCGGTCGAGCTCGACGAGCAGGTAGTGCGCGGTGTCGCGGTCCATCTGGGCGTAGGGGCCGACACCCATCCGCTCCTGCGCCCGGAGTACCTCGAAGAGGGTGAACTCCAGGTCGCGGAGATTGCTCTTGTAGTGACTCATGTCCTCGCTCCGACCAGTCCGGACCGGCTCACCTACTCGCCGGTAACAACAGCTTAACCCCGCCGCGTCCAGCTGGCCTGGTGTGAGCGATCACACCAGCGCACTCGGTGGACGCCAGGTCGAGTAGATCCCTCGCCCCGGGGAATACCTCAGAGCAGAGCCGACCTGACCGGCGCTCCAGGCGAGAGGGATGGATCATGGATGACAAGCAACGGCAGATGGACGGGGTACGGGTGAACCTGGCCGGGACCGTGCTGACCACGCAGCAAGGCGTGCGGGTCGACCACACCGATGACTCGTTGACCATCGGCGAGCGCGGTCCGACCCTGTTGGAGGACTTCCAGGCCCGAGAGAAGATTACCCATTTCGACCATGAGCGGATCCCCGAACGGGTCGTGCATGCCCGGGGCTCTGGTGCGTACGGCACGTTCACGCCGTACAACGACTGGCTGGCTGAGTACACCGTGGCGGAGTTTCTCACGGATCCTGCGGTGAGCACGCCGGTGTTCGTGCGGTTCTCCACGGTCGCTGGCTCGCGGGGCAGTGCCGACACCGTCCGCGACGTGCGCGGCTTCGCGACGAAGTTTTACACGCGGGCCGGCAACTATGACTTGGTCGGTAACAACATTCCGGTGTTTTTCATCCACGACGGCATTAAGTTCCCTGACTTCGTGCATGCGGTGAAGCCCGAGCCGCACAACGAGATCCCGCAGGCGGCCTCGGCGCACGACACCCTGTGGGACTTCGTCTCGCTGCAACCGGAGACCATGCACATGATGATGTGGCTGATGTCCGACCGAGCGCTGCCCCGCAGCTTCCGGATGATGCAGGGCTTCGGGGTGCACACGTTCCGGCTGGTCAACGCCGCCGGGCAGGGCACGTTCGTGAAGTTCCACTGGAAGCCAGCTCTCGGGGTGCACTCCCTGGAGTGGGACGAGGCCCAGAAGATCGCCGGTAAGGACCCCGACTTCAACCGTCGTGACCTGTGGGAGGCCATCGAGACGGGCGAATTCCCGGAATACGAGCTCGGGGTGCAGCTGGTGGCCGAGGCCGACGAGCACAGTTTCGATGTCGACCTGCTGGACGCCACGAAGATTATTCCTGAGGAGCAGGTTCCGGTCCGGCCGGTCGGCAGGATGATCCTCAACCGTAACACGGACAATTTCTTCGCCGAGACCGAGCAGGTGGCGTTCCACACCGCCAACATCGTCCCCGGTATCGACTTCACCAACGACCCGCTGCTGCAGATGCGCAACTTCTCCTATCTGGATACTCAGCTGATCCGGCTGGGGGGGCCGAACTTCGCGCAGATTCCGGTGAATCGGCCGATCGCCGAGGTGAGCACCAACCAGCGGGATGGTTATCACCAGTCCCGGGTGCATCAGGGCCGCACCGCTTACGTCAAAAACAGTCTCAGCGGCGGCTGCCCGGCGATCGCCGACGAGCGGGTGTTCCGGCACTACCAGGAAAGGGTCGAAGGCCACAAGATCCGCAAGCGGGCGAGGAGTTTCCAGGACTACTACAGCCAGGCAACGCTGTTCTGGAACTCGATGTCGGACTGGGAGCGCGAACACATCGTGGCGGCGTTCCGCTTCGAGCTGGGCAAGGTCGACCACATGCATATCCGCCAGGCCGTGGTCGAGCACCTCACCCGGGTTGACCACCGGCTGGCCGTCCAGGTTGCCGAGGGCGTCGGAGTCAAGCCGCCGACGGAGGAGGCCCACCCGAACCACGGGCGCAGCTCGCCAGCCTTGAGCCAAGCCAACAACGCCACGGGCTCCATCCGGTCCCGGAAGGTCGCCGTGCTCGTCGCCGACGGCGTCGAGGCTGGCCCGGTCACCGCGCTCGTTGCGGAGCTCCGCAAGCGGGGGGCGGTTCCGGAACTGCTGGCCGCGACCAACGGCGCGGTCCGCACCGTGGCGGGTGGGGAGCTGACAGTCGACCGGGCGATGAACACCATGGCCTCGGTGCTCTACGACGCGGTCGTCGTCCCCGGTGGCGACGCCGCCGCCGCCACGTTGAGCGGCGACGGCTATGCGATGCACTTCATTGCGGAGGCCATCAAGCACGCCAAACCGGTCGCCGCGATAGGCGCCGGCGTCGGATTGGTCGGCCTGGCTACCGCCAATGTCCTGACGCTGACCAGCACCGACGGCGCCACCGCCAACGAGCATGGGGTGCTGGGCGCCCCGTCAGCCACCACCGAGCTTCCGGAGGGATTCATCGACTCGTTCTGCGACTCACTCGCCGCCCACCGGGTCTGGACCCGCCCCACCGCCGCCATCCCCGCGTAGGGCCGCACCGGCCCTTGCGGTGCAGTTTGGCGGCAGTACGTGTCACCGTATGTCGCTGACCGCACCCAACGTCAGCGCTGCGGGCGAAGAAGTTGGCCAGCGTCGCGCCTGCCGAGAGGGCGGCGGGTGGTTGGTCAGGGGAGGTCTCGGTACTGGTCTGCGATCTGTCGTAGCTCACCGCGAGCCGCGTCCCCGAAGACAGCAAGACGCTCCAGGGCCGCCAGCATCGCGACATAGCGCGCGACATCCGCCGGATCGTTGTAGTATGCAGACCCGCCGATGACCCCGACCACGGCGGTGTGCTCGTCGTAGAGGTCGAATCCGCAGGGTGGGAAGACCGTGGCCTCGACTCCCCAGGGGATCACACCAACCCGGAGGTGAGGGCGCCAGCTCAGCTCGGTGATGTGCTCAATTTGCCGCACCATGACCTCGGGACTGCCTACGCGCCAACCCAAGACACCCGTGGTGAGCACGAAGGTGAACTGGTGGCCTGGTTCCTCGAGGATCTCAGCGCGCGCTAGCCGTGCGGCAACGCGAGCGTCAACCTCGGGCTGCGGCAGGGTGCCGGAGGTGAACACCGCCCGGATGTATTCCTCGGTTTGCAGCAGGCCCGGGATCACCAGCGGGTGGAACACTGAGATGTGCGTGGAGCGCGCCTCGTTGCGGCGTACTCGTTGTTCGTGGGCTGCCGCGGAGCGGCTGAGGGATACCCGCGCCGGTGCCAGTGCCCGGTGTTGCTCGTGGAGATCTTGTGCCATCGCGACGAGCTGACGTCGGAGCGCGGCAGAGGCACCCAGCGCGCGGGCGTAGCGGTCGGCGTCCTGCGGAGAGGGGACGAACCGACCTGCCTCCATCCGAGAGACCTTGGCCTGCGAGAAGCCCGCGAGCCGTCCTGCTTCGACACCGGAGCTCACCCCAGCGTCGTCGCGGATTTTCCGCAGCAGCTTGGCGATCTCGCTGTGCGCGACCGGTTGTGACCTCCCTCGGGGCACGTGCTCAGGCCACCGGCGTGTCGCGGTGGTAGCGCGGGTGCGCCTCCCACCAGGTGCTGAAGTCCGTCGCCTGGTTCCACAGCAGCTCGGCGATGGCCAGAAACGGCGCTGCGCTGGCCGAGTCGCCTATCACCTCGGCATCGACGAACCGACCTGTCTCGTCGTAGCGGGAGCGAACGACATGACTTTCGTCGAGGACGAAGAAATCCCCAACGTGGGCGAGTGCTGGGGTCAGCTCGGCGATGCAAACCTGCTCACCCGCTGCACTGTTCGGCACATAACCCCATTCGCACTCGTAACGGATGTAATCCGACAATGGCTGGGTGACGGCGTGGATACGGCGCCAGGCTCGGCCTGAGGCCACATCGGCCCGGATCCGGTCCAGCCACGGCCGCTTCGCCTCGGCGCTCGGTGTGGGCTCGCCTCGCAAGTACCGACTGAGGTCGTCGGCGTCGGAGACCGCATTGTAGAAAGAGAGCGTCTCCAGCCGGAACAGGTCCCGGGTGTGATGCTGGGCCACGAACTCACCCAGCTGCTCAAGGGTGAGCACGTCGCGGACTCCCGCACCCCGCACCAGCGACGGGGGCACGATCACAGCGCTCTCGTGGTCAGGCAGGTTCAGCTCCGCGAGGACCGCAGCGTCCGGTTTGTCGCCTCGCACAATCACCCTTCCATCATCCAGTGGCCCGCGGATCTCGGGGCAGTCCAACGTGTTCGGACAAAGACCGTCACGCAGCACGGCGATCATGGGTTTCTCCTCCCATCCGGGGCTTTCCCGGTCAAGAGCGAGTGTCCCTGGTCCGCACAGGATTAGTCAAGTCTGGACCTTGCATGATACTAACCTCGTGTGTGCATAATAACGTGGGTCGTCGGCCAGCCTGACGGGTTGGTCGTCCTGGTCGACGGTGGTGTCTCGACGCAGGCACCTGACCGGGACACCCCGGGGCCAGGCGAGGAGAAGAAGGGACACCGTGGTACAGCTACCCGATGACGTGATCGCCCAGGTCGAACGTCGGCTGGACGTCCGACTGGACCGCTCATCGGCAAGGACCGGGGCGTGGGCGACCTCGGCCGGGCACCGTACCGACCGGGGCACCTGGGTGCGCGTGGATTCCCGGCCGCCGTCAGTGATCCAGCCGCAGTCCTGGGTCGGTGCGGAGGCCGCCTCGGTAATACCCGGAGTCCCCAAACCCGCCTGGTTCCAGTCAGTCACCTGGGCCGATACCAGCCGCGAGCGGGTCTGGCGCGCCGAGGAGATGGAGCTAATCACCGATCCCGTGGTGGCCGTGACCGGCACCATGCTCACCGCCCCACCTGAGCTGTCGGACACGTGGTGGGCTGAGTTGCGGGCTGCCTTGGCGGCGCTGGCAGGCTTCCGGACATTCCGGGTGTCTGGCCGGCAGGAGCTGATCACCCGGCGGGTCAGCCAGGTGCTCGGCGGCGCGGTAGACACCACCATCACCCAATGGGCCACCTCCCACGGCGACCTGCACTGGGGCAACATCACCGCCCCGAGGCTGTTCCTGCTGGACTGGGCCGACTGGGGGTTGGCGCCCCGGGGCAACGACGCGGCCTGCCTGTGGGGCAGCGCCCTGGCCGTCCCCGACACCGCTGACCGAGTGCACGCCGAGTTCCGCGACGACCTCAACTGCCGCTCCGGGAAGATCGCGCGGCTGTGGGTCTGCAGCAACATCCTGCGCATGGCCGACCAGCGCGCCGACGCCCGCGACCTCGCCGAACCGGCCAGGGCCGCAGCCGATCAGCTCGTCAAAGACCTGCGATAGCCAAGGAGAGGAGGTGACAGATGGGCGAGCACACGGAACTGGACATCACCGTCGAGGAGCTGACGACCGTCCGCAACCGCAACGCCGTCGACGGCCCGACCGGTGACTCCGGCGAGAATAGGGACGGCTGAGCCGCCCGGCGCCGATGAGGTTGGGATCAACGCCGGGGCGGGCCTTCGCCACCACGGGCCCGCCCCGGCCACGCAGCTCCGGCCGCGAGGAAGGGGAAAACCCATGGACCACCGGCTTGTCCAGCACATCAAGAAGCCCTCGGCTGGACCGGTCCCCCACCCTTAGGAGCCGAGTTCAGCTTCGGGTGCCTGCCCGACCGCAGCCTCTGCGACCGGCTGCTCAACCCGCGCAAACTGCTCAGCCTCATCCTGCGCCGCAGCCTCACCTACCCACAGCTGCGCTGCCTGCAACACGGCAAAGACCTGCACCCCAGCGCCTACCTGACCACTATCACAACAGGCCGGGGCCAGAGCATCGAGGTCGCGGACATGTCCCGGCTGGGCTGCCTGCTGCGAGAGGGCGCCACCCTGGTCCTCGATGACGTCGGCCCGCTGGATGCCACTCTGGAAGTCGCCTGCCGTGCCCTGAGCTGGTGGGCAGGGGAGACCACCCGCGTCAACATCTACCTCACCACCCAAGACGCCAGCGGCTGGGGCCTGCACTGGGACTCCCACGACGTGCTCTGCGTCCAGCTCGCCGGCGAGAAGAGCTGGGAGGTGCGAGGACCCTCCCGTGCCGCGCCCATGGAACGCGACGTGGCCCCGAACCTGCAGCCCAGCCCCGAACTCGTGTGGTCAGGCACCATGCGCGCAGGCGACGTCACACACATTCCGCGCGGCTGGTGGCACCAGGCCACCAGGACCGGTCAAGGCAACGGGTTCAGCCTGCATGCCACCTTCGGGCTCACCAAGCGCACCGGCGTCGACTGGCTGGCATGGGTGGCCGACCAGGCCCGCGCCGACGAGCTGTTCCGCCGCGACCTGAACCAGCCCAGCGTCCCCGACAACCAACACGTTCAGCAGCAGGAACTCGCCGCCGCAGCTGTCCAGCTGGTCCAGACGCGCTGCCCGGCAGACTACCTCACCACCCGCCAGCGCGAGCGCACCACCGCCAGGCAAGTGGTGACCTTCGGCGTCTTCGGCCCTCCAGACGCCGTAGCTTGCGTGACCGCCTTCCCACCACAGCTGGAAACCTACGACGGCAAAGTCGTCATCCTAGCCGCAGGCAAGAAGATCACCGTCCCGGCCGACAGCTTACCCGCACTGCGCCCCTTGCTGAGCGGACAACCAGTCAGCATCCACGAGATCACCACAGCGACCGGAACCGACGCCGCCACCCTGGCCGACACGCTGATCGCGCAGGGAATCTGCGCCGAACTCACCCCAGACCTCGCCGAAGGCTACGCCGGCATGTTCATCCCCAAACCAGCGTGAGCATTGCCGTCTAGCGATCAAGAATCGCTAGACGGCAGCACGCGGAACGTCGCTCTGGCGCCGGTACCGTGACCGGCCATGGGACACACGACGCGGGGGCCTGAACCGCAGCGGCGCACTGGCGCACCGGGCTTCTTCGCGACCACGTTGCCCGGGCTCGGCAGGCTGCTGCGGCAGGAGATCGACGCTCACCCGGATCTGGAACCGCTTGAGGAACTCGGCAACGCGGTAGAGTCCCGCATCCCCGCGAAGGTCTACGACTACCTCGCCACCGGCGTTCCCGTGATCACCGTGTGTCCACCCAGCGCTGCACTCTTGCAGCTTCCCGAGGCCCGACGCTTCCACCACGTCCACCATCACGACACCACCGGTCTGGCCACGCTGCTCCGCCGGGCCAGGCGAGACCGCGGCGCGCTACGCCCAGGGATGCGCAGAGATGGACCCACTCGTGAGCACGGGGCCACTACGCTGCACACCCTGCTCCTGCGTCGTGCGCAGTAACTCTAATACCCTGTACTTTCTGTGACCCCCGATCCGAGCACCTACCGGCCGCTGCTGGCGCCGCGGGTGCGGCCTGTCGCGCTGGTCCTCCTCATGCTCGTGATCAGCATGATTGTCATGCTCGCGGTGCGCTATGCCGACCAGGACATGCCTGGGCACCTGGACCGCAGCCTGGATGCGCTGATCAGAAGCCACCTACGGCCAGATCAGCCCCTCACCCAGGCGCTGGTCAGCCTCGGGAATCCTCCGGAGGCCGCCCTGCTCGTCGTGGCTGTGGCCGGCGCCGCTGCCGCCGTCCGACGATGGTCGGGCGTGCTGCTCACCATCGGGGGCACCGTGACGGCGGTCATCAGCACTGAGCTGATCCTCAAGCCGCTCGTCGGGCGGCTGCGCTATGGGCACCTGTCGTTCCCCAGCGGCCACACCACGGCCGTCGCCGCGGTCGCCTGCGCGGCCGCGATCCTCCTCGGGGGAGCGCGCTGGCCCCGCCACCTCGCCTTGCGCGTGGCCGCCGGCCTCGTCCCGGTCGCCCTCGCGGGCAGCGTCGCGATCTCGCTGGTCGCCCAGCACATTCACTACACCACCGACACTGTCGCCGGTTACGGTGTCGCCTTAGCGGCCGTGCTCGCCGTGGCCCTGGTCCTCGATTATGTGGTGCCCCGATGTACGGGCGCCTGGAGTACACTGGCCCGCAGTCCCCGGGCAGGGGGTGGGAACCGGCTGGCCGCCGGGAGCGGGGCAGTGCACGGGAACGCTCAACCGGCGGCCAGCCGGCATATTAGGCGGCCCGGTTCCTAGGCCGCCCGAGGTCATCTGGTCAAGGACGGCGGCCCCAGGTCGGATGGGGGGAATGGGCCGGCCGAGGGCCGCCGTCAATCGGTGGGTTGGCACAGCGCCAGGGCGCTGTGGCTGGCGGAGCGCCAAGGCACCAGTCCCAGGCGCTCCACCAGGGGCTAAAGTCAGTAGCTGCAGACTGACGTTGCCCGCTACGAATATTGCCACGCATAATGCGTGGCATGTAGTCCACTGATCGGGTGATTGCTCGCGCCGCCCGAGATGGGGCCCGCTGGCAGCGCCCGTCCTCAGCTGATCTCAGGGGAGGCTGCCATGCGTGCGACCGTGCGGAGCCGGCGGTTGGGTGCCCAGCTGGGCCGTTACCGCAACAAGCGTGGCTTGTCCGGGGAGCAGGTGGCGGCCGAGCTGGGCGTGGGGCAGCCGCAGTGGTCCCGGATCGAGAACGGCAAGGCGAAGCTCACCCCCGCCGCGCTGCACCGCCTCGTCGAGGTCCTCGGTATCCCCGAAGCCGACGCTGGCAGGTTGGAGGAGTTGCGGCGGCGTTCGGCAGAGCCGGGGTGGTGGCAGGATTATGGGGATATTCTCAGTGAGCCGGTGGAGATGCTCATTGAGCTAGAAGTCGAGGCGTCCTGGATCCGCAGTTACGAAGGTCATGTGATTCCGGGTCTGCTGCAGACCCGTGACTACGCTGAGCGGATTATGACCGCGGGTTCTATGCACATCCGGGTGGCGGATATTGACCGTTACTTGGAGTTGCGGATGCGCCGGCAGAAGCGGCTGGCTGAGGGGATGCGCTTCACCGCTATCCTCTCGGAGGCGGCGATTCGCCAGCAGGTCGGCGGCCCCCATGTGCTGCGGGAGCAACTCCGTCACATCACTCGGGCTGTTCGCGAGTTCGATGTCACTGTCCAGGTGGTGCCTTTCACTGCTGATGCGCACGCCGCGCTGGCCGCCTCTTTCGTCATCATCCAGTGGCCTGATGAGGATGACGCCGAGGCCGTCTTCGTCGATGGGGAGACCAGCTTCACCGTCTATGAGCGCGACGGCATCATCCGGCAGTATGTGCACGCTTTCGCCTCGGTACAGGCTCAAGCCCTCGCCCCTCGGGAGTCCCTCGACCTGATCCACGCTGTGATGAAGGAGCTAACACCATGACCACCACCCGCGTCGCGCCGCAGGCAGCGCTGGCCGACGCGACCTACCACAAGTCCACCCGCAGCTCAGCCGCCGGCAACTGCGTCGCGGTCGGCCGCGCGGGCGACTGGGTTGGAGTGCACGACACCAAGCACGGCTCCGAGGGAATCCGGCGCACCACCTTGGCGTTCCCCGCCGCTGTCTTCGCCGCCTTCCTCGATGCGGTGAAAACCGACGCGCTGCGCTGACCGCCGGACACCACGCCCCCGCCGTGGCGTCGGTCCTCCTGCCCGTGGCGTCTCGCCCCCGCCGTGCCCGGCCCCTGAGGTCCGGCGCCAGCGGTCCAGCGCGGAGCAGCACTGGCACCAGGGCATCACCTTGCCCCATTATCGCATAATGCATAGCATGAATCCTGCCAACAATGCCTGGCCCCGCAGATCTCCCCGGAAGCGGGCCATCCGCCCGACGGTGCGCAGCCGGCGACTCGGCGCCCGGCTGGGCCGCTACCGCGCTGAGTGCGGCCTGACCGGCGCGGAGCTGGCCAGCAAGCTCGGGATGAGCCAGTCGCAGTGGTCCCGGATGGAGACCGGTAAGGCCAGGGTGACCCCGGCGGTGCTGGGTCGGCTGGCGGAGTTCCTCGAGATCCCTTGGGTAGAGGTTGGCAAGTTGGAGGAGTTGCGGCGGCGGTCGGCTGAGCCGGGGTGGTGGCAGGATTATGGGGATATTCTCAGTGAGCCGGTGGAGATGCTCATTGAGCTAGAAGTCGAGGCGTCCTGGATCCGTAGCTACGAAGGCCACGTGATCCCCGGTCTGCTCCAAACCCGCGACTACGCTGAGCGAATCATGACCGCGGGCGCCATGCACATCCGGGTGGCGGATATTGACCGTTATCTGGAGTTGCGGATGCGCCGGCAGAAGCGGCTGGCTGAGGGGATGCGCTTCACCGCTATCCTCTCGGAGGCGGCGATCCGTCAGCAGGTCGGTGGTCCTGAGGTGCTGCGTGAGCAGCTGCGGTACATCACTCGGGCTGTTCGCGAGTTCGATGTCACTGTCCAGGTGGTGCCTTTCACTGCCGACGCGCACGCCGCGCTGGCCGCATCTTTCGTCATTATCCAGTGGCCCGATGAGGATGACGCCGAGGCCGTCTTCGTCGATGGGGAGACCAGCTTCACTGTCTACGAGCGCGACGGCATCATCCGGCAATATGTGCACGCTTTCGCCTCCGTGCAAGCCCAAGCCCTTCCACCCCGAGAATCCCTCGACCTCATCCACACCACTATCAAGGAGCTCACACCATGACCACCACCCGCGCCGGGCCCACCTACACCAAATCCACCCGCAGCACCGCCAGCGGCGGCTGCGTGGAGGTCGCCGACCTGGGCAACGGCCACCGCGCTATCCGGGACAGCAAGCACCCCACCGGCCCCGTCCTGACCATCCCCGCCCCCGCCTGGTCCGCCTTCACCACCGCGCTGCGCACCCCTCAGTTCGTTTGACTCCCAGCCGGTCGCCGCCCCGAGCCGTTTCCCGCAGCGTGTGCTCGACTCTCCTGTCGCCGAGTTCGACACCAGAGTCGTCACTTGCAAGCCGGGCAGCGCTGGTGTCGAACTCGGCGCACAGAGCGCATTCAAGATCAGGAGTGCGGGTGAGATCCAGAGCCGTGAACTCGACGAGACCGACGTCGCGCCCAAGCGCCCCACAACGCCTGTGACGTCGAATTCACGGACAGCGAGGCCACCGGGAGCGACCAACTCGCCCTGGTCCCGCAACGTGGTCACATCGGAGAGCACCCGACCACCATCAGCGATCAGTACCGCAGTGTCCGCCAGTACCCGGCCCCGATCGTGGACCGGAAAAGTGCTCCTCAGCTTTCGCGGATAAATGGCTTAAGCATCCTCGTCAAACATGGCCGGGAATACTCGGGGCTAGGATGTCTGGGCGTCATGAGCGTTGGGTGGGTGGAATCTCATCCTCACGGTGATCATGCTTGGTTGGTCATTTCGCGGAGGCGGTGCGTGGATGAGTGGTGAGGGCAATCCGATGAATGATCCCCGGGACGTGCCCACCGTGCGGCTGAGCGAGGAGGGGCGTCGGTTCGCGCAGCGCTGCGCGGTCTTGACCGGCTTTGCGCCCTATGACCTGCTAGCGACCGGTATGGCCGATCTGTACCTCGTCACAGCTCGCAACCAGGTCGGAGCCGCCACCCTCGATGCGGTCCTCGCCGTGGTGGATCAAGATCCCGACAGTCTGAGCGGTACCGACCTGGAGGTGGCGCGCGCGCTGACGTAGTTCTCCTGCACCGAGGAATCCGCGGAGGTGGGCAGCGCTGCGGACCCGCAGGGCTCTCGCACCGAGGAGATGCCCACGTGAGCCCCAGGACGGTGAATGGAACGGTCGCGAGCCGGCGGCGCTATGACGTCATCGTCGTCGGCGCGGGCATTGCGGGAAGCCTCATCGCCAAGCAGCTCGGCCGGCAAGGCTGGCAGGTGCTTGTCCTGGAGGCGGGCACCGGCGGGCGCGAGACGTGGGAAGGTCACCTTGACGCGGTCGAGACTTTCCGCTCGGCGGTAGCGAAGGTGCCCAATTCCGCATTCCGGCACAACGCCGCCGTGCTCTCTCCCGATGTCGGTGACCTTGCCCCGGACGGCTTGAGTTTCACCGCGGATGGCTACTTTGTCCAAAACGGCGAGCTGCCCTACAGCGCCGACTACCTGCGCGCGGTGGGCGGTGCCGGCATGCACTGGCTCGGTATCTGCCTGCGCCTGCACCCCGACGACTTCGCCGTCAAGACGCGGTACGGCTACGGCCGGGACTGGCCGATCAGCTACCACGACCTGGAGCCCCATTACCGCGCCGCCGAGCGGGAGATCGGCGTGGCGGGTGATGCCCAGGAGCAGCGGGACCTGGGTGTGCCGTTGGACCCCGACTACATCTACCCGATGCACAAGATCCCGCCGAGCTACCTCGACGAGGTCTGCCGGAGCCTCGATGGACAGACGATTCACGATCCGGTGGCCCGCGAGGACTTCCCGCTAAAGGTCGTCAGCGTGCCGCAGGGCCGCAACAGCACCCCCGATCCCCGCTACGCTCACGGTCTCGGCTACCGGCCCAAGGGTGCCGTCGGCCTGCCGAACTACGGCGAACGCTGCGTCGGCAACGCCAGCTGTGTGCCCTTCTGCCCCGCGCAGGCCAAATGGACGCCGCTGCGCACTCAGGCGGAGTTCGCCGAGTCCGTCACCCTCGCGTCGCGCTGCGTGGTCACTCGGGTAATCGAGGGACATGACGGGCGCATCAAGGGCGTCGAGTACCGCGTGTATGACGACCCGGCGTCGGCGGTAAGCCGGCCGTACCGGGCCGAGGCCGACGTCGTCGTGGCGGCGCATGCGATCGAGAACGCCCGGCTCCTGCTCACCTCAGGTCTCGCAAGGGGAAGTGGTGAGCTGGGCCGGAACGTGATGGACCATCCGACCATGCTCGCCTGGGCTCTCTCACCCGCCAGCGGCGGCCAGATCGGCCCGTTCCGCGGCCCCGGCTCCACGTCTGGCTGGGAGGCGTTCCGCTTCGGGGACGCGCGTCGGCGGCGCGCGCCGTTCCGGATCGAGATCGGCAACTGGGGCTGGTTGTGGGCTACGGGAGCACCGATGAGCAACGTGGGCACCGCGCTTGGCGTCGGCGGCGACCGGATGGGAAACATCGTCCCGGCAGCTGTCTTCGGGACGGAGCTGCGCCACGCCCTGGGCGATCAGATCGGCCGTCAGCTCCAGCTCGCCGTCGAGCAGCCCGCCGACCGCGACAATCGGGTAACCATCGAGGATCGGTATCGCGACGCGATGGGAAACCCGCGCCCAGTGCTCACCTACAACCTCAGCGACCATGTCAAGGATGGTCTCGCGGCGGCCAAGCGCGTCGCGTCGGCCATCTACGCTCAGCTCGGGGCGCAAGAACATACCGACCACAGTCCCCGCGACGGCGTCGCCCCGCTCGGTTACTTTCGGTACCGCGACCACGACTACGCCTACAAGGGAGCCGGGCACGGCGCGGGCACGCACATCATGGGTGCGGACTCGACGAGTTCAGTCGTCGAGTCCTTCCAGCGCTGCTGGGACCATCCCAATCTGTACGCGGTGGGCTGCGGCAGTATGCCCTCCATCGGCACGTCCAATCCCTCGCTGACCATGGCGGCCCTCGCGCTGCGCAGCGCCGAACAGATCCACCGCGACCTTCTTGAGCTGCATCGCCCGGTGAACCTGGGCACTGTGGAGGTCCACAGGTGACCGCGACCCACCACCCCTCCGATGTGGGCGGTGCGACCGGGAGCGGGACCGAAGGCCTCGTCCTCGGCGACCGGCAGCTGCCGTTCGCGCTTCCCCAGACGCTTCCCGAACTGCGGACCTACCTTCAGGGAGCGCTGGAGATTGAGCACCTCACGATCCCGCCGTATCTGACGGCGATGTACACGGTCCAGGCCGGTACCAACAAGGCCGCGTACTACACAATCCGCAGCATCGTGCTGGAGGAGATGCTGCATATGACCCTCGTCGCCAATCTGCTCAACGCGGTCGGCGGTCGGCCCAGGGTGGCCCATCCGGACTTTGTCCGCAGCTATCCGGCGAAGCTGCCCTACAGCGCCTTGGACGTGGAAATCCCGTTGCGGCATTTCTCCCCAGAGGCGATGCGGACCTTCCTGCTCATCGAGCACCCGCAGCGCCATGACGCCGGCCCGTTCCAGCCGGAGCAGGGCTGAACCTCAGTCGGGCAGTTCTACGACTTCATCCGCAAGGGACTGCTTAAGCTGGTCACCGAGCTCGGCGAGAACGTCGTTTTCTGCGGAGCCAGAGAGCGGCAGGTCGGCCCGGAGGATTTCTACAACTCCGGCGGGAAGGCGTTCCCCGTCACTGACCTGCCCTCCGCGCTTCTCGCGCTGCGGGTGATCACCGATCAGGGAGAGGGGCTCAGCGACTCCATCTTCGGCAGCGACGAGGAGTTGTTCGGTGAGCAGCGCCAGGTTGCCCACTACTTCCGGTTCACTGAGATCCTCACGGGGCGTATCTACAGCCCACACGACACCCCCGACGCGCCACCCACCGGTCCCGAGATCGACGTGCGCTGGGAAAACGCCTACCTGATCGATCCGAATGCCTCCGTCGCCGACTACGCCCGCTACCCAGACACGGCGGTGTACGAGCATGCGGTGACCTTCAACGACGCCTACGCCGAACTCCTCGCCCACCTGGAAATCGCTTTCAACGGCATGCCCCGCTTCATGATCCTCGGTGTGCCCGCGATGCTCCGCCTGCGCGAGCACGCCGAGCGGCTCTACTGCAACCCGCACCCTGATCCGGCCAAGGGGCGGCGCGGATACTGTGCCAGCGCTACCTTCGAAATCGACCACCGCCAGATCAGCTGCGGCCACGAAGTCGCCTCGGCGAGGGTCCGCACAGCGCGCCTGAAGGTCGAAGAACCCGTCGACCTCTCCGGCGTCGAACCCTCCTGTAGCACAGTATGAGAGCAGTTCCTACAGTTTTTGGCCGACGGCTGCGTAGAGGTTGGAATGGTGCGGGTGCGCACCGGGGTCTTGTGGTGACTCGGGGCGCCACTGCGCGGTGTAGACCAGACCAGGTTCCACCAGCTCGAAACCGTCGAACAGCCGCATAACCTCGGCGTGGGTGCGCGGGTAGGCCGGCTCCTGGGTGCTTTTGAACACCTCGACGGCCTGGGCCATCCGCTCGGGCATGCCATCCGGCGTGAAGTGCGACAACGCTAGGTAACTCCCCCGTGCAAGCCTTTCCCGGTAGCCAGCGACGATACTCCAAGGATCATCGGAGTCCGGCACGAACTGCATCACCTCAACCATGATCAGGCCGAGTGGCTGCGTCAGGTCCAGCAACCGGTGCGCTTCGGGAGAGTCGAGGATCGTCTGCGGCTGACGCAGATCAGCCCGGATCACGGCAGCATTGCCGTTACCCGCGAGAAGCAGCTGACTGTGCGCAACTGTGATCGGTTCGATGTCCACATACAGCACACGGCACGACGGGTCAGCTTCCTGAGCGATCTCGTGTACGTTGTCTACCGTGGGAATGCCGGAGCCCAGATCGAGGAATTGCCGGATACCGGCCTCGACCAAGAACAGGATCGCCCGGCGAAGGAATCCGCGGTTCAGCCGGACCATGTCCCGGGCGGGCACCGCCGCGAGCAGCCGTTCCGCTGCTTCCCGGTCTACCTTGAAATTGTGCGCCCCGCCCAGCACATAGTCGTACATGCGAGCCGCGCTGGGCACCACGATATTGAACTCGTCCGGCACCCAGGTCAACTTCTTATCCACGTGTACCACCCTTGCGGTCAGCCGGTAGCGCGTCGCCTCAGCGGGAACCGAGCAGCTCGACGATCTTATCGGATGCCCCTGGCGGTGTGCGGACCAGCTCGAGCATCCGGTTAGCTCGAGCCCCCGGGGAGTCTTCGCTCGGCCGTCTCGCCACGGGCCGCGCCACGCGGGACGATGGCACGGGCGCAGCGCAACCTCGTCCACAATTCACGGTGCGTGAAGCGCCGGTCACGCAAATCATGTCTTGTCGTGCTCTCCTCATCCGAGGAAACTTCTCTGACGAGTGGTAGTGCCTACGGCAGGGTCACCGTCGGCCAGCTCGTCACAACGCGGTCACGCCAGACGGTGACGTCCTGCCTGGATGCATTGTTGTTGTCCGACGCCCAGGCCAACGAACACCTAGTGACGCGACGCGAGCGTGCAGCTGACGGGAGCTCATATCGTGACCACCCCAAGCCCCATAGGCCATGTTGTGATCCTGATACAGGAAAACCACACCACCGACAACTATTTTCGCTCCATGGCCGCCTACGGAGCTAATGTCGCTACCGACTGGCCAACCTCCCCTAACCCCCCGGCCCACGACCAGCCCCATGACCGCCATGCCTACTACCGGTGGCTGACCGGTCGCAGCACCGGGGCGCACGTACAATTTGACACCACGGCGGTGTTGCCGTTTTATGCCTGGCTGGCCGCCACTGGAGCGTTTCTGGAAAATCACTGCGCCGGATTTGGCACCAACTCCACCCCGAATCATCTGCTCCTGGTGGGCGGGCAGAGCCCGACCCTGCGCAACCCGCCCCGGAACGAACCCCAGCCGGTGTGGGATATGCCCTCGCTGCCCGGACACGCCGAGGATCATGGGGTGAGCTGGCGGGCCTACACGGGGCGCAGTGGCTACCCGGTGTCCTTCTACGCCCAGCTCCAAGGATCACCGCAGGTGGTGAGCTCAGCACAGTTCGTCGCCGACGTCACCAACGGCGAGCTGCCGGCACTGTCGATGGTCTGGCATGACAGCCCGTCGGACGAGCACCCCCCGGCCAATGTCACCATCGGCCATGATGTGATCTGGCAGGCCGTGGACGCCGTCGCCCAGGCCGGGCTGTGGGCGTCCACGGTGTTCCTGCTCACCTGGGACGACTGGGGCGGCTACGACGATCACGTGGCCACCCCGAATGTGGAGTACACCCCCGATGAGGTGCAGTTGGCCTACGGGCCCCGGGTGCCGCTGCTGGTCTTCGGTGGTCGGGTGCGAGCCGGAATCGACCACCGATGGTGTTCGCATGTCAGCATCCCCAAAACCGCTCTACAACTGCTGGGGCTGCCGCCCTTGGGCGTCTCCCGGCTGGATGACGACCCGGGCCTGGCCGATCTGGTGGATGTGACCCCCGGTGCCGCCTCGAGTCCCCTGCCGCCGGCCTACGGCAGCACCATCACCCAGCCCTCCCCGCCAGACCCAGCCCCGGATCCGACCCCGCCGCCGCCGTCTCCGGTGGATCAACCTCAGCCGGTGGGGCCGGTGGTGCTGCGCGACGGCGGCACCCTGCCGCCGCCCGACGACGTCCTGATCACCCGCCGCTGATCGACGCCACAATCGCGCTCCTGCGCCGAGCGCTGATCGAGACAAGCCGGAAACTGTCGGTACCACCCGCCAGGATGCCACCATGGAAGCTGGCTCAGATCGCGGAGGTGAGTGGCCATGGCCGCCGGTGCGCACGCGGACATGCTGGAGCACGTCGGTCCGTGGACCGAGCGGGACTATCTCGCGTTGCCCGCGGACCGGCGGCGGATCGAGTTGCTGGACGGGAGCCTGCTGGTGAGCCCCAGCGCTGGCTACCGGCATCAACGGCTGTCCTTCCAGCTGTGCTACGCGCTGGGGGTGGCGGCTCCGGCGGGCTTAGAGGTGTTGGAGGCGATCAATGTCCGCCTCGCCCCGGGCCGGATCCTGATCCCGGATCTGGCGGTGGTGAACACGCCTGGGGTGGATCGGACGGTCGCTGAGCCCGCTGAGGTGGCGCTGGTCGTGGAGATCACCAGTCCGGGTAATGCGGTCGTCGATCGGGCGATCAAGCCGCAACTGTATGCCCAGGCCGGTATCCCGTACTACCTGCGGGTCGAGCTAGGCGAGACCGGTCCAAGCGCCGTCAGCTACCGGCTGACGCGAGACTATTACGCCGAGGTGGCGCGTGCCGACCCAGGTTGCCCGCTTGTGCTGACCGAGCCGATCGCGGTCACCCTCGACCTTGCCGCCCTAGCAACGGCCACCCGTCCACCCAGCTGAGCGGCTCAGCAACGTGTCTGGCTCTCATCCCGGCTGCCCCAGATCCTTGCCGTCCATGACGGACCTGACGAAAAGCTCGACCTGTGGCGTGAGTAACCGTGGGTGACCAACCCGCTCGACGAGGTCGAGCACCTCGTCTGCGGTGCTCAGCTCCAGCTGCGCCGCGAGCAGAACGATGTCCTCCTCGTCCTCCCCAAGACGGTGCGCCAGACACTTCAGCACGAGGACAGTCTCAGCGCTGGCCACCTCACAGCGCAGCCCCGGCATGTCGAAGGTCTTCGTCGCGAAGTTGTCTGGACCCTGCAAAAAGCCCTTGACTGCGTCGTTGAGCCATCCATCGGGTAGGTCCAGCGCGGCGGCGACCCGGGCTGCGGCCGCATAGACTTCGTTCTTCGGGACAAAGACCGCATCGATGTCTCTGGTCGCCCGACGTTCGTCATAGGCAAGGGCGATGGCTGCGCCGCCGACTACATAGAGATCGGCTACCAGGCCACGGTCGGCCAAATCGGCCCCCAGCGCCGCAAGAGCCCGCAAGATCTCATCTCGGCGCATCCGCTACACCCGGCTCAGCATTCCGGCCCCCAGCAGGATGCCCCGCCGACGAAACGCCGCAGGCGACTCCACGATGGCGCGGGCCCACAGCCCGGGATAGGGCGGCCACCAAATGCGGGAGAGAAACCGGCCGGGTTCGCCGGACCAGGGTGGGGCGGCGAGTCCGCGTTCGGCGGCGACGTGCTCGGCCAGCGCACCGAGGTAAGCGTCGGTACGTAGGTCGAGGTCGCAAGGCCGCTCAGTGATCCGCTGCGCGACGTCCTCGTCATCCCTGGCCCACCGAAGATCGTCAACGAAGTCGGCCACCGCTTCGCGCAGCGCGACGCCACCCATGATCCGATCTGCGGTATGCGCAAGAGTCATCGGATGCCGAGCCCGCAGCGGCAGGACGTCACGCAGCTCAGTGCCCTCGCCCTCCTTAAGCTGCGCGAAGATCCGCTCCGACGGGGTGCTCATGCCGCCCAGTCTGCCCTAACCGACAACCAGCACGGCCCCGGTGCGGTAGCGCGATCGAAAAGACGAGCGACGGGACGGGCAGGCGATACTGCTCTACCGTGACCTCCAGTAGTCCCCCCGTGCCTCGCCGCGTCGCTGTCCACGCCCTTAACCGCATTCATGGCGCTGTTTTCTCGAGGTTCGCTCGATACGGTTTTCTCGTGGTGTTCTTTTTGCTGAACGCGTGCGGTGCGGCTGGCGACGTACGGTCAGGAATCAGCTTCAAGTCGAAATTTCTACCAGTGAAGTTCAGGGTTCTCTTCAAGATCCGCCTCGTCGAGGTGAACATTGAGAAGCTCGAGGCTTATTCAGCGATCTTGATCGACGACTGATCGTTGCAGCTCAGGATGAGTCTCACAAGATCAATAACACTGTCCTGAATAAGCCTCCTTGTCGACAACAACACTAAGTAAAACCAGTAGAATTGCGAGACGGTAGCACACAACGCAACCAAGGTTTTGTCACGGAATGGTTATTGGTGCAGATTGGACCGGGAAGCGATTGTTACTACATTTGTTTCGGGCTGCCGCGTTGAAAGGACTTGATCAGTGCGGTCCGGTGGCGCGCCCGATTACGCAGGAACGCCGTGACCACCGAGGCTACCACGCCCGTCACAACGAGCGAGAATGGGAAGGGTATGAGCGGGTTGAGCAGCGCGGGGCCCAGGAGCACACCAAGGGTGAGCGCATATACCCGCAGACATTGGCGGGCGTCCGGTCGGCAGGTCTCAAGGATTGAGTAGTCGGTACGGCTCGACCAGAATAGGAGGGGCACGCCGGTGCTGCGTTGGCCGATGGTCGCTGCTCGGAGACTACGCAACGGGATGAGAGGGCAGTACAAGATAGTGACGAACTCCGTCATCAGATAGGAACCATCCGCCCTAAACGCGGCCCTACCGTAGAAGGTGGTGCCAATTCCCCAGAACGTGTATGCCACTGAATTCTCCTCGCTAGCGGCTGCCGTTGCCCAGGTTACCGGAGTATGCCCTGGGAGGTGTCCATTCACGGGTTGGGCTGTGCTGTCACACCGTTGAGATGGTGGGGAGCAGGGGGTTGCCGGTGAGGGCTGCGTGGATGGCGTTGATGGGGGCTGGAGAGTCAGGTAGATTATTCAAAACCCTTTTGGAATGAGGGTTGACCTCTGGGGACAGTTTGATTTCGTTTTGATCACGGCCTGGCGTGTCGTCGGGGCAACGGTCTTTCCTGATGATATCGATGAGGTCTCATACCCAACTCGATACCATGGGGAAAGACCGTTGCGATACCAGCGTATCACAGGCTTGATGTTGACCCAGATGCAGGAGCTTGTTCGACGCGTTCAGGACGCGTTGCCCGAGCCCTGGCACAAAAAAGTCGGCCGGCCGAAATCCTGTGGACTGTATCACGCGGTGGAAGTCGCGTGCATGTATCTCCGCCACAACGGCACGCAAGAATTTATTGGTGATCTGCGCGATACGTCACAACCCACGGTCTCGCGGATCGTGACCACGCTCATACCCCTCATCACCTCAGTGCTGAAGGAGTTCGTCCCGAACGTCGAGGACGCCATCGAGATCGTCAACGGCAGAGTCTGCCTGGTCGATGGCACCATCACCCCCTGCTGGTCCTACGCCGACCACCCCGAGCTCTGGAGCCGCAAACACGGCACAACTGGATTCAACGCACAACTGATTTCCTTACTTGACGGATACGCCGTCTACATTTCCGACCCCCTGCCGGGATCCACCCACGACGCGAGGGCGTTCACCACCACACCGGTCGCCGAGATCGTCGAAAAATCCGGTGGCGGAATCGGCGACAAAGGCTACCAAGGATGCGGCATCGTCACCCCACGCAAGACACCGCCCGGCGGAGAGCTCAGCAAGGGGGACAAGGCGAACAACGCTGTCATCTCAGGACTACGAGCACCCGTTGAAAGACTCATCGCACATTTCAAATCGTGGCGGATCTTCCACACCGACTACCGTCGACCGTATCGCACCTACCAGGACGCATACGACGCCACTCGCGGACTGTTCTTCTTCTCAATCACATGGGGTTTTGAATAATCTACCAGATGAACTTGTCCAGAACTATCACCGATTGGCCGCTCGGTCAATGGCGTGCCAGCAGAGTTACAGGCGGGGCACAGCTACCGCACTGGCGCAGGGGTCCGTGCCAGCCGGCGCGGTGCAGTACCGTGGCGACCTCTGTTGCCACTGCGCAGGGGTCCCGGGTGACCTCGTTCCAGCCGTAGACCAGGCGGTGGCGGGCAGCGAGCTCAGCCGCGTTGTCCCGCCTGCGGTCCCGGAAGGCTACCTCGGGCGCGTCGTGAAAGGCTCGGCCATCGAGTCGGATGGTGAGTGGGATACCGATCACGTCATAGCTGACGTCCTCCCAGAGGGTCCGGCCGTCGACCACGACGGGCTGCTGACGCTGCGCGGTGGGCAGCGCGTGCGCCAACTCGACGTCGCAGGCATAGCGCTGCTCAAGAGCCGACTGCACCCCGTCAGCCAGCAAGCGCAGTGCATCCGCGAGAGCTGTGCCGTACCGGCGTGGTCGCCGTTCCTCAAGCCGCCACCGCAGCTCCCGCACTGGCACTCGGCCTCTGGTGGCGAGTGCGACGAACCGACGCATCGCCGCTCGCGCATCGGGTTCGCTCGTTGCGAGGTCCAGCACGGTGTCCGCTTTGCTGGTTCGTGGTGGATCTGTAGCTACCAGAAGGTAGGGAAAAGCACGCGAACGGTGCACCACGACGTGCGGGAGCTGCGACACCGCGGAGCAGCCGTAGGGCAGCGTGATATGCACCGGCGCGAGCGGATCGAGGGTGAGCATCCGCCATTCCTCGGCTGCGGTGGTGTGACTAAGCACCGCCTGCGGGCCGCCGTAGAGCAGTGCCCCGATGATTCTCGCCTCCCTGACTAGCGGGCCGGTGAAGGTGGCATAGACCCGGGGCAGCACCCGTCGCCAGCGCTGGGCTTCAAGGTTGGCCGCAACCACACCGGGCCCGATATCCAGCAACCGCAACTGATCGGTGTCGAGCAATCCGTGCTGATCGCGGATTAGCTGGTGCCAGATGAGCGCCCGAGACGGCTCCAGCGCGCCGGGCAGGCGCGGACAGTGGTCCTCGATCACGGCCACGACGGTCGCACGCCCAGCCCACCGAGCGACACCCCATCATGATCGGGTTGTGGATAACCCGTGAGTGGCGATGCGAGCTAGGACTCGCATCGCCACTCACGGGCCCACCGGCTTGTCGGTGGGCCCGATAGGCGCGGGCAGGATGTCGCGGCCGGTGAGGTAGCGGTCCACGTGAGCGGCGGCGGAGCGGCCTTCGGCGATGGCCCACACGATCAGCGACTGCCCGCGGCCCATGTCGCCGGCGACGAACACCCGCGGCACGCTTGTCATGAAGGACCCGTCGCGGGCGACGTTGCCGCGCTGGTCGTACTCCACACCCAGCCCGTCGAGCAGCTTGCCCTTCTCTGGCCCGACGAAGCCCATCGCCAGCAGCACCAGGTCGCACGGGAGGTCGCGCTCGGTGCCCGGCACCGGCACGAACGCGGCGTCCTCGACGACAACGTGCACCAGCCGCAGCCCGCGCACCCGGCCCTGCGCGTCGCCGAGGAACTGCTGGGTGCTCACCGAGAACAATCGCTCACCGCCCTCCTCGTGGGCCGAGGACACCCGGTAGATCATCGGGTAGGTGGGCCAGGGCTGCGTCTGCGGACGGTGCTCTGGTGGGGTCGGCAGGATCTCCAGCTGGGTGACCGAGGCCGCGCCCTGACGGTGCGCGGTGCCCAGGCAGTCGGCTCCGGTGTCGCCACCACCGATGATCACCACATGCTTGCCGGCAGCGTCAACTGGCGAGCGCGCAAGGTCACCTTCCTGTACCCGGTTGGCCAGCGGCAGGTACTCCATCGCCTGGTAGATGCCCGCCAGCTCGCGCCCGGGGACCGGCAGCTCCCGCCACGCGGTGGCGCCACCGGCGAGCACCAGCGCATCAGAGCCCACCCGTAGCTCCTCGGCGGTGACGTCCATCCCGACGTCGATGCCGGTCCGGAACTCGGTGCCCTCAGCGCGCATCTGCGCAAGCCGCCGGTCTAGCCGGTGCTTGGCCATCTTGAACTCGGGGATGCCATAGCGCAGCAGCCCACCGATGCGGTCCGCGCGCTCATAGACCACCACCTCGTGCCCGACCCGGGTCAGTTGCTGGGCTGCGGCCAGCCCCGCTGGCCCGGACCCGACTACGGCGACCTTCATGCCGGTGCGGACGGCGGGCGGTTGCGGGGTAACCCAGCCCTCGTCCCAGGCCCGGTCGATGATCTCGATCTCGACCTGTTTGATGGTCACCGCGTCGTCGTTGATGGCCAGCACGCAGGCCGTCTCGCAGGGCGCTGGGCACAGGGTCCCGGTGAACTCCGGGAAGTTGTTGGTGGCGTGCAGTCGCTCGATGGCCTGCGCCCAGTTCTGGCGCCAGACCAGGTCGTTCCACTCCGGAATGAGGTTGCCCAAGGGGCAGCCCAGGTGGCAGAACGGGATCCCGCAGTTCATGCACCGGCCGGCCTGGGCCTCCAGCGCGTCGCGGCCGAAGTCTTCATAGACCTCGCGCCAGTCACGTAGTCGCAGCTGCACGGGGCGTCGCGGCGGGTTGCGCCGCCCGGTGGACAGGAAACCTTTGGGGTCAGCCATGAGCGGCCTCCATGATGGCCTCGTTGACGTCCCGACCGTCCCGCGCTGCCGCCGCTTGGGCGGCCAGCACCCGCTTGAAGTCCTTGGGCATGACCTTGCCGAACCGATCCACTGCCGTGTCCCAGTCAGCCAGCAGCGCATGCGCCACTGCGGAGGCGGTCTCGGCGTGGTGGCGCGCCACTGTCTCGGCCAGGAACGCTCGGTCCTGCTCGTCCAGCGGGTCCAGGTCGACCATCTCCTGGTTGACCCGGTGCCGGGGCATGTCGAGCACATAGGCGATGCCGCCGGACATCCCGGCCGCGAAATTGCGCCCGATCGGCCCGAGCACCACCACCCGGCCGCCGGTCATGTACTCGCAGCCGTGATCACCGACGCCTTCGACGACGGCCAGCGCGCCGGAGTTGCGCACGCAGAACCGTTCCCCGACCAGCCCCCGCAGGAACATCTCCCCGGACGTCGCGCCGTAGAGGATCACGTTGCCGGCGATGATGTTGTGCTCCGCGCTGAACTGCGCGTCGGGATGCGGGCGCACCGTGATCCGACCGCCGGACAGGCCCTTGCCGACGTAGTCGTTGGCGTCGCCGAGCAGGCGCAGAGTGATCCCGCGCGGCAGGAACGCCCCGAAGGACTGCCCGGCTGAGCCGGTCAGGGTGATGTCGATGGTGCCCTCCGGCAGCCCCGCTCCACCCCAGCGTCGGGTCAGGTGGTACCCGAGCATGGTGCCGACGGTCCGGTTGACGTTGCGCACCGGCAGGTCTAGGTGCACCGGCTCACCGCCGGCCAGCGCGCCCTCGCACAGTTGGATAAGGGTGTTGTCCAGCGCCTTGTCCAGCCCGTGGTCCTGCTCCCGGATCCGGTGCCGGGGAGTGTCCGGGCCGAGGCCAGGCGGCACGTGCAGGATCGGCGAGAGGTCCAGCCCGGCGGCCTTCCAGTGGTCGATCGCCGGGCGGGTGTCCAGCAGCTCCACGCGTCCGACGGCTTCTTCTAGGCTGCGGAACCCGAGCGCGGCCAGGTGCTCGCGCACCTCCTGGGCGATGAACTCGAAGAAGGTAACCACGTACTCGGCCTTGCCGGCGAATTTCGCGCGCAGCACCGGGTTCTGGGTGGCTACCCCCACCGGGCAGGTGTCCAGGTGGCAGACCCGCATCATGATGCATCCCGAGACCACCAGCGGGGCGGTGGCGAAGCCGTACTCCTCGGCGCCCAGCAGGGCGGCGATTATGACATCACGACCGGTCTTGAGCTGGCCGTCGGTCTGCACGACGATCCGGTCCCGCAGCTTGTTGGCGATCAGCGTCTGCTGGGTCTCGGCCAGGCCCAGCTCCCAGGGGGTGCCGGCATGCTTGATCGAGGACAGCGGTGAGGCCCCGGTGCCGCCGTCGTGACCGGAGATGAGCACCACGTCGGAGTGGGCTTTGGCCACCCCGGCGGCCACCGTGCCGACCCCGACCTCACTCACCAGTTTGACGTGCACACGGGCCTGCGGGTTGGCGTTTTTGAGGTCGTGAATCAGCTGTTTGATGTCCTCGATGGAGTAGATGTCGTGGTGCGGCGGCGGGGAGATCAGCCCCACCCCGGGGGTGGAGTACCGGGTCTTGGCGATCCACGGGTACACCTTGGTGCCGGGCAGTTGCCCGCCCTCGCCCGGCTTAGCCCCCTGCGAGATCTTGATCTGCAGGTCGTCGGCGTTGACCAGGTATTCGCTGGTCACGCCGAACCGCGCGGACGCCACCTGCTTGATTGCCGAGCGGCGCAGGTCCCCGTTGGCGTCAGGGGTGTACCGGTCGGCGTCCTCGCCGCCTTCCCCTGTGTTGGACTTGCCGCCGAGCCGGTTCATCGCGATGGCCAGCACCTCGTGCATCTCCTGGGAGATGGATCCGTAGGACATGCCGCCGGTGGCGAACCGCTTGACGATCGAGGAGACCGGCTCCACCTCCTCGATGGGCACCGGCGGGCGCAGTCCCGCCCGGAAGGCGAACAGCCCGCGCAGGGTCATCAGCCGCCGGGACTGGTCATCGACGAGCCGGGTGTACTCCTTGAAGACCTCGTATCGGCCCGCCCGGGTGGAGTGCTGCAGCTTGAACACCGTCTGCGGGTTGAAGACGTGCGCCTCGCCCTCGCGGCGCCACTGGTAGTCGCCGCCGATGGCGAGCTCCCGGTGCGGGGCGCGGGCCCCATCGGGCGGGAAGGCCCGGCGGTGCCACCGGGCGACCTCATCCGCCAGCGTGTCGAACCCGACTCCGCCGAGCCGGGAGGTGGTGCCGGTGAAGCAGGAGTCGATGACCTCACTGCCCAGCCCGATCGCCTCGAAGATCTGCGCGCCGGTGTAGGAGGCCACCGTGGACACGCCCATCTTGGACATCGTCTTGCGGACGCCCTTACCCAGCGCCTTGATCAGGTTGCGGGTGGCGGTCTTGGCGTCGATCCCGCCCAGCACGCCCTGCGCGGCGAGGTCCTCCACGGTGGCCATCGCCAAGTAGGGATTCACCGCCATGGCGCCGTAGCCGATCAACAGCGCGATGTGGTGTACCTCACGGGCGTCCGCCGCCTCGACGATCAGGCCGACCTGGGTGCGGGTCTTGCACCGCACCAGGTGGTGGTGGACGGCACCGGTGAGCAGCAGCGACGGGATCGGCGCGCGCTGGGCGTCCAGGCCCCGGCCGGAGAGCACGATCAGCCGGGCACCGGCGGCGACCGCGGCGGAGACCTCGGCGCGGATCTCCGCCAGCCGGTGGCGTAGCGCCGCGCCGCCGCCGTGCACGTCGTAGCAGCCCACGACGGTAGAGGACTGGTACTCCGGCCACTCGCCGTCGTCGTTGACGTGGACGATCTTGGCGAGCTCGTCGTTGTCCAGCACCGGGAACGGCAGCACGATCCGCCGGCAGGAGTCGGCGTCGGGGGCCAGCAGGTTGGGCTGGGCGCCGAGCTGCGTATGCAGCGAGGTCACCAGCTCCTCCCGGATCGCGTCCAGCGGCGGGTTGGTGACCTGGGCGAACAGCTGGGTGAAGTAGTCGAACAACGGCCGGGAGTGCGCGGAGAACGGGGCCAGCGGAGCGTCGTTGCCCATCGACCCGATGGGCTCCGCGCCGGTGATCGCCATCGGCGCCAGCAGCACATCCAGCTCTTCCTGGGTGTAGCCCATCGCCTGCTGGCGGTGGACCAGCGAGGCGTGGCTGGGCACCTCGCGCTCACGCTCGGGCAGGTCCTCCAGCCAGGTCAAACCTTGGGCCGCCCACTCGGCGTAGGGGTGTTCGGCGGCGAGCTGGCCCTTGATCTCGTCATCGCCCACGATCCGGCCGGCCGCGGTGTCGGCGAGGAACATCCGGCCCGGCTCCAGGCGCCCCTTGCGCACCACTGTGGCGGGGTCGATGTCGAGCACCCCGACCTCGCTGGCCAGCACCACCAGGCCCTCCTCGGTGACCCAGTACCGGGCCGGGCGCAGGCCGTTGCGGTCCAGCACCGCGCCGATCACGGTGCCGTCGGTGAACGCGACCAGCGCGGGGCCATCCCAGGGCTCCATGAGGGTGGAGTGGAACTCATAGAATGCCCGGCGGGCGGGGTCCATCTCGGTGTGGTTCTCCCAGGCTTCCGGGATCATCATCAGGACCGCGTGCGGCAGGCAGCGCCCGCCCAGGTGCAGCAGTTCGAGGACCTCATCGAAGGACGCTGAGTCACTGGCCTCCGGGGTGACGATCGGGTAGAGGCGATCCAGGTCCCCGGGAATGAGCTCGGTGGCCAGCTGGCTCTCCCGCGCGCGCATCCAGTTCCGGTTGCCGCGTAGCGTGTTGATCTCGCCGTTGTGCGCCACGTAGCGGTACGGGTGGGCCAGTGGCCAGGACGGGAAGGTATTGGTGGAGAACCGGGAGTGCACCAGCGCCAGGGAGCTGGTGACCCGCTCATCGGACAGGTCGGGGTAAAAGCTCACCAGCTGGTCCTCGGTCAGCATCCCCTTATAGACGATCGTGCGCCCGGACAGGCTCGGGAAGTAGACGTCGAGGTCGCGCTCAGCGCGCTTGCGCACGCAGTACACCCGTCGCTCCAGGTCCAGCCCGGTCCCGGGTGCACCAGCCCGCCCAGCTTCCCCAGCCACCCCAGCCGCCGCCGGCGTGAGGAACAGCTGCCGGAAGCGGGGCATCGCCGAGCGGGCGGTCGGGCCGACGCCCTGGGGGTCCACCGGCAGCTCCCGCCAGCCCAGCACCCGCATGCCCTCCTGCACCGCGATGTCCTCGACGGCCGCCATCACGGCGGCCTCAGCGCTGTGTTCCCGGGGGAGGAAGGCGGTACCGACCGCGTACTGACCCGGCTCGGGAAGCTCGAAGTCGAGGACCTCTCGGAAGAAGCCGTCGGGCACCTGAAAGAGGATGCCGGCGCCGTCGCCGGTGTCCGGTTCCCCGCCCCGGGCACCCCGGTGTTCGAGGTTGCGTAGCGCAGTGAGAGCATGCTGTATAATTTGGTGGTCACGGTGCCCCGCGAGGTCAGCCACGAAGGCCACGCCGCAGGCGTCGTGCTCATAGCTGGGGTGGTATAAACCCTGCGGGCTGGGGTTGGGCCGAGTGGTCAGGTGGTGAGCGCTCACAAGTATCTCCCGTCGTCTCGATTGAGTTGACACACGCATCGCGACGACGTGCGCCCAGCTGTTGGTGACTCGCAGGTTACCTCAGCGAGTCACCGGATCGTTATCACTTCTGGTTCTGGTACCTCGGGTGAGTGGTGCCGGCGAGGAGGAGCGTGCACCGCCCCAGTCCCCGCGGGGCCCCAGTCCGCATGCCGACAGCCCACGAACGCCGACGTTGGCCCCTTGGGCTAGCTGCTGGTCATGATACCCCCCGGGGGCTCCCGGCGCCGCTCCGCGACGGTCGCTCGTCACGGCCCTCGTCAACGGCCTCCGGGCAGTCCACGGTGGTGGATATCCTCGGACATGCGAATGACCGCGAGGTAGAACTCGAGGATTACTCGCCAGAGCGCGAGAAAGGCAAACGCGATGATCAATCCGAACAAGAGGATGAGGATGCCCTGAACAGCGCTGACCAAAAACCCGAAGACGACGAACCCGAGGTAGTACAGGGCGATGCCGATGAGGCCAAGAATGTAGAGAACTCTGATGATCAACGGGGTGACGAAGTGGTTGAAACTGAAGTCGAAGAGCGCCCCGAAAAATCCCGGCACGTGCGACTGCGACTGCCAGCCGGACGGCGGCCCACCAGTGCCTTCGGGGTACTGCGGGCCGGGCGGGCCGGACGGCGGCAGATTATAGGTCATTCGACGCTCCTTGAGTCGGTCGTCAGGTGTGCTCAGGCAGTACACTCGTCCAGCCCCGGTTGCGCAAGCGCCCCGCCGTCGTCGAGCACCCCGTGCGGGTAGTGGCCGTGAGTCACGAGCCGTTGCCCGGGTTACCTTACGAGACTGGGGTAGGAGGCGGTGCATGGTCGAGGAATTCTCGTACCGCGAGCGTCTTCCCATGGTGAGCGAGTTTGGTACGGAGGCTGGTGAGGGTCTGGTCTCCTCGTGCGGAGTCGATGGTGGCATGGCAGCGCAGTGCTTGGGTGCCGAGGCCGGCAGCTGCGTCAAGATCGCCGAGGGCAAGGTGAGCTTCGGCGGCTCGTGCGAGATAAATCGCGGCACCACCGGGAAAGCTACCGGTGTCGAACGCCGTTTGCGCAGTGGTGAAGTGGTCGAGGGCTCGGCGGGGGTCACCGAGGTCGAGGGCGCAGGACCCGGCAAGCATGTGGATTTCGGTGTCGTTGATCCAGTAACACCATTCCGGCTCGTGATCGCACGCAGCTGTCAGTGACTCGAAGGCGGTGTTGAGGGCACGGTAGCACCGCTGATGGTCGTTCAGCTTGGACAGCGCGCGGGCCTCACGAGCGTGCAGGATCGCCAAAGTCTTCGGTGTGGAGCGTCGTTGGACGGTGGCGCGGGCGGTGCGCATGAGACTGACAGCATCGTGGGGGTTGCCGACGGTGTAGATCTGGATGGCTTGGAATGCGAGCGTGTTTGCCCCAGTGAGCACGTCGCCAGCGGTGGTGGAGGCGCGCAAGGCAGTGAGGTAGTACCGCTGGGCTGCGGCGTGGAGCCCGGAGTCGTAGCACAGCCAGCCGCACAGACGGGAGGCTTGCGCGGCGAGACTGTAGAGCCGCTGCTCGGTGTCGGCGGTGTAGATGGTGTCGGTGAGCAGGCCGGTGATCAGGCGTAGTTCGGCAGCGGCGAGATCGCGGAGTCTCCCGCTACCAAGCACGTCGTCGAGATGGCTAAGGTGAGATAACCGCGCCTGCAGCCCGGTGACAACCGCAGTGCCAATGCGAGGGTACACCTTGCCCGCGGTGGCACCGATGAGTCCAGACCAGACAATCGCAGCATCCGTGAGGGGTGTTCCGGTCACGATGAGGAACCCTCGCCGATCCATCGGGCCTCCAACAGATGTCTCGATCAACGCGTGCCGTGTCCCCGCTACGGTCCATGGCACGCGGAGTAGAGAGTCCCCGTCAAGGGCGATAGGCCCGCTGGATGGCGAGCGGCCGGCGAGGCCGGCTCGTCAGGGTTTTCGCCCGACGCCGCCGAAGTTGAACACCTCGACCGGAGTGCCGAGATCCTGGGGGTCGGGTCGCCACAACGACGAGGAGACCACGCCGGGCTCCAGCAGCTCCAGGCCAGCGAAGAAACGAACCAACTCCTGGCGACTGCGGGCCTTGATCATGGGCGTGGCGCTCTCGTTCCACCGGTGGACAGCCTCCAGCATCGTCTCGGGACGGATTTCGGTGGTGGGGTCGCACAGCGCCAGGTAGCTGCCGGAGGGCAACGCCTCCAGGAGGTGGGTCACGATCGCGTACGCCTCCTCGGTGTCCAGGATGTGTTCCATAACCCCTAGCAGCATGAGCGCGATTGGTTGGGTGAAATCCAGGGTTCGGGCAGCTTCGCGCAGGACCGTATCGGAGTCGTGCAGGTCGGCGTAGACATAGTCGGTGGCGCCGTCAGCCGTGCTGGTCAGTAAGGCGCGGGCGTGTGCCATGATCAGAGGGTCATTGTCGACGTAGACGATGCGGCACTCGGGCGCGTTCGCCTGGGCGACTTCATGGGTGTTGTTGGCGGTGGGCAGCCCGGTGCCGATGTCCAGGAACTGGCGGATCCCCGCATCGGCGACCAGGTGACGAACGACGCGGATCAGGAACCCCCGCTGAGCGCGCGCAGCGTCGACAATCTCCGGCAGGACGGCGCGGACCTGCTCGCCGACCTCGCGATCAACCGGGTAATTGTCCTTACCGCCCAGCCAGTAGTTCCAGACCCGAGCTGTGTGCGCCTTGGTGAAGTCGATATCTGGGAACCGTCTCTCGGGGGATGCAGTTGAGCCATGCGTCACAGACACGCCCCTCTTCCGCTCTGGGCTTTTGTCCGTAACCAAACGGTAGCTCACCGTACGGGTTACCCCGACCCGGTGGCCGGCTCTGTGACCCACCCGGGGCATGGTCGGCCCTGCCATCCGGCCATTCATCCAGGGTTCATTCATACTGGGCTGCCGCCAGCACGCCCACGCCGGCGGGAGAGGGTGCGTGGTCTGTCGCTGGTCTGGGAGGTTCCACATGAGTTCGCCCGAAGAGATCCGCCATGCGCTGAGGTGTTTCCGTCGGCGCGGTGTCCGGCGGTGGGGAGCCAACCGGGCCGCGATGGCCGTCACGGTCGTCACCGGCGCTGATGGTCCCGCGGTGTTGCTCACCCGGCGCGCCGACGCAGGGCGCACGAGGCAGTTCGTGCTGCCGGGCGGGCCGGCTGGCCGCTGGGAGTCAGCGTCCACCACGGCCTGCCGCCAGCTAGCCGCAGAACTGGGGATGCGACTGCCCCCGAAAGCGGTGCTTGGATTGCTCGACGACTACGTCACCCATGCCAGACTCGTGATCACGCCCGTGGTGCTCTGGATCGGCGAGCACATCCGACCCCACCGAGTGCACCCGGCTGTCCCCAACCGGACCTGTCCACCGGCCCCCGTCGCCGACGTCATCACCGTTTCGTTCACTGACCTTGACGTCGAGCCGGTGTTCGTGGCCGACTCGGAGTCGGGCTGCCCGGTGATCCGCCTGCCGCTGCGCGGGGAGTGGTTGCATGCCCCGACGGCGGCGGTGCTCCACCAGTTCCGCGAGGTGGTCTTGCACCGTCGGCGCACCCGCGTCGCGCACCTGCAACAACCGAGGCAGCCCGGGTACGTCCGACGCTAGGACGCGCTGAGCCGAAGGGCGATAGCGTGACGGTGTGCGCTTGGCGACCTGGAATGTGAACTCGGTGCGCTCCCGGCTGCCTCGGTTGCTGCCCTGGCTGGACGCGCGCTCGCCGGATGTGGTGTGCCTGCAGGAGACCAAGCTGCCGGCGGCTGCTTTTGACGAGCTGGTCGCTCCGGCGCTGACCGAGCGCGGGTACGCCGTCGCCTACCACGGGGACGGCCGGTGGAACGGGGTCGCGCTCGCCTCCCGGATCGGCTTGGACGACGTGGCCTGCGGGTTGCTCGACGAGCCGGTCAATCCGGTGGGACCAAGCCCCGATCCCGAAGCCCGGGCGGTATCGGCGACCTGTGGGGGGTTGCGGATCAGCTCGGTGTACGTGCCCAACGGCCGCACGCCCCAGGACCTGCACTACCGCTACAAGCTGGAGTGGCTGGCCGCGCTGCGGGCCACCGTGGCCGCCGGGGATCCGGCGGTGGCCGTGGTCTGTGGGGACCTGAACGTGGCACCCGGCGACGACGACGTGTACGACCCGGCCGCCTACGTCACCTCTACCCACGTCACGCCCCCGGAACGCGAGGCGCTGCGCGCGCTGGGTCTGCATGACCTGGTGCGGGAGCGCTGGCCCGGGGAACGGATCTTCACTTTCTGGGACTACCGCGCCGGCATGTTCCACCAGGACTTGGGTATGCGCATTGACCTGGTGCTCGCCGGTGCGGACGTCGCCCCGCGAACGCGCGCGGCGTGGGTGGACCGTCAGGCTCGCAAGGGCGCTGCCCCCAGTGACCACGCGCCGGTGATCGTGGACCTGGACGAGGCGCCGGATGGGGACTGCGGCCCCGTCGTGCCACCTCCATCGGTGCGCCGCTAACTAGCCCAGTGCCGTTAACTAGCCCAGTGCCGATGACCGGCCGAGTGCCGATGACGGAGCCCCCCGGGGGTTCAGCTCACCTCGATGAGGTCACGGCACTGGCGTTGCTCAACTACGGTCATTACACCGCGATGCGCGTCGATGAACGGCGGGTCCGTGGACTGTCCTGGCACCTGGACCGTCTGATGCGGGACTGCCGCCGGGTGTTCGACGCCGAGCTGGACCCCGACTGGGTCCGCCACCTCATCCGCCGCGCCCTGACCGAGACCCCCCGCTCGATCGTGGTCCGGGTGAGCGTGTTCGACCCCGCCCTTGAGCTCAGCCATCCCGGGGCGGACGCCCGTCCCCAGCTCCTGGTCACCACCCGAGCGGCCGCCCCGGTGCCGTTGCCGGCGCTGCGCCTGCAGTCGAGCGCCTATCGCCGTGAGCTGCCCGAGGTCAAACACGTCGGTCTTTTCGGTTCGCTGCACCGTCGGCGCATCGCCCAGCGCAACGGCTTCGACGATGTGGTGTTCACTGATGCCGACGGCACCCTCTCCGAGGCGGCCACCTCAAACATCGGTTTTCTCGACGGTGACCGGATTGTCTGGCCGCAGGCGGACTGCCTTGCTGGCGTGACCATGAGACTGATCAGCGAATCCCATGGCGGGCAGGTCAGCACCGCAGCGCTCACCCTCAGCCAGGTAGCCGACATGGATGCCGCTTTTGTCACCAACGCGGTGGTTGGCATCCGTTCCGTCAGCGCTATCGACGGTATCCAATGGCCGGCTGGGCATCCCGTTCTCCACACCCTGCGCCAGCAGTACGCCACCATTCCCGCCGAACCGCTGTGAACCTGCTCAGCGTCCACTATGGGTCCACTATGGCGAACTACACTGGACCGAGCACGTCCGCGCCCGCCTGAGTACCCTAGATGAGATAACCTAGCACTGCAGGCCGAATCGACTGGCGTTCGGATTACGACTCGCTGCGCTACACGTTTGACTTCAGTATTGACCGCGACGGCCGCTGGTGGTTCCTCGAATGCAACCCCAACGGGCAATGGGGATTCATCGCCGAGGCCACGGGGATGCCGATCGCCTGCGCCATTGCGGATCTACTGATCGGAGACACCATCTGATGACCACAATTTCCGCAGCCAAATGGCAAGAGCATCTTGACGCGTCTCGGGTTTGGTACACACCTCAGTTTGTGTGTACCAAACCCGAGACGCGTCACAACCTTCTTTCGGCTATGCGAGCCCGTGTGCGGGTTGTGGGCCCCTTGCGAGCCCTCCCCGGGAGGTGGCGGAGGCGGTGTGATGGGGGTAGCACACGGTCTGTGTTTGCGGGCACGTCTCACGTCAGGGAGTGGCAGGTATGGAAACGAACGACCGTGGGGGTGTCCTGGGCGTGTTACTCGCTCAGGGGCGTGGCCGTCCACGGTGGGGATCGGGGTCTGACTATCTGGTCTGCGATGTTGAGCGGGCCTGCGTCGCCGCGTACGACGGTATGGGGGGTTGGCAGATGGATGAAGCGCAGCGCCTGTACCACGCGGAACGGTGTCGTGTTCCTGAAGCTCTGGTGAGCTGTCGCCGCAACGGGCTGGCTCTGGAAGACGCCTACCGTGTCCAGTGGTGTGGGGTGGCGCTGCGGGTGCGCGAGGGTGCTCGCGTCCTGGGTCACAAGGTGGGGCTGACATCCCAGGCGATGCAGCACCAGGTCGGTATCGACACGCCGGATTCCGGGATTCTCCTGGACTACATGGTCGTGGCTCCCGGCGAGGCGCTGCGGGCGGCCGAACTGCTCTCGCCCCGCATTGAGGCGGAGATCGCGTTCCGTCTTGGGAGGGACTTGTGCGGGGCCGACGTGGTCGAGGACGCCGCGCGAGGGGCGGTGGCGGAGGTTTTCCTTGCGCTGGAGGTTATTGACAGCCGGTTTCACCTCGAGGGGATCACGTTGGCGGACAGCGTGGCGGACAACGCCGGCTGCGCGCGGTTCGTCCTTGGTGACGCTGTGCCGATGCCGAGTTGGGACCTGCGTGCCGAGCGCCTGATCGTCTGCTCGGGCGTTACCCCTGTCGCCGTCGGGGAGGGCCGGGATGTTTTTGGCGACCCGATCCGGTCGATTGTCTGGCTGGCCCGGCGCCTGGCCGACTTCGGCGCCGGGCTGAAGGCCGGCGATGTCGTGCTGGCGGGAGCGGTGCACGAGAGCATTCCTGTCCCCGCAGGGAAAACCGTGTCGGTCTCCTCGCCGCGCCTTCCTCCGGTGAACCTGCACGTGGCCTGACGCCGCCGGGACGAGCATCTGATCATGCCTTAGATCCACCGCGTCGCATCATGAGAGGACCGCAATGCCTCCCCGTCGCATGCTGAGGGCCGCCGTGATTGGCGCCGGGCTGCTCGGGATCGACCTGGCCGAGAGGCTCACCAGGTCCACCACACTGAGCTGCGCGCTCGTCGTGGGACGAAGCAGCGGCACCGCGGGTCTGCGCCTGGCCGCCCGGATGGGTTGTGCCACCTCCACCGACGGTATCGACGCCGTGACCGGTTCAGATATCGACGTCGTCTTCGATGCCTCCAACGCGGCCGCGCACCCCGCCCACTGGGCCGGCCTCGCCTTCGCTGGCGTGCTGCTGGTGGATTTGACCCCGAGCGGCGGGGGGACCATGGTCGCCCCGACGGTCAACGGCCATCGGGCGGAGTCCGCTCGCCATCTCAGTCTGGTCAGCTGCGCAGGACAGGCTGTCCTGCCGGTGCTCGATGTGGTGGCCAAGCACTGCACGCCTCGGTATGTCGAGGTCGTCACCACCGTGGCCGGGGCGAGCGTGGGCCGTGCCAGCCGGTGCAACCTCGACGAGTACATCGCCACCACGGAATACGCCGTACGCCGGCTCACCCACGCACCCGGTGCCAAGGTCTTGACCACGATCAGTCCGGCTCTGCCCGCGCCGGCGTTCCGTGCCCAGCTCACGGTGGTCGTCTCCGACATCCGGCCGGAACCCCTGCGCACCGGCGTGGAGGCTGTCGCCGCTGCCGTCCGCACGTTCGCCCCCGGGTACGAGGTGGCCTCGTGGTCCGTTGCGGACGGACTGATCAAGGCATCCGTCACCGTCACCGCCCACGGCGGCCGGCTTCCCGCGTACGCCGGGAACGTGGAGATCATCAACGCGGCTGCGGTGCTGCTGGCAGAACGGCACGCGGCCGCCCGGAACGAGTGAGGATCCGTGAACACGGTAGACAGGCGCGTTGTCATCTACGACCCGACGCTGCGGGACGGTCAGCATGCCGTCCGCCACCAGCTCGACACCGCGCAGCTCCGCGTCTACGCCCAGGCCGCGAACCGGGCCGGCATCCCGGTGATGGAAGTCGGCCACGGCAACGGCCTGGGCGCCTCTTCCCTTCAGATCGGCCGGTCGCGGCTGGACGACGACGCCATGCTCTCCACCGTCCGCGAGGTCCTCACGGACACCCGGATGGCCGCGTTCATGGCACCCGGGTGGGGCACCGGCAAGGACATCCGCAGGGCCGTCGGTCACGGTGCCGACGTTGTCCGTATCGCCGCCCACTGCACCGAGGCCAGCGTGACCGAACGGCACGTCGGCCTTGTTCGCGACCTGGGCGTCGAGGCACAAGCCGTGCTGCTGATGAGCCACATGGCCGACGCGGGCCGGTTGGCCCAGGAGTGCGTGCAGGCGGTCGATTTCGGCGCGCAGGCTGTCGGGATCATGGATTCTGCCGGGCATTACCTGCCTGGTGATGTCTCCGAGCGGATCGGGGCCATCGTCGCGGGGGTGGATGTGCCGGTGATCTTCCACGGGCACAACAACCTCTCCCTGGCCGTGGCCAACTCGCTCGCCGCTGTCGAGGCGGGGGCGACGATCATCGACGCGTGCGCGCGGGGATTCGGCGCCGGGGCTGGGAACACTCAGCTTGAGGTCCTCGTCGCCGTGCTGGAACGCATGGGACACCCGACCGGTATCGACCTGCGTGCCCTGCTCCGCGCGGCAGACCTGGCGCAGGAGCATCTGATGCCGTGCCCGCCGACGATCGACTCGGTCAGCGTGATGTCGGGCCTGGCGGGCGTGTTCTCGGGTTTCAAGCTGCCAGTGCTCTCAGCCGCCGCGGCCGCGGGCGTCGACCCTCTGGACGTCTTCGTCGAGCTGGGGCGGCGTCAGGCGGTGGCGGGCCAGGAAGACCTGATCCCGGAGGTCATCCGGACCATCCCTCGGCAGGAGGCATCACGGTGAACCCGTCCTTGATGGACATACTCGTCACCCATCTCCAGCTGGACCCGCAGGCCTTGCGCCAGGAATCCCGCCTGGAGGATGCCGGCCTGGACTCGCTGACCCTCGTCGAGCTCAGCGTGCTGCTGCGTGAGCGGGCGGACGTGGAGATCGGGGAGGACGAACTGTCCTCGGCCACGACTGTGGGGGCTCTCGACCGTATGGTCGCGGAGCGCCTCACCAGGAGGTGATCGCCGTGAACGTGTCGGTCCCCCGATGCGGCAGCACCTGGCTGATCACCCCGGCATCAGCGGCCGACTGGCTCGACACGGCCCGCAGCGCCGGTGCCGACGTCGCCTTGGTGGACCTGGAGGACTCTGTCCCTCATCACCGCAAGGACGCCGCGCGAGCGGCTGCGATTGGCTGGCTCACCGAGGCGACTGATGGCGGCACAACGGTGCTGGGTCTGCGGCTGAACTCGCTGTGCACGGTGCACGGCGTGAGGGACCTGGTGGCGGTGGCCGAATCCGGTCTGCGGCCCGCCGTGCTGCTGGTTCCCAAGGTCGAATCGGCGCGTGAGGTCGAGCTCATCGCGAAAGTCCTCGACGCTGACGACGGGCAGCCCCGTGTCTGGGCGCTGATCGAGACACCACGGGCCATCCAGTGCCTGCCCGAGATCCTGGGATCCCGATCTCTGGCGGGTGTGGTGTTCGGGGCCGCCGACTACGCCGCCGCAGCCGGCTGCAGCCGCCGGAGCAGCGCCTTGTGGTACCCGCGGTCGGCCCTGGCCGCTGGCGCGGCTGCGGCGGGCCTGCCCGCGATCGACTCGCCCTACTTCGACCTCGACGACCCAGAGGGGCTCAGGCGGGAGGCCGAGGAGGCCAAGGACCTCGGATTCGTCGGTAAGGGCGCCGTCCACCCCGCGCAACTGTCGCTCATCCGCCAAGCGTTCCTCACCTCCTCCCAGGAACTCGCGGCCGCGCACGCCGTGGTCACCGCCGCCGACGCTGCCCACGGAGCAATTACGACCGTCGAGGGTCGGATGGTGGGGCCGCCCCTGGTGGCCGCAGCCCGCGCCCTGACCGCCCGTGCGGGTGACGCCGCAATCCCCGACGCCCGAGGAGGCTCATCGTGAGCGGCGTCGTCCCGCAGGGCTACCGCCGCATTGGCGAGAACCGGATCCGTGAGAACGTCGGGTTCGGACTCGGCGACTTCGTCGTCGGCCAGATCATCGAGCACCGGCCAGCCCGGACCGTGACCGAGACCGACCACGTCCTGACGCTGGCGCTGACCGGAAATCCGGCCCCGGTCCACAGCGACAGGCAGTTCTGCGAACAGACCGGCCGTGGCCGGCCGCTGGTCTGCGGGATCGTCTCGCTGGGCATCGTGCTGGGCGCCACCGTCCGCGCCACCAGCGGCTTGACCACCGCGAACCTCGCGCTGGACGAGCTGCGCCTGGAGAACCCCGTGTATGTCGGGGACACCCTCCGCGCGGAGACCGAGATCCTCACCGCCCGGCCATCCCAGAGCTGCCCGGAATGCGGCGTCGTGACGTGCCGAACCACCGGCTACAACCAGCACGACCAGCGAGTCATCACCTTCACCCGCACCTTCCTGGTCCCGGCCGACGCGCGCCCGCTCCGCGACACGACCGGCTATTAGACGAACAGGAGCTGGCACATGCTCAAGGAGGAGCCACTGACCCTCCGCGAGGCCGACGATGACCTGTGGAGCCAGTACGACACCTTGGCCACCCGCAGCTACGGTCACCCGGTCCCGGATATCACCCGCCTGCGCACGCACGCCGACGCCCGCGTCGCCCTACGCGAGGGCCGCGTCGTCGCCGGTGGCCTTGGCCTGTTGGTGCCCCAGTTCTTCGGGGGGCGGCCCGTTCCTAGCGCCTGCCTGGCCTGCGGGTGCGTCGCCCCGGAGGAGCGCGGGCGCCGCCTCACGGTCCGCATGCTCGCCGAGCGGATCCGCCCCCTGCAGGAGCAGGGCGCGGCCCTGGCCACCGTGTGGACCACCTCCACCGGCTACGCGCACCGACTGGGCTGGGCCGCCCCGGCGCAGGTGTTCTCGTGGACGGTGCCCACCGAGGAGCTCAAGCGCAGCTTCGAGGGGACCGGCTTTGAGATCACCCACGGGACCAGCGCGCAGACCCGGCGGATGCAGCACCAGCTGGCCGCGCACTGGAACGGGCCCTGGCAGAGGCCGCCCTGGTGGGAGAGCTGGCAGCAGGACAAGCACGCCCCGCTCGCCTCCTACCACTTCAACCTGCCCAGCCAGGAGCCCACAGGTCTGCTGTCCCTGACCGTCGAGCTCCATCCGACTGAAGGCAGCCAGGTGGTGGTCCACGACTTCTGGGCCGCAACCGATCGTGCAGCCGCCGCCATGCTCGCCTTCCTCGGCCGTCACAACAGCCGGATCCCTACCGTCGCGTTCCAGCGGACCGGCCTGCCGCCCGCCCCTGTGCTGTTGCACAACCTGCACCGTGTCGGCTCCGCGACCGCCCGTGCCTGGCATCCCTGGATGCTGCGCGTCCTGGACTTGGGCCAGGCCGTGCGGCTGCGCGGCTGGCCAGCCGATCTAGACATCACCATCCCGCTCGACGTCACTACCGACACCGACGACACCACCGAGCGGTTCACCCTGCGAATCACCGCAGGCAAGGGGGAGCTAGCGCCCTCGGCCTGCGAAGCGCGCCTCAGGCTGACCAGACGCCAGTTCGCCGTCTGGTACGCGGGGGGCTACCGCACCGCGACCGCGGCCACGCTAGCCGGCGTGCGCGGTGATCCCCAGGAGGTGGCCCGGCTCGTCCTCGCCACGACCGACCGCGAACCGTGGCTGCCGGAGCATTTTTGACCCTCCACAGCCCCCAGACGAGTAAGGTCGAAGTCGATCAATGGTCGTAAGCAATCAAGGATCGAGTGACGGGGGCGCCGGTAGCGCGGTTGTGCCAGATCGCCGCCGGCTTAATCCAGGAGG
>JAFAPC010000011.1 GCA_019247305.1 Pseudonocardiales bacterium
CCCCGCGAGATTGGTTTTCGCTACTCCATACACCTCTAGAGTTGGCCTGGTGCGGGGAAAAAACCTCTCGCGGTCGGTGTCCGAGCTGAGTCGGGTGTCCGACTCCACCGTGTTCGTGCTCTACGGTGCCACCGGAGATCTCGCTCGCCGGATGGTGCTACCGGCCTTTTTCCGCCTCGCCCAAGCTGATCTGCTGCCGTCGGACTGGCGTCTGATCGGCAACGGCCGTGGCGCAGTGAGCCATCAGGAGTTTCAGGCGCGGGTGTATGACGCGCTGACCGAGTTCGGGCCGCAGCCCCAGGATGGTCCCTGGGAGCGATTCTGCTCCCGACTGCGCTTCGCGGGCGGCGGCTTTTCCGCGGAGAATCCGGGTAGCCTGCTGGAGATCCTCGCCGATGCGGAACGCGAGCTCGGTGGGCGCCCGCAGCGGGTGCACTACTTCGCCGTGCCGCCCACCGCGTTCGAGACCCTCACTCGTGGCCTTGGCCGGCATGGGCTCGCCGCGCAGTCCCGGGTGGTCTACGAGAAGCCGTTCGGCATCTCGATGGACTCCTTCCGCGCGCTCGACCGGGTGGTGCATGAGGTGCTTGAGGAGTCCCAGGTCTTCCGGATCGACCACTTTTTGGGTAAGGAGGCCACCCAGGACCTCTACGCGGTGCGCTTCGGGAACGGGCTGTTCAGCGGGGTGTGGGATCGCGAGCACGTCGTGATGGTCCAGGTCGACGTGCCTGAGGTCCTCGACGTGGCGGAGCGTGCCGCCTTCTACGACGGTACGGGGGCGATCCTCGACATGCTCGTCACGCACCTGTTTCAGATCGTGGCCGAGGTCGCCATGGAGCCGCCAGCCAGCTTCGAGGCCGACGACCTCGCGGCAGCCCGAGAGAAAGTGATCGGTGCTTTCCGCCCCCTGCAGCCAGCCGAGGTGGTGCTGGGTCAGTTCGCGGGCTACCACGACATCGAGGGTGTCGCCGAGGACTCCCGCACCGAGACCTTCGTCGCAGCCCGGTTGTGGGTGGATACGCCGCGCTGGCGTGGCGTCCCGTTCCTGCTGCGCACCGGTAAGCAGATGGCGGCATCGCGCCAGCAGGTGAAGCTGATGTTCCGCCAGCCCGCCGCGCCCGTGCCGGAGTTGCCGGCGTCGGGCAACGTGCTGACCTTCGATCTTGCCGGCGAGGGGGAACTGGACCTCTCCCTCGTCGTGAAGGAACCCGGACCGACCTTGACGCTCAGCACGGCTCGCACCTCGCTGCCGCTTCGGACGGTGCCCGGAGCCCACCCGCTGCCGCCCTACGTCCGGCTGATCCACGACGTGCTGCTCGGTGACCGTTCGCTGTTCACCCGACCCGATGGACTCGAACACGTCTGGGAGGTGGCCGCCGCCGTGCTCGCCGACAAGCCCAAACCGGTGATCTACCCCAAGGGCTCCTGGGGACCAACCGAGGCCGATCGGCTCGCCGAGCCCATCGGATGGCTCCTCAACTCCCCCGAGAAGGCAGAATCGGTGCACGTCGAATGAGTATTCCACCGTCAGGGCGGCAGTATGAGATTCGGTATGGCGAGCACGTCGCGGTGGTGGTGGAGGTCGGCGGCGGGGTGCGGGAGTACTGGGTCGGCGACCGGGCGGTGTTGGACCCCTACCCGCGGGAGGCCATGTGTGACGGTGCGCACGGCACTGTGTTGGTTCCCTGGCCTAATCGGTTGGCCGAGGGTCGTTACCGATTCGAGGGGGTGGACTATCAGGTGGCGATCACGGAACCGGACAAGGGCAATGCGATCCATGGGTTGCTGCGCTGGCGCTCCTGGGAGGCGGTGCGCCAGGAGAGCAACGGGGTCACGATGGGGATCCGGCTGTACCCGCTGACCGGGTATCCGTTTCTGCTGGATGTGGCGGTGGACTACGTGCTCGACGGCGAGGGTTTGACGGTCACGACCACGGCAACCAACCGGGGCGAGCGGAGCTGCCCGTATGGCTGCGGCCAGCACCCCTACCTGTCACCCGGGGGCGGGTTGATTGACGATGCCGTGCTGCGCTTCGCGGCCGGCACCCGGATTGTCACCGACCCGCACCGTCAGCTGCCGACCGGAACCGAGCCGGTGGCCGGTGGCTGCTGTGATTTTTCTCAGGGTCGCCAGCTGGGGGATCAGCGCATCGATTTCGCTTTCACCGACCTTGCCCGCGACGACGCCGGCCGGGCATGGGTGCGGCTGGACGGGCCAGACGGGCGATGCGCCGAGCTGTGGGTGGATGGCAGTTATCCGATCGTTGAGCTTTTCACCGGTGACACGCTCAGCCCGCATCGTCGCCGCCGGGGCCTGGGTGCCGAGCCGATGAGCTGCCCACCGAACGCTTTCCAATCGGGGGAAGGTGTTCGCCGTGTGGCACCGGGGCAGGCCGTCACGACCCGCTGGGGCGCCCGACTACACACCGGGTAAGCCCCCGATCGATAGCGGTCCGGGTCACATTGGTCAGGGAGGTTGAGACAGCTGATGGCTATGCACACCGAGCATCGCCCGGATACCGGGGCGGTCATCCCGCCCGACGTTGATGATCCGAACGTCAACGCGGTGCGGTTCCTCGCCGTGGACGCGGTGAATCGGGCCAACTCCGGTCATCCAGGCACCCCGTTGGACGTTGCGCCGGTGATCTACCGGCTGTTCACCCGGCACCTGCGCCATGACCCAGCCGACCCGCAGTGGCCCGACCGGGATCGGTTTGTGCTCTCCGGTGGGCATGCCAGCATGGTCCTCTACGGTGCGCTGCACCTGTCGGGCTATGACATCACCTTGGATGACATCCGCGGCTTCCGGCAGCTGGGCTCCAAATGCGCCGGGCACCCGGAGCGGGGCCTGGCGCCTGGGATCGAGGTCACCACCGGGCCGCTGGGCCAGGGTGTCGCCAACGCCGTCGGCCTGGCGGTGGCCGAGCGCTTGCTGGCGGCCCGGTTCAACCGCCCCGGCCACGAGGTGGTCAACCACTACACCTACGTCGAGTGCGGTGATGGTGACCTGATAGAAGGCATTTCCGCGGAGGCGTGCTCGCTGGCCGGTCATCTGGGTCTGGGCAAGCTGATCGCCTTCTACGACGACAACGAGGTGACCTTGGATGGGCCGGTGTCCTGGTCGAGTAGCGAGGACATCACCACCCCGTTTTTGGCTCAGGGCTGGCACGTGGTGCGGCTGGGCGATGTCGACGACTTCGAGGCGATTGATGCTGCTGGCACGGCGGCGCAGCAGCGTACCTACCAGCCATCGCTCATCGTGATGCACTCTCATATCGGGATCGGCACGCCGTTGCACGACTCCCATAAGGCGCACGGCTCGCCGATCGGCGAGCAGTACGCCCAGATCGCCCGGCAGCTGTTGCGGTGGCCCCATGCCGAGTTCGTCGTCCCGGACCAGGTGTACCAGCATTGGCATGACGCCCTCGCCGACCGGGCGGCGGCCCGCGTGGACTGGGGGCAGCGATTCACGGCTTACCGCAGCGAGTATTCCGAGCTGGCTGAGGAGTTCACCCGGGTGATGGACGGGCGTCTGCCGAGCCAGTGGCCTACCCGGTTGCCGAGCTTCCTGCCCGACGGTGACCCGATGGCCACCCGGGTTGCCCTCGGGCACGTGCTCAACGCCTTGGCCGCTGACATGCCCGAGCTCGTCGGGGGTGCTGCGGACGTGGAAAGCTCCACCAAGACCCGCCTCACCGAGTACGAGGACATCCGTCGGGGGAACTTCGCCGGCCGCAACATCCATTTCGGGATCCGCGAGCACGCGATGGCGGCCATCGTGAACGGGCTCGCCGCGCACGGCGGCCTGCGCCCGTTCGGGGCGACGTTCTTCTGTTTCAGCGACTACCTCCGCGGCGCGCTGCGGCTCTCGGCGGTGATGGGATTGCCCGTGCTGTGGGTGTTTACCCACGACTCGATCGGGCTGGGCGAAGACGGCACCACCCACCAGCCTGTCGAGCATCTCGCGGGGCTCCGGGCCAGAGTCGTGTCGTTGCCCAGCTTCGAGCTGTTCCGGCAGCGGCCAGAACACGAGCGGCGAAGCATTCTGCCACCGGAGCTGCCCGCGGTCGCGGCAGCCTCGCCGTTCGGCTGGTCCGAGTTCGCCGACCGGGTCATCGGAATGACCACGTTCGGGGCCTCAGCGAAAGCGGCCGATTTATTCCCCCACTTCGGGATCACCCCGGACGCGGTCGCGCACGCCGTGCGGACCCTGCGCGCCGAGCGGGGCGCGCCCACCCAGCGACCACAATGACCGCTCAGGGCGAAGGCAGAACACTGGACACCGATGGCAGATCGGCGCAAATCAACGAGGAGACGCAGATGCAGTTGGGGATGGTCGGTCTGGGTCGCATGGGCGCCAACATCGTGCGGCGTGTGATGCGCAAGGGCCACGAGTGCGTTGTCTACGATAGTGATCCTCAGGTCGTCGAGGCGCTGGCCGGCGAG
>JAFAPC010000002.1 GCA_019247305.1 Pseudonocardiales bacterium
GTGCCTCAAAGTAGGCATCCAGGCGGTTCACGGTCACGCTCGGCTAGTGTGCGGTTGGCCGTAGCTTCGGGGAGTCCCAGCCACCTACGCTCGACCGGTGATCGCTCACCCGACGTCTACCCGAGCGAGGTCATGGCGATCTGTTCGGGTGAGATCGGCCCGGAAGGAGGCCCACTGCTGGGCCGGTTCATTCTTCGACGGACCGACCAATACCGGTGGTACATCTTACGGACACGAAACGCCAGGACTGCTCAGTGCTCACCCCAGACACTGCACCAACCGACACCAGGAGGCCGGGCCTTGCCCACACGGAATAAGCCCACATCAAATCATCAGTTTCGGGAGGCGCGGGCGCGTACCGCGTCCCTCACCCACCCCAAGGAGGGCCTGTCCCGCCAGGAACTCGCGGAGCTGGTGAACGACTGGGTTTGGAAGCATCACCGCACAGAGGTAGACTTCGACAGGAACTATATCGGCAAAATCGAACAAGGTGTCATCCGCTGGCCGGGAACAATGTGCCGGGAAGCGCTCCGGGAGATCCTGAGTGTCTCCGCTGATTCCGAACTGGGATTCGTCAACGCCCGGGCCCGCCGCCAAGCCGTGAAACTCGAGGAGGTGGACACAGCGAAACGACAAAAATTCATCCACACCACCTTCGGCGGCGTCAGCGCCCTCCTCCTCGCCGAACCGATCGCCGCACTGCTGGAGGACACCACACCCGACCCGATCCCCACCCGGGTCGGGGCGAGCGACATCGCGCAGATCCGCGACGCCACCCAAACGTTCACGTCCTGGAGCCACACCTACGGCGGCGAGGCGGTCCTGGGGGTCGCCATGGGCCAGCTGCGCCGGGCAGCCAGCCTCCTGAAAGCCACCTGCGCAGACCAACTACGCCCCGAGCTGCACGCCGCCGTCGGCCACCTCGCCGAAACCGTCGGATATATGGCCCTCGACGCCGGTGCCCACGCCGCGGCCCGCCGGGCCCTCGACCTCGCCCTGGCGTGCGCCGAGCAGGCCAAGGACTGGAACCTGCGCGCTCTGACCCTGTCGAGCATGGCCGAACTGGCGTTCTCGACCGGGCAGCCTGATGAGGGCCTCACGCTGGCCGAGCACGCCCTGGTCCGCCCGGATTGGCTCACCCCGGCCAGACGGTCCCTGATGCACACCGACCGAGCCCGCGCGCTGGCCAAGATGCGCCGGGTCCAGGACACCCTGACCGCGGTCGGGACCGCTGATGAGCACTTCGCGCACGCCACCCCGGACACCGAGCCCTCGTCCATGGCCGGCTACACCGACGCGCTCCATGCCTTCTACACCGGGAAGCTCCTGGCCGACCTGGCGACTCTGGGCCGCGACCCCGGTGAGGCCATCACCCGACTCACCACGGCCGCAGCCGGGCTCCCTGAGAGCCGTACCCGCTCCCGGGCGGTCTGCCTAACCAAGCTCTCCACCGTCACGATGGTTACCGGTGACCCGCGCCAGGCCGTCGCCATCGGGAACGAGGCCCTGCAGATCGCCGGCACCCTCCGCTCTCACCACACCACCGAGGACCTGTGCGAGCTGTTCCGCCACGCCGCCGCACACCAGAATCTTGGGGACGTCGCGGAGCTGCGGCATCGGATCCGCACCCTGGTGTGCACTAACCATCCCGAGAATCATTCCCTCGATGATTTTTCCGGGACGCAGGATTGATCGTGTGTACTCCGGGCGTGCCCTGAGCTGAAAAACTCAGCGCACGCCGCCACTGGTCAACCTGGTCCTTCCAGGGTGGCGGTCACCACGGCGGCGGCCCCGCTTCTGGCCTCGACCGGGCGAGGCCGCCGCCATCCACCCGACACCACGAGATCGAGGGGAGAACCACCCGTGAAGCGGGACCACACCCTGTCGCGAGCGGGACCGCAAGGGCATTGTCAACTTGGTGAACTTCGGGCCGCTGATGGACACGTGAAACCTGAGTTGGGCGCCGAGTCGATCTCCGGAGCGGCGTTCAGGCGGCTGTCGTGGTCGTGCCCGTGACCTGATTCCAGGTGGTGAATCGGGTGTCCATT
>JAFAPC010000009.1 GCA_019247305.1 Pseudonocardiales bacterium
AGCGGGAACCGGTAGTAGAGCCAGACACCGTGGCTGATGATCTCCCCCGGGAAGCGAAACCCCCGGTACGACGGCGCCTCGACCCCCACCAGCCCAGCCCTCCCACCTCACTGCGAGCAACCCGGCGATCCTCCCAGTCACGAGGCAGGCGACCAAGTTGACGGTGCCCACAATCCCCCCACGAGTGGGAACAATGGCTGCGCGCTACCCGCAAGGCCATCACCAAACAATGGATCGGCTACACGGAACAACGTGGCACCCCGGACAGCAACGGCAACTGGCTCCAGCTTGTGCACGCACACTGCCAACGGCGATCACCACCCACGGCAATACCCCAGCACCCCACACAGAACACCCGCACGCCCCCGGGGCTTGCTTGAGCCGTGTGCCGCGACGAGTGGCCCGCACGGTGTGCGCCGTGAGGCGCTTCGCTGTATCCCCGACGCAGTCGGGATGAACTCGGAGGGAGGTTCTTGGGTCACCTGACTTACTTGGAGGCGAAAGCCCGAGGGAAACAGAGCATGTCAGGGAAGCGGTGGCCGTCTGGAGGCGTCCAGGGCGGGGTGCCGCAAGACCCGCGCGATAGGGCCAAGACTGGATTGTCTGATGCCTAATCCCCAACGATGAAAGTGCGCATCCGTCGGAATGACGCTTGTAACCGGCGGCGCGTCATGCTCGGGCGTGAACCGTGAGACCGGGCAACCTCCGTGGCGCGCGGTGCCGTCCAGCGAGGACGGTCAAGGGGATGAGTGGGCGGCCTACGTCGTGCTCGATACGTACAACGAAGACGTACCACGGGATCACCTACAGGGCGCGAGCCCCAAGGTGACGGAGTGCCCATAGTAGTCGCGGGAGTAGCGACCCGCCAGGGATCCCGGGAAAGCCGGGAACAGGGCAAAGGGGCACAGGTGTTCACGATGCTCAGCGAAGGGAGGTCTGCGTAATGCAGGGCGCTGAAACTGTACTGAGCGTCATTCGGGGACGCGGCAGGAAGGGTCTGCCGTTGGAAAGGTTGTACCGGCAGTTGTTCAACAAGGAGTTGTTCCTGTTGGCCTACGGGCGTATCTACTCGAATCAGGGTGCGATGACGCCGGGGGTCACCACCGAGACCGTGGATGGCATGTCCCTGGCCAAGATTGATGTGATTATCGAGGCGTTACGCTCGGAGTCATATCGGTGGTCACCGGCGAGAAGGGTTTATGTCCCGAAGAAGAATGGGAAGAAACGCCCATTGGGGATGCCGCCGTGGTCGGATAAATTGGTCGCCGAAGTGGTTCGCATGCTCCTTGATGCGTACTACGACGTCCGGTTCTCCGATCGGTCCCACGGATTCCGTGCTGGTCGAGGCTGTCACACCGCGTTGGATGAGGTGGTCTCGGTCTGGAAGGGAACGCACTGGTTTGTCGAAGGGGATCTCGCCGACTATTTCGGGGGTCTTGATCATTCGATCATGGTCTCGACGTTGGCGGTCGCGATCCACGATGGCCGGTTCCTGCAACTGATCAATCGGATGCTCCAAGCCGGGTATTTGGAGGACTGGCGGTGGAATGCGACACTCAGCGGTGCTCCGCAGGGTGGGATTGCTTCGCCCGTGCTGTCTAACATCTACCTGAACCGGTTCGACCAGTTTGTTGAACAGCGGTTGATACCGGAATATACTCGAGGTGACCAGCGTCGGAGCGAGCCTAGATACCGTCGCGTCGAGCGTCGGATCGCGAAGGCTAAACGGCACGGAGACCGGGATGCAATACGGGCGCTGTGTCGCCTGCGTCGCAGTCTGCCGAGCCGGGACCCTGACGATCCCGACTATCGACGGCTTCGGTATGTGCGGTATTGCGACGATTTTCTCCTCGGGTTCGCCGGTCCGAGGCGCGAGGCAGAGGAGATCAAGTCGAAGATCGGAGAGTTCCTGCGTGATGAGCTCAAGCTGGAGCTGTCCGAATCCAAGACCTTGATCACCCACGCCACCAGCCAGGCGGCGCGGTTCCTCGGCTACGAGATCAGGACGCAGCGCACCGATACGAAGATCACTCGGGGTCGTCGTGCGGTCAACGGCGCGATTGGCCTGTTCGTGCCACGGGATGTCATCCGGGAACGATGCGCCCGCTATATGAGTAAGGGAAAACCCGCGCACCGCGGTCCGCTGCTGCACGACGAGGATTACACAATCGTCGCGAAGTACGGGTCGGAATATCGTGGGTTCGTCCAGTATTACCTTCTCGCCCAGGATGTGTTCCGCCTGGAGAAGCTGCGCTGGGTCATGGAGACGTCGATGCTCAAGACCCTGGCCGGGAAACATAAGTCCACCGTCGCGAAGATGGCTCGCAGGTACAAGGCGAGCATCGATACTCCCGACGGACCCAGGGCCTGTTTCCAGGTCACCGTGCACCGCGAGCAAGGTAAGAAACCGCTGGTCGCCCGCTTCGGTGGGATACCACTCACCCGCAAGCGCACCGCTGTCATGATTGATCTGATGCCGATCATGGCCACCACCAAACGCAACGAGTTGATTCGTCGGCTCGTGGCCGGACGATGTGAATTGTGCGAGACAGGGATAGGACTGCAAGTCCACCACATCCGTAAACTCGCCGATCTCAATAAGCCAGGTCGGACAGAACGACCACCGTGGGTGCATCTGATGGCTAAACGCAAGCGCAAGACCCTCGTGGTCTGCGAACAATGCCACCAGGACATCCACGCCGGACGGGCCGCAACCACCACCCGGAAATGAACACCGGAGAGCCGGATGCGGGAAATATGCCGAGTACCGGATTATGCCGAGCGCGCCGGCGAAGGTGCTGGTCAGCGGCGGTTGATGCGGTCAGATACTCGGCATAATCCGAGCCGTAGGAGCGAGGCCTCCTTGGTCGGACCGCACTCTCGGAAGAAGAGGCAACGATGACCGGTCACCAGGCGTCGAGGTCAGCCACCCGGATCGACCTGCACCTTAACCTCGCTCGCCAACAGCGGTCCTTGATCAGAGTTCCAGCCCCGGGCACTCAGTTCGAGCGGTACCACACCTGCTCCCCGTCCCGAGCACTGCGGATTATGCCGAGCAGCAGGCCACCTCAACCCCAGCTGACCAGCACCTATACCCCCGCGATCGGCATAATCCGGCACTCGGCATATTCACCGTTATGCCGAATTCGGCATAACGGGGAAACTCGCCTGTCCGGTTCGGGAAAGGGCCGACGGAAAAGGACCCGAGCCACGGGCACCTCGCCGGCGGCCTATTTCACTCTGAGGAGGCGGTGGACGCAGCAATGCGCCCACCGCTATCCGACTCCCACCAACCCACCCGCCAGCGCGAACGAGCGATGAAAAGGTTCACCTCAGCAGGACATGCGCAGCGGTTCCTGTCCGCCTTCAGCGGGATCTCCCCGCACTTTCGACCTCGCCGCCACCGACTCACCGCCGAGGACTACCGGCGCGAGATGGACACCCGATTCACCACCTGGAACCAGGTCACGGGCACGGCCACAACAGCCGCTTGAGCGCCACTCCGGAGATCGACCCGGCGCCCAACTCAGATTCCACGCGTCCATCGACAACCCAAAGCTCAACAAGTTGACAACGCCCGTGGGACGCCATGCCGAGCGGGTCGGTATGCAAGCTGGGGTGCGATGTGGGATGCTACCGGTCGTGCCTGAACAGATCGCCATCCGGCTCGACGACGAATTGGGTGCGCGCGCCCGCGCTGAGGCATCCACCGTCGGGGCCACCTTGTCCGACTGGGTCCGCGACGCGATCCGTCACCACATCGCGCGCGAGACCGCGCGGCGGGCCCGGGCGCAGGAGGATGCCCGGGGCCCGCTCTACACCCCCGAGCAGGAAGTGGCGCTGCTCGCTAGCCGTGTCGCACGCGCCCGGCAAGCGTTCACCGACTTTCATGTCGGCGAAGCTCGGTGACCGCCCCTTCGTTGGTTCGGTTCGGGCAGGTCTGGCAGTCCAACCCGGAAACGATTGGCACCATGAGCTATTTGGTGGTGTCCTCGGATGACTACAACGACTTCTACGGCGACCGGCGCGTCATCGCCGTTGAGGTTGACTCGGCCGCCGTCTACCAGGGTGACTACCGCGAGCCCATTGTCGACGTCGGTACGGCCCATCTAGACCGGCTGGTATGGGTCGCACGTGGCCATCTGCTGGGGCTGGTCGGGCAGCTGCACCCGGACCGGCACGCCGCGGTGGCCACAGTCATCCGGGGCCTCATCGGCAACCTGTGAGCGACTCCAGGAGCTCCGGGCCGGGTGTCCGTGCGCCTTGACCTCATTTCTCCTCTCGGGCCAGGGTCTGTCTGGGTGCGGTATCGGCTGGAATTCGCGCCGTGGGTGAGCGAAGGAGATGGTCGGGAACTGACGGCATCTCGGCTGGTGAAGGACCTGAACGAAGATCAGTACTGGTGATCCGATAATAGAGACTATGACATGTGATCGTGGTGGGGATACGAGCCGAGCGAGCCGTGGTCCGCTCCCCTGGCCCTGCCCGGCCGCCTGCTCACCAGGTCACCACCTCCCGCTGCGCTCCCGGGCCGCCGGAGTCATCGTCCCGCTCCACGCACACCCTCTCCACCGAGTCGCCCGGTGTGCTGGCTGACGTCGGGGTGAGGCCCACCCCAACCCGACAATCGTCGTGATGGGTCATACAATCTCCAGTGTGAAAACCAATACAACTCTCACCATGGATGACACGGTGCTGTCCCAAGCTCGGCAGGCCGCCGCCGCCGAGGGCAGGACGCTGTCGTCCTGGACCGAGCGCGCCGTACGCGCCGAGCTGATGCGGGTCTCGGCCGCGATCGCCGCGGAGTGGGAACGCACTACCCGGGACCCGCAGGCCCGGGCACTCGCCGAGCTCGCCGAGCAGCAGGCCATGAGCCAGGCCATCCGTTCCAGTGGCCAGAGCTGGTGAGTGTCCCCGAACCGCTCCGCGGCGATATCTGGTCGTTCCTGCCGACCATAGCCGGACGAGACAAACCCTCAAGCCTCGGCGCCGACCGAGTGCTGGTGATCTCCAACAGCACCGCGAACGCGCTGTTACCCACGGTTTTGGCCCTGCCGGTCGTCACCGACGCACCACGCATGCCCGCCCTGGCGGTGGAACTCTCCGCGGAGGATCCGCTGCCGGGCTGCTCAGTGGTGGTCTACCAGGCCAAAACCGTTTACCGACCCTGGCTGGTCGAACGCATCGGACGCGTGACCGAGGCAACCCTGCACTCGGTGTTCGCCGTGATGGTGGGCTACCTCGACCGCTAAACCGAACCCACCCGGTCCTCCACGCTTGCCGCTCCTCGGGCCCTCCTCCGGTACGCCGACAGCGACGACCCAGTCCGCCTCCCCCAAAAAGTTCCGCTCTCCCAAACTGCACGGCGGCAGGTTGTGTACCCGTTGCACCCTGCGCGACCGGCTGCGCGGGCTCCTCGGCGACGACTCCGGGGTGATCCGCCCGGAACTGGCGCCGCTGGCGAACTCGCTGCTCGCCGCCGAACGCCCGCTGTCGATCCTGACCTGGCTCTACACCCGCAAAGGCAAGACCGAATCTGCTGAAACCCTGATGCGCGCACTCGGGCGAGGACAGATCGCGTTGACCCACGAGGCGTTTCACACCCTGCAACCCTGGCGAGCCGCCGCGCACCTGCGCGAGCTGCTCATGGCCTGCGGCGTCCTACCGCGCGTCGACAAGCAAATCTGCTTGTTCGAACGCTGGCTCATCACCCACCTCGACACCATCACCGACCCCGACCACGGCCAGCTCATCCAGCGGTTTGCCGCCTGGGAAGTGCTGCCCAGACTTCGGGCTCGCGTCGCGAACAAGCCGATCACCCCGGCCGGCCGACGATACGCCGGTGAGCAGATCACCCAGGCCACGATGTTCCTCGATTGGCTTACAGCACGCCAGCGCACCTTGCGAACCTGCGAGCAGGCTGAGATCGACACCTGGCACGCCGAACACCACGAGCATGATCACAACCGCCTGCGCGGTTTCCTGCTCTGGAGCATGGCCAGC
>JAFAPC010000020.1 GCA_019247305.1 Pseudonocardiales bacterium
GACGGACTCGCAGGTTCCGGTGAGTTGGGCACCGTCGAGTCCCAGGCCCGGCAGACCGGTCATGAAGATCGAGGCGGCGATCCGGGGGTTCTCGGCGATGTGACGTGAGTGCCGGGCCGAACGCAGCGAGTACCAGAGCAATCGCAGGGGTGAGCGGAGCGGCACGAAGTTTACGGTGGCGGCCCAGGATTCCTCTGAGCTTCGGGTGGCCAGGGTGAGAAATCGAGCGTTGTCGAGTAGTGAAGTGCTGCGTTCGAGCAGATTCCTGTGGTCGTTCATGCGGCTATCCTCTGTTGTTGTCCTTGGTGCTGATCGGGGCGTCGTTGAGCAGACGAGCGTCCAGGAGTTCCCACCAGGCGTCCTGCTCTACTCTGCGCCGTTCCCATTCCGGGTTCTCGGCGCGACGGGCCACTTCCCGGCGGTAGCGTCCCCAGGCGGTTTCGTCGGCGAAGGTGACGAAGTGTTCCAGGGTGTGCACCTCGGGACCGATGGTGCAGACGAACCAACGGGTGCCCTCCACCATGTCCATGTCCGCGTAGAACCAGGCTTCGCGTTGTCGGGCCCACTCCCAGAACGCGGCGAGGTCGCTCCTCGCCTCCCGGGTGAGCCGGAATCGGTAGACCAAATGCAACATCAGGAGTTTCCTCTCGATCTCACGTGCCCCCGTCGGGGACGTCGATATGCCAGCGGCGCCAGTCAAGGCATCCGACACGGTGCCCGAACCGCAGGCGGAATCGGGCAGCGAACCGGTGGTTGTGGATTCGGACGGCCTCGGGGGTGGGCCACCGCTCCGTCACGGGCAGCACGACCGCCGCTTGAGGAACGAGATCGGCACCCCTGCGGGCTTTGACATCGAGCGCGGAGGTGGCCAGGTGGTAGCGGTGGAATCCCTGCCGGGCCGCGAAGTCCAGGGCCATGCTGTAGACGAGGACAAAGTACTCGTGTCGGGGCTTTGCTGTGGCGTAGTCGAAGCCGAAGTATCGGGCGTAGAGGCTAGACCGGAAGCGGTAGCACACCATGATCGCCACTGTGCGGCCCTCGCGGCGACACACTCCGGCGGTGGCCTGGCCGAGCACGCCGCTGCGTTTCTGCGCGGCGAACGACCGGCTCATCCACTCCCGTCCTGGAGCGCTCCCGTAGCGAGCGCGGTTCTGAGTTATCAGGTCGACCGCCTGCGCCACGACTGCGCCCCTCAGCGGCGACCAGGTCACCGAGTTGCCGGCCGAGTGGAACTGGCGCAGTTCGGCGCGTTGCTTGATGCGGTCTCGGCTGCAGAGTGCGGCGAGGTGCCCGGCGAAACCGTCCGGTGGTATGACCATTTCTGCCTCGGCGGAGTGAAGCAGGACGTGGGCCGCCGGGTGGTGGGCCGCCAGGTCCACCGCTTTCCCGATCGGCACGTAAGGCATGACGACCCCGGCGAGACCGGCGCGGGCCGCCGTGCTCCGCGCGTAGTCCAACAGCTCACCGAGAACGGCGAGGTTGTCGGGCGAGACGACAAGCCCGTTGCTCACGCCCCGGTGGGAGCCCAACCACAGAAACCGCGCCTCCCACTCCCCAGGCACGTCACCGAACATGGACGGCAGGTGGAACAGACCGGGTGTGTCGTGTTCACCGGCCCAGATCGGCAGCGCGCCGACCAACTCGCTTCCGACTCGTCCTGCGATGACCCCGTGGCTTCCCCATAAGTACTCCAGTCCGCGCAGCCAGGCGTGGCTCTGGTAAAAGTTTTGATCGTCGACTACGCGGTCCCATTCTTCTTGGGTGAAATCTGCGACACTGGTCGCCATTCTGATATCGACCACGACTGCTATTTCCGGCAGTCGAGGATCGCTGCGTGCGGCGCGGTCAGGTAGTTGCGCCAGAAGTCAGCCCCGCGTTCGGCTGCCACCGCAGGATCCATCGTGTATCCACGCCACTTGACATCCCGAAACCCGGCCGTGCGCACCACGTCCTCCAGCGTGCTCCTGGTCCAGTACCGGGCAATCACGGTCACGTCATGGCCGCCGAATCTCAAGGTGAGGGTCATCGGGGCCGCATCCTGCCTGGGGTGCTCTGAAGAGAGACGGAAGCCGTAGCGGGCGTAATAATCGGAGTCGTTGACGTAGTCCGGATGGACCGGAATGGTCACGAACCGCCCGCCGGGACGGAGCGCCTCGTGGGCCAATGTGCAGAGTGCGCGCAGTTCTCCGAGTGTTGTCGCGTACGGCAGGACGTAGACTCCGAGCACGAGATCGAAAGTCCCGTGCTCGGAGGCGGGCAACGGCCCCACGAGGTACTCAATTCCCAGACGCTCCTCCTGATCCCTGGCCTTCGCGTAGGCCACCATCCCCTCCGACTCGTCGATGCCGACGACCCGCCGCGCGCCGCAGCTGCGTATCCGGCGCGTGTACACGCCAGAGCCGCAGCCAATGTCGAGCACAGCCGCCCCGGTCAAGTCGCCCAGCAGACCGAGAACCGTGGGAATCTCCAAGTCTTTGCGCCACGGAAGTTCTGCCATCTCTTCGTACAGGCTCGCGAGTTCATCAAACTGGCTCATCTGGTCGGCGCTCCAGGGACAATATGGTCCGCGTTGTGGACAGGCGGTTCGCCGAGCGACACGAAGCTCGCGCGCACAGGCGGATGACGGGCCGAACGGCGACCACCGAGGTGTCAATAGGCAGGGCCGTCAGGACACTCAGCGTAGATTTTAGCGTACGCGTCGAGAAGACCGCCGATAAAGTTATTTTTACCATTCCTTGAACATCCCTGTTCGAGACCGTTGGGTCCGGTCGCAGTCCGCTACCCATATCAACCAACGTGCAGTTGTCTGCCCGACTATTCGACAAGCACCACAGTTAGTAAACCCCACAACCGCTCAAAAATAAACTCCCTGGCCCGTCAAACACTCGATCTAGCGACCCGGAACCACTAGGCCTCCCCGACTGGTGAGCTCGCGTATTCAACTGTAAGTGCGACGGATTGTAGTTGATGCGAGAACTCGTCGCTGTGAATCGGGCTGGAGTTGACCTGGGCGTTTGCCGGGCGGGGAGGGGTTGAGCGTACGTGGCTGCCCGCCTCGACCAGTTCCGACTTCACCCCTGGCGACCTGCCGTTTTGGTCATTTCGTGCGCCTAGTGCATGACTCGTGGCCCAGGACCAACGGTGGGGGGTGGTGCGGTGGCAGGGACAGGGGATGTGCTCGGGGCAGCTCCGGAGCTGTTCGTGGTGGGTGCTTCACCGTTGTTGTGGCCGGATGAGCAGGTGTTCGAGGCGATGCTGGCCGGCTGGCGTGATCAGCAGTTGAGCTGCAACCTGCCGCCGACACGATCGAGGGCAGCTTGGGCACGGTGCGCCGGTTCCAGCAGTTCACCAATGACTGGCCGTGGTCGTGGCGTCCGGTGGACATGGAGGAGCTCAGCGCCGAAGCCCGCGGCCGTGGACGCGCGCGGTCGACATCCGGGGGGCCACCGGTGATCCGCGCCCGGCTGGGGGGACAGGATCGTCCGCCGGTACCGGACCCTGGGCAGGAACGGCAACTGACTGGCGGCTCCCCAGGAGAACGGGGCGCACGCGGCGCAGCACGCCATGCTGATCTCGCAGAGGAATCGCAGCAGCGGATGGGCGGCGTTGATGAACTCCACGGCACTGAACACCGTGGGCTCCACCGGCCGCCTCCGCGACAAGGACATCAAGTACAGCCAGTGGGCGTCGCCGCTCACCGCGAGATCCTCCAGCGGTATCACGCCCGCACCGGGCGTGTGGTGTTCGGCCAGCGACACCAGGTGCGGCAGAACGGCGGGGCTGCGGGCGACGTTCTCGGTCCGCGGGTACAGCGGCGGACACGACACTGTAACAACAACGCGTCGTCGGTCACCGTGGACAGCCCCGCGTACGCGCCGAATAGGCGTTCTCGGTCACCAGAGTCGAGGAGGTCCAGAAACCGCCCGGCCGTGGTGCCGGCCGCGCGGGATACGCCAGCGACGGCGAGGGTGAACTCGCCCCGATCCAGCGCGCCCGGTGTCGGTGCATGAACACGAAAGCGCAGTTCGGTGTGCGGCTACACCTGCGCCGTGGCGAGGTCCTGCACCGCCAGGTTCCCGATTGCTTTCTCGTCGAGAACGACTTCAGTGCTCTGGTCCATTGCGGCGTTCTGCGCTAGCACCAACAACCGCACATCCCGCTCGGACAAACCCGGCACGGGTAGCGGCTTGCGGCGCGCATCCCGGTACCCGGCGGGGAATCCCAGTCCGGCGTCGGCGTGCAGGATCTCCGAGAGGGGGACCAACGCGCCGATCCCATACCGTGCAAGGAACCTGGCGTGGTAATCCTGCCAAGCTGGGAAACCGAACGGATACGGCGTCAACCGTGCGAGCGCCGAGGCTGCGGCCTCCGCTTCCCGCGCCACCGCGTGTGGCAGGGCCAGCGCGCCGCCAATCCGAAGATCAACCGCGAGCGGTCGCTCGGTGGTGAAGATGGCCGCCGTCGTTCTCGTGGTATTGAGAAATTGAGAAGCTGTCGGCGGACCGCCTGGGACCTTCCCGGGCGGAGTCGGTGGCGGTGGTACAGTTTGAGGTTGCTCTCCTACTCGGGGTGAGGACTGGGCCCCAGCGCTGTCGCTGTGGTGTCCTTGGAGGAGGTCAACGATGACGCTGGCAGTCGAGGAATCCCGCATTGCAGAGGTTGTCGGGTCGCTGAGCGGCAAACTGCTGATCAACGGTGAGTGGGTGGACTCGGCGTCGGGCCAGACGTTCGAGAGCCTGAACCCGGCCACCGAGGAGGTGCTCGCCTCCGTGGCCCGCGGAGCGGCCGAGGATGTGGACCGGGCGGTGCGGGCGGCCCGGGCCGCGTTCGCCGACGACGCGGTGTGGCGGCGGATGCCGCATGGCCAGCGCGGCCGGATTATGCACACGCTGGGTGACTTGATCCTGGACCATCTTGAGGAGTTTGCCCTGCTGGAGTCGTTGGACAACGGCAAGCCGTTCACGGTCGCCAAAATCGCCGACGTGCCGCTGGCCGCTGACCTGTTCCATTACATGTCCGGCTGGGCAACCAAGATCGAGGGCAACACGATTCCGATGTCGGCGTCCGACCAGGACGCCTACTTGGGATTCACGCTGCGCGAGCCGGTCGGCGTCTGCGGGCAGATCATCCCGTGGAACTTCCCGCTGTTGATGGCGGCCTGGAAGATCGCACCGGTGCTCGCGGCGGGCTGCACGACTGTGCTCAAGCCCGCCGAGCAGACTCCCCTGTCGGCACTGCTGCTCGGCGAGCTGGCCATGCAGGCCGGGCTGCCGCCGGGTGTGCTGAACATCGTCACCGGGTACGGCGAGGCGGGTGCGGCTCTGGCGGCGCACCCGGACGTGGACAAGGTCGCGTTTACCGGATCCACCGAGGTGGGCAAGGAGATCGTCAAGGCTGCGGCGGGCAACCTGAAAAAGGTCACCCTGGAGCTGGGGGGCAAGTCGCCGAACGTAGTCTACGCCGACGCGGACCTCGACAAGGCCATCGCCGGGTCGGCCAACGCGATCTTCTTCAACCAGGGCGAGTGCTGTGTCGCGGGGTCTCGGCTCTACGTCGAGGAGTCGGTCTATGACCAGGTCGTCGAGGGTGTCGCCGAGCAGGCCCGCAGTATCAAGCTTGGCAACGGGCTGGATCCGGCGACCACCATGGGCCCACTGGTGTCGGCCGAGCAGTTCGAGCGGGTGAGTGGCTACCTCAGCTCGGGCAAGGACGACGGTGCCCACATCATCGGCGGCGACCGAGTCGGTGATCGTGGCTACTTCATTGCCCCGGCGATCCTCACCGGCACCCGGGAGGACATGAAAGCGGTCCGCGAAGAGATCTTCGGGCCGGTCGTCGCGGCGGCTCCGTTCAGCGCCGACTCCGACATTCTGCCTACCGCGAATAACTCCCCCTACGGGCTGGGTGCCGGGGTGTTCACCCGCGATATCAGCAAGGCCATTCGTACGGCGAAGCGACTGCGCGCCGGCACGGTCTGGGTAAACACCTGGAACGTGTTCGACGCGGCGCTGCCCTTCGGCGGTTATAAGGAGTCCGGCTGGGGCCGTGAGATGGGCCACGCCGTGTTCAACAACTACCTGGAGACCAAGACCGTCATCACCGATTTGAGCTAAGCCACGACAATTCCGGCTAAGGGTAAAGCGGGGTGCTGCAGCGGCAGCCGCCGCTGAGGTGGCTGATCTGGCCCTCGGTATCGGGATCCCGGTGGTACTCGGTTCCATCGTCGAGCAGGACGTCGATCGCACCGAGCGGGTCGACGGCGGTGACGGTGCCGCGCCGGACTCGCCGAGCTCCGGTCTCGGGGTCCGGAGCGTCGAACACGATCACCCGGTCCTGGGGCCGGAAGTGGCTCCACTCCCAGCCGTTGACGTCATACCAGGTGCCGGTGAAGGCGTGGAACACCACGGCTGGCGTCGCTCCGATGGCCGCGGCGACGCGGCGTATCGTGTCCGGGGAAACCGCCGTGAGGGGTCGGGTCGGCGCGGTGAGCTCGACCCATCCGGTCAGGCTCCCCGTCGCAAGCCCGGCGGAAGCCTCAATCGAGCTCAGGGGCCGTCCCGGCTGGTAGCGCTCCAGGAGCACCGCCACCCGTGTCGTCGTCATCGACTACCCTCCTCCATCGAGGACACCCATGAGCAGACGTGACGCTGCTGGACCGCGTACGCTGTGATACCGCCTGAGCTTCCTCTGTCGTTGCGCCGAACCGCTCCCTGTTAGCACAGGCGGCAGTTCGGTGTGTCTCTTCCGCAGTTGCGGAACTCCTTGCCATAAGGTATCCGTATCTACGGATGATAATGGCTTGACTAACCGCTTCTGCGCCGTCACTATAAGCTTGAGCGATCATCGTAGCCGGAAGGTGGCTGTCGATGCGGTTCAGCACCCGGGCGCTGCCCACGGTTGGCCCGCTCGCCACCCTGGGCCGGTGGGCCCCTGCGACCACCACAGCAGGCCGGTGTCGTGGTGGTCAACGGCAGGATGGCCCACCGGGTCGCGCTGGCGCTGGCCCAGCTTCCAGGATCCTGATGGGAAAGGATGAGAGATGATTCTTGTCGTCTTAACGGTCGTGGTCATCGCCTTGCTGGTTGCCGTTCTGGCGATTTTCCTCTACGTGATCGGCAGGCTACTTAACCGTACTGCCAACAATCTCGATGACTGTTCGCAGAACGTGAAGAATATCGCCTACCATGCTGAGGCGATCAGGCCTGGTGTTACGCGCATCAACGAAACCGGTACCACAGTGATCGGTGCGCTGCCGCTGCTGTGCGAAGCCGCTGAGCGTATCGGCATCGCCAAGTCGGCGCCCTACCACGATCCTTCCGATCCTCCTTTTTATACAGATTCGTCATCCGAATCCGAGCCTGCTGCGGCTCCCGCTGCAGTGGCCACCGCCGCTCCTGCTGCGGCTCCCGCTGCAGCGCCTTCTTCGGTTACCCCTAAGGCTCCTCCTGCGGCTCCTGCCGTTTCTACGGCTTCTGCTCCTACGCGGAGTGGGGGTGTGGGTTACCTGGATGAGGATAGAGGCCATTTAGGCTACCTGGATACATGACGACACGGGTCGTGAGTCTCGATCATTGACTGAAATCGGAATGATCCTCGTGGCGGCGCTGAATGCGAAGGACTGAGTAACGCCGGCTGCGAGTGGGGCTTGGTGTAGCAGACCTGCTAGGTACTCGGTCACTCTGGCGCGGCGCAGGCGAGGTGCGTCAGCTTCCGTCGGGCACCCCACTCGCTCCGGTATCGTCCACCGCGCTGGGTTACAGAACTGATCGCAGAGCGTCCACGATGTCGGCGACCTCGGTTCGGGTTGAGTAGTTGGGGTGCACGTCGATCCAGCGGAGGGTGTGCCCGGCGTCAGCGATCACGACGGTGGGCATCGGCAGGGTGTCGGTGCCATCAGCGTTGAGGGCAGTCAAGTCGAGTCCAAGCCGCTCCTGAGCCGCCCGCAGGTCGGCACTCGGGGCAGGGGCCAGGATGCCCAACTGTCGAGACCCCTGCGCGTCGATCAGCGGCACGTCGGGCAAGAGTGTGCCCGGTGACGCCACATGGGCTGGTACTCCGGCGGCTTGCAACGCGGCTTGCGTCGCCGAGAGGGTGGCCCCCAGACGTCAGCCGGTAATCGCTTGGCCGACGCGGCCTCAAGCTCGCTGACCTGGTCGGCGATCGAGACGGAGGGGCTGGTCGCCGGAATTCTCCCTTGGATCGAGTCGCCCGAGGTCACCGCCTCAGGGTGACGGGCAGCGACCACAACGGCATAATGGAGCGCACAGGCCATTTTATTCCCCGACAAGGCCGAGCTGACCCGGGCTTCCTGATCTCGGTTGTCATCGCGAGGGCGCTACCCCATGAGTTCACCCTCCGGCGGCTGCTCTTACGAATGCCCGCTGGTCGGCCTCGCCACGACGGTGCGCACGATGCCGCGTTCCCAGCCTGGGATTGTCCACTCAGGGTCCCGGCACGGGTGGTCCTAGCGAGGGCTGCGCCTCGGACCGCCGAGATGGTGGTCGAGGTATCACGGTGCGGCTGCATGTCGTGAACTCGACAGGACCGACATTTTCCGGCACCGAAAATGTCGGTCCTGTCGAGTTCACGACACCGGACTGCGCAGGAGATGATCGGCAGAGCGCGGTCCGGAACCGGAGCGAGGGCATCCTCCCTGGAGATGCGCCCAGAGCTCGGCTTACGTGTCGAACTTCTCGAGACCAAGGAT
>JAFAPC010000024.1 GCA_019247305.1 Pseudonocardiales bacterium
GCCGGGACCGCGACGATGGCCATTGTGAACGTGCTGACCCACGCCGCGGTGGCGGTGCTCGCGCTAGCCGTTGCTATCGGGCTGATGTACTGCTTGCCCAAGCGGCGGCCCTTCGGCGATTTTGGCACAGAAGCTGATTACGCCACCTACACCGCGCTGGAAACCATGGCGCGGGCCGCGCCACCGCTGCGGGAGCGGCTCTGCGCCGCCTCGGCGACCGCCGCGGCACCACACCTGCGGAAGCTGCTGGGCGGCCTCGCCCTGACGATAACCAACGAGGAAAGCGGGATGCTGGCCTGGGACTGTGAACCTGAGGAGCGTCCCGAGGCTGAGCAGCACATGAATCAGGCCGTGAAGGCCACCCAGTTCGTGGCGGCCACCGGCCGACAGCACGCGGACGGCAAGGTGACCTGCGGGCGTCCCAACTGCGTGGTTCGCTCGGTGATCGTCTGCCCGCTGGAGGTAGACGGCGGCATTGTCGGCACCTTGGGTGTGATCAGCAAGCAGGAGGCAAAGCCTAACGTGATCCGGGCGGTGGCAGAAGTCGCCCGGTACGTTTCCGGCCAACTCGCACTCGCCGAGCTGGAGGAGTCCCGAGCCCGGCTGGCCCACGCCGAGATCCGGGCACTCCGTTCGCAGATCTCCCCGCATTTCATCTACAACGCGCTGAACGCAATCTGCTACTGCATCAAAACTGACCCGGAGGAGGCGCGCGAGCTGCTCGTGGAGTTCTCCGAGTTCACCCGCTACTCCTTCCGTGCCGACACGGAGTTCACCACGCTCGCCGAGGAGCTCAACAACATCGAGCGCTACCTGCTCGTGGAGAAGGCCCGGTTCGGGGATCGGTTGCAGGTCAATCTCCAGATCGCGCCCGAGGTGCTCCCGGTGGTGTTGCCGTTTCTGGCGTTGCAGCCGCTGGTGGAAAACGCGGTGCGGCACGGGCTCCGGGGCGGATCCGGCACGGTGTCCATCGTTGCCGAGAACGCCGGGATGGAATGCCTGATCAGCGTCGAGGACGACGGCCTGGGGATGGACCCGGAGCGCCTCTACGAAGAGATCTTCGACTCCCACCTCACGGGCGCGCATGTCGGGATAGGCAACGTGCACGACCGGCTGCGGGGGGCCTTCGGCGACCAGTGCGGTCTGGTGGTCGAGACCGGGACGGGGATGGGCACCAAAGTCAGCATGAAGGTGCCCAAGTTCAGCCGCCAGACGCGCGCCATCGCGCCCCCGACACCCAGCCCGCCGCGTTCGCGACCCTCGGCGGGCGCCTAGCGATGCTGGGTGCCCTGTGTCGCTGGAAACCCTGTGTCGCTGGAAACTCAGTGGCTTTTCGTAGGCTTGCCGGATGGACGTCAAGGAGCTGACCTCGCGGCTGCCGTTGCCCGGCACCCAACGGGAGCGTGGCCCGGTGGTGGCCGCGGTGAAACTGCATGGCGTAATCACGCCGACGCCCACGCCGCTGGGGCGCGGGGTGATTAACTTGGCCGCTGTGGACTCTGCGCTGACCCGCGCCTTCGGCTACGACCGGTTGCGGGCGGTGGCACTATTGATCAACTCGCCAGGTGGTTCAGCCACCCAGTCGGCGCTGGTGGCCGATCGGATTCGGGGCCTCGCGGAGCACAAGCGGGTGCCGGTGCTGGCGTTCTGCGAGGACGTCGCCGCATCCGGCGGGTACTGGCTGGCCTGCGCCGCCGATGAGATCGTCGCCCACCCCACCTCGCTGGTCGGCTCCATCGGGGTGGTCACTCAGGGCTTTGGGCTGCACGGTTTGCTGGAGCGCTTCGGGGTGCAGCGGCGGCTGTACGCTACGGGGGCGAACAAAGCCCGGCTCGACCCGTTTTTGCCCGAGCGGGAGGACGACGTGGCGTGGTTGCGCAGCATGCAGACTGAGCTGCACGGGATGTTCCGCGACTGGGTGTGCGCGCGCCGCGGCGCAGCGCTGGCCACAGATCAGCAAGATCTGTTCACCGGAGAGGTGTGGACGGGCCGGCGGGCCGTGGAGTTGGGCTTGGTCGACCGGCTGGGCACCATGCGCGGGGAGATCGCCAAGAGATATCCGGACGCGGAGATCATCACGGTGGAGGGACGCCGGCCGCTACTGGCTCGTCTGGGCATGGGCAACTTCAGCATCGGGAACTTCGGGCCGGGCCCTGCGACGGCCGCACTGAGCGGGCGGGGCGGCCCGTCCTGCGCGCTGGCGGTGCTTGAGGCACTCGAGCACCGCGCCGCCTGGGCCCGCTTCGGCCTGTAGATTCCCCCGAGCACATTCGGTACCACGGCGGGACACTGAACGTACCAACCGTGGACAGCGGTACCTGCCATGTGCAGGATTAACGGTCGGGGAATGAGTCAGCAGTGCTGGATTGACGGAAAGGCGGTCGATGAGCGACAACGACGACAACCCCGGTCTTCTCGTGCTCGCGGTGGACGACGAGCCGCATTCCCTGTCGATGCTGGTCGAGGTGCTCAACGCCGATCCGCGGGTCAAGACAGTGCTCCACGCCGAGAGCGCCGAAGAGGCGTTGACGATCTTGCGTCCCGCTAACCGACCGCCTCCCCAGGTGGATGCGCTGTTCCTGGACATGCGGATGCCTGGGATGGACGGCCGGGAGTTGGCCAACGCGGCCACCAAGGACCTCGACAACCCGCCAGCCATCGTGTTTGCCACCGCCTTCGACGGCGGAGCCATCGACGCGTTCGAGCTCGGGGTGGCCGACTACCTGATGAAGCCGGTGAGCCGGGAACGAGTGGCCAGCGCGATACGGCGAATCATCGCCGCCCGGCGCGAGGCGAGTGCCCCAGGATCGGAGCGCAGCGGCGAAGACGAGGTCATCCCGGTCGAGCTCGCCGGCACCACCAAGTTGGTGCCGCGCTCGTCGGTACGCTGGGTGGAGGCACACGGGGACTACGCACGGCTCCACACCGGCGAGGGCGGCGGCCACCTGGTCCGGATCCCGCTGTCCCAGTTGGAGGACCGCTGGTCTGACGCCGGGTTCGTGCGTATCCACCGCTCCTACCTGGTTGCCCTGCCCTTGGTCACCGAGCTGCGCATGTCGTCGTCGGGGTACGTGGTGCGGGTGGGTAGCGGCGAGGACGCCACCGAGTTGCCGGTCAGCCGACGGCACACCCGAGACCTGAAAGACCGGTTGGTGCGCGCAGCCAAGCAAGGCTGGACGACTCCCCGATGAGTACCGATGCCGGCGGCCCGGATGCCAAGCTGGAACAAAAAATCCGGGCGGAGTGCGAAAAGGCAGCCCGGCAGACGCTCCAGGCGGAAAACGCCGCCACCCAGGACAGCGACCGGGCCAAGTCGGGCCAGCGGGAACGGATCGTGCTGGCGGAGCGACGCAGCCGGCGGGTGGTACGCACCCTCACCGAGCTGCAGGATCAGACCAACGTCGGTCTGACCAGCGTTGGTGAGACGCTGGCCCGCGAGCTGCTCTGGGTGCAGCTGTGGCTGTCGATCCGGCTGATGCTGCTCACCGTGACGGTGCTGGCGGGTATCCCGCTGCTGTTCCTGCTGGCGCCGTCGCTGGGCAGCACCACCATCGTGGGCTTGCGGCTGCCGTGGGTGCTGCTCGGGCTCTCGGTCTACCCGTTCTTCTCCGCGGTGGCCTGGTTCTACAACTGCAGCGCCGACCGCATCGAGCGGGCCTTCGTCGCGTGGGTCCAGAACTGAGCACCAGCGTGCCCGACAAAAATGACCTCTACGCCACCGTGCTCGCCGTGCTGGCGATCGCCCTGTGGACCACGTTCACCGGGCGCTACACGGCAAAACGCCGGCCGACCTCGGATTTTCTGTTGGCCTCCCGAACGATGGGGTCGCGCTGGAACGCCGCCGCGGTCTCCGGGGAGTACCTGTCCGCAGCCTCCTTTCTCGGCATCGCCGGGCTGGTCTGCAAGGGCGGGCTGGACGCCCTGTGGTACCCGGTCGGGTTCACTGCGGGATATCTGACGCTGCTGCTGTTCGTGGCCGCGCCGCTGCGCCGCTCTGGTGCCTACACACTGCCCGACTTCGCCGAGGTCCGGTTGGGCTCGGTCGGGCTGCGTCAGGTCTGCTCTATCTTCCTGGTCATCATCGGGTGGCTCTACCTGATACCTCAGCTGCGGGGAGCCGGGCTCGCCCTGCACGCTGTCACCGCGGCGCCGGAGTGGGTCGGCGCGGCGGTCGTCATGGTGATCGTGACGGTCAACGTCTACGCCGGCTGGGCACACTCGATCACCACTGTGCAGGCCCTCCAGTACTGGATCAAACTCACCGCGCTGGCCGTCCCGGTCTGCATCCTCTTCCTGTACTACGCCGGCCAGCACCAGCGGTTCGAGCACGCGCTCACTGCCTCGGCGCCACCGTCGTTTGCCCAGGCCACCGACGTCACCCCGGATCACGATGTCCTGCTCCAGGTCACCGAACCGATCCGGGTCACGGTGATCAGAACGCCGGACGGGCACCCCACGAACGCGACGATGCTCTTAACTCCGGGTGAGAACCCGGTCCGCAAGGGCACCACGCTGCACTTTGACGCGGGCAGCCGGGTTCCGGTGATCAGCGGCGCCGTGGTGAACAACGACACCTGGTTGCATCCGTTGAGCTACGGCAGGCATCCGTTGCTGGCCACCTACTCGCTCATCGTGGCGCTGACGCTGGGCACCATGGGGCTGCCGCAAATCCTGGGTCGGTACTACACCGACCCTGACGGCCGGGCCGCACGCCAGACCACGCAGTTGGTGCTGATCCAGCTCGGGGTGTTCTACCTATTTGCGGTGGTTTCCGGGTGGCTCGCCCGGTTTTACCTCCCGCGGCTGCTGGCCGACGGGAACACCGACGCCGCGCTGCTGCTGCTGCCCCGCGCGATGCTGGGCGGGTGGCCGGCGCTCGTGCTTGGCGCGCTGGTCATGGCGGGGGCATTCGCCGCGTTCGTCTCCGTCGCTACCGGGCTGGTGGTCAGTATCGCCGGAGTGCTGTACACCGACGTGCTGCCTGGCTGGTTCCAGGGGATCCGGGCGGCCACCATGACCGCCTGGTCCGTCCCGCTAGCGTTTGTGCTCGCCGTGTCGTCGCTGGACCTTGCCCAAAGCGTGGGACTGGCGTTCGCGGTGGCCGCCTCGTCGTTCTGTCCGTTGCTGGTGCTGGGCATCTGGTGGCGTGGGCTGACCGACGTCGGCGCGGCGGCCGGCATCCTGGTGGGCGGTGGGGTGGCGTTCGCTGCGGTGCTGCCCGCCGCAGCCGGCGTACTCCCGCCAGGGTGGCAGGCGCTGCTGGCGCAGCCAGCCGTGTTCACCGTGCCGCTGGCTTTTCTGGTCATGGTGCTGGTGAGCCGTCAGACCAAGGACCGAGTTCCGCCCGACGCGTCACCCATGCTGTTGCGGCTGCACGCACCGGACCAACTGGGCCTGGCCCAGGATCGTAAGCTAGATCACCTACGGGTTCAGGTCGGGACGTTAGCGGTCACGTCCTTCCAGATGGGCCGTACCTTCGCGGGCACCTTCTCCCGGATGGGCCGTGGCCGGCACCGACGATGACGAGTCGACTACACGAACAGCCCATCATTGCGGTGCACGCTGGTGAACGGCCGGCGGTTAGGGTGGCTCGGTCCTCGTGACGCACGGGGCATCCTGATACTCGTTACTGTCTTGGAGGGGTTTGCATGAGCACCACCGCGTCGATCGGCGGTGCCGACAACAGGCCCGTCGGCGGAGCCGACCGCAGACACGTCGGCGGAGCCGACCACCGATACCCGGTGGATCCCTGGGCCGCCGCGTATACCAGCGCGGAGTTCGCCACCCTGCGCACCCGGCTGCGCGGCTTTGTCTTCCCGATGACCGCGTTCTTCTTGCTCTGGTACTTCCTGTACGTCCTGCTGGCCGCGTTCACCCCGCATCTCATGGCCATCAGGGTCGTCGGCAACATCAACGTTGGGTTGATCTTCGGCCTGCTGCAGTTTGTCTCGACCTTCGCCATCGCGACGATGTACGTCCGGTTCGCGAACCGTCACCTCGACCCGATCAGCAGCCGGATCCGCGAGCAGGTCGAAGGAGGAACCTGGTGACCGGAGAGCCAACCCCCGGACAACCAATCCCCAGTGCTGTCGGGGAGCCTCTGCTCAACGGCGGCATCTTCGTCTTCTTCGTCCTGGTTACTCTGGTGATCGTATTCCGGGCTTCGCGCCGGACCAAGACCGCCGCCGACTACTACGCGGCGGGTCGGTCATTCACCGGTCCGCAGAACGGGGTCGCGATCTCCGGGGACTACCTGTCCGCGGCGTCATTTTTGGGCATCGCTGGGGCCATCGCGGTCTATGGGTACGACGGTTTCCTCTACTCGATCGGCTTTCTGGTCGCCTGGCTGGTGGCCCTGCTGCTGGTGGCCGAACTCCTGCGGAACACCGGCAAGTTCACCATGGGCGACGTGCTGAGCTTCCGGATGCGCCGGCGGCCGGTGCGGGCCGCCGCGGCCATCTCGACGCTGGTGGTGTCCTTGTTTTATCTGCTGGCCCAGATGGCTGGCGCCGGTGGTCTGGTCGCGCTGCTCCTCAACGTCACCGGCGCGCGGGCCAAGGCGGTGGTGGTCGCGGTTGTCGGGCTGCTGATGATCTTCTATGTGCTGGTCGGTGGGATGCGCGGCACTACGTGGGTGCAGATCGTCAAGGCCACCCTGCTGATTATCGGCGCTGGCATGTTGACTGCCTGGGCGCTGGGGTCGTTCGGGCTCAACCTGTCTGCCCTGCTGGGTGAGGCGGCGGCGCGCTCCTCGCACGGGCAGGCCGTGCTCGAACCGGGTTTGCAATACGGCAAGAACCTCACAACGAAGATTGACTTTGTGTCCCTGGGGCTCGCCCTGGTGCTGGGTACCGCGGGGCTGCCGCACATCTTGATGCGCTTTTACACCGTGCCCTCGGCGAAGGAAGCCCGCCGCACGGTGGTGTGGGCGATCTGGCTCATCGGTGTGTTCTACCTGTTCTCGCTGGTGATTGGCTACGCCGCCGCGGCGCTGGTGGATGGCGGTCCGCAGCGGATCGCCAGCATGCCTGGTGAGGAGAACTCGGCGGCGCCGTTACTGGCCTACCAGCTGGGCGGTGAGGTGCTGCTTGGCTTCATCGCGGCGGTGGCCTTCGCCACCATCCTCGCCGTGGTGGCCGGGTTGACGATCACCGCGTCGGCGTCGTTTGCGCATGACGTGTATGCCAACGTGATCAAGCATGGCAACCTGGACCCAGACCGTGAGGTGCTCATCGCCCGGATCACCGCTGGCGTCATCGGCGTCCTGGCGGTTCTCGGCGGCATTGTCGCGCTCGGCCAGAACGTCGCCTTCCTGGTGGCGCTGGCCTTCGCGGTGGCTGCCTCAGCGAACCTCCCGACGATCTTGTATTCGCTGTTCTGGACGCGCTTCAACACCAGCGGCGTGCTGTGGAGCATGTACGGCGGCCTGCTCAGCTGCGTGGGTTTGATTATCTTTTCGCCGGCGGTGTCCGGGACCCCGAAGTCGATGTTTCCCAGTCTGGATTTTGCGTTCTTCCCACTGCGCAACCCGGCGCTGATCTCGGTACCCCTGGCCTTTCTGCTCGGATACCTCGGCACGGTGCTCAGCAAGGGCGAGGAGACCGGTGCGGCGACGTTCGCTGAGATGGAGGTCCGCGCGCTCACCGGAGCCGGTGCTGAGCGATCCTCGGCCCCCGCACGGCCGAGCCCCTCGGGAGCCCGGCCGCCGCTAGGCACGATGCCCACTGGCCGGACCGGGACGGCTCCGATCATCGTCGAGGGCTTTCCCTCGGTATCGGTGCCCAGCGGGAGCCGGCGGCGGATCGTCATCACCATCGGGGTGCTGGCCGGGGTGATGATTTTCGTGGTCTCGGTCTCCATGAACCGCGTCCTGGCCTCGGCCCCGGCCAGCGCTGACACCACGCTGGCGCTCGGACCCAACACGGCGGCGGACGTCGGACCAGAGGTCGCGATACCCGCTCTAGGTGGCACCATCCCGGTCGGGAAAACGCCCGGCTTTGTCGCGGTCTCCCCCAACGGTCGGCACGCCTACATCGCCAACCGCAACGCTGGCGTCGTCACCGTGGTGGATACGGCGATCAACCAGGTGACCGCGACCATCCCCATCCCGGCGGGCCCGCCGCAATTTCTCGCCTTCGCCCCGGACAGTCGCACCCTCTACATCACCATCTTCAACGACCAGCGCACCATCCATGCCATCGATGTGCTCGACACCGCGTCAAACACCGTGATTGCCACCATCCCGCAACCGGCGCGCCCGTATCTCCCCGCGGTCAGCCGGGACGGCAAACGGCTCTTTGTCCCCAACCATGACACGGCGTCGCTGTCGGTGGTCGCCACCGACACCAACTCCGTCATCGCCGAAGTCAAGGTTGCCCCTAACCCGCATTGGGTCGCGTTCTCCCGTGATGGCAGCCGGGCCTACACGGCCAACCACGAGTCCAACCTGGTGTCGGTGATCGACACCGCCACCTTAGAAGTGCGCTCGACCATCCCGGTCGGGATCAGCCCGCACAGCATCGCGGTCAACCCCAACCTGCCGCTGGCCGCCGTGGTGAACTACGACGCCGGCACCATGTCGGTGATCGACACCAAGGCCGACCGGGTAGTGGCGACCATCCCGGTCGGTCGTCACCCGCAAGACGTCACCTGGGCCCCGGACGGGCGGTTCGCCTACGTGGTCAACGAGGGCAGCGGCACGGTCAGCGTGATCGACTCACGGAGCAACCAGGTCACCGCGACCATCCCGACCGGTGCCGGCCCGACCAGCATCGCGGTGCTCCCCAACGGCCGGCAGGCCTACGTGAGCAACCTCGACAGCGCCACGCTGACCATTCTGGAACTCACCGGGTGAGACCCGTGAGTGGCAATGCGAGTCCTGACTCGCATTGCCACTCACGCGGGGGGTCATGGCACGATTAGTGCCATGACCCCCCCTGTGCCGGCCGTGCTGGTGGCCGACCTGCCCGAGCGCGCCGTGCTACTCGACGTCCGCGAGAACGACGAGTGGGCGGCCGGACATGCGCCGGAGGCGGTGCACATCCCGATGGGGCAGCTGACCCAGCGCCTGGAGGAGCTCACCACCGCGTTCCCCGATGGCCCGGTGCCGGTGGTCTGCCGCTCAGGAGGGCGCTCGGCCCGCGTCACCGCCTATCTCCTGCAGGCGGGGCGGGACGCGCGCAACGTCGAAGGCGGGATGCGGGCCTGGGCTGCTGCGGGTCGTCCCATGGTGGCCGAATCCAGCCCAGCACAGCCGAATGCGACCCCCCGGGTTTTGTAGGGTTTCGTAGCGGCGCATGCCCACCCCGGCGGATGAGCAGATGCGCGCCCTGGCGGCGGTGGCGGTCCCGCTGCTGGGGTTTACTGGCCTGCTCGTGCTGCTCACCGCAGGCGCTGAGGCGTGGCGTTACGCGCTGCTGCTGGACAGCCGCACCGACGCGGTGCCCGCCACTGCGCTGCACACCAGCGATGCGCTGGTGATCACCGGCGGTGTGGTGTCGCTGCTCGCTTCGGCACTGGCGGGCGCGGTCACCCTGGGGTGGCTGGTGCACGCCACGACGGCCGCGGCCCAGGCCGCCGCCCTCACCCCGGCTCGGCGGGGATGGCAGCTGGTCGTCGGGACTTTGGTGCCCGGGATGAACCTGGTGGTGCCGGGTGCGGCGCTGGCCGAGCTGGAGCACACGGCGCTGAGGCAGAACCCGAACGCTCGACCGCGCCCCTCCCGGTTGGTCATCGGGTGGTGGGTGATCTGGGTGGTTGGGCTGGTACTGAGCGGCACCACCATGCTGTGGAACCTGCGCAGCGGGGTGCAGGCCCGCGCCGATGGCGTGCTGCTGCACCTGGTCACTGATCTGGTGGCCGGTGCGGTCACGGTCACCACGATCGTCGTGGTCCGGCGGCTGACCCGGCTGCTCAGCCCGGTGCAGCTGGCCGGCGTCCGCCGCATGGTGGTGGTGCGGGTGGTGCGGGCACGGCCGCGCGATAGCGTGCACCCGTGAGCCAGATCAATCCCCGCCAGGCGTGCCCCTGCGGCTCGGGCAAGAGGTACAAGGCCTGCCACGGTGACCCCCGCGGCACCCAGGACGTCATGGTCCCCCGCCCCTTCGCCGGACTCGCCGCGGAGTGCCAGCTCGTTGCGCTGCGCGAGTTCGTGTCCTCGGCAACGGCACCGCTGCCGCTGGCGCAGCCGGCCTCTCGGAACGTCACGCTGGCCACGGTCCTGCCGACCGCAGCCGCGGCGGTGGTGCGGCCCGACGGCGCGGCGCTGGTCGGCTTGCAGGTGCTGGCCCGATCCGGGGACCTGTCCCGGGATCTCGGTCGGGCGCTGAGCTGGGCGCTGAGCGCCCCACCCGGCTCGGTGTTACCGGTGGTCGCCACCACGGCCGAGGGTGAGCAGATCCGGCTGCAGGATCTGCTGGACGCCCAAGCACCGCTGCACGTCAGCGTGCATTCCGACTTCGCCTGGTGGGTACCTGGCGAGGAAGTGCCCTCTGGTGAGGTGGCGGCGGCGTTGCAGCAAGCCAACGCCGCGATCATGCCGACCGAGGCGGTCACCGGAGTGGGCGTCGAGGCCGCCTACTGGGTCGATGCCGGTGCGAAGGCGCACCTTCGGTGGGTTCGCCCGGAACCGGAAGAACAACTGCTCACCGCGCTGGCCCGGCTGGCGGCTCAGGATGAGCTGAACCTGGGCGAGGGCTCCCGGTTCGCGGGTTCGTTTCGCGCCCACGGGGTGCTGGTGCCAGTCTGGGACCTCGACTCTGAGCGGCACGCCCGGGAGTGGGCCGCCCCCGCGGAAGCCTTCGCCCACCGCCTAACCCAAGCCCTAACCCCCGCCCCCCTCACCACCCCCCAACGCCGCGCCCTACAAGCCCTACACGCCCGCCAACTCACCCTGCGCTGACGCATTCAGCGGGCTCAGCGGGGTTTTGGGCGTCGAATAACCCCGCTGAGCCCGCTGAATGCGGGGCTCAGCGTTGGAGGAGTAGGGCGTAGCCGAGGAAGGCGATGATGTCGATGAGGGCGTGGGCGGTGATGAGGGCCCATAAGCGGTTTGTTCGTTGCCAGACACGGCCGAACACCAGGCCCATCACGAGATTGCCCGCGAAACCGCCAAATCCCTGGTAGAGGTGGTAGCTGCCACGCAGCGCCGCGCTGGCCAGCACGGCGGAGCCCTCCCCGGAGCCTAGCTGGCGCAACCGGGTGATCAGATACCCCACCACCAGCAGCTCCTCGGCCAGCGCGTTGGCTACCGCCGAGGCGGTCAGGACCGGGACCCGCCACCAGGTGTCGGCCAGCGCGGAGGGCAGCACAGTGAGGTTGAGACCGGCCGCGCGGGCCAGGAAGTACCAGCCCAACCCTGGCCCGCCGATCAGTGCGGCCAGCCCGACACCCAGCCGGGCGTCCCGACTGGGCGAGGCGCCCTCCAGGCCCAGGCTGCGCGGTGCGATCCCGCTGCGCCACAGCAGGTAGCAGCCCAGCGCACCCCAGGCCAGCAGCTGGATCACCCCGGTGAGCTGCGAGAATAGGTCCAGCAGCTCGTTGCGGCGCACCGGCGCGTTGAGCGCCACCGAGTGATCGGCCAACGACCCCGGCGCCAGCAGCGTATCCACCAGCGCCAGCAGGCTGCGCAGCCCGGAGGTCCCCAGCGTCATCGCCAGCACCACAACGATCTCGATGACCAGTGCCCGGCGTTGCCCGGGATCGGTGAGTACCGCGGGCTGCTCCGGCCGCGCGGGGACAAGCCACCCTCGTACCCGGGCCTCCCGCGCGCTCACCCCCCGGACGCTATCGTTGTCTGTCCACATCCTTCGCACCCCGCCCCCGCGGAACGCGCCCATCCCCTCACCACCGGAGCTACCCGAGCTACCTGAGCTACCTGAGCCGGATGCGCCCGGGGTGCTCGGCCGCGCGTATCGTGGCCGCGTGTGGCCCTTCGTGCTGGCCCGGCGGTGGTGGGGTGGGCACCTGCTGGTTGCGCTGTGTTGCGTGGTGTTCGTCCGGCTGGGGTACTGGCAGTGGGGCCGGGCGCATTCCCCCACGGGCGGGTGGCAGAACCTGGGCTATGCGCTGCAATGGCCGTTGTTCGCCCTGGTCCTGACGTGGGCGTGGGCCCGGTTCCTGTGGCTGGAGTGCCACCGCGTTCCCGAGGCGGGCTCCCCAGACCTCCAGACGGCGCGCAGCGACCGTCCCGAGACGCTGAGGCCACCAGGCCCCGCTCACCCACCGATCCGGGAGGATGATCCCGACGATGAGCTCGCCGCGTACAACGCCTACCTCGCCCAGCTCGCCGAGCAGGACCGTCGTTAGGACCCACGAGGTCGCGACCCGGTTGGTCGGGTACCGGATCGCTGCCTACGTCACGGGCGTGATGCTGCTCCTGCTGACCACGGAGGTGCTGCTGCATTGGGTCTTCGAGGACCCGCGGTATCACTGGCTGGCCTGGATCCCGTTCGTGCACGGGTTTCTCTACCTGGGCTACGTGGTCACCACGGTCTTGTTAGGGACGTCGTTGCGGTGGCAGCCTGGGCGAATGGTGCGGGTGGCGCTGGCGGGCATGATCCCTTTGATGTCCTTCGTGGCCGAGCGCAGCGTCACCGGTGAGGTACGCAGACAGTTAGCTACCCCGCGCAGATAGCAATCTCGGGTCCGCAAGCAGGTGCACCCCCTCTGGTGCCCAGCGGAGCCGGGCTAAGGTGCCTCGGGTGTCGACGGTGTTGAATCTGCATCCCCCCGGTCCGCCAGGTGTGCCACCCCTACTGGCCCGGCTGGTCGATGACGCGGCGCTGGTCCCACCGTCGAGAGCATGCGTGGCTGAGGCGGTCAAGACGCATCTCGCCGCCCGCCGCACGCCCTACGCCGGAGTGATCGGTTTTCTGCTGTGTCCTATCTCGCGGCTTAGCGCGCTGGTCAGTGCGCTGCGCAGGGCCCGTCCCGCGCAGCCGGTGACCCTATCCCTAGTCGCCGACACCGGTCTGGGTGGTCTGCCCAAGGCCATCTCCACCGCGCTGGACAACGCCAAGCTCCTGGATCTGCGGATGATCGAGGTGCCGGCGCCTGCGGATGTGGACGCCACGTGGCTGGTGCAGCTCACCGAGTTCGTGCCGGACGACGTGGTTCGGGTGGTCGAGCCCCGTCGGGGGCGGCCCGAGTGGTTGCAGGGCGTGCGCCGGGTCGCCGAAGCCGGCTGCTGGCCCAAGCTGCGCTGCAGCGGCAAGTCCGTGGAGTCGTTTCCCAGCGTCGAGGAGGTGGCTGATTTTCTGGCCATCGCCACCTGCACCGGGGCGTCCTTCAAGGCAACCGCCGGTCCGCACCATGTGGTCCGCCAGCACGACGCGAGCACCGGGCTAACCCATCACGGGCTGCTCAACATGCTGGTCGGTACCGCCCACGCGGTATCTGGTGCCAGCGCGCAGGACGCACTGCGATGCACCGACGCGGCAGCGTTGGCCGCTGAGGCCGGCGCGCTGTCCGAGGAGGGCTCGCGAGGTGTCCGTGAGGTGTTCGCCTGCTACGGCTCGGTGTCGCTGAGCGCCCCGGTGGCGGATCTGATCCGCCTGGGCCTGCTCCCCAACCCCGCCAGCGTCACCTAACCCCTCTCCGCTGGATGTCGTGAGCTCGACGCATCCGTAGGCTCACCCCATGACCGTCACCGGCTACCTCGGGCCTGAGGGGACCTTCGCCGAGCAGGCGGCTCACGTGTTGGCCCCCGGCGGCCAGTTCCGGTCTGCGGTGTCGGTGCACGCGGCGATCGGGGCGCTGCGCAGCCATCAGGTGGATGCGACGTGCGTGCCGGTGGAGAACTCGGTGGAAGGTTCGGTGTCAGCCACCCTCGATGCGATGGTTGAGGGCGATCCCGTGCTCACGGTGGCGGAGACCGTGCTGGCGATCCAGTTCAGCGTGCTGGTCCGTCCGGGTACCGGCGCGGCCGACGTGCGCACCGTGGCCACCCACCCGCACGCCGCCGCCCAGGTCCGCGGCTGGCTCGGTGCGCACCTGCCGGGGGCGGCGACGATGCTGACCGCCTCCACGTCGGCTGCGGCGGTCGCGGTCGTGGCGGGTCAGGCCGATGCTGCGGTGTGTGCCCCGGTCGCCATTCAGCACTATCCCCTGGTCGAGTTGGCCAACGGGGTGCACGACACCAACGATGCGCAGACCCGCTTCTTGCTGTTGCGTCGCCCAGGGACGGTGCCGCCGCCCACGGGCACCGACCGCACCTCGCTGGTCGCGATGACCGCCGACCGCCCTGGGGCACTGCTGGAGGTGCTCGCGGAGTTCGCCCTGCGCGGGATCAACCTCACCCGGATCGAGTCCCGACCGGTGAAGGCCAGGCTGGGGGAGTACCAGTTCTTCCTGGACTGCGAGGGTCACGTGGCCGAGGACGCGGTCGGCGACGCGCTGGCCGAGCTGCATCGGCGGTGCACGTGGGTGCGCTTCCTCGGCTCCTATCCCCGGGCCGGCCCACCCCGCCCGGGTCCGGACCAAGCCGGGTTCACCGCCGCCCGGAAGTGGCTCAGCGCAGTGCGCGCCGGGCGAAGCGCGTGAGGCACCTGCGGCGTGTGCTAGTCCGGCACGACCTGGCGACCCAGGTGCTTGTGCGGTCCGCGAGGGAGCGTTGCTGAGGTAGCGGTCAGTGACCGATTGCCCCCGAACGAGCACGGACAGTCAGGAATACCGTCCAGCTGCTCGGTCCGTTTGTCGCCCCCGACGCGCGTGGCCGTGCTGCGACAGTGTGGCCCGACCTGTGGCAGGACCCGCCTGAGAAGAGGTTGCCGTTGAACTCGATTGCGAAGGTCACCACCGGAGCGCTGGTCGTTGTTCCGGGTCCCGAACAGACCATCACATTCGTTCGCCAGGAACGTGGCCCGTATGCCGGGGCGTGGTTGTTGCCGGGCGGCAAGGTGGAGTTCGGGGAGTCCCTGGCGGACACCGCGCGGCGGGAGGCGCTAGAGGAAGCCGGATGTGTCGTGGGCTCGATGTCCGGAATCGGCCTATACGAAATGCGTGGTCAATGGGCGCATGGCCCTTACCACTTCATCATGTACGTGTTCCTGGCCCAAGAACCTGCACGGGTACCAGACGGGTTCGCTGGCCACCATGTAAGCGCGGTTGCGCAGATGCGTCCAAGCCAGGTTCGCCCGCATCCAACTGACATGCAGATTCTTAACGATGCGGGAGTCGCTGACTACCCACAGGCGGACATCGATGCCGAGTTGGCCCGTGACGGGATCATCATGACCAGCTATCTCACCACCGGTGTCGGGATGACCGCCGAGCCTGTGCTCCACGCCGCACAACAAATCGGCGCTCAGATCGTGGTGTGCCAGGATGTCCTGTTTGACGGGCCCGCCACGCTTGCCGCAACCCGCCGATTTCTCGACGTTGCCAAACGTCAAGACTGCACAGGGTTGGCAGCTAGGTTGCAATTCATGGGCGTTCCGCAAGGCCGTACCCGAGCTGCACGACGACGGTTGATACGCCACGCGTACAGTATGGTCAACTGAGGAGGAGCTGCTATGTCAACGATCCTTGACGTGCCAGGTGAGCCGGCTGGGTTCGCCGACGACCCCATCGCCTCCCACTCCGCGCAGTTCGGGCTGGCCCGCCCGATGGGAACTCCGGCCGGGCGCGATGTCCCGTCTCCGGTCGGGGTACGCCCGTGGAACCTGCGGGGCGCCCAAGTCATGGACCGTGGTGGCGCACGGCCAGGGGCTTGGCGATACGACCATGACCGTCAGCTGGCGCTCACCCTGGATGGGCAGCTGGTGACGGAGTTCATCGCCGCTCAGCCCACCGCGAATTCCGTCACCCACCTGGATGGTGACGAGGGCCCGTCTGAGGACTGGACCTACGACTTCTGCCCTGACAATCCCGGCTGCCCAGCGTGACCGTCCTGATTCTGGCGCCGGATCTCGATCCCACCGCTGACTGTATGGTGACTCTACTCGGCCAGCGTGGGGTCGAGGTTTTCCGGGTCAACACCGCGTGGTTTCCCACCCAGGTACAGGTGTCAGTCGAGCTGCACGACGCGCGCTGGCACGGTGTCCTCACTGCCCCGCACGGAAAGTTGGACCTCAAGCGGGTGCAGGCCGTCTGGTATCGATCGCCGGAGGCGTATCAGATGCCGCCCGAGCTGTCCCCGGCCGAAGCGCACCACGCGCGAGTCGAGGCGAAGTACGGGCTGGGTGGGGTGCTGGCGTCGCTGCCGGTGTTGTGGTGTAACCACCCGAGCAGGGTTGCGGATGCGGCCTATAAACCGGTGCAACTGGCGCGCGCCGCTGCAGCTGGCTTGACCGTGCCGGACACGCTGATCACCAACGAACCGGATGCCGTCCGGAAGTTCGCTGTGGGTGGCGCCACGGTGACCAAACTGGTCGGGGGCATGGCCATCGACGAGGAAGGCGTCCGCAAGAACGTCTATACCCGGCTGCTTGAGCCGGAAGACTTCACTGACCTACGCGGGATTGAGCACACCACGCATCTGTTCCAGCGGTGGGTGCCGAAAGCCCGGGAATGCCGGGTGATTGTGGTCGGGCAGCACATCACGGCCGCTGCGATCACCTCCGGCAGCCAGCGGGGGTACGTGGATTACCGCACCGACTATGACAACCTGCGCTACGAACTGGTTGACCCGCCTGAGCAGGTTATTGCGGGGATACGGCTGCTGATGGCTGGGTTTGGCCTGGCGTTCGGGGCGTTGGACTTCGTCATCACGCCATCGGGTGGATGGGTCTTTTTGGAGATCAACCCCACCGGTCAGTACGGATTCATCGAACACGCCACCGGAGCACCCCTGACTGCCCAGCTCGCCGACCTGCTCGCCGGGGTCACACCGTGATCAGTACCGACACCGAGTGGGTCGGTTACGCCGCCCGGCTGGTGGCCACCTTGACCGACTCCGGCGACCTTCACGACCCCGCGTGGGCGGCGGCGATCGCCAACACGCCTCGCCATCTGCTGGTGCCCACCGCCTACCAGCAACAGCACGACGGTTCCTGGGCCGAGGTCGGCACCAACGGGCCGGGCCTGGAGCTGGTCTACTCGCTCGCCACCCTGGTGACCAAGGTCGACGCAGCCGGCTGCGCCACCTCCTCCAGCACCAAACCCGACCTCATGGTGCGGATGCTGGAGGTCCTCGACGTCCACGACGGGCACCGGGTGTTGGAGATTGGCACTGGCACCGGCTATAATGCCGCGCTGCTGTGCCACCGTCTCGGCGCCGGGAACGTGTTCTCCCTCGACGTCGACGCCGGTCTCGTCGCGGCAGCCAGAGACCGGCTGGCCGCCATGGGCCGCCATCCCCAGCTCGCTGCCCGCGATGGCATCGATGGCTGGCCGCACCACGCTCCCTACCATCGGATCATTGCCACCTGCTCCGTGCCCCGCGTCCCCTGGGCCTGGGCACAGCAACTCACCCTGGGCGGCACACTGCTCGCCGATGTCAAGTTCGGCCCCGATGCCGGCAATCTCGTTCTGCTGCACCGGCACCACGATCGCCTGGAAGGCCGGTTCACCAGACGGTGGGCCGCGTTCATGACGATGCGCCACGACAACGACACCACCCTGGGGTGGCGGCCCAAAGCCGGGACTAGCCATCAGCGGATCACCACCGTGCCCGCCCAGCCCTGGAACACTGACCGAGTGGTGTGGCTGCTGGCCTGCCTGGCCCTGCCCGCCCCCCTGCTGCATGGCTACCTCCTCGACCCCGTGATCCGCACCCCCACGGCGGCGACACTGTCCGTACCGGACGGCTCCTGGTGCGAGATTGACCTCACCACCACCGACAACGGCTCACAGCAGGTTCGCGAAGGCGGACCAACCCCGCTGTGGGTCCACGTCGAGCAGGCTTACCACTACTGGCACCACTGTGACCAGCCCACGTGGGAACGCTTCGGACTCACCGTCACCAGCGACACCCAGACGGTATGGCTTGATCACCCGCGTAACGTCCTGCACCGGTCTGACCACCCCTGAACGGTCGCTTCCGAACAAGGGAGCGGTTCGGTCGTGGGCGCGCTCATTGTGCCGAGTTCGACAGCAGAGCTGCTCGGGCAGGTTCCGGTAGCGCTGGTGTCGAACTCGGCGACGGGAGATTTGATCACCCGTGGAGAGGATCGGCGGGGCCTGCGGCTATCGGTGTAGTTGGTGGGAGAGCTGCTGGTCGGTCTGCTCGAACGCGTCGGCGGCGCGGTGCAGGTAGGTGTTCATGTCCTCCAGGCCGTGGATCATCTGGCGGGCGCCGGTGTTGAAGTCCTCGTAGGCGCTCTGGAACTGCTTGCTGGAGGAGTCGGTGACGTATCCGCCCGCGACGAGCTGGTCAACCTGGCGCTTGAGCTGGTCCAGGCGGCTTTCGATGTCGTTCTTGCCGTTCTGGAGCTGTTGGCCGGCCTGGCGCATTTCCTCGTAGGTGACGTTGACGTTCGCCATGCTGATGGTCTCCTCACGTGCGGGTCAGGGAACTGGGTGTGACGCAGCGGTCGGTGACGGCGAGGGTGTCGAGGGCCGCCACCAGCCCGCTCCGCGGTTCATCAGGGATGTTTCGCACCGGGTCTGAGCAGCGCCTCCGGTAGCGTGACCACGGCTGCAGCATGGTAGGCAACCGCAACGCTCGCCTCGAACGCGGTGGGGGTATGGTCGCCGTCCGTAACAGAACGGGATTATGGTCACCGTCGGTGCCCGACGTGGCGGAGGCCTTCGCAGCTAGGTGTCCTGGCATGGGAAGGGGGGTTCGCGGGTGGCGCTCATGCTGCCGGATCACCTGGCTACCGCCCTGAGTCTCGTCGGGATTCCCTGGCCCAACATTGATGAGGACGAGCTCCGTCACTGCGCGGGTGATGTGAGGGAGTTCGCCAGCTCGTTGACCGATTCGGTCCGGGACACCTCGGGTGTGGTCTCGGATACCGTGGGGCACACCGATGCGGCGTTCGCCCGAGCTGTCGCGGCGCAGTGGGAGGGGCGCCCTGGGGAAATCGCAGTGCTCAGCGCCGGGTGTGACGTGCTGGCGAGGGCGCTGGAGGTGATCGCGGGCGCGGTACAGATCGCCAAAGACGCGGTGATCGGTGCGTTGGGCGCCTTGGCGGCGGCGCTGCTGGCGGGTGGTCCGGCCGATCTCCTCGTAGGAGGGTTCGAGGTCGAGATAGCCGAGCGGGTGATTAAAGCAGCGCTGGATGTTCTGGAGCAGCAGGTAGTTGGGCAGCTGATGAACGTGGCGATCCAGCCGCTGATGGACCGGATTCCCGCCACGGTAAGAAACTTCCTGGCCGGCAGCGCTGAAGCGGTTCCGGCCGCCGCAGCGCTGAAGGCCGACTACACCCAGCTCGATATGGCCGCCACCCGGCTGGCCACCCACGCGCACCGTACCGACACCACCGGTGAGACGCTGCGGCGGCGCAGCTCGTCGCGGAATGTCGCCAGGGGGGGCAGCCCCATCGGCGCCACGCTGAAGCAGGCGCTGGAGACCGTCCTGAAAGATCTTGCTGAACAGATTCCCAAGGTCGTCGCGCAAGTCCAACGTGACATGGGCCTATTCCTCAAGAAGGCCGCCAAGGATCTGGAGCAGACCGACAAGAAACTCAACGACGACGCCCGGACCGTCGCCACTGCAGCCGTTGGTCGTGGGCATCCTGAGGGCGACGGACCAGTTGTCTTCCGGCCTCGCGGAAACTGGACGCCCGAGGAGAACGAGCAGCTGCGACGCTACGTCGAGTCCGCCAATCGAGCTCGGGACAAGGGCATGCTCTCACCCACCGGGCGGGTGTCAACAAAGGGTGAGCTGCGGGCAGCAGCCAATGAGGAGGCACGCGAAGAGCGGGTTCGGGCAATCGAGGCCGGCACGCAATATCAGGGCCAGGTCGGGCATGCCCCCGACACCACATGGACGGGCAAGCCCGAGGCCTTCGAGTGGCATGACCAGACACCGCGTGTCAACAGTTCGCTGGGTGCTCAAGCACGGCAGTATCCGGAAGGATACAAACCAACAGAGTTCAAGGTTGGAGAACCACGTGATGAATGATACAATTTGCTATGAGTGATCGCGGCGGTGGCGCAAATAACGAGAGCCAGGAGCTTAGTTGGCCTGAGCTGATTGGCTTCATGGCCCAGTTGCGTATGCAGTTGGAACAGGTCAAGCCCCGGGTCTATCCAATGACGGCGCCACATGTTGGCGCAAATCCTGAGCAACTAGTGCGGGCCGAGCAACGGCTCAGGCACCCGCTCGACCCGGTTTATTGGGAGTTCTTGACCTACGCCAACGGCTGGCCGGACTATTTTCAGGATGTGCGACTGCTCGGTACTGAGGAACTCGGAAGGGGGCAGCTGTGGGACAGAGGTCAACAGTTGCTCAATACCTATTTCGAAGACGGCCCTGCGTCGCCTCCAGATTTTCCTCCTCGGACTGACCTCGAGCTGATTGCAGTTGGTACTGAGACCATCGACATCCATGTACTGTGGATCACGGGCCCCGTGACCGATGGTGGCCATCCAATTTTATGGCTGGCGGGGGAAGAGATCGATCGCTGGGCAAATTTCCACGAATACTTCCGTTCGATATATGCCTACCTAGAGCGGGCGTTGGAGCGGGCGCGGCGGTAATGCGGTGTGTGCGTAACGAGACATGGATGTAATAACTAGCGTGGAGGTCGATCCCTCGTTGGAGGGTTATGTGCGCTGACTGACAGTTCTGAGCAGGCTAGTGTTCGGAACCACCATTCCATACTTCACCCGGTTGCCGACGAACAGGCGGTGACTGTGGTGCGGCTGGTTCAGCATTATCGGGCGCTCCTGGCTGCGGATGTGGCGAAGATCCGCAGCCACGTCGGCTACGGCTGGCTGCATGCCGATTGTGCCCACACCACGGTGGTCGATGAGCAGTTCTCAGGAAGGAAGCGGGGAACGGATGAGCAACGGTTTGGAAGGTTCACCTGGTCGTTGGTGGGAGATTCGCAGCGACGGTCAGGGGGAGGGTGGGTACCGCGAGCTGATGACGGACAACCGGGGGCGCAGCCGGCCGGAACGGTCGCTGTCCGCAGGTGCTGACCTTGCCGACGAGCCCGGTCATCCCGCCCGGGTTTTCCTGTGGCCCATCGTCTCGGTAGTCGCGGCCGTCGGGCTCATTCTGTCCGTCGTCTATGTCGTATCGCAGAACAGCAAGGTATCGACGGACAAGTTCACACGTCCCGAGAGCGCCATGCCCGCGCCACCGGCCGCCCCGGGCCGTGCGCCGGGCACCGCGGAACCCAAGATCGATAGGGATGCCGGATCAGGTGGGGAAGCCACACCAGGCCGGAGAGGTACGCCAGTCCTGCCGTCGGTTCCCTCGGGGCCGTCATCGGCCAGTGATCCCGACTCACCGACGATCCGGTCCCGGCCTGATACCCCGGCCGGCCCCCCCGCTCTCCCGAGTGCTTCAGCCGGTACCCCGGGCCCGACGAGTACCTCAAGCGCCCCGGTGGACCGCCTGCGCGACGGTTCAGGTGACGCGGGTGGGAATACTGGCAACCAGTCGGCTGCGGCGCCGACCCCGAGTGCCACTGCGCCTCCCCAGAAGCCCCCGGTCGTGCTGGAAGACGAAGGCCATGCTCCCGCCGCGCCCAGGTCAGAGGCGGTCGGAAAGCTGGTGTTGGGTACCGGCGGCTGTGCCAGGAGCATTAACAAGTACTACGCCTGCACTATCACCCCTCGCGGGGCGTTCTACTACCTGCCCGGAACGACCAACCCAAGCGGCCACATGGACACTGGTGAACCCCGGTGGTTTCTCTGCCAGTCAGATGGGTCGAAGTACTCGGTCGCCAGCCGTGTCAACCACTGGTGGGCGTGGCTATGGGTGCCGTATGCCGAACTCGGAGTGTGGGTCCCGGTGGTGTTCCTGAAGGGGGTGCCTAGCGACGACAAGCCTGTTCCGGGACTGCCGCTGTGTGACGGCGCCTCGGAGCCCACCACGGAGTCCACTAAGAAACCTGCCACGGAGTCCACCGGCCGCGCACCGGCAAACAGGGCGCCAGCAACCAGCACGGAACCCCCCAACTAAACCCCTGGCGGGCCGTTTGGACAAGGCCGGGTAGGTGGCCAGTCGGGTCTGGACGTGGAGAACCTGAGAGATCGCTTGGTCCCCGCTGGCGGGCAGCGACCCGGTGCTCGGCGAACCTGACCGTGTTGAGCAGCTGGGCAGGCACTACCAGCGGGTCGCCTCGGCAGTCAGCGACGCCGCGACGCGCAGTCGGAGTCAGCCGCCGCGTTGGTGCAGGCCAAACACGCCGAGGACGACGCCATCGCGTGGGTAGACCGCGCGAGTCAGTAAGCGTCATGCCGGCCGCACTTCACACCAGCGACAAACGTGCAGAACGCCGGCCAGCTCACGACCAGGGTGCGCATCTGTCGCTCGCCGCCGGGCAGCTTGCTGTCCTGGATGCCGACAAGATCTCCTTCGCGGGCAACGAGAACGCACTGGCCGTATCCCGTCGATCGCCGGGAGGCCCGGTAGCGCCCGTTGGCCAACGCGGCGCGCACAGCCGCCGAGGCAACCGCGGTCCGCTGGGGATGGTGGTTCACGGGTGCTCCTAAAGCCTTGCCGCCATATCCTGAAGCAACTGTAGCGATTGTGTCGGCGACAGCGCCCGTGAGTAGGCGTCGTCGAATGTCGAGGCGAGGGCGGCGAGTGGTTCCTCGTCGGTGTAAATCTGTGCTCCGAGGTCGCCATCGATGTGGGCGACCGGTCGGGCGGAGCCGCCCGACTCAAACAAGGCGAACTGCGTAATACCGGGCCACGGTCCTCGCCCGTACGGAAGAATACGCACCACGTGCTCCCCGTGGATCGCTACTTCGCAGAGCCGCTGCATTTGGGTGCGCATTAGCGCCCGGTCACCAACAGCATGATGCAGTGTTGATTCCGTCAAGACGCAGGTGAGCCTGAATCCCGGTATCTCAAGGCGCTGCTGGCGACGCATCCGCAGGTCGAGCAGCGGCTCAACGTCGATGGGTCGGACGAAGACCGATGAGCTGATGACGGCGCGGGCGTAGTGCCTTGTCTGGAGCAGGCCCTGAATCACGACCGAGTCGTACGTCTTGATGCTGGTGGCCTCTTCGCCGAGGCGCGTCGACTCGGCGACGATCGGAGGCACCTGGCTGTAGGCTTCCCACCAGCCGCGCTCGTCGGTGCTGTGATGCAAGTCGGTCAACAGTCTGCGCGTTCGATCGTCTACCCCCAGCACGGACAAGAGGCGAGCGAGCTGGTCGGCCGTGATCTCCGCGAGTCCGTCTTCGACGCGAGAGATAAACGATTGCGTCAAGCGGGGCGCATCGGGTTCTTCCGCGTTCGCCTGGGCAGCAGCCGTTGCCTGGCTCAGCCGCGCTGCCTGCCGGGAGGCCCGGATCATCGCGCCGAGGCGCTGGCGGCGCCATGTCCTTCGGAGGGCCATCGCTGTCCCCTTCCTTCGCGGCGGTGATGGGCGCGCGACGCAGAGCTCACCCGGTCGGCTCCGTGCGAGTGTCGAATCATGCATGCATGATCTCTATATGACTACTCGGTCTCAGGTGCATCATAATGCCCCGGGCTGGGCGGTCTCCAGTTGCCCTTGGGCGGCTGGTGCGCGGACGGCGACCTCGTCCTTCCCACCCCTTCCGGGGTCACCGTCCTTGCGTGCCAGGCGAAATCGGCGTATCTGGCGGTGCCCCGATGTGGGGGCAACGGTGACGTGCGTCACTCTTTCGGCGGCTTGCTAGGTGTCTCATCATGCCAGCATCATTCATGCATCACCGCTCGGGTGTCGGCTGGATCATCCCCGGACCGGAGCGGTGGCCAGTCGTCACGGGACGACTGGCGCGGAGGGCGACCCGTCGCGGCCTCCTGAGGGGCGGATCGCCGTCCTTCCACAAACGAGCGAGGTAGCGAGACGGGGGACGGCCATGGCTAGTCCGACGATGGAGGAGCATCAGCGTGCCGGAGTGCTGCGGTGCGCCGGGTGCCGGCGGTCCGAGACCGGATATCTGTCGGCAAAGCCGATGTCCTTGATGCGCGCGGAACAGATCACCTCCCGGACGCTCGTCGCGTGGGATATCAAGCACGAGTTCATCGAGCCCGTGCAGACAGCGATGCGGCGTCTGCTCACCTGGGCCATCGAGGAAGCCGCCGCCGCCACCATCACCTCCGCCGCGCCCGGCGGTCAGGATGTCGGACCTTGCCCGCCCTCGATGGTCGGTTGGGGACTTGTCCGGCATGTGGACGGGATCATCGTCGAGGTGTGCGACGCGGGCACGCACTCACCGCCGACTCACCTGTATTTCGACCTGCCTCGTCCGTTCGGGCTCTATTGGTGGCACGACGATGACGGTCGCCTCATTGGCCGCCTGCTGTGGTGTGGAGTGCGCATCGGCGCAGCGGCTCGTCAGCGCAGCGACGATCGCGCGACCCAGGCGGTCCGGTGGCTACCGTCCGGTGATCCACCGCTTAACCACCACGCTCTCGACGGGCCGAAACTCTTGGACCGTGAACTTTATTCAGAAGTCTTCGGTCTGTGGGCTGGTTTGTGCCCTCCGGTGATGCGAAGGAATGCTTGATCGCCGAAACTGTGGCGTAGCCGTGCAGGAGTGCACGGCTACGCCACAGTTTCGGCGATCATAAGGGGGGTCGCTGCCTGTGGTGGGCCGCTGACCGGCCCTCAGCACAGACTTCTGAATAATGCTCCGTGCCCCAGAACGCTTCCGTGCTCGCGTCGCGTTATCGTCTGCACCTTTGCCCGGCGGTCCTCGGTCTCTCTCTAAGAGCCGGGCCTGCGCCATCGCCGGAGCGCTGCACTGGGTCACCGCGGAGGAGCCGGGCGCGGTGGACCCGAAGGCCGACGGCAACCGGGCATGATGCGCGCCGTCCACCGACGGTCACTCGGAGGCGTGGGGGACTTGGACGACGCGGAGTTCGCCGTCACCGAGGTGCAGCAGGCCGCGACCGGGTTGGGGTGGCTGGCCGAGCACGCTGCGGGGGAGCCGGATGCCGATCAGATCGCCCTCGGTGATGGACTGCGGAGCGAGCAGCAGCCCGCGGCGGGCTTTTTTCAGCTCTACTTGCCAGCCGGAGAATCCGGTACAGACGGCTTCGGCGTCACCGGCGATCACCAGCGCCCGCCCGGACCCCGCGCCGGCGCCGAGTAAGGCGCGCAGCTCGTCGGCGGCCGGGCAGTCCCGCAGCAACTCGGCGTCGTCCATCAGTACGACAGCCCGCTCGGGAGCGGCGGCCAGCGCTGCGGTCAGGTCAGCCCCAGTCAGCTCCGGGCCGGTCAGCACGGTGGCGCCCTCGTGGGCTAGCCGCCGCAGCGGGGAGGGGCGGGGGGTGATGGCGAGGACGCCGACCCCGGTGCGCAGCAGGGAGTGGGCCATGGCCGCCAGCACGGTACTGCGACCGGAGCCCGGGGGCCCGGCCACCACGAAGCCCGGCATGCCGGTGGCCAGGTCCGGCCCGTAGGCGCGCAGCGTGTCCCCGCCGATGCCGACCAGCGCCCACATCGATCCGCCGGACCCGGCTGGATCGCTAGCCTCCCGCAGCGCCCAGGCCTGTTCGAAGCTCACCCGGGCCGGCAGCGCATCGACCCGAAACGGCCGCAACCCGACTGGCAGGTTGGCATCCCGCTCGCGGGCCCAGGCCGCGATCCGGGCGAGTGCGCTGGCCTGGCCCTGGCCACTCGCGTCCGGCGCGAGCAGCGCAACCTGGGTCTCCACCCCGGATTCAGCCCGCAGCGCCCGGCCCGGCGGCATCGTCTCGGCGACCTTGCGCGGGTTGATCCCGATCAGGGAGAAATCCCCCCGGTCCGGGAGCCGGAACACCAGCTTGGCCTCGGTCAGCGTGGACATCCGCCCGGACAGCAGCGTCCGGTCCCCGGTGATGACCAGGTGTAGCCCCACGCTGGCGCCCTCCCGCAGGATGCGCTGGACCTCCTCGGTGAGCGTGCCGTTGTCGAGCTCGCCCAGGGAGATCGTGAAGGACTCCCACCGGTCGATCAGCACCACCAGGTGCGCCAACCGCTGCTGCGGCGCCGCGGCGGCCCGCTGCTCGGTGACGTCGGCGAAGCCGGATTCCCCGAGCAGCTCGATCCGGCGCTGCATCTCCCCACCCAGGCGCCGGAGCAGCCGCAGGGCCCGCTCGGTCTGGGTGTTGCGCACCACCGCACCGCAGTGCGGCAGCTCAGTGAGCGCCAGCAGCGCGCCGTTGCCGCAGTCGATCCCGTACAGGTGCACGTCCGCAGCCGAGTGGATCCGGGCGATCGAGCCGGCGATGGTCCGCAAGATCTGGGAGCGCCCACTGCGCGGGCCACCGATCGCGAACAGGTGCCCGAAGGTGGCCAGGTCCAGGCATGCCGGGCGTTGCTCCTGCTGAGCGGGTAGGTCGTCGAGCCCGTAGGGAACTGGGGCGAGCCCGCCGGGGGTAGACCCGGGGGTGGGCACTGGGGCGGGCAACTCATCCAGGGTGAGCTGCTCGGGCAGTGCCGGCAGCCACGGACTGGGCTGCGCCGGGATGCCCAGCGCCTGGGTGGCCTTGCCGATCGCCTCGACGAGTACGGCCAGGTCGGTGACCTCCTCCTGCGCCGTGGCGCGCTGCGGTGCGGTGGGCAGTGGCTGGCCGAGCCTGGCTGGGTCCACGGGGGCGACCCACGGCTGCGCCACGCCCACCGGTGCGGCGCCAGGCCGGCGGCCACCGACCCGCCCGGCCTGCAGGGGAACCAGCGCACTGGCGCCGCAGCGCAGGTAAGCCCGGCCCGGGGTGGCCTTAGTGATCCGGGCCGCGTCCGGGGCGTCGATCACGTCGGCGGACTCGGCGGCGTCGGTGACCCGCAGCGCGATCCGCAGGTCGGTGTTCGCCCGGATCTCCGGGGAGACCACGCCGCTGGGTCGCTGGGTCGCCAGGATCAGGTGGATGCCCAGCGACCGCCCGCGGCGGGCCAGGTCGACCAGGCCGGTCACGAAGTCGGGCAGCTCGCGGACCAGCGAGGCGAACTCGTCGATGACGATCAGCAGCCGCGGCAGCGGAGGCAGCTCCGGGTTGGCGCCGGCGACGAGCAGGTACGCCTCGATGTCGGCAGCGCCGGCCTGGGCGAGCAACCGCTCCCGGCGGCGCAGCTCGGCCGAGATCGATTCCAGTGCCCGCTCGACCAGGTGCGCGTCCAGGTCAGTGACCATGCCGACCGTGTGCGGGAGGTCCGCGCAGTCCTTGAACGCGCTGCCGCCCTTATAGTC
>JAFAPC010000050.1 GCA_019247305.1 Pseudonocardiales bacterium
GGGGAACGACGTCGATGGTGGCTTCGACGAACTGGCGCAGCAGGTCGCGGTCCACCTCCAGCACGGCGTGCCCGTCGGGGGAGCGGATCTCGATCAGCGCCACGTCCCACTTGCCCATGGTGGCCGGGCGCACCCGCACGTCACCGATCCCGGCGGGAGCATGCAGCCCAGCCACGAGCAGGTCGCGAGCCAGCACCCAGTCGACGAAGCGATTGCCGCGGGTCTGGATCTCGACCGTCACTGCGAAGGGATCGTCAGCGCAGTAGGTCCAGCGGGTCACCACAGGAGCCGCGGCCTCGTGGAGCAGCGCGAACATGTCGTGGGCAACCGCCTCACCGCCGTAGCTGGTCATCGTGGGCCGCCTCTCCGTGCTAGTTCGGACTCGATGTGCGTCGAGCCGGTGTGCTTGCCGGTTGATCAGTAGGAGTTGGTGTACTCAGTAAAGACATCGCCGAGCAGGGTCCGTACGTACCGTTGGACCCCCACATTCACTCCAAGTGATGTACCGGGCCGGGCTGAGGGGTGACTGGATTTTTACCCTGGGTTTCGCTGACGGATCACAAGCCCAGGGACCGGCCGATGACTTCCTTCATGATCTCGGTGGTGCCGCCGTAGATCCGGGTGACGCGAGCGTCGGCAAAGGCCCGGCTGATGGGGTATTCGAGCATGTAGCCGTAGCCGCCGTGCAGCTGCAGGCACCCGTCGAGCACCCGGCCCTGCAGCTCGGTGCACCACCACTTGGCCTTGGCGGCGTCGGCGACGGTCAGCTCGCCCGCGTTGAGGGCCTCGATACAGCGGTCGGTGAAGGTCTGTGCGATGTCGATCTCAGTGGCCATCTCGGCCAGCCGGAACCTGGTGTTCTGGAACGCTGCGATCGACTGGCCGAAAGCCGTGCGGTCCTTGACGTAGGCCAGGGTCAGCTCCAGCGCTGCGGCCGCCCCGGCCACCGCGGAGACGGCCATTGACAGCCGCTCCTGGGGTAACCGATCCACCAGGTAGCCGAATCCGCGGCCCGGCGCCCCGAGCAGATTGGCGTGGGGCACCCGGACGTCGTGGAAGAACAGCTCAGCGGTGTCCTGGGCGTGCTGGCCCAGCTTGGCAAGGTTGCGACCGCGCTCGAAGCCCGCCATCCCGCGCTCGACCACGAGCAGACTCATCCCCTGATGCCGCTGCCGCGGATCGGTCTTCACCGCGGTGATGACCAGATCGGCGTTGATCCCGTTGCTGACGAACGTCTTCGATCCGTTGAGCAGGTAATGATCCGACCGGCACACCGCCGTAGTCGCCATACCGGCCAGGTCGGAGCCCATCCCCGGCTCGCTCATCGCGATAGCTGTGATCAGCTCCCCGGAGGCGATCCCGGGCAGCCACCGCCGCTGCTGCTCCCCGGTGGCCAGGTCCAGAAAGTACGGCAGGCAGATGTCGTTGTGCAGGCTCAGCCCCAGGCCCGCGCCCGCGGCCCCAGCGTGCATGATCTCCTCGTCCAGCACCGCGTTGAACCGGAAGTCCGACACGCCGCCGCCCCCGAAGCGTTCCGGGATCGCCATGCCGAGCAGACCGGCCGCCCCAGCGGCGGTGAACAGCTCCCGGGGCACGATGCCCGCGGTGTCCCAGGCGGGCAGATGCGGGGTGACCTCCTTGTGCAGGAAGGCGCGAACGCTCTCCCGGAAGGCCTCGTGCTCGACCTCGAACAACCGACGGCGCATGGTCCCGATGCTCCTCCTCCGGCGGCCTGCTCCGCCGTGGTCTGCTCCACCGTGGCGCCGGCCCGCCGATCCACCGTCATGCCCGCACACCGCCCCGGTGATGACTCACTGCGCACATGCGTCCACATACTGGGACGCCGCTGACACGCTAAACCACGTTTGGATGAAAGTCAGATAGAGTTCAGCCACGAAGAGTTGTATTCTCTGCGCGCCAGAGATGGACCTAGTATACGAGGTGAGGTCCGGTGAACCTGCTCGCCCACGCTGGGCGCGGTCGGCTCCCGAGCGCCGCGCAATCCGGTGCTCTCGGGCTGATACACGAGGCGTTGTTCTACCGCGACGTGGACGACTACGTCATCGGCATCGCCGAGTTCCTCCGGGAGGGGTTCGCGCGCTCCGAGCCGGCGCTGGTCGCGGTGCCCGGCTCGCGCCTCGAGCTGCTGCGCGCGGCGCTAGGCCCGAAGGGAGACGGCGTCCAGTTCGTGGACATGGCCGAGGCAGGTCGTAACCCTGGCCGGATCATCCCCATGGTGCTCTACGCGTCCACCCAGCGGCATCCGGCGCGCCGGGTCCGCATCGTCGGCGAGCCGATCTGGCCGGGGCGCTCCGCCGCGGAGTACCGCGCCGCCCGGCAACATGAAGCCCTCATCAACATCGCCTTGGCGGACCACCAGGCGACCATCCTGTGCCCGTACGACTGCTCCGGGCTGGACGCCACCGCCCTGGCGCAGGCTCGGCAGACCCACCCGGTGCTCCTGGAAGGGTCGCAGCGTGAGGCCAGCCCTGATTACCGGGACCCGCGCGCCGTCGCGGACGAGAGCCTCCGGTTCTTGCCGGACCCACCAGAGTTGTGGGGCGACATGCTGGTCTTCCACTCCCCCGATGATCTGCCGGGTATCCGGCAGTTCGTCGAGAGCCGGGCGCTGCGGGCTGGTCTGCGGGTGGATCGAGTGACCGATTTGTGCCTGGCGGTCCATGAGGTCACCACCAACACGCTGGTGCACACCCGCGCGGCGGGTGTGCTGTCGCTGTGGCAGGACTCGGAGACTGGCAGCCTGATCTGCGAAGTCAGCGACAGCGGCCAGCTGCGTGACCGGTTGATCGGCCGGATCCCGCCGCCCCCATCCCAAGGGCATGGACGCGGGCTGATCCGGGTCAATGAGCTCTGCGACCTGGTGGAGATCCCCACCGGACAGATCGGCGTGGGGACCACGGTCCGGATGCACATGCAGCTGGTGTGAGCCACCTGCGGTCGGGGGCCTCGCCGCCGGAGCCGACACCGGGCTGTTGAGCGGGCAATGACCGCGACAGAGGGTTACGGGGATGATGAGGCCCCCTGGGGCAACAGGGGGCCTCGGGGAAGCGGGAGTGCCAGGACCAGCCGACGTACCGCCCTCCACAAGACCTGTGGCAGGTCTCGCTGGGCAACAACTCTCTCCAACCCGGCTCCGGATGCCAAGCTCCAAGACAAATCCGGAAGATCTCGGACACGTGAACAATCCTCAACGAGAACGGGGACATCGCCAACTACAATCATTACACATACGGACACCAATGGTGCTTCGAAACCAACTCTTGAAAATGAAGGATCATTGGGCCAAACTCACCTGGAGGTCGGGGGCATTGACTTCCTCGACGCGGTTCCGCAGCTGTCGCTGGCCGTCGTCGGTCATGCAACCGTGGGCGACCTCGGGCAAGCTGCCATGGGACGGTAAATCCGAACTAGCCGCGGGTATTGAAGAGTCGATGGTGGTCCACGACTTCATGACAGGTAGGCCAAGCGCGGGCCATCGGGATTCAGCGGGTGCGACGTCGTGGCGCATAGTCATGGATCCCGCCCGGCGAGACGAACCGGCCGGTGGCGGTGGCGTGTTCATCAACGGTGAGCCGCACGCGGGTGCCACCAAATCGCCCGCGGACGTGGATGAGGATCACCACGCCCGTTGTCGCCTGGTCGGAGACAGGTGGGCGGGATGGCGGGCACGGCGCAGGCGGCGACGATCCGGTCATCCGGGGCTGCCAGTGGTGTCGCTGTAGACGGCGCCGAGCCACTCGCTGTGGCGGGGCAGTCGATACGCAGCACGGACGGGGCATCCGGTAGCCCGGCGCGTACGGGTGGCGCCCAGTCCGCTCCACCACCGCCCGCCAGGCGTGCGTCGGCAGAATCTGCAACCCGGGGCCGCAGCTGCTGCCCCGTGCTCGGATCGGTCCGGGAGCTCGTCACCGGAATGCACTGGTGCGGTCAGCGAGATCGGGTGTGGCCTACGGCACCGAAACCGCGATCGCCGCCCTGATTTGCGTGATCACTGCCTTCGGGCGGGAGGTCAGGTCGTGCCAGGTGAAGCGCAGCACGGTCCACCCCGCGAGGACCAGGGTGTTCTGGCGGCGCCGGTCGTGGGCGAAGCGGTCGACGTCGGAATGCCAGGCCCAGCCGTCGACCTCGATGGCCAGCCGGTGGGCCACGAAGGCGATGTCGATCCAGTATTCGATCCCGGAGAGCACCACCCGGTGGTTGGCCACCCAGCCGCCGATCCTGGTCTGCCAGAGTAGCCGGTGCAGGACCCGTTCGGCGTGCGAGCACGCCCCGTCCGCCGCTTGTCGCAGGACCCGCCCCAGCCACGGCGACCCATACTGGCCAAACACTCGGCAATACGCGGCGTGCAGCCCGGCGAAGGCCACTCGGCGCTGCAGCGCCCGATCCACCAGGGGCCGCCCGGAGTCGTGGCCGAGCGCCGCCGCAGCGTCCAGGACGGTGAGCGGCAGCGCGGTCACGGGCAGCCCGCGCAGCACCACGAGGTCCACCGGGTCGAGGTTGCGGCGGCGCAGCACCACACCCGCTCGGCGGTGAGGAGATCGCGCCCGGGGCACCGTCACCTCAGCGGCGGCCGGCGCCCAGTCCCGCAGTCCCCACCACCAGGCCGCCGTCAACCCGCTGGCCACGGCTCCGGCACCCGCCCAGGCCACTGCCGCCCGGGCCTGCGCCCGCTGGTCGGGCGCACGCCGGCCGACGAGGTACACCCCCGGATGCAGCTTGACCCACTGGCCGCTGCGCACCCGGTGCCGGATCTGCCAGGCAGTCAACCCGCCCCTCACGGCCTCCGCCGCCGTGAGCACCCCATCCCGGGACTCCGCAAGCTCCTCGATCAGCACAAGAACAGCGTCACCGCAGTGGGCTCTCCCCGCTCGCTCCGCTCGCTCGGGCTGTGGATAGGGGCCCGGGGTGTGGACAGGCGAGGCATGATCACTGTTTCTGTGACAAAACCGACAGAAATGTGTCACTTTTGTCACAGAAACAGTGATCATGGCCGGGTGGCCAGCTCGTTGAGGGCTTGGTAGATCCGTTGGTCGGAGATGGGGTAGGGGGTGCGTAGCTCTTGGGCGAAGTAGCTGACCCGGAGCTCTTCGATCATCCAACGGATCCGGGGCAGCTCTGGTGAGTCGGATAAGCGCTGGGAGGCCTGGGTGACGGCGCTGATTCGGTGCATCCAGGCCCGGTCGCGGTCTGGGTCGCGGGGCAGCTTGTCCAGCCGGCGGGTGATGGCTTGGAGGTAGCGGGCCAGGTCGGGTAACCGCTGGGCACCGGTCGCGGTGAGGAAGCCGGGGCCGATCAGGCTGGTCAGCTGCGCGCGGACGTCGGCAAGGGCGGGGGCGAGCGCGGGGGCGAACACCGGCGCGGTGAGCTCGGCCAGCCGCACCTGGATGGTGTGGGTCAGCGCCAGGATGCGCTGGGTGTGGGCGAGCACGGTGCGCGCCGCGTCAGCCAGCTCGGCCTGGGCCCGATCCCGCAGTCGGGCGAAACCGTCCTCGTCGTGGGGTGGACCACCGCAGGCGGCGATCACCGCGTCGGCGGCGCAGTCGACGCAGTCGGCCAGCAGGGCCTCGGTGCTGCCGTGCGGATTGCGAGCCAGCGCCAGGGCAGCCTGCCGGTCGAGGCCGCGCTGCAGCGACTTGACCAATCCGGGCATAGCTAGCAGCAACAGCCGACGGGTGCCCGCCCACATGGCGCGTTGCTGCTCGGCCTCGGTGGGCAGCAGCGCGAGGGCAACGGTGTCGCCCTCGTCCACCAGCGCCGGGTAGGCGGTGACCAGATGACCGGCCTGCTCGTGCTGGTAGGTCTGCGGCAGCGTCCCGACATCCCAGCTACGCAGACCGCGCCGGGACAGACCGTCGCCCGCAGCCGACAGGGTGGCCCGCAGCTGCGGCTGCACCTGCCGGGTCAGCGCGGTGAGGTCCTTGCCTTGCGCCAAGGTCGCCGACCCGTCGCATACCCGGAAGGTGACCGTCAGGTGGTCCGGCACCTGATCAAGGTGCCAGTCCGCGCGGCGCACCGGCACCCTCAGCTGGGCCAGTTCGCGTTCCAGGGCGTCCAGCAACGGTTCCCGGTAGGGGGTCATCCGGGTGAGCAGGGCCTTGGCGCGCTCGGGTATCGGCACCAGCTGCCGGCGTAGCGGCTTGGGGAGTGACTTGAGCAGCGCGACGACTAGCTCTTCTCGCAGGCCGGGGACCTGCCAGGTGAACGGGGCCGCCTCGAGCTGGTTGAGCACTGGCAGCGGCACGTGCACGGTCACGCCATCCGCCTGCGCACCCGGCTCGAACTGGTAGGACAGCTCCAGCCGAAGCGCACCATACTCCCACGAGTCGGGGAAATCCGCCTCGCTGACGGGCTCACCAGTGATCAGCATCGCGGGGTGGAAATCGAGCAGATCAGGTTGGGTCACGCTGGCCGTGCGCCACCAGCTGTCGAAGTGCGCGCCGGAGACGACCTCAGCGGGAATGCGCTGGTCGTAGAAGTCGAACAAGGTCTCCTCGTCGACCAGGATGTCACCTCGGCGGGCCCGCTGTTGGAGTTCCTCGACGTCGTTGAGTAGGGCGCGGTTGGCGTGGAAGAAGGCGTGCCGGGTCTCCCAGTCACCGTCCACTAGGGCGTGGCGGAGGAACAGCTCACGGGAGTGCTCAGGGTCGATCCGCCCGTAGGCGACGGGGCGTCCGGTCACGATCGGGATGCCGTAGAGCGTCACTGTCTCGTAGGCCACTGCGGCGGCGCGCTGACGTTCCCAGTGCGGCTCGCGATAGCTGCGCTTGACGAGGTGGCCGGCGAGGGGTTCCACCCACTGCGGCTCGATCCGCGCGGCGATCCGGCCCCACAGCCGGGAGGTCTCCACCAGCTCGGCGGCCATCACCCAGCGCGGCGGCTTGCGAAACAGCGCCGATCCGGGAAAGATCGCGAATCGGGCGCCGCGGGCGCCGAGGTAGTCCCGGGTCTCGGGGTCGAGCAGCCCAATCTGGGAGAGCAGCCCAGCCAACAGCGAGATATGTACCTGCTGCATATCCTCCGCCGGCGCGGTGTTCGCCCTCATTCCCAGATCGCGGGTGATCCGGCGCAGCTGCGCGTGCAGATCCTGCCACTCCCGCACCCGCAGGTAATGCAGGAACTCCGCCTGACACAGCTTGCGGAACTGGGTGGAGGACAGCGCCTGCTGCCGCTCGTCGAGGTATCGCCAGAGGTTGAGGACACTCAGAAAGTCGGAGTCCTTGCTGGCGAATCGGGCATGCTGGGCGTCGGCGGCCGCCTCGGCGCCGCTCGGGCGCTCCCGCGGATCCTGGATGGACAGCGCCGCGACGATCACCAGAACCTCGCGCAGGCACCCGTTGTGGTGAGCTGCTACTACCATCCGGGCCAGCCGGGGGTCCAGCGGGAGCTGGGCGAGGGTGCGCCCGACGGGGGTGAGCCGCAGGGTTGGCTGCTCTTGAAGGCCGGCCAACCCGGGGGTTGGCCGGCCTTCAAGAGCCCCCAACTCGCGCAGTAGAGCTATGCCGTCAGCGATATGCCGGCGCTCAGGAGGGTCGATGAACCCGAAGGAGGCCACCTCGCCCAGATTCAGCGCCACCATCTGCAGGATCACCGACGCGAGATGAGTGCGCACGATCTCCGGGTCGGTGAACTCCGGTCGTGACTGGAAATCCTCCGCCGAGTACAGCCGGAGG
>JAFAPC010000070.1 GCA_019247305.1 Pseudonocardiales bacterium
GCGCAAGCTCCCGCAGGGACTCCCGGTCTGGGGTGGCCGACCGTCGCCATCCGCTGCGCCGAATCGGGCGACCTAAACCTCAGTCGCCGTCGTTGTGCCACCCATCGTGGCTGGTCAGGCGGTCCAAACGCCTGTGTGGGAGCGGACGAGAAGAACACTACGCCTTCCGGGGAACTTGGCTCAAGTGTCAACGTGCTAGGGACCAAGGAGCCCTAGGGACCAAGGAGCCCTAGTGTCTTCCGTTCGGTCTGCTGTTCGGTGTCTGTCTCACCTCAGCGTCAGCTCGCCCTGAGGCGACGCTCAAAGGGTTCCATCTCTGTCGCCCCAGCGCGAGGGTAACCCCGTGATCGCTGATGTCGCCGCACTAGGTGGGTCGTCGGCCGGCGGTCCCGATGGCCCGCTTGCCGAGTCGGGTCGACTAGATCATGGGGAGGTCGGATGACGGACACCAGCGGCGGTGCCGTGACGGGCGAGGGCGTGTCGTGGAGGCAGGTGCGCGACGCCGCGGTATGCGCGGCCCGCCGGGGCTGGCCGGTGGTACCCGGCGTCTACCGCCTGGATGTGCTGGGCTTCCCCGACCTGGTTCCGCTAGAGGACACCGAGCACTTGACCCCCATCACCGACCCCCAGCAGGCTCAGCAGATCTGGACCCGGCTACGCCCACCCGGAGTGCTGCTGGTCTGCGGGCATGGCATCGACGCCCTGGAAGCACCCCCCTGGGTCACTTACCGGCTCTCGGCCCTAGCTGAGCACGGCCTGCAGGTGCCCATCGCCACCGCCCTCCCGCCCTACCAATGGCTCATCCTGGTCGCCACCGGCTCACGCCGACTCCGACCCGAGCTCGCCGCCGCCGCAGTCCTGCTGCACAGCACCGGCGAATGGATCGCACTACCCCCCACCACCCTGCCCGGACACCCACCCCTGCACTGGACCCAACCACCACCCCAAGCCCACACCCCGCGCCTACCCACCGCCGATGAGGTCCAACGGGTCCTCGCCGGAAAACGCCGCACCACATATCCCCGCGGTTTCCGGACCTGGACCCGGTGACGGCCATGACCCGCGTCCCGTTGGCGAGCGCTGAACCGAAACAGTGAGGTCAACCATGACGGAGAACACAACCGCGAGCGTGTCGGACGAGAACAGCGGAACGATCCCGGTCAGCTGCGTGCCGCACGGGGGCTCGCGGGGATTCGCCACCCTGATGGTGCACAAACACGGCGAGGAGATCGTGCTCGAGGCGCAGGTCACCGGCGGATGCCTGATCATCCTTGACGACGACGCCGCGGCGGCGTTGTTCGACCTTCTGGGGACGTGGCTGCGATGAGCGGCGAGGACCCGGGCGCCGCGGGGCAGCTCGTCCCCTCCCCGCCCCAATGGAGGGATGTGGAGGGCACTGCGCTTCCCCTGTTGTGTCGGGTGGAGCAGATCGCGGTGGACCCCGCAGGCGGCGCGATGTCCTTCCGGCTACACCAGCAAGGCCAACTCGTCGGGTGGGACACCATGTGGCTGCATGTGTGCTTCGATCACCATCAGGTGCCGATCCTCCTACGGCCACACCTCGTCCGCGTGCTCGACTCATCGTGGGGGTCGCGATGAACAGCACCGAAGTGACGCTGGCCTGGCTGGTACCCGCAACATCACCACCAACGTCGCGATCTTGCGATCCGGGGTCAGGCCCCGGATCGTCGGTGTCGACGTCGTCGACGAGCACGGCGGAGTTGAGTGCACCGCCGCCCATGGCCAGGGTGCAGTGACGGCGTGCCCCGACAGGGGAAACTACTGCCCGGGCGCGTGGGCGGCGAGACTCCATGATCATGTTGTTAGCAACGGCTTGTTCGGGGGGTTGCTGAACTCGCGCATTCCTGGGATGAGCAGGGTGAAGAGCGCGGAGATGATGACGAGGAGGCCACAGGCTCCAGTGCTCACCGTGCAGACGACGGCGGCCAGATTCCGTCTGATCTGTTCGGTGAGTTCTCGTGCGGTCGAACGGTAGTGCGCTTCGCTATTGCTCGGGTTGAAGCACTGGTCGGGCCGGAACGAGCCTGGGATCTCACGGTACAGCCGGTTAGCCAACTCGAAGCCAACTCGATCCGGGTCTTGTGATAGGAACCTGAATCGTCGGGTTGGTCGACGACGATGATTTCCGCACCGAACGCTTCCAACAGGCCACGGTTGGTTGCCGTCAGCTTCGGGTCAACGATGACAATGACCCGGTAACCACGCGAGGCGCCAATCATCGCGAGCGCCAGACCAAAATTCCCTGACGACGACTCGGTAATCGTGCCCCCAGGAGGGAGCAAACCGTCGCGTTCTGCTTGCCGGATAATGAACCAGGCCGGTCGGTCTTTTCAGGCCGCCGCCCGGGTTGGTGTTCTCCAACTTGGCGGCCAGCCGCGCCTCACCAGCGTGGGTCAGGTTCCGTCATTGCACTGTAGGTGTGGCACCCACGACATCAAGTAATTCAGGTATGCGTCTTCCAAGGGCTTTCATGAGAGGTCTCCCGACCGGGCGCATGGTTCTCAACGGGGAAATAGCGAAAACAGTTGAGAGCGCTGATCAGATACGGAAAACGCACAACACGGTTTGGGCGGCGGTGCCGGTGAGCACGGTCGCCTGGGAGCGGGACCCTCTACAACAGCAGGTAGGGGAACTGTCCGACAAGGCGCCCTGACTGTGGCTGACCCAGGTGGACATTAATGGCGCACGCACCAGAGCGGCTCGCGCCGAGGTCGTCGAAGGTGTAGACCCTGGCCAGTGTTCAAGGCGTGTCTCCAGCCTGGCGTGATCCCGGCTCACTAACCTTGCCTACCGTGCTCGTGGCCCGAGTGGATTCCGTTTCCCGCGTGGCGCGCATGATGGGTGTGCTGCGCGTGCTCGTGCTGATGGCCTTCGCTCGGGGCGCCGCCCATCATGCGCAGCATCGACATCCCGCCGGTGCGCACGAATCGAACGACGAGCACGGTGGCGAGGATGAGGAAGGCGATGTTGAGCCAGGTCGTGTAGTTCCACGAGATGTCCTCCGCCATCACTATCGCCGACCGCTGAACGGGAATCAGCCTAGTGACCCCGAAGAGGAGTTCCACGAGGTAGCCGGCGCCGACCATGGCAGCGTAGAAGGTCCCCAGCAGCACCAGGGCCATCCTCGTTCCGTAGTAGCGCCGGTAGATGTTGAGGATCGGCAAGATTAGCAGGTCGGCGAAGATGAACGCGATCACGCCGCCGAAACTGATACCGCCGTTCCACAGCACCGCGGCCAGCGGCACGTTGCCGATCGAGCAGACAAAGCTCACGATCGACACGATCGGACCGACGATCGGCCCCCACAACGCCGAGAGAACCGGGTGGTCGGTGAGGAAAAAGCCGTGCCAGAAGGAGTCGGGCACCCAGGCGCCGATCGCTCCCGCGAGGAGCAGGCCGATCACCAGATCGCGCAGGATCGCCGCCCACTCCATGACGAACACATGCGCCACCGACGTGAATCCCTCGGGCGAGCCCAGCCGCCGCCAGAACGAGCCCTCGATCTGCACGGACATGTCCATGGCGGCGTGGCCCTCCATCGACCCGGCCACACTCTTGTCGGCCTGCTGCCGCGCGGCGCGCACGAGTTTCTCGCGGACAAACAGCCGGAACAGCAGCGCTAGCAGCACGATCATGATCGGGCCGCCGACGAACTCTGCCGCGGTGAACTGCCAGCCCATCAGCAGCGCCACAATGATACCCAGCTCGATCACCAGGTTCGTCGAGCCGATCTCGAAGGCCATCGCGGCGGTGAAGTTGGCACCCTTGCGGAACAACGACCGCGCCAAGGCCACCGCGGCGTAGGAGCACGACGAGGACGCCGCACCCAACGCGGACGCCACCGCGAGGGTACGTGGCCGATCATTGCCGAGCAGCCGCACAATCGTGGACTTGCGCACTACCGCCTGCACCACCGCGGACAGCGCGAACCCCAGGATCAACGCCCACAGGATCTCCCAGGTCATCGACCCCGCCAGCGCCAACGCATGCCCGATAGCGGTCACACCACCCACCTCTTTCATACCTTGGGGGGGTATTTAGAGATCACTGTAACCACCGGTGTCAACCCACGCCACACGCCGACACCTACCCTCCGTGTGGAAGTCCGCCCGGTGGTCGATGTTGGTGTGGACGGGACTGTAAGATCAACGGTGTAACTCCTGAGACGGAAGTAGGCACCTGTGACTGTTGTGGCGAAGGATGTGGCGGCCGAGCCGACGGACGGCGTGGACGAGCAGCTGGTCCGGCAGCTGGTCGATCGAGCGCGGGCTGAGGGTTTG
>JAFAPC010000096.1 GCA_019247305.1 Pseudonocardiales bacterium
CACAGTCTACGGACCCAGCGGCATCTCCCAAACACTCCTCGGCCACTGGCTGGGCCTCCGCCAACCCCAAATCAGCCGAATCGAAACCGGCCCACCAATCCGCGACCTGGACACCCTCGCATACTGGGCACGAATACTGAGAATACCACCTAGGTTGTTGTGGTTTCGGCTTCCAGACGAGAAGCACCAGCCTGCTGCCACCAAACCGACGGACAGCCCTCCCGCGATGTCTTCCTCAAACGGGGCGCTGGAGGCACCGACTGAGATCGTGGCGCGGCGTGCCGAGTTGCAGGTCAGCAGTCTGACTGGCGAGTTGGTGGCTGAGCTCGAGCAATTCCTGGTCGGCTTGCCCGATCGCTACGAAGTCTCAGGGCCGCTTATCCTGGCGCCGGAAGTAGTCGACGCCCGGCGGCTTGTCCACCAGTTGCTGGCGCGTAACCAGCGACTCAAACAGCGTGCGAGGCTGTTTGAATTGGCCGGGCAACTGTCGGGGCAGTTGAGCTACATGGCGGTCAATCTCGGAGATTTCAGCGCGGCGCAAGCGTATGGTGGCGAAGCTTTCGAGCTGGCTCAATTCATTGAGCAGGACGAACTATCCGCGTGGATACGAGGCACGCAGAGTCTGGCAGCTTACTACACCGGCGACTACAAGCGGGCGCTTGCTTTGGCCCAGGACGGGCAGCGCTATGCCAAGGGTGGTATCCAGGCCGTCCGGCTGGCGGTGAACGGCGAGGCGCGGGCCTTGGGCAAGCTGCATGATCAACACGGCGCGGCTGACGCGGTGGCCAGAGCGTACCGCACCCTGGAGCGGTTTCCTTTGGCAGGGGGTATGACGCCGTGTATCTCGTTGGGTATCTACAGTGAAGCTCGCACAGCGTCAAACGCCGCGACCGCCTATCTGGCGCTCAGGCAGACCAAGCAGGTGTTAGACTACGCGCAACGGGCACAGGAGATTGTCGACGCCTCACCCTCTCTGTGGAGTTATGCGCTAATCCGACTTGATATGGCTATGGCGCTCCTCAATCCTGAGCGCCCGGAGCCGGAAGGGGCGAGCGCCCTGGGAGCCCAAGCCGTGGCCGCTGTTCGCTACCTGCGAATAGAGTCTATCCAGCAGCGCACCCGTGAACTGGCTACGGCCCTGCGGCCGTGGCAGCATCTGCCGACCGTCACCAACTTTCTTGATGACGTATCCAGTTGGCTGGCAACAAAGTGGTAAGGCAGTGCAGCCTCATAACGAGTTACCCCCGGAAGAAGAGGACTGGCATCGTTTCCGACAACTCCGTCAGCTCGGCAGCCATTGGGAACGGCCCGGCTGGACCGAGGGCCGACGCTCCTACCACTGGCTCCTGACGTTCGAGCACGCTTCGGGCTTACAAGGGCTGGCGGCCCGTGCTCAAGAGCCATTCGGTGGCCTTCCCGAATTTGACCTTGTACCGCTTGATGCCCTGCATCTCACTATTCAACGCGTGGCGTTCACCGACGAACTTCCACTATCCAGACTGCCCGCAGTAACGGCAATTGTCAGGCAGCGTTGCCAAGACGTTGCGCCGTTCCGGCTCCATGTCGGCTGGCTGGCGGGTTCCTCCGGCGCCATCCGCTTCACGGCCTTGCCAGTAGCCCACGTCCTTGCGGTGCGTGCCATGGTCACAATGCAGACCACCACAACCAACCCACGTAGGGATGCCCCTTTCTGCATGCCAGAAACATTCTGGCCGCACATCAGTATCGCCTACAGCAACACAACTCAACCAGCCGCACCGATCGTGACTCACATCGAAGTCTTGCGGCACTTACCACCGGCTGAAGTACCAGTAACGAACATTGCGCTGGTTGAGCTGCGACGCGAGGGCCGAGCATACCGGTGGAGGGTATTAGAGCGGGTTGAGTTGGGCCGGTAAAGACGACCATCTGGGCGTCCTCACCCTACCAGGCACTGTCCGGATCAGCTCCGGCGCGGTGAATCTGGTGCGCCTCGAACGCCGAATCCGACACCAACGCGGCAAGCTCAGCCACCACCTCGTCGAACTGGCAAAACGACTGCACGTCGGCTAAGCGCATGCCGCTAGGGTGTCAGGCGTGGCAGACGACCCCCTCGACCGCAGCCGCACCTACGTCGCCGCTGGCGTGCTGTTTTTCGATGACGAAAACCGGGTTATACTCGTCCAGCCCACCTACAAAGACTACTGGGACATCCCCGGCGGCTACGTCGAAACCGGAGAAACACCCACGCAGGCTGCTGCCCGCGAGGTCCGCGAAGAACTGGGTATCGAGGCAGCGGTCGGGCCGCTGCTGGTCGCGGACTGGGCACCACACCCCGACGAGGGCGACAAACTCCTGCTCATCTTCGACGGCGGCACCCTGACCACCGAACAGCTCGCCGCGATCCACGTGCAAGCCGACGAACTCGCCTCCTACGTCTTCCAGGATCCTGCCGAGATCGCAACCGTGCTGATCCCGCGTCTTGGGCGTCGGGTGACGGCCGCCGTCGATGCTCACCACGCGAGCCGCTCCGCCTACCTCGAACACGGCATCCCACACACTCAAGAGCAATAGCTGTACAAGCCGCCTTTCATCGAAGCTGGTGAACCACCGGAACCCAGTACCGCATGGCACCATGCTGTAGCCCGCTGGATTACCGGATGCTGTGGCCCACTCAGCGTTGAAGAGCCATCGCTTGGCCTGGAACTGGATGGTCGAACAGGCGGTGGACGCCTGTCACGCCATGTGCCGAGATCAGGGACTCGATGCTCGCAGGTTGACCCAGCGCTCACAGTTGGGATGGGAGGCCAGCGGCTCGCCCAACGGCGACTACGGAAGTGGTTCCCGATCGCTGATCGAGCGGGGTACCGGGCTATCAGCCGCCTCGCTCACACGCTGGACAGTGGTAGCGCGCCGGGGCGGTAAGACGCTCAGGCAGCACCCGCGCACCACAGAAGGCAACATAACAACCTCCCGCGCGATGACCCGCAGCGAAGGCCTTCACACTGACGCAGTGCGCGATGCCGGTCAGTCCATCGACTAACACAATTGTGCATCCCGGAGCGGAGGCGACGGGCGTTCGAGCACGACGGCTCCGGCCCAAGATTTCACGAAGGGTGGCAAGACGACGGAAACGGTGCCTACCCACCACAGCACCTCCCTCCCCACGTCCTGGCAGTAACGCTGCCCAGCCCAATCGAGCAGCACAGACCAAACGGCTTACACAACACTCAACTTTCGGTATTAAGCACAACCGAACACGACAGACATCGAAGCGGGCAGTGGTGGCAGTTGTACTTAGCCATCCTCTATTCTGACGATCTTGATATCAGCTAGCGATAATGGTGTGCGGACGGCGACCAACGCCGCCGCGTAGTCCATGTCTATGACCGTCCCGCTTCGGACGTCCACCTTCAGCATCTGGTGCCGAGCATGCGGACGCTGGCGGCTCGCATACACAATCCGCCGAGTCACCAGGCCCCGCTGCGCTTTGCTCTTGGTCTGCTTCATACGACTCTCCTTACCCACAACGGCCGTGCCCGGTCTACTGCTTCGTCCTTGTCTCATCAGTCACCGGGATGGCGCCCAGGGCCGGAGCCGAACCATCAGAACCGGACTGGACTGAGCAGCACTGCCAGTCCGGTTCGCCGTCCATCGGGAACAGCGTCTTCGAGGGGGAAGACCGGCAGCACCACCACATCCGGGGGTCATTCCGGTCCTGGGGCCAAGTAGATCTTTGGCCACAATGGCCGCTGAGCGGTAGTGAGAGCCGCTAGCACCAGAACTGACGGAGCGTTTCACGGCGGGTGAGAGTTGCTCGCGGATCGGCGCAAACCGGGTGGACGTGCCGTAAGGTGTCCAGCCAATGACCGACCGCAACTCTCGTCCCACCACCCACGGTGGTCCTCCAGACGCCGGGCGCTCAGCTCACGATTCCCAGTGCGCCAAGCATCTCCGGCTGCGGATGCTTATCGAAGCCGGTGAGCCAACGGAACCCAGTACCGCGCTGCGCCATGCCATCGCGCACCAGATCGTCACGTGCTGCGCGCACTCCGCACTGAAGAGTCATCGCTTGGCCTGGGGCTGGACCGTGGAGCAGGCAGTGGACGCCTGTCACGCCATGTGCCACGAGCAGGGACTCGGTGCTCGCGGGTTAACCGAGCGCTCCTGGTTGGGATGGGAGGCTGGCGGCCTGCCCAACTGGGACTACCGCGACTTGCTGTGCCGGTTGTTCCAGACCGGCCCGGTGGCGCTCGGCTTCGGGCGGGACTACACACCAGGCCCCGCACGTGCCGTAGTGTCAGAGTCACCGGTACCACTCCACGAGGGAGGCAGTCCCGCGGACAGACGGCAGGCGATAGAGCTCGGCACCCAGTCAACCCTGGGTGCCGCTGTCGGTGCTGGGCTCAGCGGCGTGCTTACCGGCGCTGCGGCCGACGCAATGGAGTTCACCCGGCGAGCAGAAGCGAGCAACCTCGGGCCCCGCACGGTAGAGCACCTTGAGCTGGTGATCGAGGGCATAAAGGCCAATTTTGTGCACACGACCCCCTCGGAGCTGTTTCGCCAGGTCCGCTGGTACCGCCAGAAAGTCGCGGGTCTTCTTGACGGGCAGCACACCCTACGAGAAGGTCGCTACCTTTACCGCTGCGCTGGGCAGCTCTCGATTGTGCTCGGCTGGTTGAGCTATGACCTTGGTGATGCAATAGCCGCTGATGCCTACTGTCTCGATGCCTGGGAGCACGGCTGGCAGGCGGAGGACGGCACCATCTGCACCTGGGCGATGGACACCCAAGCCTCCGTCGCCCTGGCCAATCACCGGCCCGCCGTGGCCCGGGACGCCGCCCTCAAGGGCCTGCGCCACGCACCTGACGGAAGCGCCACCGCGACCGGAATCGGCGCCCAACTCGCCCGGGCGTACGCCCAACTCGGCGATTACGACCACTTCACCGATGCACTGCACGCGACCCGAGCTGGGCTCGACCAGCTCACGACCCAGGACGACCCCCTGGTAGCCACCAACGCCGGCCGGGTGGCGGCCTATGCCGCGTCGTCGTACCTCTGGCTGGGCCAGCCCAGCCAGGCGCTGCCCTACGCCAAAGAGGCCCTCGCCTTTTACGGCAACGCCGGTCCCGAGAAGCGCTCTCCCACCCGGGAAGCTAGCGCGCGGCTCGACCTCGCCTTGGCGTATGTCGAGTTGGGCGCCCCGGAGGACGCAGCACAGGAGGTCGACACCGCGCTCGCCTCCAAACGCCTTACTAACTCAGTCCTGAGCCACTTGACCGACCTCGCGACCGCGATGAACCGGAAATATCCGGCTCTGGACATCACTCGCACCGTCCACAACCACCGCCTGACCTTGGCCGCCAGCCTCAACCACCCAGCCCTACGGAGCCCATAACGCGCCGAAACAGCTGCGCAGGCAACTGATCGCGGTTGACTTCGCTCACCGCGATGCGCTGTACGTCTGCGCGTCGCTTGAGAGCATCGGTGACGGGGTGCTCATACACATCCACCGCGGCCACAAACGGCGCAGACGCCAGCTCCATACGCCCAAGCTCATCGACGATCACCACACCGCCGCTGTCCTGCGCACGGCGCAAGGCCGGCAAGGCCACCCGCTCAAAAGCAGGCACGTCCACCCCGAATCGGCCAACCCGTACATCGGTCTGAAAATCCTGGTGAGCCACGACGGCTTCCGGCCCAGCCACATCGCGGACCACGAAGCCCACTCGCCGATCCCGCTCGCGCATTTCGTCCGTCACGAAACCACCAACCACTGCGCCACCCTTCTACAGCAGCTGCACCAAGCGTCGCATCACCACCGTCTTACCGACCTTCGGCGGGCCTTCGAGCAGAAACCACGTCTGAGCTCTTGGCGGAACACCCTGCGTCACCTCATGGCGTGCCACGCCGACCTCAGGAACTTGCCGCGTCCCGGCGCAGCATCTCGTGGCCGTGCTGGAGATCCCGGACCAGCGCTACCGGGCTGTTCGCCCGCGTAAATAGCGTCTTCGCCTCACCTATTCGTACGGTGCCGGCCTCCCCCGCCACGTCAGAGGTCCTCGAAGGTGGACTGGTCGAAATGCAGTGTCCGCGCGTTCTCCTGGATTATCCGGATTTTGTCCTCAGGAAAGCCGTCGGCACGCTCAGCGTGGATCTCGACGCTGATCCGCACCTCCGCCCCATCGATGGAGGTGAGCGGCTGCAGGATTTCTTGGCTTAGCCGGGTGAGGTCACGACCGAACCGTTCGGGGTCGAGGGTATAAACACCGAAGTAGGGGTTCCTGGTCCAGCTGTCGCAAAACCAACGGTGTCGCTGCGTACGTAGTCGCCAAGGCTGCCCTGGGAGCGCCCAGGGGCGGGAGGCCTGCCCCGGTGCCGTAGGTGTCGGCAGCGCAAACCCGCAGCTCAGGTACGTGCAGAC
>JAFAPC010000007.1 GCA_019247305.1 Pseudonocardiales bacterium
GCTACCCGGGCGGCGGTGTCCTCGTCGGCGAACAGGCTGGGTTGGGCAACCTCCCCGGAGTCCACGCGCAACTCCCGGTGTAAATGGCGCAGCACCAGATCGGCGAGGTCGAACGACCGCTGGCCGGGCCGCACCAGGTAGGCGGCCAGCGCGGTGTCACTGGTTAACCCGGCCAGCTCCATCCCGAGCGCCCGCAACGCGTGCAGCAGCGGCTTGGCGTCGTGCGCGGCTTTGGGCGCGGCCGAGTCGGCCAGCCACTGCGCCAGCGCCCGCTCGTCGTCGGGGGTGAGCGCGCGCGGATCCAGGTAGCCACCTTCACCGTCGGGGGCCGCCAGGGTGAGGCTGTCCAGATCTCCCGCGCCGCGCGCCCAGCTGCTGCGGAAGACCAGCCCGGTCCGGCGTCCGTCCCGGGCGTGGGTGTTCAGCCAGCTCGCCACGCCACCTGTTTCGATCATCCCGCCGCGCACGTCGAAGCCCTCCTCGGCGTCCGGCTCGGGTGCCCGCAACGCGGCGAATAGCCGCTCCCGCAGCACCCGAAACTCCAGCTCGTCGAACAGCCGGTGCACCGCATCGCGGTCCCACGGTTTGAGTATCAGGTCGACAGGCTGTTCGGGGATATCGACGTCCCGGACCAGCTCGGTGAGTCGGCGGTTGAGCAGCACCGAGGCGAGGTTTGCGCGGAGCGCGTCGCCGGCCTTGCCCTTGACCTCATCAAGTCGATCAACCAGAGCGTCCAAAGAGCCGAATTCCCGCACCCACTTCGCCGCGGTTTTGTCGCCTACCCCCGGGATACCGGGCAAATTGTCTGAGGGGTCGCCGCGCAGCGCCGCGTAGTCGGGGTACTGCTGCGGGGTCAGGCCGTAGCGTTCGGCAAGCGTCTCGGGCGTGAACCGGATCAGGTCGGAGACTCCCTTGCGCGGGTAGAGCACCGTCACGTGGTCACTGACCAGCTGCAACGCATCCCGATCCCCGGTGCAGACCAGCACCTGGAAGCCCTCGGGCTCGGCCCGGGCCACCAGGGTGGCGATGAGGTCGTCGGCTTCGTAGTTCTCCTTGGTGAACACGGGGATCCCCAAGGTGGTGAGCACGTCGTGGATCAGCGAGATCTGGCCGCGGAACTCCTCCGGCGTGGTACTGCGCTGAGCCTTGTACGACGCGTAGGCCTCCGTGCGGAAGGTCGTGCGGGAGACGTCGAACGCGGCGGCGACGTGGCTGGGCTGCTCGTCGCGGAGCAGGCTGATCAACATGGAAGTGAAGCCGTACACCGCATTGGTGGTCTGCCCCGTCGTGGTGCGGAAATTCTCGATAGGCAGCGCGAAGAACGCACGGTAGGCCAGCGAGTGACCGTCGAGTAGGAGCAACCGCGGGGGAAAAACCGTCACGGCCCGCGAGTCTAGGCCGCTGGCCCCGTGAGTGGCGATACGAGTCAGGACTCGTATCGCCACTCACGGGGCAGCTGCCTACCCTGGTCTGCGTGACCACGCCCGAGATCCCCTTCGAGGTCAATCCAGCCATCACCGAACTGATGGCCCGCTGGGCGGATGAGCAGCTGGTCGACCGGATGGGCATCAAGATCACCGGCTGGGATCCGGAGCGGATGGTGGGGACCATGCCGGTGACGAACAACCGCCAGTACCTCGGGCTGCTCCACGGTGGGGCGAGCGCGGTGCTGGCGGAGACCCTCGGCTCGGTCGCCGCCTGGTGGTGGGGCATGCCCGACAAGGTTCCCTTAGGAGTGGAGCTGTCCTGCTCGCACCACCGGGCGGCAACCGAGGGAGAGGTCACCGGGGTGTGCACGCCGCTGCACCGGGGCCGCACGGTCGCGACCTTCGAGATCCGGATCAGTGACGAGTTGCAGCGCCCGGTCTGCACGGCGCGGCTGACCTGCCTGCTGCGTCATCGCCCTCCCGGGTGAGTCCGGCTAGGGACGGCCCACGATGCGGTACTGGATGGCGGCTTCGTCGATCTTGTTCTGGGCGTTGAACCGCAGGATTCCATAGGAGCCCACCGCGCGCTCGCCGGCGGCGGTGAAGTTCAGCGCCCCGGTGATACCGATGTAGTCGGGGTGTCCGCCGCTGGCGATGATGTCGCGGCACTGGCGGAAGGTGGTGCACATCTGGCCGTCCCACGTGATCCCGTTGATCGCTGCGGCGATGTCCACCCCCCTGGTCGACTTCGCCCGCTCGGCGGCCAGCGCGACGATCATCACGGCGTCGTAGGCCTCACCGGCGTAGGCGGTGTCCACCAGTTTCGGGTCGTCGGCCTTCAGCCGTTGCAGGAACGTGGGTGGCAGTTTGGTCCTCGGGCTGGTGCCCTTCATGCCATTGAGCAGGCCGGGCCGCAAGTCCGCGCCCAGCGCGTTGTCCATGTTGCCATCGGTGCCATAGACCAGTTTCTGTCCGGGTCCCATCCGCACCTCACTCATCCGGATGAGGATCTTCTTTGACTCGTCGAAACCGATCACCGCGATTGCGTCCGGGTTGAACTGCCGGACGTCGTCGATCTCGGTGTTGTACGATGTCGCGCCCGGATCATAGGTGATCTTCTGGATCTGCTGCTGGGGGATGCCGGCCGCACGCAGGTACCACACCGTCTTGCTGGCCAGGCCACTGCCGTAGGCGTCGTCGCGAGCCAGGATGGAGATCCGTCGCGCACCGTCGCCGGTCATCAGCGCCGCCAGGGCTTGGGCCTGTAACGAGTCCGGCGGTGCGGTCCGGAAGTACAGGCCCTTATCCGGCCAGCAGGTGAACTCCTCGGCGGTGTTGGCTGGGGAGAACTCGACCGCTCCAGCGCCGGTAATCTTGTCAATGACCAGTTCGGTCACGCCGGAGGCGGCGGCGCCGATGATCACCTGCGCGCCCTGGCTGAGTTCGCGGCTCACGGTCTGGTTCGCGGTGTCGGTCGTGTCGTCGCCGGAGTCGCCCCGGATGTTGATGACCTGGTTGCCCAGCACCCCACCAGCTGCGTTGATCTCCTTGATCGCCACATCGACAGCGGCGAACTCGGGGGGCCCTAAGAAGAACAGGCTACCGGTTTCGGGCAGCAACGTGCCGATCTTCAACGGTGCGGTACTCGGCCGTCCGCTGGCTTTGGCTTGCGCCGGTTCGCACTGCCGCACCGACTTCACCGGCGGAGGAGCACTTGCTGGCCTTCGCGTCGTGGGGTGGCCACCGCCGCAGCCGGCTATCACGACTAACAAGGCCCCGGCCCCGAACAGGGCCCCAAGCAGGGTCACTGTGCAGACAACGGTGCGGTGCGCCATGCGTGTCTCCTCAAGAACAGACGCCTGCTGCGGGCAGCCGGGTCCGGCGTCCCGCGACGGGATTGTCAGACCGTAATGCTGCGGCCTCCGGGCGCCGCGGCGGGTCGGCGGTTATCGAGGAGAAGATGTGATCATCAGGACAGGGTTTCCACGACGGCCTGCGCCACCGCTTTCATGGTGGTCCGGCGGTCCATCGCGCTGCGCTGGATCCAGCGGAACGCCTCAGGTTCGGTAAGTCCGTGGCGAGCCATCAGCAGGCCCTTGGCGCGCTCCACCATCTTGCGGGTCTCCAGCCGGTCGGTGAGCCCGGCCACCTCGTTCTCCAGGGCGACCAGCTCGCGGAAGCGCGACACGGCAAGCTCCACCGCCGGCATCAGGTCCTTGCGCCCAAAGGGCTTCACCAGATACGCCATCGCGCCAGCGTCGCGGGCGCGTTCCACCAGATCACGCTGGCTGAACGCGGTGAGGATCACCACTGGTGCGATACGCCGCTCCGCGATGATCGACGTTGCGTCGATGCCGTCCATCTTCGGCATCTTTACATCCATGATCACCAAATCGGGGCGCAGCGTCTCGGCCTGCTCAAGGGCCTGCTCGCCGTCAGCCGCCTCGCTGACCACCACGTAGCCCTCCTCGGAGAGCATCTCGACGAGGTCCAGTCGGATCAGCGCCTCGTCTTCGGCGACCAGCACCCGGTGCGCACTCGCCAACCGGCCCGGCCCGGTGGGCACCACACTCGCCTGCGCCTGCGGACTCACCGTCAGCCCCCGTCTCCTTGCGGCTACCCTTAACCCCGAACGATAGCGATGTCGGGATCTGACCGGGGACCATGTTCACCCAACCCGTACAGTGATCCCGCCGACACAGTGATCCTGCCAACGACTCGCCCCCGTAGCCCAACCGGCAGAGGCAACGGACTCAAAACCCGTCCAGTGTGGGTTCGACTCCCACCGGGGGCACCGCTTCTGGCCAGCGGGTATGCCGATTTTCAAGATCGAAAATACTGGTTCGTGGCCATGGCTTTGTCCATGAGTGCGCTCTACGCTGGCGCCATGACCTCGCACAGCGTCGAACCACGACGGCGTGGCAGCGTCCGCACCCGGGGCACCTCGCTCCAGGTCCGGGTCTTCTCCGGTGCCGACCCAGTAACGGGCCGCGACGTCTACCTGACGAGCACCGTGCGCGGCACGGACAAGGCGGCCCAGCGCGAGGCGCAGAAGGAGTTGACCAGGCTGCTCCGGCAGGTAGACGCACAGCGGGCGCCCAACTCCACCGTCTGCCTCGGTCATGCGCTGGACGAGTGGCTACGTACGGCCGAACTTGAAGACACCACGCGCCACAGCTACCGGGGATACATCGAACGCACCATCAAGCCCGCGCTGGGCCACATCGCATTGCCCAAGGTCGACGCCCGTGCTCTGGAGAGCCTCTACACGGAGCTGCGACGTTGCCGCGCCCGCTGTTCGGGCAAGCCGTTCATCGAGCACACCGTCGTAGGCGATCATGACTGTGTCGCCGCGAAGTGCCGCCCCCATGTGTGCAAGCCGCTCGCGGCGTCCACGGTTCGGCAGCTCCACTGGATCATCAACGGCACCATGTCGGCCGCAGTGCGCTGGGGTTGGATCACGTCGAATCCGGCGCACGGCGCCCGGAAGCCGCGACCCAAGCCGCCTGAGCCGCAGCCCCCGACGCCCAGCGAAGCCGCCAGGCTCAGTGAAGAAGCGTTTCGCATGGACGACGATTGGGGCACCCTCGTCTGGCTCGTCATGACCACCGGGATGCGGCGTGGCGAACTGTGCGGGCTGCGATTTTCCCGCATCCATTTTGATGAGGAGATCATCGACCTCCGGCGAAGCTGGGTCGCTGGTCGCGAGAAGGACACGAAGACTCATCAGGCGCGCCGCATCGCGCTCGACTCGGAGACGGTGACCCTCCTGCGCCAGCACAAGCAACGGGTCCGAGAACGAGTCGAGTCGGTCGGCGGGACGTTCAGCGAAGACCTGTTCGTGTTCAGCGGATTGTCGAACTTCGACCACCGCAAGCCCTACTCGCCCAATGCCGTGACCCAGCGATACCGTGACATGGCCGCCAGGCTCGGAATCAAGACGCATCTGCACGCCCTGCGCCACTACTCGGCCACCGAGCTTCTGACTGCCGGAGTGGATCTCCGCACGGTTGCTGGTCGACTCGGGCACGGCGGTGGCGGAGCCACCACGCTCAAGGTGTATGCAGCGTGGGTCGCCGCCGCGGATCGCGACGCCGCAGAAATTCTCGCTTCACGGATGCCCAAACGCGGGTAGCCCCCCGAGCTGACCGGACAAAGATCACGAGATGCGGTAGGTATCAGACCGCAGCCAGGAGGCTTGCGATTCGGCGGCGTTGGCGGGCTGAGCCGACTTGGGTGGCGAGTTGGGCTGCGTGGGTGGCGTGGGTGTGTGCTTCGTCTTGGTCGCCGTGGGCGGTGAGGGCGGTGGCGAGGTCGATGCGGAGGGCGGTTTCGGCGCGGACGAAGGTGGGGTCGAGGTGGTGGAGGGCGTTGGTGAGGACGGTGATGGCGTCGGGGTCGGCGAAGCGGGCGAGGGCGTGGCCGCGCCAGCGCGCCAGGTGCACGAGGTCAAGTGCGACGTAGGGTCGGTCGTCGGCCGGATCGGGGGGTAGGAGGTGGGCGGCGTGGTCGAAGGCGTGCAGGCTGGCGGTGCGGTCGCCGTGGGCGGCGAGGGCTTCGCCGTGGGCGGCGGCCAACCAAGCCCGGAGGACACGTGGTGCGGTTGTGTCGGCGCGGTGTCGGGCGTTGTCGAGTAAGTCTACGGCGTCGCGGGTTGCTCCGGCGTCGATGAGGACGAATGCTTGTTCGGCAATCGCGTGTGATTCGTGCGGGATGGAATGGGATTGGGCGGCGGCGGATCTGGCGTGTTCGTAATGCTGCCACGCTTCGGCGATGTCGCCGAGGTCGAGTGCTTGCCATCCGGCCAGCGTGTGCATTTCGGAGAGGAGTGCGGCGAGGGGTTCCCGGGTGCCGGGGGCGAGGCTGTGGGCGGTGAGTTGGTGGACTTGGCGGATTTTGGTGGTGAGTTCGTCTCGGACGACGATCGCACCCAGTTGCCGGTCGAGTCGGCGGATGGCGTCCAGTTGTTGGTGCAGAACGACGATGACCGAGCGGTCGACGCGGCGGGCGGCGTCGAGGAGCTGGCGCAGGTCGTTGGCGGGATTTTCGTCCTTGTCGGCAGCGGTCTTCGGCGGTGCGAGGAGGGTGGCGATCGGTTCGCCGAGGATTCGTTCGAGCAGTCGTGCGGTGGCTGGTCGGAGCGTGCCGAGGGATCGGCCGCTGGTGAGTCGTTGGAGGTGTCGCAGGCTGAGGGTGCCGGGTTCGTGGTGGTCTCGGGCGAAGGTTTCGGCGTGCTGCACGAATTCCTCGTAGGTCATGCAGCGTTGCCGGATGCGTTGTTCGAGCAGGGTCCGTGGTGGTCGGTCGGGCACGTCTGTTCACCTCTTGGGTTGGGCGGGTCTGGGGCGTGGTGATGGCGGTGCTGGGTCCTTGTCGCTGATACCGCGCTAGGGAAAAGATTATTTCAGCTCGTCGCACAGGGCGACCGAGCAGGGTGCCCCGGTGCCGCGCCTGCCTGACCATGCCGCCGGGGCACCACGTCACGGCCGGGAGCCCAGGGCAACCCCGATCACTGCGGCTCCCGGCCGTGACTCCCAGGACCGCGGAGGCGAGGTGCCGACGTGGGGGCACGCACAGCGGGCCGACTGTGGTGAGGGGACGCGATCGTGGTGCAGCCCGGCTGGCCTGGGTCACGTCGGTCACGGACGGGCTGGAGCACGCGGTCACGCCGGAGGAGATGGAATCCGCGCACGCCACCAGCCAGGTGCAGCCGGTAGCGGTGTGCGGCCTGACTCTCATGCCGGCCGCCCTCGTCGAACCACCAGGACCCCAGTGCTGGCGCTGTGTAAAGATCCTCGCGCTGAGACAACCTGATCGGCGGCGGCGCCGACGCCACGCCCGGCCCAGCGCCTGGCGGAGATTGCTGGGCCTGCGCTGGCCATCGCATCGGAGATGACTCACGCAAGGAGCAATCAGGCATCACCGGTGATGGGTTTGAGGGGTTCAGAGGGGGCATTGGCCTGGCTTGTCATCCGGCCCTCTACGCTACCGGCTGCGCCGGCCTCGGTCGGCCGCCCCGCCGATCGACAGGAACGCCGCCTCGGCGTCACCGCGCGGGCGCGGTCTGCCAGACAGCGCTCCAGGAGAGACCGGGGGGAAGTGCGCGTCGTCCAGGCGCGGACTGCCCGGGGTGCCCACCGCATGCCGGGCCACCTCAAGGGGCCCGCGCTCGCCGACGTGCACGATGATGACCTGCTCATCCTGGCGACACACGCCCGCGCGGCCCCACACCGCGCCACGGTGTTCGGCGAGCAACCAGCCGGCTCGGCGGCGTCACGGTAGGACTCGGTCAAGTCGGCCCCTTCGAGAATTTCCCTGATCTCTTCGGCAGATTTCACTCGTCTCCCTCCCAGGGGCTGGGTGCGGTTGGAGCCGCTTAGCCCACCCGAGCAGAAGGCCCCCGCCAGGCAACCGGCGAGGAACGGTCAAGACCGTGTCGGGCAGATCCCACTCGCCGCCAACGTTCAGCCCTGCTGGCCATCAGCGTTCAAAAACTTAGCCGTCTGCGTTCAGGCTCCCGTGGCCGCCGACAAGCTTGCCCCCGACCCGCTATGCCTCCGGCGCCGGCGTGACGGGATGCCCGCTTCCCTGGTGACCCGCCACTATCCTGGTCGGGTCAGGGTGCGATCCCGGAGCGACGTCCGTCGGAGGCGCTTATGTTTGGTTGGGAGCTTGGGGTGCGCCGGGATAAACCGGCGGGAGGAAAGGGATGAGAACGCCCGACATCGAAGGAGTAGCGATCCACGATGGCCCCGAGTCATGCGCCGGTGTCCGTGAGGGCGGCGGTGAAGCGTTGACAGGGGTACGTGCAGGCCAGCCATGGAGCCGCGAAATCACAGCTTCGGGGTGCCGACGTCGTCCCAAGAGACGGAAGGCCACATCGCCGGTGGCGTTAGCGCGAGCCGTCCGGTGGACCCCGCGCGGTCTGAGAACCTGTGCATGTACGGAGTCCTTCCGCGCGAGAACCGGGAGGTCCCACTGCTCGCCCGCTGGGTTGATCACCAGGCGGGCCGCTCAGGGAAGGCTGAGGTCGTACGCCTGAGATGGACGAGCGTGGGCAGTCAGACGGTCCCGTAGTACCTGCGAAGCCGCCGAACAATGCCGCGCGAGTGGTGGCGGAGGTGGTGGAGGAAAGGGGACCGGCCAAGGGGAACACGGCCAGCTCAACGCATCCCGGACGCAGTGCCGGGCATGGTGCGCCTAGTGGGCTGGAGCGTGTGCGTGAGGTAGCACGGCGAGACAAGGAAGCGCGGTTCACGGCACTGCTGCACCATGTCACTGTCGCTCGTCTCCGTGCGGCGTACCGGGCGATCCGCCCGCGGGCCGCGCCGGGGGTGGACGGGGTGGGGTGGGAGGCCTACGGCCAGGATCTGGAGGCGAATCTCCAGGATTTGCACCGTCGGCTGCACGCGGGAAGCTACCGGGCGAGGCCGTCGCGGCGGTCTTATATCCCGAAGGCGGATGGGCGGCTGCGGCCGCTCGGTATTGCGACGGTGACTTCATACTGCTCCTCCTGCAATCGCGTGTTGGGATCTTCCCATGGGTGTGGTGCTGTGCTGGTCAACCTTTGTTGGATGGCATGGTGCCTGGTGGCACCGACATTTTTCGGTGTGGTCAGGCTCGGGTGCGGGGTTTGGTGCGCCGGGCTGCGGGGTTGAGGTGCCCGGACTCACTGATGCGGCGGCGGCACTGGGTTTCGGTGTGGCTGGTCCAGGGGATGCAGAGCCGGTTGCCGGCTCCGCGGCGGGCGGTGAGTTTGCCGGTCTTGATCCAGTCGTAGATGACACCGATGCTGCAGCCAAGGCGCGCTGCGGCGTCAGCGACGCTGATCTCACCGGGGGCGTAGGGCGTTGGGGCGGGGATGTGGTAGGCGTGCCGGATCCACTACACGGCGGCGGTGTCGAAGGGTCGCCCGTGGCCGGTGGTCAGCCCGGCGGCGTTGAGCGTGTCGGCCAGGTCGTGGGTATCGGTGGTCGGGCCGAGCCGGCGGATGAGGTCGACCGCTGGTGAGGGGCTGCGTTTGGCTGGGCCGGGTGGCAGCGGCCTGTTCATGGTGAGTTCCTCGCATGAGCCGGTGTGCCAGCGCAGCCCGATTCGCGCCCTGGCGGGGTTGGTTTCGGGGAGCAGCGTGATGTCGGCGATCAGGGTGCGCAACAGCCGTTTGCGGTCTTTGTTGCTGGTGGTGGGCGCGTGCCAGAGTCGGGGCAAGTCGGTGGTGAGTTTTTCCAGCTCGGTCCGGGTGGGCAGGGGTGGGCGCGCGTGCTGGGCGGCGGTGAGTGCTTGCTCGGTTTCGGCCAGGTCGGCGAGTTTGGTTTCCCACCGGGCTTCCAGGGTGCGGGCGACCAGCCGGTTTTCTGGCTCGACCGCGTGGAAGGCGCGTTCGGCCCGATCGGCCTCGTAGCGGGCGCGGTCGACGGCGAGCTCGGCGGAGCGGCTGATGCGCTGGTGGCGATCGGTGACCTCGTCAGCGGCGGCCAGGGCAAGGGCGATCTCGGCGGGGTTGAGCGCCTGCAACAGCCTGCCGGCGACCGCTGTGTCCACGGTGGACGCGGCGATGGAGCGGCAGGTCGATGTGGTGAGCCCATCGGCACGCCGAGCGCACTCATAGGAGGGCTTCTGGCCCGAGCGATAGTTGGTGCGCATCGGCTTGCCGCAGGACCCGCAGGTGATGATGCCCTGACACAGCGCTGATCCCTCCCGGGGTGGCCGGGCCCCGGCGTTGGTGCGGTTCGCGGCCAGCTTGGTCTCGTTGGCCAGGTAGTCGGCCCAACTGAGGTAACCCTCGTGGTGATCGTGGATCAGGACGGGCCACTCGGTGCGGGGTCGCTCGATGAGGCTGGTGCGCACGGTGCCATCGGGGTTGACGCTGCGGTGGGAGGTGTAGCGGCCATGCACGTAGGCCCCGGCGTAGCAGGGGTTTTTCAGCACACCTAGAACGCGGGCGTGGGTGAGGCGACCCCAGCGCCCCGGCCCAGACCCCGCCGTAAGCCCGCAACGGGAAACGCCGCTCGGCGAACGCGGCGACCACACCGTAGGCCGAGCCGCACGCGGCGAAGGCGGCGAACAGGTCACGGATCGCGGCGGCGACCTCGGCGTCGGGGTCCATGACGACCTCGCCGGCCTGGTCGTGGACATACCCCACCGGCAGGGGGGTGCGCAGCTCGCCGCGAGCGGCCGCGGCTTTCTTGCTGGCCGCCAGGCGCTGCGCCATCACGTGCAGCTCCACCTCCCCGATGGTGCTTTTCATCCCGAGCAGCATCCGGTCGTTGACATCGCCGGGATCGTAGATGCCATCGGCGTCGATCAGCAGCGTCTGGGTGATCGCGGCGAACTCCATCAACCGCGCGACCTCGGCATTGGAGCGGGCCAGCCGGGAGATCTCGATCCCGAAGATCGCCCCGACCTCGCCCGAGCACACCCGGCCCACCAGCTCGGTGAACCCCGCCCGGACCACTCCCCACCGACCCGAGACCCCCAGATCGGTGTCGATCACCACCACGTCCGCCCGAGCCCAGCCCAGCCGGACCGCCTCCTCGACCAGACCGTACTGGCGTGTCGTGGACTCGGTGTGCTCCCGGACCTGGGCCATCGACGACTGGCGCAGATAGACCACCGCCAGGCGGTCGCGATGCCCGCTGCTGATCTTCATCTCGCCGTTCATCACCGCCGCCTTCCAACGCCGCCATCGTCATGTTGGCCAATACCGTCACCGCTTCGGCCCGCAAGGACCCGGACAACACGACACTCGGTGCAGCGGCGGTCATCGGCTAGCTCAGCTCTCGCCTGGCCAACAGCTCGGTGTTGATCGCCGAGATCTCCGCCAGCACCGCCTCGACCTGCGCACCCCGCGCCACACTGGCCCGCACCCGGGCCGCCAGGTTCGCCGGCACATACCTCGACCGCCCCCGGCCAGTTGTTTTCGGGACGAAATAGGCATACGGGCCGTGCGGGTCGCCTACGGCGCAATGACAGCCCGGCTTGCCGCAGCGCCGGGTTTGCTCCACCAGCGACCCGGCCAGCACCTCCTCCACATCCTCCAGCCGCGCCGCTAGCCGCCGCCGGCGCGCCCGCAAGGCCCGCGTGGACAACCCAGACAGATCGTTCTTGTGTCCTTTCACCGCACAAGAGTGTCTCGTGAACAGGCACAGCAATCAACGACCCTGGATCGCGCGTGTCACCGCGAACAGCTCAGCCAGACCCTGCACCGACAACCGATGCCCCTGCGCCGGCTCACCCCGGTCAGTCCACGACCGCGGCAGGGTCATCTGGCCACTGATACCGCCGGAGCACACGAACACCGAGTCCCCACCCCGGCGCTTGACATACAGAACATCCAGCCGCTGCCCACTCAGCGCGTGGAAGGGATGCGTGACGACAACACAACCCAAATCACCACTGGACGACGCGGCACTATGCCGCCTCCGTGGGAATGCCCAGGACCCTCGTTCCTCCTTTCTTCGGTATCTCCACCGCGCGGACCGGCCCGGGGAAATACGACCCCGATGACATGCGGTTCCACAGCCGGTAAAGGTTATCCTTCAGCCCTTCCTCGAACCGCTCGACCGTCACACCATCGACCCCAGCCGCTCCTCCATTTTTCTTCACCTTCACCCACGCATCCCACACGAGCCGTTTCGGGATATCGTGCGACTTGCCCCGCAACATCGGCTCACTCATGCGATTCCTCCCTCCCGGTTGATCACACTCATCAGCCAGGACGACCCCGCCCCTTGGCTCCACCTCTACTGCGATACGCAGAGGCTTCCCAGCTACTCCGGGCGAGTCCGCCAGCGCATCCCGCCACGGTACTCAGCTCCTTGCGGATTCCGCCGCTTGGAGTTCTCCCTCTCGTCGCACACTTCCTCTCAGCGGCCATATCAGGACACGCCTTCACATGTTCCATACGAGAGCCCGGACTGGACTCATGCTGCCTGTACGCCGGACACCACCTGGCCAATAAACGGGCACCCGCCAGGCTCATCCCAGAGCAAAGACCAGACCCTGGTTTTGATGTCATCTGATTAGCTTTCGACGCTTCAGCCGACAGAGGGCCTCCACTACGACCCATCGCTCATCTTTCCAGCCCACACCTGACGCGATCCCGCCGCGCCTTTTCCTACACCGTTCAAGACCACGGTCTTCAGCCAAGGCCCCGGTAGGTGGTTTGAAGCCTCCTCCCGCAAGGCGACTCCAGAGGTCCAGAGATTCCTCCATCTACTCGTACAGCACCGCAGACACCGAGCTAACCACGACTCGGCCCACGTTCATGTTCACAAAGTCTTCAGCTAACGCAGCAGAGGGCGGTTTGACATCTCCCCCACGCAGGGCGACGCCGGAAGGCCAACTCCTCCATCTCTCACGCAGCACCGCATCAAAGAACCTCGCCTACATCAAAGCTCCTCTCTGCGTTCGTGACACACACATCCATAGGGGCATCAGTGCTGCTTGACGCGACCTACGCGACGGCGTCTTCATCGGTGGGAATGAGCTTGGACACGTTCAGTGGTGGGAGTGCCAACGCTTTGCGTTGAAGGGCGCGCATTTGTTTCTTATACGAGGATCGGCGCATCATGTCTGCGACGCTCGTATACACGTCGGCGGAGGTGACGGTCAGGGGATCGAGGGTGACGCCGAGACCTAACTCCGCGCAGCGCGCCGCATTTGCGGGTTGGTCGGCGAAAAACGGAAAGATCAGCAGCGGTACGGCGGCATCAATCGCTTCACGCAAGCCACCAAATCCGCCGTGTCCGATATAAAGATCAGCGACGCGCAGCAGAAGCGGCTGCGGCGCGTTGGCCATGATGCGAATGTGCTCAGGCAGGCCACCAAATCGA